>JAJEAR010000081.1 GCA_022822665.1 Alphaproteobacteria bacterium | reverse complement strand
ACCGTCTCGGACGGCAGCATCGTCGTCGACCGGGACATGAACGGCGCACGTGGCATCATGCTGCGCGCGCTCTACGGCAACTTGGGCCGTTTCCAGGCGGCGAGCGCGGAAGTTGCGCTCGTTGCGGAATAAATCAAGTGTCAGTGGCACGCACTGCGCCGATTTGCTCGAGATCACCGCCAACGCGGCAGAGCTCCTGGTCAAGGCAGCAATCGAGCGGCGTGGCGTTCCGGCCGACCGCAGCCATGACATTGCTGGCCTCGCCGCCGCCTTCGTTGCGCAACGGCCCGACGAGCGCGCGCTGGCGCAGCAGATGGCGGCTCTGAACGGTGACAGCCGTGCACACCATACGGCGATGTACCGGTTTCGGCCCCCGGCGAAGCCGGAGGCGGATGCGGGCGTCGAGCGTCTTGCCGCAACGCTCGCTCTCTGGGCCTCCGAGATCGAAAAACGGAACGATGCCATGGCCGCGCAGATTCACGAGCCGGCCCGGGCCGCGGCCTTTTACATGGTTGCGTGGCCCGATCTCATGAGCAAACCGGTGACACCCAGGCCGGACGACGGCCATCCGGCGCAGTCTGCGGCCGAGGCCGTGCTCAAGGGCCGGTCGGAACTCGCCGAGGCAATCGCGTCGTTCCGGGACCGGGTGCGCCGGGTGATTGACGGTCCGGCACCCGGAGACGATTTGCCGAGCCCCACACCGTTCGATTGAGCGGCTACTGGCAAGTGACAGCCGGATTGCTGCATTGCCGGGCAACCGGCTGGAGGCGCTGCGGGGCGACCGCACCGGTCCGCACGGCATTCGGATCAACGCACAATAATGGTGCGTCTGCTTCCGGTGGGCCGACGACGGGCCATGTGACGTGGAGAATGTAGACGACCACCGAGGGGAGCCTGACATGAGCGCAAGGAACGGAATGAGGCCGGTGCACCCCGGAGAAGTCCTGCGCGACGAGCTCGACGAGCTCGGGCTGCCAGCCAATGCGTTGTCGAGGGCGCTGGGAGTGCCGGCGAAACGAATGACGAGGATCCTGAACGGCCAGCGGGGGCTGAGCGCGGACACGGCGCTGCGTCTGGCACGGTACTTCGGGACGACGCCCGAGCTCTGGATGAACCTGCAGAAGACCTGGGAGCTTCGCCAGGCGGAGATCGCGGCGGGCAACGAGATCGCGAAATGCGTGATGCCCCGGCGGACGGCGGCAACCGGTGCGACAGCCGATGCCGGTCACTGATGACAGTCGCTGATGCTTCCGGCGCTTGAGGCGTTTGCCGGCGGCGGGGAGCCTCCGCTTTCCGAAGCTCGAGAACGGATCGCTGCTTTCCCCGGTCTCTCCGCGGAAAACACCCGGGAAGTGCTCCCGAACGGTCGGCAATCGGTCTTCGTGAACCCTGTGAGTCCGGCCGTGACCTGCATGGAGTGCGCCGGACTGCCGGAACGTGTCCGTCGCGGTGGTGCGGACGTCCGGGGCTTCCATGCAAGACAGGCGGCATGCGGGCGTGTATAGTGGCCCATTGAGGAAACACACCGGGTCGTGGCGGAACCGCGGATCCGGCGTTTTCGTGTGTCCTCAGCCACACGCAATCTCCACATTGTTGATTGCAGGCGGACCGGACCCCGGTCGGGGGGAATGGGAGTTGCACGATGAGCCAGGGGATCGGCCATTCAGGGTACGGGCTTCCGCCGGCGCAGGGGATGTACGATCCCACGAAGGAACATGATTCCTGCGGGTTCGGGTTCATCGCCAACATCCGCAACGAGCCCCGCCACGACCTGGTCCACAAGGCTCTCGAGATCGTGCACAATCTCGATCATCGCGGCGCTGTCGGAGCGGATCCCCTTGCCGGCGACGGCGCCGGGATCCTGATCCAGCTGCCCGACAGGTTCCTGCGCCGGACCATGGCCGAACGGGGACTGACGCTGCCTGCGTTGGGAGACTACGCCGTCGGCATGGTTTTCCTGCCGCGTGATCCGACGCGGCGCGACATGGCGATCCAGGCGATCGAGACCTCCATCCGCCGCGAGGGCCAGATCCTGATCGGCTGGCGCCAGGTGCCGGTCGACAACAGCGTGCTCGGCCACTCCGTGCGGGGCAGGGAGCCCGACATCCGCCAGGTGTTCATCCAGCGCGGTCCGGATACGCCGGATACCGACGCGTTCGAACGCAAGCTCTACGTGCTGCGCAAGCAGGCGCACCACGCCCTGTGGGACCAGAACCTGAAGGCGTTCGAGGACTTCTACATCGTGTCGATGTCGTCGCGGACCATCGTCTTCAAGGGCATGCTGCTCGCGCCCAACCTTGCCAGGTTCTACCTGGACTTCCTCGACCCCGACTTCGCCACGGCGATGGCGCTGTTTCACCAGCGCTTCTCCACCAACACCTTCCCGTCGTGGCGGCTCGCACACCCGTTCCGGTTCCTGTGCCACAACGGCGAGATCAACACGGTACGCGGCAACATCAACTGGATGAACGCGCGCCGGCACTCCATGAGCTCCACCGTGCTCGGCGACGACCTCGAAAAGCTGTGGCCGCTGATCGGTGACAGTCCGTCCGACTCCTCAACCTTCGACAACGCGCTCGAACTGCTTGTCATGGGCGGGTACTCGCTTGCCCACGCCATGATGCTGATGATCCCGGAGGCGTGGCAGGACAATCACCTGATGAGCCCGCAGCGCAGGGCGTTCTACGAGTACTACTCCGCGCTCATGGAACCGTGGGACGGTCCGGCCGCCATGGCCTTCAGCGACGGCCGGCAGATCGCGGCGACGCTTGACCGCAACGGCCTGCGCCCCGCGCGCTACATCGTGACCGATGACGACATGGTCATCATGGCGTCGGAGGTCGGCGTCCTGCCCGTCCCGGAAAGCCGGATCGTGAAGAAGTGGCGGCTGCAGCCCGGGAGGATGCTGCTTGTCGACCTCGAGCAGCACCGGATCATCTCCGACGAGGAACTGAAGGCCGAACTCGCCGGCGCGCGGCCGTACCAGGAGTGGCTTGACCGCACGCAGCTGCATCTCTCGAGCCTGCCGTCGGAAATCGGCCCGATGCCGCCGGATCCGGATACCCTGCTCGATCGTCAGCAGGCCTTCGGCTATACCCGGGAGGACATCAGGTTCTTCCTCGAACCCATGGCAGAGCTCGCCGATGACCCGGTGGGATCGATGGGGCGCGACATCCCGCTTGCCGCGCTCTCGGACCGGCCGCGGTTGCTCTCCGACTACTTCTTCCAGAACTTCGCCCAGGTGACCAATCCCCCGATCGACTCGATCCGGGAACAGCTGGTGATGTCGCTCGTCAGCTTCATCGGACCGCGGCCCAACCTGCTCGATCACGAGTCAGGCGGCTCGCAGATGCGGCTCGAGGTCGAGCAGCCGATCCTGACCAATACCGATCTCGAGCGGGTCAGGCAGATCGAGAATCATGTCAAGAACGGCGCCTTCCGGACCTATACGCTGGATATCTGCTACCCCGTCCAGGGTCCCGGCGCGATGACCATGGAACAGGCGCTGACGGCGATCCAGGACCGGGCCGAGACCGTCATCGAGCAGCGCGGCTACAACATCCTGATCCTGTCCGACCGGCGGGTCAGCGCGGCCAACGCGGCCATCCCGGCGCTGCTTGCCACCGGCGCGGTGCACCACCACCTGATCCGCAAGGGCCTGAGAACCTGCGTCGGGCTGGTGATCGAGACCGGCGAGGCGCGCCGGGTCCACGACTTCTGCCTGCTCGGGGGCTACGGGGCGGAGGCGATCAATCCCTATCTTGCCTTCGACACCCTGAGCACCCTGGTCGCCGAGCGCCGCGACGCCATCAGCGAGGAGAAGGCCCACGTCAACTACGTGAAAGCCATCAACAAGGGCATGCTCAAGGTCATGTCGAAGATGGGGATTTCCACCTACCAGTCCTACTGCGGTGCCCAGATCTTCGATGCGGTCGGTCTGTCCAGCGAGTTCGTCGAGGCCTATTTCACCGGGACGGCGACGCGCGTGGAGGGTGTCGGGCTCGACGAGATCGCCGCCGAAACCGAACGGCGCCACGCCCTTGCCTACGGCGACGCACCGATCTACCGCAGTTCACTCGATGTCGGCGGCGACCTGTCCTTCCGCCTGCGCGGCGAGGAACATGTCTGGACGCCGGAGACCATCGGGGCGCTCCAGCACGCCGTCCGCGCCGGGGACTTCGACGGGTTCCAGGCCTACACCGCCAGGGTCAACGACCAGACCGGCAAGCTGAAAAACCTGCGCGGACTGTTCAATCTGAAGCCGGCGGGCGAGCCGGTGCCGATTGACGAGGTCGAGCCCGTTTCGGAGATCATGAAGCGGTTCGCCACCGGCGCGATGTCCTTCGGCTCGATTTCCTGGGAGGCTCACACCACCCTTGCCATCGCGATGAACCGGATCGGCGGGCGCTCGAACACCGGAGAGGGTGGCGAGGAAGCGGAGCGCTACACGCCGTTGCAGAACGGTGATTCGATGCGCTCGCGCATCAAGCAGATCGCGTCCGGGCGGTTCGGGGTGACCACGGAGTACCTGGTCAATTCCGACGACATCCAGATCAAGATGGCGCAGGGTGCGAAGCCTGGCGAGGGCGGACAGCTTCCCGGCCACAAGGTGGACCGCTGGATCGCGCGGGTCCGTCACTCGACGCCCGGCGTCGGGCTGATCTCGCCGCCGCCGCATCACGACATCTACTCGATCGAGGACCTGGCACAGCTGATCCACGACCTGAAGAACGTCAATCCGGAGGCGCGGATCTCGGTCAAGCTGGTTTCCGAGGTCGGGGTGGGAACCGTGGCCGCCGGAGTCAGCAAGGCCTATGCAGACCACGTCACGATCTCCGGCCATGACGGCGGCACCGGCGCCAGCCCGATCACCTCGGTGCTCAACGCCGGCGGCCCGTGGGAACTCGGGCTGGCGGAGACCCACCAGACGCTGGTCATGAACGGCCTGCGCGGCCGGATCGCGGTGCAGGTGGACGGCGGCCTGCGGACCGGGCGTGACGTCGTGATCGGGGCGCTGCTCGGCGCCGACGAGTTCGGGTTCGCGACCGCGGCACTGATTTCCCAGGGCTGCATCATGATGCGCAAGTGTCACCTGAACACCTGCCCTGTCGGTGTCGCGACCCAGGATCCGGAGCTGCGCAAGCGGTTCACCGGGGAGCCGGAACACGTGATCAATTTCTTCACCTTCATCGCGACGGAGGTGAGGCAGATCATGGCCGGTCTCGGGTTCCGGACCATCAACGAGATGATCGGGCGCCGCGACCTGCTGGACATGCGCCGCGCCGTCGATCACTGGAAGGCGCATGGCATCGACCTGTCCCGCCTGGTCGTGCCGCTCGACGTGCCGGACGGTGTGGCGGTCTACAACTGCGAGACCCAGGATCACCGCCTAGGCCAGGCGCTCGACCTGCAGCTGATCGAACAGGCCCGCGACGCGCTCGACAACAAGCGGCCGGTTCGCATCGAGATGCCGATCCGCAACATCAACCGCACGGTCGGCGCCATGCTGTCGGGCCAGGTGGCCGGGCGGTACGGTCACGCCGGGCTTCCCGACGACACCATACACGTCCGCCTGACCGGCAACGCCGGCCAGAGCTTCGGCGCCTGGCTTGCGCGCGGGGTATCGCTCGAACTCGTGGGCGATGCCAACGACTACGTCGGCAAGGGGCTCTCGGGCGGACGGCTCAGCATCTACCCGTCACCCGACAGCCCGCTGGTGCCGGAAGAGAACATCATCGTCGGCAACACGGTGCTCTACGGCGCCATTGCCGGGGAATGCTACCTGCGCGGTGTTGCCGGAGAACGGTTCGCGGTGCGCAATTCCGGTGCGCTGGCCGTGGTCGAGGGATGCGGTGACCACGGCTGCGAATACATGACCGGAGGCGTGGTGGTCGTGCTCGGACGCATCGGCCGGAACTTTGCAGCCGGAATGTCCGGCGGCGTGGCGTACGTGCATGACGAGGACGGCAGCTTTGCCGCGCTGTGCAACCGCAGCATGGTGGATCTGCAGCAGGTTGTCCGGGATCCCGCGAACGACGACGGGGTCGCTCCGGGCGAGGAAGAGCTGATGTCGGATCACATGCGCTTCGACGAGCAGCGGCTGCGCTGCCTGATCGAGCGGCATGCCCGCTACACCGGGTCGGAGCGGGCCCGGGCCATGCTTGCCGACTGGGACGCAACCCTGTCGCGCTTCGTCAAGGTGATGCCGTTCGAGTATCGGCGCGTCCTGCTCGAGATGAGGAAGCCCGTCTTTACCACCGGGTCCGAAGACCGGTCGGCCGCAACGGTCCAGGTCGGAGAGTAGCCGGATGGGCAAGCCGACAGGTTTCCTGGAGATCGAGCGGTCCGACCGCAGCTATCGTCCGGTCGAGGAGCGGATCCTTCACTACCGGGAATTCGTCGAGGACCTGCCGCGCGCCGAGGTCTCGCAGCAGGGCGCCCGCTGCATGGACTGCGGCATCCCCTATTGTCACCAGGGCTGCCCGGTCAACAACATCATCCCGGAGTGGAACGACCTGGTCTACCGGGACAAGTGGCGCGAGGGGCTGGACCTGCTGCACTCGACCAACAACTTCCCCGAGTTCACCGGCCGGGTCTGCCCCGCGCCCTGCGAGGAGGCCTGCACGCTCAACATCACCGACGTTCCGGTCACCATCAAGACCATCGAGTGCGCCCTGGTTGACCGGGGCTGGCAGGAGGGCTGGATCAGCCCGCAGCCGAGCCGCGCGCCGACCGACCGCTCGGTCGCCGTCATCGGGTCGGGACCGGCCGGCCTCGCCTGCGCCCAGCAGCTCGCCCGTGCCGGACACAGGGTGGTGGTCTACGAGAAGAACCAGCGTATCGGCGGCCTGCTCAGGATCGGCATTCCCGACTTCAAGATGGAAAAGCACCTGATCGACCGCCGCATGGCCCAGATGCGGGCCGAGGGCGTCGAGTTTCACCCGAACTGCCATGTCGGCACCACGATCCCGGTTGCGCAGGTGCTCGCCTCCCACGACGCGGTGGCGCTGTGCGGCGGCTCCGAACAGCCCCGGGACCTGCCGGTCCCGGGACGGGAGTTCGACGGCATCCACTTCGCCATGCAGTTCCTCTCGCAGCAGAATGACCGGGTGGCCGGCGTCTCGGTGCCCCTGGACCGTTCGATTCTCGCCACCGACCGGCACGTGGTCGTGATCGGGGGCGGCGATACCGGATCGGACTGTGTCGGGACCTCGATCCGCCAGGGTGCGCTGTCGGTCACTCAACTCGAGCTGTTGCCGCGGCCTCCCGAACGCGAGAACAAGGCGCTGACCTGGCCGGACTGGCCGATGAAGCTCAGGACATCGAGCTCGCACCAGGAGGGATGCGACCGGGACTGGTCGGTCCTGACCCGGAGCTTTTCCGCCGATGCCGAGGGGCGGGTCTCGGGGCTGAACGGTGTTCGCCTCGAGTGGCAGCCAGGGCCCGACGGGCGGTTGCAGATGTCGGAGCGCGCCGGCTCGGAGTTCACGCTCGAGACCGACCTCGTGCTGCTGGCCATGGGGTTCGTCCACCCGGTGCACGAGGGGCTGCTGGACAGTCTCGGCGTGACGCGCCAGCCTGTCGGCACCGTCGCTGCCGATACCGACAGCTATCGTACCTCGATCGACAAGGTGTTTGCGGCCGGAGACATGCGGCGCGGCCAGTCGCTGGTGGTCTGGGCGATCCGCGAAGGCCGCCAGTGCGCCCGGGCGATCGACGAGTACCTGATGGGTGCGACCGACCTGCCGCGGTAGGGCGCGTGCCGGATCGACAGGATAACGGGAAGACGAGAATGGTCGAAGGCTGGGCCCGCGAAGCCCACGGTCTGTTCAGGTCGCACGGGGTCAGGCAGGTCGGGTACGTGCCCGATGCCGGACTGTCGGATCTGATCACCGCGTGCGAGGGCGACAATGACATCCGCACGGTGCTGCTGACCTCGGAGGAAGAGGGTGTTGGGCTTGCTGCCGGCGCCTGGCTCGGGGGCGAGAAGGCGGCGCTGCTGATGCAGAGCTCGGGCGTGGGCAATACCGTCAACGCGATCGGGTCGATCATAACCGCGTGCCAGATGCCGCTGTTCCTCGTCGTGACCATGCGTGGCCAGTACGGCGAGTCGAACCCGTGGCAGATCCCGATGGGCCAGGCCGTCACCCCGGTGCTGCAGAGCCTTGGCGTGCGGGTGTTCGAGGTCGAGAGCGACCGCGAGGCGGCCGACGCGATCGAGGCCGGGCTCAAGATGGCGTTCCTTTCGAACGCGGCCGTCGCGGTACTGATCGGACAGCGCCTGATCGGAGCCAAGTCCTTCATCGCCGACGTGGCCGAGGAGACACGCCATGTCGGGGCCTGAGCTCGAACGCGACGAGGTGGTCTCGCGGCTGATGCAGGCGCGCGGCGATGCGCTGCTCATCACCGGCCTCGGCTCGCCGGGCTGGGATGCCGCCGCCAGCGATCACCGGCCCGAGAACTTCTACCTGTGGGGCGGAATGGGCTGCGCGGTGATGACCGGTCTTGGCTGTGCACTGGCCCGGCCGGACCGGAAGGTCTGGGTTCTTACCGGCGACGGTGACGCGCTGATGGGGATCGGCTCGCTGGCGACGGTGGCGGTGCAGCGCCCGGAGAACCTCGCCATCATCGTGCTCGACAACGAGCACTACGGTGAAACCGGCATGCAGCCGACCCATACCTTCCACGGGACCGACCTGGCGGCGATGGCCGCGGGTGCCGGGATTCCGGTGACCGCCTTGGTGAGGGATGACGACGGGCTCTCAGGCTTGATCGACATGCTCGACGGCGGCCGGATGCCGCTGTTCGCGGCGGTCAAGGTCAGGGCGGGCAAGCCGAAGCCGGTGTTGCCACCGCGCGACGGGACCTACCTCAAGACCCGGTTCCGCCAGGCGGTACTGGGCCCGACCGAGGCGGTGCAACCGCGCTGAATCGGCCTATTCGGCCCGCAGCGCCCAGGTCAGCCTGTCGCCGCCGTCACGGACATCAAGGGTCATGAAGCAGCGGTAGGAGGCGATCGCTCCGCGCCACAGCTCGATCCAGCAGGCAAGCAGGGTGTCCCGTTCGGGCCCGGCGAGGCCGCGCAGGATCCGCAGGCCGCCGTGGTCGAGCGAGACCGTCCCGTCGGCGTTGTTGGTCACCGTGACCTCGTCGCCCATGCCGCGGAACATCCGGGCCAGGAACCGTGCCGCATCGGCCGGCTCGCCGTCGAACCCTCCGACGCGGTCCGCCATGCGGCTGTAGTGCTGAAGCCCGATGAGCCGGGCGGCGAGGCCAGCGTGTTCGCGTGTGCGCTCGCTGCCGATCACCGATGCAAGTTCCGTGATACCGGTGCGGATGTAGCCCATGGCATAGTTCCTGCCGGCGCGGGCCAGCCGTTCCTCGCTCCATTCCCCGGCGGCAAGCCGGGGCTGCCGGTCCGGGTCCCAGGCCGGCGGGCGTTCGTGCGGGGCAAACACCAGCCGTTCGTCCTCGCCGAGCGGGCGATCCGCTTCCCGGAAGTAGCCGCAGAGGCCGAACTGGCCGCTCATGTCCTCCGAGACGCAGACAAACCCCAGCCGCGGATTGCCCAGTGTCACGCCGTTCTGCGCATACCACCCGCGCAGGAATCCGCGGCTGGCCTCGATCGGAACGCCGCACAGCGCGGGCCCGTCATACATCCAGCGCGGGTACCGGAACCGCACCCAGGCCCTGGTGTCGGATTCCTCCATGTAGTCGACCCCGACCCCGCCGATCCCGTTCGACAGCACGTGGTAGCGGGCGCAGGCGACGGCGTGCGGCAACCCGTCGAGTCCCAGCTTGACGAGGCCGGAAAGGAAGCTCTCCTCGTGCTTGCGGCGGAACAGCCGGAACATCCACTCGCCGACGACCCCCGGGCCTTCCCTGGTGGCGATCATCAGCTGCAGCCCGATCAGGTACTGGTGATGGATCTCGGCCTGGGCATGCACGGCGGCGAACTGTGATGGGGGAGCACTGGAATGCATGTCGGGAGCCCGCAACGATGGAATGGTGTGGGAAGGAGTGACGGTGCAGGTGCAGGGAACGCGGTCGGCAGGGTGACAGGATCCCGGGCTGCTCCGCTGTACCATCAAGGCCACGCGCATGCGAGCCTGGCGCTCGGGGGAGGCGAGAACATCCTCGTCACCGGCAGGCCGCCAGGCCACCGCGGTAGGCGCAGACGACGCCGAAACACATCCCTGCGGCCGATGCCGCGGCGCGCGACGCCGTCAGGAAAGTCGGCACCGCACCGGGAGGAATTCGAGCCCTGGCAGTCGGGAAAGGCATGAGACTGACCGACGCCGCCACGTCCGTCTCCACCCCCGCGATCATTCAGTCGCCGTAGCCCGGAAGGAGGATCCCCGCACTTGCCGGAAGGCCCAGTGCTCTCCCCGCCGCGATCATCGCCGTGTCCAGGCTGTAGATCGCCTCGGCGTGACGGTTCGCGGCAATGGCAAGATGCAGCGCGTCCCCGGCCCTCAGAGTCGTATCGAAACGACCGAGCCAATCCCTCGCCCGGTCGAAATCATCGCGGTCAGGCGAAAAGACGACAAAGGACCTCTCGACCATCGCTTCAAAGCGCGAGCCCGCCTCGCGTGCTGCCGCAGAGTCCAGGCTGTTCATTCGAACCTCGCGAGCAAGCAGCGAGGTGAACTCGACCCGGGTCCAGTGGCTGACCGCCGGATCCTCCCCCGGCAGGACCTCAAAGAACCGGGCCACCTGTTCGCTGGTGGCCTCCGGCAGGACAAGCGGGACGAGAAAGCTGGTGTCGAAGTACCGCATCAGGGCCGACCGCCGATCTCACAAGCGCTCGTCCCTGACCTCGCGCAACAGCTCGGCGGCGGGGCGCCGCAACCGGGGCATGGTTTCGCGAAACCGGGCAAGATCACGCAGCGGCAGCGGTTTCCTGGGCAGAATGACGGCCGACAAGTGCGCCACGGCCTTTCCACGACGCGTGATGACGACCTCCTGACCCGCCTCCACCTTGTTCACGAGTTCGCTGAGGCGCGCCTTCGCCTGGGCCAGACTGACCGTGATCATGACACCCTCACCTGGTCATGAAAGTGGTCATATGATAGTGGACTTCTCACGGTATGACCACGGACTTGTCGAGAATGCGTCAGCGGCCGCGAGACCTGTTGAAAATGGAGCCTGCGCCGTTCAGCTTCAACCATATCCGGCGTGGCGGAAGCAGTTGGTGCACTCGTCGGACCCGAAGCCATCGAGCACCCAGCCGATGGCCGCCCACAGGGTGCTGGCCGTGCGGGCAGCCGCCTTGCGCAGCAGCGCCCTGAACCTGGCGAACAGCTGCTCGATCCGGTTCCGGTTCGGGGGCGTACAGCGGCGGTGCCGCGTGTGTCGGGACGCTGCGACAGTGTATTGTCTTCGAAGGAGTGACACAGGTGTACACGTTCTACTATACGCCGGGCGCGTGTTCGCTCGCCTCGCATATCACGCTGGAGGAAGCGGGTGTCGGGTACCGGCCCGTGCGGGTCGACTTCTCGCGCTCGGAGCAGCGCGGGGAGGACTACCGCGCGATCAATCCCAAGGCGCGGGTGCCGAGCCTGGTGACCTCGCGCGGCACCCTGACCGAAACCCCGGCAATCCTTGCCTTCCTCGCCCAGAGCCATCCCGACGCCGGGCTGGCGCCGCTTGACGACAGCTTCGCGTTCGCCTCCATGCAGGCTTTCAACTCCTACCTGTGCTCGACCGTTCACGTCGCCCACGCCCATCGCGGCCGGGCGGCGCGCTGGTCCGACGATCCGCAGGTCATCGAGGCACTGGCGGTCAAGGTTCCGGCGAACATGTCCGAGTGTTTCGCGCTGATCGAGGCGACCATGCTGCGCGGACCCTGGGTGATGGGCGAGGACTATTCCGTCGCCGATCCCTACCTGTTTACCGTGACGTGCTGGCTCGAGCGCGACGGGGTGAGCGTCGACCGGTTCCCCGGGGTGCGGGATCACCGGGACCGGATGCTGCGGCGCCCGGCAACCCGGACCGTGCTCGAACGCGAGGAAGGAGGCGCCTGACCGCCGCCCGTTACCCGAGCACCGTCATCGTGCGGTCGCGATCGGGGATCGGCCCGACCGCGCCGTAGCCCGTGGTCGAGAGCGCTGCCGCCGTCACCGCATGGCGGGCGGCCTCGAACTCCCCGTCGCCGGCGGCAAGCCGGGCGAGCAGGCTGCCGGCGAAGGTGTCCCCGGCGCCGCTGGTATCGACCGTCGCGAGCCGGGGCGCGGGGATGTGCTCGATCCTGCCGCGGGCGGCGATCCACGCACCGTCCGCCCCGCAGGTCAGGGCGAGGAGATCCGGGTCGTGTTCGAGGTAGCGGTCGAGGATGGCCTCGGGGCGGTCAAGGCCCGTCAGGACCTGCGCCTCGTCGAGGCTGGGCAGCAGGATGTCGGCGTGGCGCATGGTCTCGTGAATGATGGAGCGCGCGCGTTCGAGGCTCCACAGGTTGAGGCGCAGGTTGGTGTCGTAGGCCACCCTGGCTCCGTGTGCCCGGGCGAGTGCGACCGCGCGGAACACCGCGTCACAGGCGCTTTCGCTGATCGCCTGGGTGATCGCCGAGGTCTGGAAGATCCGTGCCCGTCGGATCAGCGGCTCCGGCAGGTGTTCCGGAGCGAGCCGGCTTGCCGCCGATCCGGCGCGGTAATAGGTGAAGTCGCGGCCTTCCGGCGCCGGCTCGATGAAGTAGATCCCGGTCGGCGCCGCGGGATCCCGGCGGATGCCGGACACGTCGATCCCCTCCGCGCGCCACAGCTCGAGCAGCATGTCGCCGAACCGGTCACTGCCGAGCGCGGTGAGGTAGGCGACCCGCGCGCCCTGGCGCGCGGCGGCGATGGCACAGTTCGAGGTGTCGCCGCCGAACCCGCCCTGCCAGGTGTTGCCGCCGGACACGCGGACGAACTCGACCAGCGCCTCGCCCATGCACAGGACGTCGAGCGGCGCCTCACCCATTGCCGCGGGAACGCGCGTCCATGACCCGGGAACAGAACCCGCCGACGGCGTCGGACTCGATCCAGCGCATCACGGCGACCAGGTCCGCATCAGGCTGGATCCAGATGATGTTGGAGCCGAACCCGAACGCGCAGTATCCATGCGCTCCGGCCCCGGGCAACCGGGTTCCCGACCGGTTCAGCCACCACAGGAACCCGTAATCCGGGTTCGCCGGCGACGGCTCGAGTGCCTGGTCGATGTAGGAGCGCGACAGCAGGCGCCGTCCGTTCCACACGCCGCCGCGCAGCATCAGCAGGCCGAGCCGTGCCTGGTCCCGCGCCCCGATGAACACCCCGCCGCCCCAGTGCGAGCCACCGGACACCGATTGCACCCTGCGCCCCGCAATCTCGACCCACGAGTTCTCGTAGCCGTGCCACTCCCAGTCGTCCGTGGCACCGATCGGCTCCATGATGCGCTCGGCGAACAGTTCGGGCAGCGGCCGGCCCGCGACCCGCAACAGCGCCAGCGCCAGCCGATTCACCCTGACATCGTTGTATTCCCAGAAGCTGCCGGGCTCCTGCAGCGCCCGGTGCGTGCCCTTGGCGCTGTTCTCCTGCGGGCTTATCGAAAGATCACGGTTGCGATCGACCAGGTCCGGCTTGCCCCAAAGCGTGCCCTCCCACTCGCTGGTCTGCTGCAGCAGGTGGCGCCAGGTGATGCGGTGATTGTGTGGCGGATCGAACCCGCCGTCGTCGACCAGGTCGCGGACCGGGGCGTCGAAGTCCGCGATCAGCCCTTCGTCGTGCAGCAGTCCGGCGCAGATCGACAGCAGGCTCTTGGCGACCGAAAACGTGATGTCGGGCCTGGTGGTGTCGCCCCACTCGGCGATGATGCGCCCGCCGGCAAGCACCAGTCCCTGTGGCGCGCCACGTGGTCGCGTCGGCCCGATGATGTCGCCGAGCGGCGGCGGCTCGCCGAAGGCGCGGTTCTCGAGCGCGCGGCGGATGTCCCGGTCGAGCACGGATTCATGCTCGCACGCATGGGCGACCGCGGCCTCGAGGCGTGCGGGATCGAAACCGGCATCGGCGGGCTCGCATCTCTCCCATCCGGATCCCGGGTCGGGACAATATGGTCCAGTCATGCCATGGCTCCGTGATGGTGCTCGCTGCCCGGGCGCACACGATAGGCGAGCCGTGCGCCAGCGTCATCGGATTTGAGTCATTGGACCCGGGCGATCCGGGTATATAGTGCAGCGCGCCCCAGTCGGAAGGAGAATGCACTGATGGCCGAGACAGCCGTGACCGCCCTGGAGCTGAAAGTTCTGCAGCAGTGGGACACGCCCACGATCTGCAACGGGCTCGAACTGCTGGGTGCCGAGTACCGGACCCGGGGGTTCACCATCGAGCACATGCAGTGCTTCGATCCGGCGCTGCCTCCCATCGTCGGGTATGCGCGCACCGCGATGATCCGTTCGACCACGCCGGCGGCGGGTTCGCCGGAGGAGGTCCGCGACTTGCGTGCCGCGTACTACGAGACCATTGCCGCCGATCCGGCGCCTTCCGTCAGCGTTATCCAGGACCTCGACCCGGTGCCCGGTTTCGGCGCGTTCTGGGGCGAGGTCAACACCGCGATCCACCAGGGTCTCGGGTGCCTCGGCGTGGTGACCAACGGGTCGTTCCGCGACATAGACGCTTGCGCCCCCGGGTTCCAGCTGCTCGGCGGCAAGGTCGCTCCGAGCCATGCGTGGGTGCACCTGGTCGCGATCGCGTGCGAGGTCAACATCTTCGGAATGGCGGTGCGTCCAGACGACATCATCCACGCCGATCGGCACGGCGCCGTGGTGGTGCCGGCCGCCTGCGTCAGGGAGCTTCCCGGCGCCATCGACGTGCTGACGCGTCGCGAGGCCGTGATCCTCGAGGCGGCGCGTGCTCCGGGCTTCAACGTCGACATCCTGCGCCAGGCCATGGCGGATTCGGCCGAGATCCACTGACCGCACCCGCATGACGGCACTTCCCAACACCAAGCGGGTCCTGGTGATCCAGTCCCTGGACCCTGCCGGAATGGCCATGCTCGAGGCGCGCGACGACATCGAGGTCGTCCACTGCGCCTCGCTCGACGAGGATGATATCGCCAGCGCGGCCACAGGCGTTCATGCCATGACGGTCCGTGCCGCCCGGATCACCAGGCGCATCATCGAGGCGGCGCCCGACCTGCTGGTGGTTGCCCGTCACGGAGTGGGCTACGACTCGGTCGATCTCGACGCCCTGAACGAACGGCGCATCCCGCTGTGCATCTCGATCCATTCCAACATGGTCTCGGTCGCCGAGCAGTCGATGGCGCTGCTCCTCGCCCTGGCGAAGGAGCTCGCCTACTACGACCCGGTCACCCGCACCGCCGACTGGGCCGGCCGGTATCCGGTCCGGGGGTTCGATCTGGCGGGCAAGAACCTCCTGATCGTCGGTTTCGGGCGCACAGGCAGCCGGGTTGCGAAACGCGCCCTCGGTTTCGACATGCGGGTCTACGCCTGCGACCCCTACGTCGACGACGAGGTAATCCGGTCGCACGGCGCCACGCCGGTGCCGGACGTCACCGCTGTTCTCGGCGACATGGATGCCGTCGCAATCCACTGCATGAAGACGCCGGAAACCACCGGCATGTTCGGGGCCGGGCAGTTCCGGGCCATGAAGTCCTCCGCCGTCATCGTCAACTGCGCGCGCGGCGGCATCATCGACGAGGCGGCGCTGTACGAGGCGCTGACCACCGGGCAGATCCGTTCGGCCGGGCTGGACGTTCTTGCCGCCGAACCGTCACCCGCGGACCATCCGCTGTTCGGCCTCGACAACGTGCTGTTCAGCCCGCACATCGCCGGCGTGACAGTCGAGTCGATGCGGCGCATGTCGACCCAGGCCGTCGACAACGTCCTTCGCGTTTTCGATGGCCGGCCCGATCCGGACTGCGTCGTCAACCGCCACGTTCTCTGATCCTGACTGCACAACCTGATCCCGGGAGCTTCTCCATGCAGAACCGACTTCGCGATACCTGGAATGCCGGCAAACCGGCGCTCAACGGCTGGCTCGGCATCCCGTCGAGCTTCTCCGCCGAACTGATGTCCATGCAGGACTTCGACTCGATCACCATCGACCTGCAGCACGGCCTGGTCGACTACACCGCGGCGGTGCCGATGATGCAGGCCATGGCGGCGAGCGGCGCCACCATCCTGTGCCGGGTGCCCTGGCTCGAGCCGGGCATCATCCAGAAACTGCTCGACGCCGGCGCCATGGGGATCATCTGTCCGATGATCAACACCCGTGCCGATGCCGAGACCTTCGTGGGGGCGACCCGCTATGCGCCCGATGGCTACCGCAGCTCGGGACCGGTACGCGCGGGCGTGATCCACGCCGACTACCACAACCAGGCCAATGCCCAGATCGTCTCCATGGCGATGGTGGAAACCGAACAGGCGGTCAACAACGTGGCCGAGATCTGTGCCACTCCCGGCCTGACCGGGATCTACGTGGGGCCCAGCGACCTGTCCATAACCATGGGCGAGCAGCCCGGGCTCGATCGCAAGCCGGGCAAGGTCTACGACGCGATCCAGCACGTGCGCGAGGTCGCCCAGGCCGCCGGCATCAAGGCGGGACTGCACTGCATGTCGCCCGACTACATAAGGCAGATGTACGCGACCGGGTTTGATTTCGCGACCCTTTCCAACGATGTGCGTTTGCTGACCGCGGCGGTCACGGCGCAGGTCGCCGAGGTGCGCGCCTGACCGGGGTTCCGCTTCCATGAGTGCTCCCGCCATCCTGGTCGGACAGGGCCCGCTCGCGGCCCTGGTCGCCGGGATCTTCGCCGCGCTTGGCTGTTCGTCCGCGGAGGCCGGCCGGATCGCCTCGAGGCTGGTCGGCGCCAACCTGCGCGGCCACGACAGCCACGGCGTGGTGCGGGTTCCGCGCTATGTCCGGATGCTCCGGGACGGGCTGTTGGTCCCGGACGTGACCGTCGAGGTCACCGGCGGAAACGGGGGCGTCCTGCTGATTGACGGGCGCTACGGGTTCGGCCAGTCGGTGGGCGAGCAGGCGGTCGACATCGGAATCGAGGCCGCGTCGCGCCATGGCGTGGCGGTGACGGCGCTCAGGAACTCCGGCCACCTCGGGCGGATCGGCGACTGGGCGGAGCGGGCTGCGGCAGCCGGCCTGGTGTCGATCCACATGGTCAATGTCCGCGGCAGCCTGCTGGTCGCGCCGTTTGGCGGCGTCGACCGGCGGATGAGTACCTCGCCGTTCTGCGCCGGAGTTCCCGGGGCGGGAGACGGGGAACCGATCATTCTCGACATGGCCACGTCGGTGGTGGCCGAGGGCAAGGCGCTGGTCGCGCTGAAGGGCGGCAAGCCGCTGCCCGGGGACGCGATGGTGTCCTGCGCCGGCGAGGTCTCCGGCGATCCAGGGCATCTCTACGGGCCGGTGGCCGAGGGGGACTATCCCGACCCGTCGCGCGGCCCGGGCGCACTGCGCGCGTTCGGCGAACACAAGGGGTCGGGGCTGAATTTCCTGATGGAGGTCATGGCAGGCGCGCTGACCGGATCGGGGTGTGCCGGTGCGCTGGACGAGCCGCGGCGGCGGTCGTGCAACGGCATGTTCTCGCTCTATCTCTCGCCAGAAGCCCTGGTCGGCACCGAGCCGTTCCTTGACGAGGTCCGCTCCTACGTCGCGTTTGTGAAGTCGTCTCGTCCGGTCGAACCGGGGGGCGAAGTCCTGGTCCCGGGCGAGCCCGAGCGCCGCACGCTGGCACAGCGCAGCCGTGACGGCCTCCCGCTTCCACCGGAGGTCGGTGCCGACCTGGCAGCGACAGCGCGCGACGCCGGGGTCGACCGGAAGACGATCGAGGCGTTCGAGCGGGCCGCCGGCTGACCGGTCCGCATCAGCGCCTCGCCCCGGAATGATACAGAACGTGCCGATTTCCGGTCAGGGACATTTCCTGGCCGGGACAGCCGGCCACCATCCTGTCCCACCGGCCACGCATATCCGGCCGGGTGCCGGCAGGCGGCTTCGGTTTCCACGTGGCTCGCGCGTGCCCGACGCCGTGTGCGGAAGCCAGTTCGCGTGTGGTCCGGAAGTGGCGATACCGCTGTCCTCCGATCACGCGTCATTGAGGGGAAACTGACCGGTGGACCGTGCAACGCCCGTGCGGAATCCCGGGCGCGGCAGGCACCGCGCCCGCTCCGGTGCGGATGCTCGAACGGTTGCCGCAATACGGTTCGCGCGAGAGGTTATTTCCGCTTTTTCTGCGACAGGTTGAAGCTCACGATGATCCGGTCCGCGGCCTTCCCCCTGGCCCGGGATCGGTTCGGATTGACGCCATGGTACAGCCAACTGGGAAAGATCAGCATCCTGCCGGCCACGGGCTTGTACTGGACCTTTCTCCAGCACATTCGCGGTCGCCTGGCGTTGGGAATGTATGCGACAGAACTCATCAGGTTCTGGGTGCGTGGATCCGTGAACTCGATTGAACCCGAATTGCCGGGCGCCTGGACGTAGTAGACACCGCTCCAGAGGCAGCCGGGATGGATATGGGCCCGGTTGAGGCTACCCGGTGGATTGATGATCGACCACATGGTGCCGATCCTCAGCCGATAGGACCTGTGATATCCGAGCTCGCCGCACATCATGTCCGACGCCGCGTCCACGTATCGAACCAGGTCCCCGAACCTGCTGTCCCTGTGAAGCCTGACATGGCTGTGCCACCCTCCCAGCTCCGGGAAGTTGGACTTGCGTATTCCTGTCCTGTCGTGCTCGCGTTGGGCATAGATTGCCTCGACGAGCCGGGCGTTCAGAAGCGCGCTGTCCGGAACCTTCACGGAAAAGATCAGCGTCGGAAAATACTGGTCCACCCTGAACGTGTCTCCGGACAGCTCGGCCGTCAGCTCCCGATCCGGGACTGCCGGGCCCGGTGTTTCGTGTGTCACTTCGTTCCTCATCGTCCGTTTGCGTGGTCATGCCGGACGTGGTGGAGGTCTGCGGCTGTCCGGCGAAGGCAAATCCAGGGCCGCGGCTAGCTCATCACCATCCCGTCCGGGGGTCAGCCGGAGCCCTGCGATCGGCAGTGGGACCAGACTCTCTTCCCTTGTCCGGGCCGATGAAACACCGAGCTGTCGTGGCGGGAAACTCCGTCCCGCAGCCCTGCACGGCGGGTGACCCCTGCGCGACTGGAAGTCAAGGTCGTGGCTCTTGCCGGAAATCCTGTCCTTCACGGACAGAAATACCAGAGCGTTCCGTTTCCCGTAGTGTCTGTTTGCAATAGGTGTGCCGAACTATAACAAATGCACTATGCGCCCGGAATCGCGTCCCGGCAGGTGGTGCAGGAACCTGGCGTGTGTCGCGGTTTCCGGCAGGTGCGGCCGGGTTCCGGCAACCCGCATGATACCGTGCTGTCGTTCAGGCCGAGCCGCCCGGCGCCCGGATCGATCGGTAACTGCCCGCCCGCCGTCACGCTGCGATTTCTTCGCCACTGCGACACCGGTTCTGCGAGAGGCGCCGGAATCGTGTACAAGAGCCGATGCGGGCGGAGCGCTCGACAGGTTCGGACCGGGCCGCTGGTGCAGGTTCCCGAGCCCTGGACCCCCGGGGCGAGGAAACCGGAGAGGCGAAAAGGGCCTGTATGTTGGATAGCACGAAGAGTGCGCGATGGATCAGGTTGTTTCGGCTGATTGTGTTGCTGCCGATCGTGCTGTTCCTGATCTACGACCTTGCCGTCGATGCCTTCATCCTGCACCAGTTCGCTTCCGCGCATTTTGCCATCGAGGCCGTTGCCTTCCTGTTTGTCCTGATCATCTTTGTCATCGATCTGAGGGAGCTGCGTGACCTTCGCTCCAGGCTCGACCGGGAGCAGATCAGGAACAAGGTCCTCGCCGGCGAGATCGCCGAGGGAATCGACGCCCAGATGGACGGATGGAAGCTGACGCGCACCGAGCGCGAAGTGGCATGGATGATCATCAAGGGCTACCGCTTCTCGGAAATCGCCGACCTGCGCCACGTCAAGGAGAGCACGACGCGGCTGCAGGCTTCCACGGTATATTCCAAGGCCGGTGTGCGGGGGCGTGCGGAGTTCGTAGCCGAGATCGTGCAGCAGTTGCTGACACCGATCCTGGATGAAGATGACCGGTTGCCCGGGCGCGACAACGTCTGAAGGTGAAACCGGAAACCGCGGCGGCACGGGGCCCAGGCGCCTGGCGCCGGCACAATTCGCCGCGACCGGGCCAATGATGTCGGCATGTGGATGGGCAGGACGACGGGACAGCCGGGGCACCCGATTTGCCGCGGGACGGTCGTGGCGATCCGCACGCTGACCGCGAGCCGGTTGGCTGCCGCAAGTTCGGCGGTGAGCTGAACGGACAACCGGTCATTACCCGATCCTGGGCCTTCGGCCGACTCCCGTCACTGCCGGTGAGGTCGGCTTCAGCCCGTCCGCCAACTGCGGGGGACCGAGCAGGTTCGGGCAGGGGATGGCGGAAAACGACCAACGTCGGTTCCGCAAACCGCCTTGTCCGATGTTGTCCCCGCTCCGTGGAGGCACGGACGCCCGGGCATTCCTTCACGCGTTCCGGGACGGGAAACCGGGCCGGAGCGTAAGCACTGCGGCTGTGGATACCGGGGAAGCCGCAGGTGTATCCGGGCGCAGGGCGGGCGGATGGCCGCCGCCCGCGTACGGTGCCGGCCCGTGGCGTGGTCAGTGACATGCACCTGATCATGCGCGTCATACCTGCCGTTCCCGAACTCGCGCGAAGAACGATCCCGACCGGTTCCCGACACCCCTGACGTCGCTGATCCATGCACGTGTCCTCCTGCCGCCCTCCGTCTGCGAGCAGGCTTCAGGCACATATAACGTTGCTCGAAAACCGGCTGGCTATAACGGATCGGAGATGGCGAGACACGGGATTCGGCGGTGAAATCGTTGCCACGGTCACGGGGGCGATCATCCCGGTCGGCCGCAGGGCCGCAGCGGGATCGTCAGGAACGGCGGGAGAGGGACGATGGTAAACGGGGCAAATACGGGAGACGAAACCTCTCCGGGGCGGGATGCCGGTGTTCCGTTTGACGCGGGATTGACATTGAACGACCGGAATTTGCAGCGAGAGATCCCGTTCGGTGAGGAACGGTTTCTGGCCGACGCGACGGATGTCATGTCCGCATCGGATGACGAAGACGACGACGATGACGAAGACGACGACGATGACGACGAAGGAGACGAGGGCGACGAAGGCGACGAAGGTGACGAGGGCGACGAAGGGAACGAGGGCGACGAAAGTGATGAAGGCGACGAGGGAGATGAAGGCGACGAGGGAGATGAAGACGACAACGATGAGGGCGATGAAGGAAATGAGGGGGATGAAGGCGACGAGGGTGACGAGGGCGATGAGGGAGATGAGGGCGACGAAAGTGACGAGGGCGACGAAGGCGACGAGGGGTACGAATTCGCAGATGGCGACGAGGGCGACGAGGGGGACGAGGGTGACGAAGGGGATGAGGGCGACGAGGGCGACGAGAGTGATGAAGGCGACGAGGGCGACGAAGGAGACGAGAACGACGAAGGTGACGTTGACGACATGTACAGGGGCGATGCAACGAACGAGCAATTCAACGGTGGTGCGGGCCACGACACCATCGCGGGCAATTTCGGGGCCGATCACATAGTCGGGGGGCCAGGAAACGACGTACTGTTCGGCAACGGGGTCGTGTTCACCAGTTATCTGACCCGTCAAGGCTACGACGGGACCGACGATCGCGACACCATCATTGGTGGAGAAGGAAACGACTTGATCAATGGTAATGCCGGCGCCGACAGTCTGGATGGCGGTCCGGGAAACGACACGATCTTCGGTGGTCAGAATGAGGGCACATGGTCTCCCGGAAGGACACGAACCAACACGATTCACCTGCGGAAACAATGGGACACACTCATCGGAGGTGACGGTGACGACTTCCTGAACGGCAACATGGGTCGGGACGAACTGTGGGGCGGCGACGGTAACGACCTGATGCGTGGCGGCCAGGACGATGACATCCTGTACGGAGGCGCGGGAAACGATACACTGTACGGCGATCTCGAGGCCGACTTTCTCTGGGGCGGCGCTGGTGATGACGTGATCGTGACGGGCAACAATACCGTTACGGGTGATGGCGAAGTGGACCATGTCTACCTGTCCCGCAATGACAACGGGACTGATACCGTCTTCGGTTTCGAAGGCCACGATCTCGTGTTCATCGACGGATTTCTTTCGACGGCCGAAGAAGCGGAGAGGCTCGGTCTTGCCGAGTTTCACCTCGTGTGATCCGCCAATGAAACCACCCCGCACCCCGGACTTTCCCGACAGGTTTCCAGGGCCGGTAAAGGCCCTGTTCTCCCTGCCCCAGCCTCCCGGGTCGGCCACCGGGTGCCGGAGTTTGTGCCTGGACGTGAAACGGCCTCGACGATTGTTCCCTGTTCCCCGTCCTGAACCGGTGCCGGATCGACCGGTATTCTTGCCGGATCTCCATGCGTTCACGCGCATGGTCCCGGACAACGGCCCTTTCGCCGGCTGGTTGACCGGCTTGTGCTGACCCGACGGTTCCGAGGGTTCGAGGTGTGGTCCTGACCCGGGACAGGCACTTCACGCCACAGCCGGGTCCCCGAGTACTCGCGCTTCGATCCGGGCACTTCCGCGCTTCGGTATGAAACCGCGCGCCGTCTGGTCTGCGAAGCCGTCATGGGCTGACTGGTCGGCCCCGAGTCCCTCCCGGCATCTTCTGTGGCGTTCCGCTCTCCGGAACCTACGCATAGCTGGCGGTTTCTGAGTAAAGCTGCGCAGCCATGCCGTCCGGTTCCTGCTTCCCCGGGGCCTGTTTCACCCGGCTCATGCGAGCCGGGCCAGAGCGCGCCCCTCCACAGGCTGTCACCGCGGAGCTCGCGGCGATCTTCTCCAGGTTCCGTGCGGCGTTCCAGTCCCGGTCCAGGGTGAAGCCGCAGCTGTCGCAGCGGAAGGTCCGCTGCGACTGCGCCAGTCCGGCCTTGACCGAACCGCGAGCCCGAACAGGTCCTGCTCGAGGGGTACCAGCGGTCCGCCAGTACCACCGTTGAGCCGTACATCCGCGCCTTGCACTCCAGCTGGCGGCGGAAATCGTAGAAGCCTCCATCCATGATCGAACGCGCCAGGCGCCGGTTGGACGCCATGCCCCGCAGGTTGAGGTCCTCGACGGCGATGCGCCGGTACGTCTTCGCCAGGCGCGTCGTCGCCTTGTGCGTCGCGTCCCGGCGGATATTGGCGATCCGGGCGTGCAGGCGGGCCAGCCTCGCCTTCGCCTTTCGGCGGTTCGCCGAGCCCAGGCGCTTGCGCGAGAGCGCCCGCGAGCGCCGCCTGTTCGCCGCCAGGAGCCGCGTGTGCGCCTTCGGGCCCGGGATCGTCTCACCCGTGCTCAGCACCGCCAGCGTCTTCACGCCCAGATCTACGCCGACCACCTCGGCCGGATGGGCGAGGGGGCCGATATCGTCGGTCTCGACCAGGATCGACGCGAACCAGCGGTCGGCCCTGCGCGAGACCGTCACCCGCTTCGGCCTGCCGGAAAACCGCAGCTCCTCGCGCATCCGCACCCAGCCGATCCGCGGCAGCCGGATGCGCCGGCCCTCCACCGGGAACGTCCCCGCCTCGTTGGCCGCGCAGAAACTGTCACGCGCGGCGCCCTTCTTCTTGAAACGCGGATAGCCCCCGCGCTTCTCGAAGAACGCCCGGAACGCCGTCCCCAGGTCGATCACCGCCTCCTGCGGGGCGCACTTCGTCACCTCGTACATCCAGGGAAACCCGGACCGCTTCGCCGCGTTCAGCGCCCGGCGCAGTCCCGCCTCGTCCGGCAGCGGGAGGTCCGGGTCGGCCCGGTGCGCCTCGTAGCGGCGCCTCCACTGCGACAAGGCCCAGTTCCACGCAAACCGCGCGGTCCCGGCCGCCTGCGCGAAACGGCTCCGCTGCACGTTCGTCGGATCGAGCGCAATGCGGTGCGCGATCAGCACGGTCCCGCCTCCTGCACCACACGGGTGACACCCTCCGGCAGCCTGCGGTTCCGGCGCGACCGGCTCCTGTGGAGCCGGGCCGAGAACACCGTCGCGTCCAGGAGCCTTTTTTTCGCCGCTTCTTGTGATCGTCCATACTGGAACCCAGGTCCGATACAACATCGAAGGTCCAGCCCCGACGCGCGCAGTACAGCTCAAGCACCTGCTACCGGCACTCCAGATCCGCCTTCCGGTCATGGCTCGGCACGCGCGCACAGGCGATCGTCCGGCTCTCATCCTCCGGGGTGGCCTGGAACAGTTCCAGACGCAGCTTCGGGAGGTCGTAACGCCGGTGGCCGCCCGGCGTGCGCTCACCTGACAGCTTCCCGGACCCTTCCCGGCGCCGGAGCGTCACCACCGGGACGCCCGGAGCCTCGGCCGCCTCCCCTGTGCTCACGTCTCTCTGCATTGATCAAACATAGAACAAAACATGGATGCATGTCAATGCTGCCTGCGCAGTCCCTGCATGGAGGGACGCTGTCCCGCTGACCCCGTCAGCCTCCCGACCCGGCGCCCATGTTTGTAGACATATGAACGGACTTGATGAGAGTTCAGCATCACTGCTGCAGCCCTTGCGCGGACTGCGCGTCAGCGCCTCGCCCCGGAATGGCGCAGTTCACGCAAATGCCGGGCACCCTTCTCGGCCAAGTGGACGAACAGGGATGCGGCCGCACCCGCGAGCAGACCCTGGAACGGGTCGGTCCAGACGGTCACGCCCGCGGTGATCGCGATGACCGGCCAGTGTGACGGCGGACTGCCGAGCAGGCGCCGGCCAAGGGCAAGTTCACCCGCCGCCACCAGCAGCAGTGCTCCCAGGCCGGCAGCCGGGATCAGGGCAACCAGGGCAAGACCCGACGGCGCCAGGGCGACCGCGGCCAGCGCGAGACCGAGGAACAGCGGAGCGGTTCCGCCGCGGGCCCCGAACCGGTAGTGGGCTGCGAGGCCACCGGCCCCATGGCACATCGGCAGGGCGCCGAGAGGAGCAAGAAGCAGGTTGGCAAGTCCGCTGGTGCATGCCAGCCGGGCCGGTGTGACGTGGGCGGCGCGTTCGCCGAACCGGTCACCGGCGACCAGCGCGGTCAGGAGGACCGCGTTGGTAATCGTGAGCGAGAGCTGCGGCAGCGCGAGCACCGTCAGCGAACGCTCGATCTCATCGAGTGACGGAACAACACTCGCGGCCAGGCCAAACAGGTCAGGCCGGGCGACAGGAGTGAGGCCGGGGACCTCCAGGACGAGGGCAAGCACGGTCGCGGCCACCAGCGCGAGCAGGGCTGCCGGCAACCATCGAACGACGAGGGCGCCCGAGAGGATCAGCAGGGCCGCGATGGCGACCGGCGGCGACGTTCCCATCAGTTTCAGGCTCATCAACGCGAGCGTGATGCCGAGACCGAGCTGCAGCCCGGCCAGCACCGGTTGCGGGATGACCCGGGCCAGCCACCCGATCCATCCGGTTGCACCGAGAACAAGAAGGGCGAAGCCGAGCAGAACGCCCGCGGCCGCGACTTCCGGAGCGGTCGCCCCCGTGGTCAGAAGCACCGCGGCCACCGCCTTCATCGGCTGGACCGGGATCGGCAGCCGGTACACGAAGGCGGTGACGAGGTAAAAGGCTGCGAAGCCGAGTACGACCGGCACCGGGGCGAGACCGGCGAGAAAGATCGCACCCAGCATCAGCGGCAGGAGGGTCCCGAGATCGCCCAGCGCGCCGTTCAGCTCCCCGATCGAAACCTGGAAACGCTCGCCCCTGTCCCGCACGCCACTGCCCCCTGATCAAGTGCGCGACAATGCCCGCACCCCGTCCGCCTGACAGGCCGGAGATACCATCCCGAACCGGCCGTGGCCACCGTGCGGCGGGTCGGCAAGCCCCGGGCGGGACCGTCGAATCGACCGCCGCATCCCGAGTACCCCTATGGACGGGTCGTGTTTGGAGCCTGGCCCTTTGGCATGCAGATGGCGCGGACGATGCGAACGGAACCGATCATGGTTGCGGCTGGGGCGACAACGAAATCGAAGATGGCCGGATCCATTCCCGTGCAGACCGTGCTCCCGGTCGCGATGACGGAACCATTGATCCGGACCTCCTTCACGAGACCGCCGGTGATGCCCTCTCTGCAATCGGAAACCATGCTCAAGGTTGACCCACGGTCCCGTACCTGCACCGAAGTCCGTCAGTCCCGGATATTCCGGCCTGTGCGCCAATACGGACCGACGCGGTTGGCACTTTGCAAGGTAGCGATCGGTCCTACCTATTTCGACATGAGATCGGTCGGCATCAAGGTCCTGAACAGCAAGCTGAGCGAGTACGTGCGGCTTGCGGCGTCCGGCGAGACGATCCTGGTGACCGACCCTGACCGCGTGGTGGCCGAGTTGGGCCCGATCAGGGAGACCGGAGCCCGGTCCTCGCCGACGCGTTCCTGGCCGAGGCGCTCCGATCCGGCGTGCTCACGCCACCGGCGCTGGCGGGCTCGGGACCACCGCCCAGACCCGCCCCGATCGCCAGTCTGGACGAGGTTCTGGCCGAACTCGACGAGAGCCGGCGCGACCGGTGACCTGTATCGACACGTCTGTCGCGCTGGCCTGGTTGCTGACGAGGACCGCCAGCCCCCGGTTTCGCTTTGGGACGGGACGCTGGTGTCGAGCCGGCTCCTTGAATGTGAGGTATGGATACCACTGCACGCACGCGGTCTTGCAGCCTCGCATGGCGAGGCAGCGAGCCGGCTTGTCGGAAGGGTCGCACTGCTGGAGTTGGCCCCGGGAGTCCTGGCGCGGGCGCTGGATGCCGTTCCCGGTCCGGCCCCGCCTCGGACCCTTGACGCCCTGCATCTGGCGTCGTGCGCATATCTGATGGATCTGGGTCAGGAAGTGGAACTCGCGAGCTACGACCGACGGATGAACGATATCGCCCGTGCAATGAACATACCGCTCTTCGATCCGGTGTGAGCAGGCACGGTTCAGCTGATCGTAGGGCTGTCCGCCGCGTGCCTGTCGCAGTCCTTTCCCATCGCAGCGAATGTGTTCTCATCTCGGCCCGCCGAACGGTCAGTTCGGGATCCGGCCGGAGGGGGATCACATGCGGTTCGCACCGCACTGATGCGCAAATCCCGGCACGGGGAAGAAGGCACATCGGGCCGGGGCGCCGACGGTCATCGGCCGGGACCGGGCTCGAAACTGTCCGAACGGTCGGCACGGTGTGCACGACATCGGCCGACGCTGCGCATGTCGGAAGAGCGGGTTTCAAGGCGCCGGAGCCGATCGTGCCTGCGATGCACGCGGCTCCCCGGCTCATACGCACGAGCCGGTGCCGGGGAGTTCCAGTCTCTACGAACCGTTGCGGATCATGGTCCTGTAAATGTCCAGCGCCCTTGCACGTGCCGGTCCATGGTCCACGATGGGGAGCGGCCAGGTTTCGCCGAGGTGTATTCCGGCATCGGCAAGGACGGGTTCCGGCGCTTCCCAGGGCGCGTGGATCCACGTGTCGGGCAAGTGCTGCAATTCCGGGAGCCAGCGTCGAAGATAGTCGCCCGCGGCATCAAAGCGGCGTGACTGGGCGAGGGGATTGAAGATGCGGAAATAGGGTGCGGCATCCGCACCGCTCCCGGCAACCCACTGCCAGCCGGCAGTGTTGTTGGCGAGATCGGCATCCACGAGCGTGTCGAGGAACCACTCGGCGCCGAGCCGCCAGTCGATCAGCAGGTGCTTGGTGAGGAAGGATGCAACGACCATCCGGACCCGGTTGTGCATCCAGCCCGTCGTCCAGAGCTCCCGCATTCCCGCATCCACCAGCGGATATCCCGTCCGTCCGCGCTGCCATGCCCGAAGACCTTCAGGATCGTCGCGCCAGGGCATGCGGTCGAACCTGCGCTGCAGATTGACCGAGACCATGTCAGGATTGTGGTGAAGCAGGCGGTAGCTGAATTCGCGCCAGCCGATCTGGCGAAGAAAGGCATAGGCGCCGCTCCCGGGCTCGAGTGGACCGATCACGTCGACGACCTGCCGCGGGCCGATCTCCCCGAAGTGCAGGTGGGGAGAGAGCATACCGGTGCCCCGCCCCGCCGGAAACTCGCGACCCTGCGCATAGCCGTGGAGGGGATCCCTCAGGAACCGTTCGAGCCGAAGCCGGGCGCCGGCCTCGCCCGGGCTCCAGACTTCCCGCAGACCGGTGGCCCAGTCCGGGGCCTCGGGCCGGAGCCGCCAGCCGGCCAGTTCCTCGCCCGCGGGCCAGCGTGCCGGTGGCGACAGCCGTCGTACCGTGCCACCGGGTGGCTCGAAGCCGAGGCTCAGGCACTGGCGCCAGAACGGTGTGAACACCCGGTAGGGTTCACCCGCACGCGTGCGGACGGTCCAGGGCTCGAACAGCAATGCAGAGTTGAAGGATCGGGGCGCCAGGCCCAGCTCCCGACAGTGCGCCGTCAGCTCCGTGTCCCGCCTGACAGGAGCCGGCTCGTAGAGCCGGTTCCAGACAATGCTCCGTGCCCCGGTCTCCCGCGCGAGCGACGCAATCACCGTGCCGGCGGAACCCTGGCGCAGTACCAGCCCGCTGCCAATGCGCGCCAGGTCATCGCTGAGCGCGCTCAGGCTTCCGTGGAGCCACCATCGCGATGCACCTCCGATCCTGAGTTCCTCATCGTCGAGCACGAAGAAGGGAATGACGGGGCAACCGGTTTCCCGGGCCCAGGTGAGCGCGGGATTGTCGGACAGCCTCAGGTCGCGCCGGAACCAGACGAGGACCGGACCGTCATCCTTCCTGACTCGATCTGCCAAGGCGGTTTCCTCTCCCCGGACCCTGCGGGCCAGGACATGCGATGCAAGCCTTTGGTACTCGCCCGGGATTTCGTTGTCATCCGCTTCACGTTCGTTCGGAAACGCGATCCGCCCGATCGGTACGGCACGGTATCTGCCGTCAGAATACTGTTCACACAGGGAGGGCCGCCCCGGAACCGGTAACGGGGGTCGGCTCGATGATCGCGACGTGGAACATGCGCGCACCGTACCCGTGGATCTGCTCCGCGTCGCAGGCGGAAACCGTCAACCCGCGAACCCGAAATTCACCGAAGCGTTCTCCGCCGGGGAATGACCAGGGTAACGGGCAGGGAACGGGCGCAATGGTTGCCCTGCGGCGCAGCGGTCGTCCCGTTGAAAGGAGAACGACATGACCAACGACCGGCATCGGACTGTCGAAGTTCCACGCTCGACGGCGCTGTTGCCGGACGGTTCGCCGGCGGCGGTGGCGCCGACGCTCCACAAGACACCCCGATCCGGGCGCGCGCGGGCGTGCTCACCAATCGCCACGCCGGCATCTTGTCCGACGAAGCGGGAACGAATGCCAGGATCAGCTGACCGCCGGGACATTTCACGCATGGTGTACGGCCGTTGCCGCAACGCATTGTCGCCCGTGCACATGGCTCGCACCGCAGTGGGGTGTCCCGCACCTGTTCCCTGCGCGCAATGACCGCTACCGGATGCAGTGTGCGCCGGGCCCAGGCGCGTCGCTGGCCCGTGCCTTTCGCTCCGCCGACTGGTTGGAGAGCGCCCACGCACGGCTCCTCCGGACCCCTTGTCCACCGTCTTGTCCTGTTTCGGACATCCGTCCATCCCGCTACCTGCCGTCCTTCCCGCCGCGAGGCATTTCCGTCCACGGCAAGCGAGGCGGGCTGTTTGCAGTCCGGATGGCACTTCATTTTGGAGACTACTGAGGACTTGTCATAAAATATGGAGACATAATACTAAATGCGGGAATACTCTCGAGCATTGATATAAGAAGGTCAATTCGGCGGCGTATTCTTGGGGCACGTCGTTGGACTGGGCGTGGTTGACCGGCGGCTTGGTGAGCGAAGGGGACAACATCACTGCGCGCTTGGCGACAGTGATCAAGGAATTCCGCAGGGCGTGGCACCAGAACTTGGCTTCGCCCAGCGACGTGCGTAGCCCCGGAATTGATTTCCGGCAGGGCAGCGTGGTCAGGTGGCTTCCACAGCATAGATCGGGAGATGACCGTGGTGTCCGAAAAATGCCACAAACTTCGGACACGAGAGAAACGATGACACAAGCCCGGGACGGCTATGCGCGATGGTCGGATTCCGTCACCTGACACTGGCGGTGCCGCTTCGGAGCATCCAAGTCGCGCCCGAAGTCTTCGCCAATGCGCGCCGCGGAGGCTGCTCACGGTATCGCGGGCAAGGTAAGGGTGCCGACAACATCGCCGATTCCAGCATATGCGTGCCGGTCTGCCGAAATGGGCATTGGCGCGCCGTCAGGGAGAGCGCCCCTTGCGGGACTGACGGGGCTGGTTCATCGCCGGTGCGCCTGAGACCTCCGCTTTTTGGGCATTCGCGCGGCTATTGCCCTTCGCCCACCATGCGGTGCGACGCCCCCGTCCCTGTCCTCCTGCGAGGGGTCTCGGGACCGGGTCCCGCCGCGGGAGACGGGGCGATGGAAAGGCGGCAGGGGCAGGACAAGGGGGCGGCGGGCGGTGCGACCCGGCGGTCCCGGAGCGCGGCGCGCCGGGGCGGCCGGAGGCAGGTGGTGGTGGTCGAATCGCCGGCCAAGGCGAGGACCGTTGGCGCGTGGCTCGGGCCCGGCTCCCGGGCGATCGCAACGCGGGGCCATCTGCGCGACCTGCCGGCAAAGGCGGGCTCGGCGGATCCCGGCGACGGCTTCGCGATGGCCTTCCAGGCCGGCAAGGCGCGCTCAGGAAGCTGGGCGCGATCGCCCGGGCGCTGGGCAAGGCCGACGCGCTGGTGCTCGCCACCGACCCGGACCGCGAGGGCGAGGCGATCGCCTGGCAGGTGCTCGAGTGGCTGGAGGCGCGGGACGCGATCGGCGGGCGGCCGGTACTGCGGGCGGTGTTCCACCAGGT
>JAJEAR010000039.1 GCA_022822665.1 Alphaproteobacteria bacterium | reverse complement strand
ATGCATAATCGGCACTTGCTGTCAACAGATAAAGTCATATTTACATGGGTACAATCAATGGCCCAAAAGCCCGAAAAAATCCCGCCAGGTCACTGACTTGGCTCGAATGTCAGCTGGGATTCAGGGGGAACTTCGGCCTAGGCGCCGGTTGACCAGCAGGCGAAGCAGCGGGTCCGGCGGGATCCGGGCTGCGGCGGGAACCGACAGCATCACCCGCAGCAGGTCACTGTCATGACCGCATATGAGTTCGGCCAGCAGCTTGCCCCCGATCGCTCCCCGGGTCATCGGGGCTGCGTCCGGGGAGACCAGTGCGAACAGCCCGTCACGGAACTGCCCGAACACGGCGCCTTCGTTGCGGGTGAAGCCGAGGACGCCTCCCCAGGTCCCGGTGAACGCGACGTCGCCGAGGTCGGGCCAACGTGCGGCGATGCTGCGGCGATGGACCGCCGCCATCTCCTCGATCAGGGCTGTGGAATACCGCCCGGTGCGTGAGTAGCGCAGGGAATTGCGCATCAGGATCCGGCGGTCACGCGTCAACCGCACGGTGCTGCCATTGGGGTGCGCGGGAAGCAGTCCGAACTCGGAACCGTTCCCCAGCATCGCGGCCTGGTGGTCGGACAGCGGTTCGGTGAGGCTGGCGAAGGTGGCGACCGGCACCACCCGGGCCGACGCGACCCCCATCCGCCCGGCAGCCACATGGGTGCACAAGATGACCGTCCCCGTTGCGATGACGCCCTCGGGGCAGACGAGCCGGTAGCCGCCGCGGGTGTCGATCTCGTGCACCGGGCTGTCCTCGTAGAGTTCGACATTCGCCGGCAGGGAGGTGCCCAGGCCGCGCATCATGGCCGCCGGCTGGACCAGGGCGGACCCGCCGGCCCGGATGCCGGCGAGGTAGTAGCCGGACCCGGTCAGCCGCGTGACCGCGTCGCGCCCGAGACGCTGCCAGTCGACGGCGAGCGCGTCGAAACCCGACCCCACGCCGGCGAGCGCGTCGAGACCGGCCGGGGTGGCGGCGACGTAGACCCGACCCCAGTCGCTCCACTGGCACCGGATCTGGTGGTCACGGACCAGCTCGCGCAGCCAGGACGTGCCGGCCGCGGACAGCCGGTCGTTCTTGCGCGCGGTCTCGAGGTGGTCCACGCCACCGTGACTGTGGTGATCGAGCAGGAACCCGGCGTTGCGCCCGGAGGTCCCGTGACCGAGACGCGCGGCGTCGACCAGCGCAATGGAGGCGTCTGGCCTGAGTTCGCCGAGGCGCCGGGCAACCGAACAGCCGCAGATGCCGGCGCCGACGACGGCGTAATCGGCGCGGATGTCACCGGTGACCCGGCGCGCGGGCGGCGGCTCCGGCAGGCAGCGGTACCAGCCGCTGCCGGGACCGTTATCGGGCAGGTCCCGGGCCCGGATACTGCGCCGTGCCATGCTGTCATCCGTTCCACGTGCCGTTTTGCACGGGACATGGTATGTGCGCCCGTCGCTGTCTTCAACGCGGGCCCGGTACTGGAAATCCCGGGCGTCCTGTGCCACCATGCGTGCGCCCACCGGAAGGGAACGGACCTATGGAACAACTCGATACCAGCACCGAGTCCACGCAGTCTGGAACGGCATCCGCCTTCGTGCCGAGCTTCGAACTCACGAAGGGACAGCCGACGCCGATCGCGGCAAACGGCGGCCTTTCCTACATGTCTTTCGACAGGAACGGGGACGCCGGGACAACGGCGGCGCTCGAGGCGGCGCTCAAGCAGATTGCCGAGGGCCACAGCCGTGCGCTGGTCGAGGAGATCGAGAATGCGCCTCCGGGCCCGGTTCCCACGCAGTGGGGCCCCGGGTTCCGTACCTACGGCGAGTGCATCGAACACATCCGCACGAGCGGCATGACCGCGCCGGAGGGTGGTGTGGTCCTGCCGTTGCGCTACACCGTCTACGAATACCCGTCCTACTCGGTGGTGCCGTCGAATGCCCTGTGGCGGGATCCGGCGCGCGCGGATGAGGCCCGGCTGCTGCGGGAAGCAGACAGCGAGGGCGGAAAGCGCAGCCTCTATTTCCCGCATGTCCTGCGCGACGCGCGCCGGATCGACGAGTACTACCCGGGACTGACGGTGCGCAGCCCGGAGGCGATGGACCGGCTCGGGGTCTCGCTTGCCCACATGGAGTCCCGGTGCACCAACTTCTACGATGCCGCCGAGGTGGAGCGGGTGTTCTACCCGGAAATCGAGAAGCTGCTGCTCGACTTCTTCCCCGGTGCGACCGACGCGCTGGTTTACAACCACGACGTGTTCGACAAGGACTACCAGGGTGACCGGACCGAGGACCAGGATGCGAAGAATCCCGGTGTGAACGCCCGGTATGTCAACCTGGTGCACAATGACCTGAACGACAACAGCGGCCGGGTGCGCTGCCGCGAGTTGCTGACCCGCAACCTGCGGAACTTCGGGCGCAGGCAGCACTACACCGAGGCCGAGGCGGACGCGAAGATGTCGCGCCGCTTCATGTCCATCAACCTGGCCAAGCCGATGGAGACCGTGCAGCAGTTTCCGTTCGTGCTGTGTGCCTGGCCGTCGTTTGCCGACCAGCCCTACATCACCAACTACCGCATCTACGATGACCGCGTTGGCGAGACCACCCGGTTTACCCACCGGCCGGACCACGAGTGGTACTGGTTCCCGCGCCAGCAGCCCCACGAGGTCTCGATGCTGAAGTGCTACGACTCGGTCACCGACGGATCGGTCTCGCGCTGGTCGTTCCACACTGCCTGCATCGACCCGACCACGCCCATCGATGCGCCGTGCCGCAAGAACGTGGTGGTTCGTTCCTACGTTTTCTTCTAGTCCGCCCGTTTCCGATGCGTTGTTCCGGGCCGGCCCGCGCCCTGCGTGAGGCCGGTTCCGGGGCCCTGTGCCCGCCGGCCGGCGACCGGCGCGCAAAAAAATTGTACTGCGGCCTTGACGCCGCGCGGCAATGGTCCCATATGGCGTAGCACTCACCGGGACCGAGTGCTAACAGCCGCTGGCGTGGCCGTGCCTCTCCCGGTGTCCGGGTTCATTCTGAGTACCAGACTTCAACATGGAGGAACGGCATGGGTTTCAGGCCTTTGCACGACCGCGTCCTGGTCCGTCGCGTCGACAGCGAGGAGAAGACCGCGGGCGGCATCATCATCCCCGATACCGCCAAGGAAAAGCCGATGGAAGGCGAGGTGATCGCCGTCGGGCCCGGCGGGCGTGACGATTCCGGCAAGGTAACGCCGCTGGATGTCCAGGTCGGCGACATCATCCTGTTCGGCAAGTGGTCGGGCACCGAGGTGAAGATCGACGGCGACGAGATGCTGATCATGAAGGAATCCGACATCATGGGCGTGATCGAGAACGCTGGCGCCGACCGCAAGGCGGCCTGACCAGGCTCTCACGCATCACCCGACAATCCAGGAAGAGGAACCCAGTCAGATGGCTGCGAAGGAAGTCAAGTTTGGCGTCGATGCACGTGCCAAGATGATGCACGGCGTCGACATTCTCGCTGATGCGGTCAAGGCGACCCTCGGCCCGAAGGGCCGGAACGTCGTGCTCGACAAGTCGTTCGGCGCACCGCGGATTTCCAAGGACGGCGTGACGGTCGCCAAGGAAATCGAGCTTGCAGACAAGTTCGAGAACATGGGCGCACAGATGGTGCGCGAGGTCGCGTCGAAAGCGAACGACAACGCCGGTGACGGCACCACCACCGCGACGGTCCTGGCGCAGGCGATCGTGCGCGAGGGTTCGAAGGCGGTTGCCGCCGGTCTGAACCCGATGGACCTGAAGCGCGGCATCGACACCGCGGTCGAGGCCATCGTGGCCGATCTCGAGAACAAGTCGCGCAAGATCTCCACCTCCTCCGAGGTCGAGCAGGTCGGCACGATCTCGGCGAACGGAGAGGGCGAAATCGGCCAGATGATCGCCAAGGCGATGGAGAAGGTCGGCAACGAGGGCGTCATCACGGTCGAGGAAGCGAAGTCGCTTGCCACCGAGCTCGACGTCGTCGAGGGCATGCAGTTCGACCGCGGGTACCTGTCGCCCTACTTCGTCACCAACTCCGAGAAGATGGTGTGCGAGCTTGAAACCCCGTACATCCTGCTGCACGAGAAGAAGTTGTCGAACCTCCAGGCCATGCTGCCGATCCTCGAGTCGGTGGTCCAGAGCGCCCGGCCGCTGCTGATCATTGCCGAGGACGTCGAAGGCGAGGCCCTGGCCACCCTGGTGGTCAACAAGCTGCGCGGCGGGCTCAAGGTTGCCGCCGTCAAGGCGCCTGGCTTCGGTGATCGCCGCAAGGCCATGCTCGAGGACATCGCCATCCTGACCGGCGGTACCGTGATCTCCGAGGACCTCGGCATCCAGCTCGAGAGCGTGACGCTCGACATGCTCGGAACCGCCAAGCGGGTCAGCATCTCCAAGGAAGAGACCACCATCGTCGATGGCGCCGGCGAGAAGTCCGAGATCGAGGCCCGGTGCGGCCAGATCCGGGTGCAGGTCGACGAGACCACTTCCGACTACGATCGCGAGAAGCTGCAGGAGCGGCTGGCCAAGCTGGCCGGCGGCGTCGCGGTGATCCGCGTCGGCGGTGCGACCGAAGTCGAGGTGAAGGAGCGCAAGGATCGGGTCGAGGACGCGATGCACGCCACCCGGGCCGCGGTCGAGGAAGGCATCATTCCCGGCGGCGGTGCGGCCCTGGTCTATTCGGCGAAGGTGCTTGATGCGCTGAAGCCAGCCAACGACGACCAGGTCGTGGGTATCAACATCGTGCGTAAGGCGCTGCAGTCCCCGACCCGCCAGATTGCCGAGAATTCGGGCGAGGACGGCTCGGTTATCGTCGGCAAGCTGCTCGAGTCGGACGACATCAACTGGGGCTTCGACGCCCAGGAGGGCGAGTTCGTCGACCTGGTCAAGGCGGGCATCATCGATCCGACCAAGGTGGTGAGAATTGCCCTGCAGAATGCGGCGTCGGTCGCCGGTCTGCTGGTCACCACCGAGGCCATGATCGCCGAGAAGCCGGAGCCGAAGCCGGCGATGCCGGCGGGCGGCGCCCCCGGCATGGGCGGGATGGACTTCTAGCCCCTCCCCTCCACGACCCTACGACAACGCCCCCCGGATACCCGTCCGGGGGGCGTTTTCCTATTCGGGCGCCTTGTACCGGGCGTAGCGCGCCGCCGAGCCGCGTTCGATGGCCGCCGCGGTCAACCGGTCGACGTCGAGCGTGTGGCGCAGCATTTCGAGGAACCGCAGTTCCTCCTGGGTCGCCACCCCGTCCACCGCGATCACGTCGCAGGCGAGCGCGTAGGCGGTGGCGCGCAGTTCCGGAGGCAGCGACCCGCTGATCAGGTCGATCGCCACGTCGAGTCCGTCCGGTTCCGAGAGCAGTTCCATGCAGGCGGCGGCTGACCCGGCGAAGTTCTCCCGCGGGTAGTCGGAGAACACCGGCAGCCCCAGGATCATGTCGCCGATGGTGTCGAGTTCGCTGCCGGCAAGCTCGCTGTCCGCCGCGGCGGCGAGAATGACGGTGTGCACGAGGGCTCCGTGGTGACTGATCATGGTGCAGGGTGCTTCCTGTCGGTTCTGGGCGGGTCCGGTCGTCAACCGGAACGGACGAAGTGACGCAATGACGGGGACCCTGTGAACGGAACTTGCAGGGATGGCGGGATTGTAGGAGGTTCGACAACGTCATTCAAACCATGGAGAGCGCCGATGGCCTCCGTTGCACCCGATCCCCTGCAGGACTGCCAGATCACCGGTTTCGCCCGCGATCTGCGGGCCGGAAAAACCACCGCCACCGCGGTTACCCGCGCCTTTCTCGACCGTATCGAGGCGCTTGACGACCGACTCGGCTCTTTCCAGCACGTCGCCCCCGAACAGGCGCTTGCCGCCGCGCAGGCGATCGACGGACTGGTTGCGGCGGGCACCGATCTCGGCCCTCTCATGGGAGTCCCGGTTGCCGTCAAGGACATCTATGCCGTCGAGGGCATGCCGCTCACCAACGGGTCGTTGTACGACGCGTCGCACATCACCGGGCCCGAGGGGCCCTATGTCCGGCGGCTGCGCAGCGCCGGTTGCGTGATCCTGGGCAAGACCCGGACGGTGGAGTTTGCGCTCGGTGCGAACGGTGTCAACGAGGCGCGGGGAACCCCGTGGAATCCGTGGGACATGCAGGTCCACCGCGCGCCCGGCGGATCCTCCAGCGGGTCGGGCGTGGCGACGGCTGCAGGTCTGTGCGCCTTTGCGATTGGATCCGATACCGGAGGATCGGTGCGGATCCCGGCCTGTTTCAACGGGATTTTCGGCCACAAGACGACGATCGGTCTGTATCCGACCGACGGGGTGTTCCCGCTCTCGCCGACGCTGGACACCATCGGTCCGCTGACCCGCAGCGCACGCGACGCGGCCCTGGTTCACACCGCCATGACCGGCGAGCCGGTGCCCGGCCCCCGGCCGCTGGCCGGGATGCGCCTCGGGCTGCCCACCGGCTACTTCTCCGAGGACTGCGAGCCGGAGGTGGCGGCCTGCATGGAGGCGGCGGTCGCCTCGCTTCGTGCCGCCGGGGTGGAGATCGTCGATGTCGACATCCCGGACCCCAGCGAGCGTGAATGGATGTTCCCAGCAATCTGCCCGCCGGAGCTCCTGGCCGCACTCGGCGAGAACGGGTTCCGCCAGGCGCGTCCCAACATGGATCCGGTGACCGGCGCGCGGGCGGAGAAGGGCTTCGAGATCACCGGTGTCCAGCATGCCGCGGCAATCCGGCGGCACCATGAACTCTCGGCCGAGGCCGACCGGGCGATGGAGGGACTCGACGCCTGGATCGGCCCCACCTGTCAGTTCCTGCCGATGGCGGTCGCAGACCTTGCCGATCCGGCCGCGCTCGCGCGCTCGTTCCTGGCCTCGCGCAACACCCAGCCCTCGAACCTGTTCAGGCAGTGTGCGGTAACGACGCCGATCCAGCAGTTCGGGTCCCACCTGCCGGTCGGGTTCCAGATCATGTGCCGCAACGGCGCGGATGCCCACGCGCTGTCGCTGGCCATGGCGATCGAGGCGCATTTCGGGCCCTCGGGCAGCCCGGACCTGTCGATGCTGTAAACCGGCGCGGACGCGCCGGCCAGCAAGCACGACACCCGGGACGACGCGAAACCCGGGCTCGCCGCCCCCTGTGTCCGCACAGGGGGGAACCCCGCGTTTCCTTCGCACGCAACAGGCTGCGTGTTCCGTATACCCGTACTGCGTCGTAGACGGTGATCACGTCGGTCCATCGCGCCTGGCGTTCCTTCCTGTCGGCAACAAGGGGGAACTGCACAGACAGGCGAAGACCGTCGCGGTCGGCCGCTCTCCATCCGAGGCAGGGAAACGAGAGAACGATCCGACCTGAACGTCCGCCACGGACTGGTCCCGATACCTCTTGTCAGGATCGGTCTGTGTCTCTCCGCCAATCTCGGCCAGCGGTTTTCAAATGGCTCTAATGACCTATAATTAGGTCATGGTTGGACTTTATGGTCCATTTATGGAGCTAAAAGAGCAATGGCAAAGCTCGCATACAGGAGCTATTCCCGCTACTCCCGCGAAGCCGTGGCGCTGCTCGGGTTGATGATCCGTAACGCGCGCATCGAACGCGATATGACGGTCGCCGATGTCGCCGAACGCGCCGGGACGTCGCGTGGCCTCGTGCACCGCATCGAAAAGGGCGAAATGGGCTCCTCCATCGGTGCGGCCTTTGAGGTGGCTGCCATTGTCGGGTTGCGCCTGTTCGAAGCCGAACCGGCAACCCTGACGCGCCATCTGTCGATGGAACGAGACAAGCTCGCCCTGCTGCCGCAATCCGTCCGTACGGGAACGACGAAGGTGAAGGATGACTTCTGATCGACCCGACACGGATGCGCCGGAGGAGGCCTATGTCTGGATATGGTTGCCCGGCGCGACCGCACCGGTCATCGCGGGTCGCCTCGCGCGAGACGGCGAGCGGCTGATCTTCAACTACGGTCAAAGCTATCTGGACCGGAACGACCGCATCCCGATCTACGAGCCGGAACTGCCGTTGCGCGGCGGAGCGATCGCGCCCGAAGCCGGGCTGAGCATGGCCGGATGCCTGCGCGATGCCGCACCCGATGCGTGGGGCCGTCGCGTCATCCTGAACCGGACGTTCGGACGCAGGGGCAATGATGTCGATACCGCTGTGCTCGGTGAGTTGACCTATTTGCTGCGATCCGGTTCCGACCGTATCGGTGCTCTGGACTTCCAGCACTCCCCTTCGGAGTACGTACCGCGGGCCGTTCCGACCGCGACGCTCGAAGAGCTTCAGAGCGCCGTCGAGAAAGTCGAGAATGGCGTGCCGCTGACGCCCGATCTTGATCAGGCGCTGTTCCACGGTACGTCGCTCGGCGGTGCGCGCCCGAAGGTGATGATCCAAGACGGCGACACAAAGATGATCGCCAAGTTCTCGTCTTCGACCGACACCTACAACGTGGTGAAGGCGGAATATGTCGCCATGCGCCTTGCTGCCAAGGCGGGGCTTGACGTCGCCCCCGTGCGTCTTGAGCGCGTCGCCGGCAAGGATGTGCTGCTGGTCGAGCGTTTCGACCGCGCGAGGACGAAGGACGACTGGACGCGCAAGGCGATGATCTCGGCGCTGACGCTGTTCGGCCTCGATGAAATGATGGCGCGCTACGCCAGTTATGAAGACCTCGCGGAGATCATCCGGCACCGCTTCACCTCGCCGAGGGCGACACTGCACGAGTTGTACGGACGGCTTGTATTCAACGTCCTGTGCGGCAATACCGACGATCACGCCCGCAACCATGCGGGCTTCTGGGACGGCAAGCACCTCACCCTGACCCCTGCCTATGACATCTGCCCGCAAAGCCGTACCGGCAATGTGGCCAGCCAGGCGATGCTGATCGTCGGAGACAAACGGACGAGCACACTTGCGGCCTGCCTCGAAGCCGCACCCAGTTTCCAGCTCAGCGAGAGAGCATCGAAGGATATCATCGCACGACAGATCAGCACCATCCGGAACGGTTGGGACGATATCTGCAGGGAAGCCGCATTGACCGAAGTCGAACGTAACCTGTTCGGTCAGCGCATGTTTCTGAATGACTATATCTTCGAAGGCACGGCGGAAGACCTGTGGTGAAGGAGGCCCTGTCGCGGTGGTAGCGGCTAGCTCAGCAGGGGAACGAGCGTCGGCCAGGGTGCCGTTTCCGGGCGTCGTCGGGTCCCGTTCACGCATGACGCTCAGGTTCCGCGTTCCCTTCCAGTGCGAGCTCGCGGTGCAAGGGCAATCCGCGCGGTCCCGGCTCGACTGCACGGGGTAGAGCGTGGTAGCGGACTGGCGACGACGACCCGCCGCAGTGCGGCGGGTGGTGGGTGATTTCGGAGCGGAACATGGCAATGCAGGATCCCGTCTGGGACTACGTCATCGTCGGGGCCGGATCGGCCGGGTGCGCGCTCGCGTGCCGGCTGACCGAGAACCCGCAGGTCAGGGTGCTGCTGCTCGAGGCCGGGGGCCGGGACCGCAACATGTGGATCCACATCCCGGCGGGCTACATCAAGACCCTGGACATGCCGGGGCTCAACTGGCGGTTCGAGACCGAACCGGAGGAGGGAACCGGCAACCGGAGAATCCCGATCCCCCGCGGCAGGGTGCTCGGCGGGTCGAGCTCGATCAACGGCATGGTCTACGTCCGGGGCCAGCCGCTCGACTACGACACCTGGGCGCAACGCGGCAACCGCGGATGGTCCTACGAGGCGGTCCTGCCTTACTTCCGCAAGTCGGAACACTACGAGAGTTCCGACGATCCCTGGCGCGGAAAGGGCGGACCGCTTCATACCGCCGACGGCCCGGAGCGGGCCGAGGTGCTCGACGCGATCATGGATGCCGCCGAAGAGTGCGGCTATCCGAAGAACCCGGACTACAACAGCGGCAACCAGGAAGGGTTCGGCTACTTCCAGGTGACCCAGAAGAACGGCCGGCGCTGGTCGACGGCCAAGGCGTTCCTGGAACCGGCGCTGACCCGCCCGAACCTCGACCTCGAGATCAACGCCCACACCACGGCGGTGATCCTGGAAGGAACCCGCGCGGTCGGTATCAGGTGGCGCCGCGACGGCACGGAGCACGAGGCACGGGCCGGGCGCGAGGTCATCCTGTGTGCGGGCGCGGTGCAGTCGCCGCAACTGCTCGAGCTCTCGGGCATCGGTGACGCGACCCGGCTGAGGGACCTCGGGATCGAGGTCGCGCACCACCTGCCGGGTGTCGGCGAGAACTACCAGGACCACTACATCGTGCGGCAGACCTGGAAGGTGACGCGGCCGGTCACGCTCAACGAGCAGACCCGGGGCCTGCACATGGCGGGGGAACTGCTGCGTTACGCGGTCCGCCGGCGCGGGATCCTGCGGTTTCCGGGCGGGATCCTCGCCGGCTACGTGCGGACCCGGCCGGAGCTCGCCGGACCCGACGTCCAGTACACCATCGTGCATGCGAGTTTCAGGGACGTGAAGAAGCGGATCTTCGACCGCCATCCCGGGCTCACCATCGCGCCGTGCCAGCTGCGCCCGGACTCGCGCGGGTCGATCCATGCTCACACCCCCGATCCCATGGCCGCGCCGACGATCCTCGGCAACTTCCTTTCCGACGAGAACGACTGCCGGACCATTGTCGACGGCATGAAGATCGCGCGCCGAATTTCCGCGGCCCCGGCGCTGGCGCCGTGGATCGCCAGCGAGACCGACCCGGGGGCCGGGGTGCAGTCGGACGACGAGTGGCTCGACTTCGCACGCCGGAACGGCAACACGGTCTATCACCCGGTCGGAACCTGCAGGATGGGGTCCGATCCGCTGGCGGTGGTCGATGACCGGCTGCGGGTGCACGGGATCGGCGGCCTGCGGGTGGTCGACGCGTCGATCATGCCGACCCTGGTTTCCGGCAACACCAATGCGCCGACGATCATGATCGCCGAGAAGGCTGCGGACATGATCGCGGAGGACGCCCGGTCTTGCCCGCCGGCTCCCGCCGCGCCATAAGGTGGCGGACCCGACGGGCGAGAACTTCAGGAGGTTTCAGATGCGGATCGGATTTATCGGGCTGGGGATCATGGGCGCGCCGATGGCGGGGCACCTGATTGCCGGCGGGCACACGCTGACAACCTCGCTCAATCGTTCACCAGCCGCTCCGGAACTCCTGGACGCCGGTCTCGAGGTGCTGGATAGCCCGCGCAAGGTGGCGGAAAGCGCCGAGGTCGTCATCCTGATGGTTCCCGACACGCCGGACGTCGAGACCGTACTGTTCGGCGCCGACGGCGTGGCGGACGGGCTTGCGCCCGGCAAGCTGGTCATCGACATGAGCTCGATCTCGCCGATTGCCACCCGGGAGTTCGCGGAGCGGATCCGTGCGGCCGGCTGCGGCTACCTGGATGCCCCGGTCTCCGGCGGGGAGGTGGGTGCGAAGGCGGCGTCGCTCACCATCATGGTGGGCGGCTCGGAGCAGGACTTCGAGCGGGCGCACCCGCTGTTCGAGCTGATGGGCGGCAACATCACGCTCGTGGGCGAGAACGGTGTCGGCCAGACCACCAAGGTCGCCAACCAGATCGTGGTGGCGCTCACCATCGAGGCGGTGGGCGAGGCGCTGCTGTTCGCCTCGCGTGCCGGCGCCGACCCGGCGCGGGTCCGCCAGGCCCTGATGGGCGGGCTGGCGCAGTCGCGGATCCTGGAAGTCCACGGCGAGCGGATGATCACGCGGAGCTTCGCGCCGGGTTTCAGGATCGAGCTGCACCAGAAGGACCTCAACCTGGCGCTGCAGGGTGCGCGTTCGCTCGGGATCAGCTTGCCGAACACCGCGACCGCGCAGGAACTGTTCAATTCCTGTGCCGCCCACGGCGACCAGGTCCTCGACCATTCAGGCATGGTGACCGCGCTCGAGCGCATGGCCGGACACGCGGTGGCCGGGGACGGGGACTAGTCCTGAGGCAGTCCTCCGGCGCGCCAGACCACGAGGGTGGCAAACCCGTAGACGGCGAGAAACACTCCGCCAATGGCACCGAACAGGGCGGCCGCATTTCCATGTCCCTGGGCCAGGGCGACCAGGCTCGCCCCGAAACAGAGCACCATTCCCAGGACCGTGCGGAATGGCTGACGGATGAACTTGCGCCGGGCAAGCCGCCGGCAGGTCTCGCGCGAGAGCATCAGTACGGGTCCGGGCGCCGCGCCGCAAACGGGTGGCGCACTGTGCGCATGACGGGTCTTGCCAAAGGCCGGGTCCGCGGGTGCACCCCGTGCGGGCCAGGCCGGACCACGGGGTCCGGCGGCACGGGACACGGCGGGAGCCGGTAATCGGGTTGACGTCGGGGAGCCGGTTTCACTGGCGGGCGCGCCGACGGCGCCTCAACCGAGCCAGCGCTTGCGGCGACGGTAGTGCTTCACGTCCTTGAAGCTCTTCTTGTCGCCCTGGGAAATGCCCAGGTAGAATTCCTTCACGTCCTCGTTTTCCGACAGCGTGGCCGCGTCACCCTCCATGACCACGCGGCCGTTTTCGAGGATGTAGCCGCTGTTGGCGTAGCGCAGCGCCATGGCCGCATTCTGCTCGGCCAGCAGGATCGAGACCCCCTGCTCCTTGTTGAGCAGCGAGACGATCCCAAAGATCTCCTCGACCAGCTGTGGCGCCAGCCCCATCGAGGGTTCGTCGAGCAGCATCAGCCGCGGCCGGGCCATCAGGGCACGGCCGATGGCGGTCATCTGCTGTTCGCCGCCGGAGATGTAGCCCGCGAGCGACCTCGAGCGTTCCTTCAGTCGCGGGAAGTAGCCGTACACCATCTCCAGGTCCGAGGCGATGCCGGTCCGGTCGCCCCCGCGGGTGTAGGCCCCGGTCAGCAGGTTCTCCTCGACCGTCAGGTGCTCGAAGCAGTGGCGGCCCTCCATGACCTGGATGACACCGCGCTTGACCAGGTCGCTCGGCGTCAGGGCCTGGACCTGCTGGTCGTGATAGATGATCGACCCCTTGGTGACCTCGCCCCGCTCGGTTCCCAGCAGGTTCGAGATTGCCTTCAGCGTCGTGGTCTTCCCGGCGCCGTTGGCGCCGAGGAGGGCGACGACGCCCCCCTCGGGCACCTCGAGCGAGACGCCTTTCAACACCAGGATCACGTGGTCGTAGATGACCTCGATGTTGTTGACCGTCAGCAGACTTGCACTGTCGCTCACGTCTCGCATCCCTGTGTTGCGATGCCGGGCGGACCCGGCATCATTGAGCCTGCGCAACCCCCGGTCAGCAGGCGACGGGGGTTACGTTGTTCTCCTCCGCGAACTTCTTCGCGTCGGCTTCCATCATCGGGCGCACCAGGTCGGTCATGACCGGGATCCAGTCGCTGATGACGTTCCACTCGTTCTTCATGGCGTCCCACTGCTGGAACAGCACCGGGTGTCCGCCCTCGTGGTCGTTACACGACACCTTCATGTCCGGGAACCCGGCCAGTCCGATGCGTTCCCAGTCGGCCTGGGCCATGTTGGTGTTCTCCAGCGCCCAGCGCATCTGCTCGCCGTTCGGAACCTTCACGCCGAAGTGATCCTGGGCCTTGCGGATCGCCTCGACCACCATGATGTGGTTGAACAGGCCGCGGATGTAGAGCACCTCGCCGGTCCTGTCGGCGTCACCTGCGCCGAGGCCGGCGTCGTAGACGTGCTTCTGGATGTCGGCATGCAGCTTGGTTCCGCCGCCCGGAGTGTGGAATGTGGCCGAGATATAGCCGTTCGCGCCTTCCGCGGACGGAAGCACGTCGTTCTCCGAACCCGACCACCAGTTGCCGATAAACCGGTCCATCGGATAGCCCTGGGCCGCCGCTTCCTTGATCGCGACCTGGTTCATCACGCCCCAGCCGGACATGAAGATCCAGTCGGGCTTCAGCCGGCGGATCTGCAGCCAGGTTGCCTTCTGTTCCTGGCCCGGATGGTCAACCGCGAGCAGGGTCAGTTCGAACCCGTACTTCTCGGACAGTGCCTCGAGCGTCGGGTTGGCTTCCTTGCCATAGGCCGAATTGTGATAGATGTGGGCGATCTTCTTGCCCTTCAGGGCATCCATTCCGCCTTCCTTGTCGCCGATGAAGCTGACAACGGCGGTCGCCTGCGACCAGTAGGTCGCCGGGAAATTGAAGACCCACGGGAACACCGATCCGACCGCGGCCGAAGTGCGACCGTAGCCCATGGTCAGCAACGGAATGCCGTCGGCTGCCGTCTTGGGGATCAGCTGGTAGGTAATGCCCGTCGAGTTCGGAATGATGACGACCGGGTTCTTGGACTTGAGCTTCTCGTAGCACTCGACCCCGACCTTGGTGTTGTAGCCGGTCTCGCATTCCTCGTAGACCAGCTTGACACCGTTGACGCCGCCGTCGCGCTCGTTGATCAGCGTGACATAGTCCTTGAAGCCATTGGCGAACGGGATGCCGTTCGGCGCATAGGCGCCGGTGCGGTAGACAAGACCCGGCAAGAAGATCTCGTCCGCCGCGATGGCTACCTCCGCGGCCACCATGCCGGCAAGGCCGGCCGTTGTGACGGCGGCCACTGCAAGATTCCTGAATTTCATGGTCTCCCTCCTCCTTCCATCAGGATTTCGGCCCGGGACGGGTCCCGGTGGACACCCGGACAGGAGCGGTCCGTTGGTCCGCGGGGTTGTGGCCGGTCACTGTGACTGGTGACATTGCGGCCCCCTGTGCCGGTTGAGCGTACCCGTTCCGGGTACCTGGTTGGACGACGCCGGGGTCACGCGGCTTCCCGCGGGGTCTTCCGGCATCGCCGCGACGTCCGTTGTTTCTCCACCCTAGTGCGGGAACGGCCACATGCGCAGCTTCTCCTTGATGATCTGCCACAGCCGCGCCATTCCGTGCGGCTCGACGATCAGGAAGAAGATGATCAACCCGCCGAACAACATAAACTCAAAATGCTTCGCAGTCACGGCCTGCAGGCCCAGCCCGCCGACCATGACGTTGGTCAGCATGATCGGCGTGAGCACGATGAAGGCGGCGCCGAGGAACGAGCCCAGCATGCTGCCCAGCCCGCCGATGATGATCATGAACAGCACCTGGAACGACACGTTGATGTCGAAGGCCTCGGCGGTCTCGACGCTGCCCAGCCACAGCGACAGCGCCATGGCTCCCGCCACGCCGACGTAGAAGGAACTGACCGAGAACGCCAGCAGCTTGGTCTGGAACGGCCTGAACCCGATCAGCTCCGCGGCGATGTCCATGTCGCGGATCGCCATCCATGACCTGCCGATCGGACCGCGCACGAGGTTCTTGGCTGCCATCGCGAGGACGGCGACGAACACGAGACAGAACACGTAGCGATGCATGGCATCGGCCTCGGCACCGGTGATGGTGATGCCGAACACGTCGCGCGGCGGCATGGTGATGGTGCCCGACGGGGTGTAGTTCTGGAACCATGCCACCTTGTTGAACAGCCAGCTCAGGAAGAACTGGGCGGCGAGCGTGGCGACGGCGAGATAGAACCCCTTGATGCGCAGCGAGGGCACACCGAACAGCAGACCGACGAGGGCGGTGATCACGCCCGACAGCAGCAGGACGATGATGAAGTCGAGTTCCGGGAACCCGGTGGTGAGCTTGTAGCAGGCGACCGCTCCCACCGCCATGAACCCGCCGGTTCCCAGCGACAGCTGGCCGCAGTAGCCGGTGAGGATGTTGAGCCCGATCGCCGCCAGCGAGAAGATCATCACCGGGATCAGGATCGCCTGGAAGAAGTACTCGTTGCCGAATGCCGGGAACACCACCAGGGCAACCAGGAGCATCAGGGCGACGCCCCACTGGTCCTGGCGGAGCGGAAAGATAGCCTGGTCGGCAGCGTAGCTTGCCTTGAACTGGCCCGCTTCACGATAGAACATGCGTCAGACCCTCTCGATAATCTTCTCGCCGAACAGGCCCTGTGGCCGGAACAGCAGGAACACCAGCGCCACCACGTAGGCAAACCAGTTCTCGATCGCGCCGTTGACCAGCGGTCCCCAGTACACCTCTGCGACCTTCTCGCCGACACCGATGATCAGGCCGCCCACGATGGCGCCGGGGACCGAGGTGAACCCGCCGAGGATCAGCACCGGCAGCGCCTTCAGAGCGATCAGCGACAGGCTGAACTGCACGCCCGACTTCGAACCCCACATGATCCCGGCGACCAGTGCCACAAGCCCGGCAACGGACCAGACGATGATCCAGATGTTCTTGAGCGGGATGCCGACCGAGAGCGCCGCCTGGTGGTCGTCGGCGACCGCGCGCAGGGCCCGGCCGGTCCGGGTCCACTGGAAGAACAGGGCAAGCACCACGACAAGGATCGTGGCGACCGCCGCCGCGACCAGGTCAAAGACCTGGATCTGGATTTCGCCGAGCATGAAGAAGCCGGTGGGAATGCCGACGTCCAGCGCCTTGACCTCGCTTCCCCAGATCGTGTCGCCGAGACCCTCGAGGACGAAGGCCAGCCCGATGGTCGACATGAACATGATGATCTGGTCCTGGTTGACCAGCGGGCGCAGCATGATCCGTTCGACCGCGATGGCCAGCAGCACCATCACCAGCAGGGTGAGCACGATGGCGACCCACGCCGGCAGTTCCGGCAACGCCTTGTCGAGGCTGAACGGCACGGTTCCGGTCATCAGCCCGACCAGGGTGAGGGCGGCGAACAGCGCGAAGACGCCCTGTGCGAAGTTGAACACCCCGGAGGCCTTGAAGATCAGCACGAAGCCGAGGGCGACCAGCGAGTACATCACGCCGGACATCAGTCCGCCGAACACCACTTCCAGGAAGAACGCCGGGTACTCGGCCATGTCGAGGATCGGTCCGAACACGACCAGGTCGATGAAGTCCATCATGGTGTTGTCTCTTCCCCCGTCCGCCCCGCAGCCGTGTTCAGTGTGACACGCCGAGGTAGGCGTCGATCACGTTCTGGTCGTTCTTGACCTCGTCCGGTGTTCCGTCGGCGATCTTCTCGCCGTGGTCCAGCACCACCACCCGGTCCGACAGGTCCATGACCACGCCCATGTCATGCTCGATCAGGGCGATGGTGGTTCCGAACTCGTCGTTGACGTCGAGGACGAACCGGCACATGTCCTGCTTCTCCTCGAGGTTCATGCCGGCCATCGGTTCGTCGAGCAGCAGCAGGTCGGGCTCGGCCGCGAGCGCACGGCCGAGCTCGACGCGCTTCTGCAGCCCGTAGGGTAGCCGTCCGACCGGGACCTTGCGGATCGCCTCGATCTCCAGGAAATCGATGACCCGTTCCACGTGCTCGCGGTTGGCGATTTCCTCACGCTGGGTCGGTCCGTAGTAGATCATCGCCGGCAGCAGACTGGTCCGCCAGCTCTTCATCTTCAGGTTGCGGCCGGTCATGATGTTGTCCAGTGTCGTCATGCCCTTGAACAGCGCGACGTTCTGGAAGGTCCGGGCAATTCCGCCGGCCGCCGCCTCGTGCGGTCGCATCTGCCTGCGCACCGCCCCGCGGAACAGGATCTGTCCCTGCTGCGGATGGTAGAACCCGTTGATGACGTTGAGCATCGAGGTCTTGCCGGCCCCGTTCGGGCCGATGATGGCGCGGATCTCGCCCTTCAGGATATCGAAGCTCACGTCGCGAATGGCGCGGACCGCGCCGAACGACAGGGTTATGTTCTCGACCGACAGCATGACCTCCCGGTCGCTCCCGGTCCGTTCAGCGGCACTCATCGCGGCGTTTTCCTCCCTGGGCTTGCCGGACGCGGCCCGGTCACGACGATCCGGCAGGCGCGGTGGCCACGTTGCGGATCTTGACGTCGGCGTTGAACTCGCCCACCCGGCCGTCCTCGAAGGTCACCCGCGAGTTGACCTGGATGTGGTCGCGGTTGGAGTAGAGCGCCTCGATCAGGTCGTTGTAGCGGTCGCCGATGATCCGGCGCCTCAGCTTGCGGGTCCGGGTCAGCTCGCCGTCGTCAGCGTCAAGCTCCTTGTGCAGGATCAGGAAGCGCCGAATCTGCGACGACGCCAGGGTGCTGTCGCGGGCAAGATCCCGGTTGACCTCCTCGATGTTGCCCTGGATCAGGTCGTAGACCTGGTCCTGCTGCGAGAGATCCATGTAGCCGGAGTAACCGAGACCTTCCCGCTCGGCGAAGTTGCCGACCGCTTCCAGGTCGATGTTGATGAAGGCGGTGGCATAGTCACGCCCGGTTCCGTGGGCGACGGCCTCGCGGATGAAGGGATAGAACTTCAGCTTGTTCTCGATGTACTGCGGCGCGAACACGGTGCCGTCGGTCATGGTGCCCACGTCCTTGGCCCGGTCGATGATCTTGACGTGACCGCTGTCGGTGAGGATCCCGGCGTCACCGGTGTGGACCCAGCCGTCGGCGTCCAGTGTTTCCGAGGTGGCCTCGTCGTTCCGGTAGTAGCCGAGGAAATTCCCCGGACTGCGGTAGAGCAGTTCGCCCGCCTCGGTGATCCTGACCTCGACTTCCGGCGCCGGCGGCCCGACCGTATCGAGCCTGGCGTCGCCGTTCCGCTGCAGGCAGACATAGGCGCAGCTCTCGGTCTGGCCGTAGAGCTGCTTCAGGTTGACCCCGATCGAGCGGTAGAACGAGAACACCTCCTCTCCGAGCGGGGCGCCGCCGGTGTAGGCGACCGTGGTGCGTGAAAACCCGAGGGTGTTCTTCAGCGGGCCGTAGATGCAGAACTCGTAGAACCGGTACATGAGCCGGTCGACAAGACCCACGGCCTCCCCGTTCAGAATCGGTTCCCCGACCCGGCGTGCCAGCGCGATCGCCCGGTTGTACAGCGCCTGCTTGATCCGTGCTGCATCCGCGATCCGGATGCCGATCTGGGTCAGGAAGTTCTCGAATATCGCCGGCGGGGCGATGAACAGCGTCGGCCCGATGTCGCGCAGGTCGGCGACCAGGGTGTCGGGGCTTTCCGGGCAGTTCACGGTAAACCCGGTCACGTGGTGCTGGGCGTGCGAGATGAAATGGTCACCGACCCAGGCCAGCGGCAGGTAGGCCAGCACCTCCTCGTTCTCGCCGAGGCCCTCGAGGTCGCGGGCGAGCCGCGCCGACCTGCACAGTGCGTCATAGGAGAGCATGACCCCCTTCGGATTGCCGGTGGTCCCGGAGGTGTAGACGATAATCGCCAGCTCGGACCCGGTTCCGAGCGCGACCTGTTCGTCGAAGAAGCCGGGGTTGGCGCGGTCGAACTCGCGACCCGCCTCGCGCAACGCGTCGATCGAGTGCATGTCGGGCTGCTCGTAGCGGCGCATGCCCTTGTGTTCCTCGTAGACCAGGTGCTCGATCTGCGGGACCCGGTCGCGCATGGTCTCGATCTTGTCGATCTGCTCCTGGTCCTGGCATACGGCAAACCGGACGCCGGCATGGTCAAGGACATAGGTCATCTCCTCGGCAACGCTGTCGGCATACAGCGGGACCGGGATGCCGCCGACCGACTGGATGGCGTCGAAGGAGATGTACATCAGCGTCGTGTTCTGGCCGATCAGCGCGACCTTGTCGCCGCGCTTCATTCCGAGCGAGGCCAGTCCCAGCCCGATCTCCCGGGCGATATCGGCGGCCTCCTGCCAGGTGTGTGTCTGCCAGATCCCCAGGTACTTCTGCCGGTAGGCCGGCCGGGATCCCCGTATCCGGGCATTTTCTAGCAGGAGCTTGGGAAAGGTATCGGCCTGGCCGTGCCGGGGCTCGTTCATGCGTCCGCCTCGCATCAGTGCCACGGACCCGGACGGCGGTCCCGGTCCGTCTCGCGCGGGTTTGATGCGCGACTATAGTTAACCGACCGCAGCAAGAAAGAACTTTTTGCAGCGGGTACCGCGATTTTGCGCGCCCGGAGGCCGGGGGCCGACCCGTCAGCCGCGTTCGAACATGTGCGACGCTGTCCGGTTGGCCTCGATGAACCACCGGTCGCGGGCCGCACCCGGTCCGGGGTCGCCTCCGCGCCGGGAGAGTATCGGGAAGACGCCGCGCGGCCGGTCGCCCGCACGATATGGTCCCGGTCGCCCCCTGTCCCGTTTCGGGCCATGCCGAAAATCGCGTCGTCGCGCCCACGGTTCGCGTTGCCATGACGCCGACGGTTGCCTACCGTGCCCCGGCCATGCCGGCCGGTTCTCGGACTGACCGGGCACGCCACGCCGCGCCCGGGCACAGTGGACGGGCGACGCCCGCACATGTCACCCGCTTCCGGTCACGATGCGGAGCGAAGGAGGAAGACCAATGTCGAACGAGTTCACCGTCGCCAATTTCCGTCACGTTGCCGACGGCCTGCAGGAAGGCCAGTTCGCCATCGGCGAACGCCGGCGGGTCACGGGCCTGGACGACCTGGACCCCATCTACCGCGAACTGCTTGACCGGCCGATCGTCGTCACCCTTGCCGTGATCGGACCCGACGGCCGCCCGGGGCTCACGCCGATGTGGTTCGACCACGAAAACGGGAAAATCCTGGTCAACACCGCGTCGCATCGCGCCAAGTGCGGCTGGATCCGCAAGAATCCGCAGATGACCGTCCTGCTGGTGAATCCCGACAATCCCTATCACTGGGTCAGCATCAAGTGCACCGTGGAGAACGAACTGCATGAGGACGGGCCGGAAGGCGCGCGGGTGACGGCGCAACTCAACCGCATCTGGCAAAAATACACGGGCGATTCGGGTGAGTACGGCTTGCGCGACCCGGGGATCACCGAACGTCGCGTGCTGTTCGAGTGCCGGGTCGACCGGATCGCCACCTTCGGCAAGCCGTAGCCCGGAGCGCCGCCGACAGGCCGGTACCGCCACGACCCGCGTGAAGCCCGGCGCCGGTGCGCGCCCGTTGGAAAGGCGGGTTGCACCGCCCCTGACCTTTCTGCCGCGACCGGGTCTCCGCAGGCCGGTCCGGGGGGTGAGCGGCGCGTTGGACGTTAACGGGCGCCGGCCCCGGCCCGGCATCGACGCTGCGGCCACGCGGGCGGTGGTCCGTCAGCCGTGCTCGAACACGTGCAATGCGGTCCGGTTGGTCTGGATGAAGTCCCAGTCGTAGGTCACGCCCAGTCCCGGGCCATCGGGAACCGGAACGCAGCCGTCGGGCCCGACACAGTCGAGCTGGTCGCTGTATCCGCAGGCATACACGGGAGGCACCGCGTTCGGGCAGTCCGGTCCGACCAGCGCGATCTCGTAGTAGTTGGTGTTGCGCATGGCCGCCATCACGTGCCGGTGCGCCGGTCCGCAGGCATGCACCTCCACGTCGACCCCGAGCGCCTCGCCGAGGTGGGCGATCTTCATGGCACCGGTAATCCCCATGTCGTACTCGGGGTCCGAGCGCAGCAGGTCGGTCCCGCCGGCAACCAGGAAGTCCGCCTTGGGCTCAAGGCCGCGCACGTGTTCGGTCTGCAGGATCGGGGTGCGGATCATCTCGCGCAGCTTGCGGTGGCCGAAGGCGGAGACACCGGAATCCCGGTAGGGGTCCTCGAGCCAGAAGTAGCCCGCGTCATCACACGCCCGCCCGACCCTGAGCGTGTCGGCGAAGGTCCGCAGCTCGCAGGCCGGGTCGATCATCAGCGTCATGCGGTCGCCGACGGCGTGCGCCACGTGCAGCAGGTTGTCGACTTCCTCCCCGACATTTCCATCGTTCCAGCCGTGGATCTTGAACGCCCGGTAGCCAAGCTCGTGGCACTGTTCGGCAAACGCCGCGTACGCCTCCTTGCAGTCGAGCCCGCCGGCCCTGTCGCCGTGGTAGGTGCTGGCATAGGCCGGGAGCCGCGAACGGTAGCCTCCGAGCAGCACCGAGACCGAACAGCCGTGGCGCTTGCCGGCCCAGTCCCACAGCGCGATGTCGAGCGGACCATGGCCCATGTGATCGAACTGGCGCAGTTCGCGCTTCAGGTCGTCGTACAGACCCTCCCGGTGCTCCGCATGGCGCCCGAGCAGGTGCGGCGCCAGCATCCGGGACTGCGCGCACGCGGCCGCCGACCCCACCCAGTGGGTCACGTACTCGCCCCGGCAACCGTCCTCGGTCTCGATCCGCACCGCATACTTGCCGATGCGTGTCGTTGCCCCCTGACGGTAGCTGATGCCGCCGATGCCGCCGGCACCGTGCGGACTGCCGAGGTTGCGGGCGTCGAAGCCGAACTCGTGGATCTCGACCCGGCAGATCACGGACATCAGGCGTAGCCTTCCGGGGGAACGAACCCGCCGATCTCGCGTTCCATCATTCGCGCGAACGCGATGGTCCGCAGGTCGGCCAGGTGCGGACCGATGATCTGCAGGCCGCACGGCAGCCCGGAACGGGTGAGCCCGGCCGGTGCCGCCGTCGCCGGCAGGTACACCACGCCGGGGAACCCGGCCCAGAACAGCTGGTCGACCGTCGGTTCGCTCGATCCGTTGATCGGGATCACCCTGTCGGCGCGTTCTCCCTCGTGGTCGTGGGGAAACGCGGCCGAGGCGGCAACCGGGGTGAGCAGCAGGTCGCATGACTCGAAGAACCCGGCCCATTCCCGGCACAGCAGCGCGCGTTCGTCGTTCCATGCCTGCCACTCCTGGTGGCTCATAGTCACGGCACGGTCGACGATGGACCCGTAGCTCAGGTCGTCCGGGTCGCTGGCCTCGGCCCGGGCCCGGTGTTCGGCGATCTGCGATGCCGGCAGCCGGGAGCCCGTGGCTGCGCGCAGCAGCATCAGGTAGACGAGGTGGGCGCGCGCGGGGTCCCGGACCGGGCCCGGGGTTTCCCTGATCCGCACCCCGGCTGCGGCCAGCCGGTCCACGGTGGCCTGCAGCTGGTCGGTGAGTTCGTTGTCCTGGGCACATGGCGACGCCTCGAGCATGACGCCGACGGTAAAGTCGCCGGGCGCCGAACGCGTCTCGGCCGGCAGGTCCAGGGTCCAGCCGGCGTTGTCCGGCGTGTCCGGACCGGCCATGATCCGGGTCGCGGTCTCGAGATCGTCGGCGCCGCGCGCCAGGGGGCCGATGACCGAGATGTCGGGCGGAACCGGGCTGCCCGGCAGCGCATGTCCGGTAAGCGGCAGGATGGCGTAGGTCGGCTTGTGGCCGAACACCCCGCAGTAGTGCGCCGGGTTGCGGATCGAGGCCCCGATGTCGCTGCCTGCCTCGATGCCGGTCAGGCCGGCCGCGAGTGCCGCCGCGGAGCCGCCCGAGGATCCGCCGGGGGTCAGCGCCGTGTTCCAGGGATTGCCGGTGGTCCCGTAGATCTCGTTGAAGCTCTGCCAGTCCGACAGCATCAGCGGCACGTTGGTCTTTCCGAACAGGGTGACACCAGCCTGCTTCAGCCGCCTGACCGCCAGTGAGTCCTCCGTGGCGACGTTGTCGCGCAGTTCCGGCACGCCCCAGGTCGATGGGGTTCCGGCGACATCGAAACTCTCCTTGATGGTCATGGGTACGCCGTGCAGAGGTCCCCGGACGTCGCCGCGGGCGAGTTCGGCATCCGCCTCGCGGGCGCATTCGCGCGCCTGCTCGGCCATTAGCACGATGATCGCGTTGAGCGTCGGGTTGTGGCGCTGGACCCGGTCAAGGAAGTGGTCGAGCAGTTCGAGACATCCCACCTTGCGTGAGCGCACAAGCTCGGCGAGCGCGGTTGCGGAGAGGTAGTGCAGGTCGGTGCCGTCGTTGGTCATCTGGTTTCTCCCGGGGCAAGGAAGCGGAAGCCTGCGTCAACCGGCCGGTCTGATCAAGCGCCCGTGGCGGATCTCCGGCACCAGCCAGAACAGCGCGATGCAGATCAGGGTGGCGACGATCGAGACCGCGAAGGCCGGCCCGTAGCTGCCGGTCAGGTCGTGCACCAGTCCCGCACCCCAGGCACTGAGCCCGGCTCCCACGCCCTGGCCCATGATGGTCGTCCCGTAGATCGCGCCAAGGCCGCGGCCCGCAAACAGCGTTGCCATGAGCGTGGTGATAATCGGACCGCGCGCGCCCATGCTGAGGCCGTAGGGGATCATCCAGGCGAAGACCAGCAGGGCGCTGTCGACAACGGGCATCAGCGCGAGCGCGCAGACCCCGGCGATGGTCAGAAGGTAGCTCACCGTGGCAACCAGGCTGCGCCCGAACCGGTCGGCAGCCACCCCGGTCAGGAACATCCCGACAAACGACAGCACGCCGGCGGTCCCGAACGCGCCGGCGGCCTCGGCCCCGGAGTACCCCTGTTCGACCAGGTAGGCCACCGAGTGCACGGTGACCGAGAACATCGCGAGCGAAGTGAGGAAAAAGATGGCGAACATGGCGTGGAACACGCGGGTGCGAAGGGCCTCGACAAGGCTGTATCCGCCTTCGGCGCGTCCGGACCTGGTCCGGCGCGGATTGCCGGGCGCGCCGCGCTCCAGCATTCGCCAGGGCAACAGCGCGATCAGCGGCATCAGGCAGAGAAACGCGATGCCGAAGTCCCGGTAGGTGAGGCGCCAGCCCTGGGCCTCGATCAGCCACTGGGCGAGCGGGGCGAACACGAGCAGTCCGAATCCGTAGCCGGCATAGGTCAGGGCCAGCGCAGTCGCGAGGTGCCGGTCGAACCAGCGGCTGATCAGGCTCTGGGCCGGGACCTGCCAGATGAGCGCCGCGCCGAGGCCGCCGAGCACACCGAGACAGAGGTAGAACTGCCACAGCCCGTCGACCATGCCGGCAATGATGTATCCGCTGCCGATGCAGGCGAGGCCGGCGAGATAGACCGCCCGGGCGCCGAACCGGTCGAACAGGTGGCCGGTGAGCGGCGAGAACACACCCATCGCGGCAATGTAGACCGCATAGATCGATGCCACACCGGCGCGTTCGAGACCCAGGTCGCTCGACATGGGCAGCAGGAACACCGCGTAGGCATCTCCCATGCCACGCCCGATGGCCGACATCAGGACACAGAGGGCCAGGATGCCCACGGCGATCGCAGCGATCCTGGCGGCTGAATGGCTGGTCATGGGAGTTCCGGTCTCAAGGAAGGCGCACGATCCTAGGGACCAGGGAGGGCAACGGCCAGCAGGACGTCGCGGGCCGAGATTGACAGGCCACGGCCCCGCCCGTACATGATGCCGCCGGAGTTTCCGCCTGTGGTGCGGAGCAGCGGAGGGGTGGCCGAGCGGCTGAAGGCGGCGGTTTGCTAAACCGTTATACTGGGAAACCGGTATCGTGGGTTCGAATCCCATCCCCTCCGCCATAGCCGGTGCTCGTTTGTGGGGAAACTCGTACTCTACAGACCTCCGATATTCCGTGATTCTCATTTCCCGGATACCAATTCCCGGTGTTTTGCAGTGACCCGGATTGGATGAGGTCACCCCAACCGTCCTGATAGGCGAATATCTCTCCCCAGAGCCGGGCGAGACTCAGGGGGACGTTTGTCCAAGGCGCCAATCTGCCGTTTCATCCGTCCTCCCGCTGAACGCGGGCGGCTTGACGGACGAAGGTGTCTGCGTCACGGATACATTGGACTCGATGCCCTGCAGTTCCTCTCATTGTGTGTACTGAAAGCAAAGCCCATGACCAGCCTTCCCGATTTCCTGTCCAGCGGCTCGCCCGCAAGGCTTTTTCCTGTCGTGGCTGATACGAGACGGGAGGAGAGGACCCTGTCCATCTTGCTCGCTGTTTTGGCCCGGGTTCCCGGATTCTACCGCGAGATACTGGGGAGTGTTGGCGTGAGGACGGGCGCGCGCACGCGGATTTCGGCGTACACGGAAGTCGGGCTCGCCGCGGAGACGGGAAATTCCGACCGGCCGGACGGCCTTCTCCTTGTGGAGACGGGGCGAAGCACCTGGAGTGCTCTCGTCGAGGCCAAGGTCGGGCGGTCGGTGCTCGACCCGGACCAGGTGGAACGCTACCTGAAGCTCGCCCGCGAAAAGAGGATCGATGCGGTCATCACCATATCGAACGATTTTGCGGCGCGGCCCACCCATTCGCCAGTCGCAGGAGCGATCCCGCGCCTGCGGCAGTTGACCGGCAACGGCAAGGTGGGGCTCTACCACTGGTCCTGGGCTTATCTCGCGACATGCTGCGAAGTCCTGGCCTACCAAGGCGTCGAAGAAAGTCCCGAGCAGGACTTTCTGGTCAAGCAGTTGAACGACTATCTCGCCCACCCAACCACCGGCGTCGAGCGTTTCACGCAGATGGGCCCCGAATGGCGGAACATCGTCCATCTCGTCTCGACGGGAGCGACGCTTACCAGGAGCACGCCGGGCATGGAAGATGTCGTCGCCAGTTGGTTCGCCGAAGAGCGTGACCTCTGCCTCCACATGACGTCCCACCTCAACCGGCCGGTTACTGTCCAAATCGAGCGCAAGCATGCTGGGGACCAGAAGTTGCGTCTTGAGGCCGGCATTGCCACGTTCGCCGAGAGCCAGGCGCTGACGTCGGTCCTTCGCGTGCCGGACTGCGCGTCCGACATCACGATCCGGGCGGACCTCGCCCGGCGGACGATCGCCGTCTCTATGGCTCTGAAGGCTCGTACGGACCGGAAGTCCACGAGGGCCCGTGTCAACTGGCTGCTTGGTATGCTGAAGGCCGACGATTCCCGTCTGCGCATCCAGGCTTACTGGCCTGGACGCGCGGCGCCGACCTCGGAAAGCGTGACGGTGTTACGCGAGGAACCGACCCGTTTGCAGTCGTCCAACCCGTCGCTGCTGCCGCATTCCTTCGATGTCCTGCTGACCGAGGAGCCCTCCAGGAAGAGGTTCTCCGGCCCGAAGGCATTCATTGAGGACCTGGAGCGTATCGTTCCGGAGTTCTACGATCTTGTCGCCGTGACCTTGAAGGCTTGGCAGCCGCCGCCGCCCCAGCCGGTTGCTCGGGCGACGAACGCCCAAGAAAGAGAACTCACTGTCGACGAAACGGGTGTTGGCATGGAAACGGAAGAAAGCGGAAACGCGCGATGAGGTTTTTTCTCGAAGGGCTGCGTTTCATGAGGCTCCATCAAAGGGCAACAGTCACTTGTGGGACATTAGAAGGTGCTGTTTCTGTTCTCTGCCCAGTTGCATCCAGAGATTGGGATTTGGTAGTTCACTCTTATTGGCGTTCGCGACTCCCTCCAACTCCGTGGGCAAATCGAGCCGCGTGATGCTTCATAAGAATATGCTAACAATGCTTCAAAGTATTGGCAACACTACTGCTAAACGCGGCACTGTTATGGGATCTCTTATTGCCGTTCTATATGTATCTGTTTTACTTATACTGCTATCTGCACTTTTTTGGAATGAAACAACATATCATGGGTTTCCAATTTTTGGAGTTGCGTGTGGCGTTTTGGGAATTTTTTTGATATTATTGTACTGTTTTGTCTATTGTTATTTTGCAATAAGAGAACCAGATCGCTTGCAGTCTGAACGGTATAGATATGACTTTGCTAAACTGCATGTAATTGCAGGAAAGGAATTGTCAGGGCCTATACCGGCAGATTTGTTTCCTAATGAGGTTCTCAGTTCAAACTTTATTAATAACAGCAAAGAAGACAGGGATCCAGAACTTGTTGGTGAATTGAATAAGGAAATTGGGTCATGAAAACACCAATGCGGCCATATATATTGTCTTACGGACCGGCATGCAGCCCGATTTATGTTCAGTCTGTGTTAAATAGTACTGGTGCAATCCATAATTGGATTTCTCCGTTTCCGTATACAGTAATTTTTTCATCGTCTCTCAATACGCAGGAAGTAGCAGCTGCTTTAAGGACACATTTTCGTGAACAATGGTTAATAATCAGTGAAATTAAACCAAATGCTGTAGACGGGTGGCTTCCACTAAATTTTTGGGAGTTTATAAATTCATGTGGTAGTCAATCTGGTCCAAATACATCCTTGGGTCTCGCGTCGATTTTGGGCCTCGAACAACTTGGACCGCCACGCCAAGAATAGGCAAATGGACGATTTCCATATTTGACATGTTCACGGAGAAGAGAATGCCATGCACTTAGACGCCAAGCCGTAACGGCAGAGGCCGCTTGTGCCGGAGATTGCGGTCTTTCCGTAGCTTGGGCGTGCAGGGTGTCTTGATGCCACGAATTCCGCTTTCTCCGAAGCGAGGTTGTCTCTGCCAAAAGTGGTACAAGATATCGAGCGAGGCACGCGACGGTAATGTCCAAATTTCAACTGCCTGTCCGCCGGGTTCGTGGTAGATTCCCACAAACGGGACACCGGCTATCCCTCCGCCAGTTTGGCGCGAGCATGCGACCGGGGAGTGGCACGTGCGGGCATGTCTGACCATTACCGGCAGGACCCGGGTCTTCGGGGTCATCGCCGATCCCATCGGCCACGTCCACGCACCCTCGGTGTTCAATCCGCTGTTCGAGAAACACGGCGTCGACGCGGTCATGGTGCCGTTGCACGTGCGCCCGGACGATCTCGAGACGACGATTGCCGGGCTGCGCGCGCTGCCGAACTTCGGCGGCATGGCGATCACCCTGCCGCACAAGGTCACCATGATGGAGCAGTGCCAGGAGATCGGCCGGCTCGGCCGGCTGATCGGGGCCGTCAACTTCGCGGCCTTCGACGAGGACCGCCGCCTGATCGGTGACAACTGCGACGGGCTGGGGTTCCTCGACGGGCTGCGCGCCGCCGGCCACGAGGTGCGCGACCGGGACATACTGATGGTCGGTGCCGGCGGCGCGGCCCGCGCCATCGGGTTCACCCTTGTCGATGCCGGGGCCGGACGGCTGGTGATCGCGAACCGGACCCGCTCGAAGGCGGAGGAACTCGCCGAGGCGATCACCGCGGCGATTCCCGGGCGGCCCGTCACGGTCGGGACCGCCGATCCCCGCGGGTTCGACCTGGTGATCAACACGACCTCTCTCGGGCTGGATGCGGGTGACGCACTGCCGGTCGATCCCGACCTGCTCGAACCGGAGCAGCTGGTGGCCGAGATCATCATGAACCCGGTCGAGACACCGATCCTCGCCGCCGCGAGGGCCAGGGGCTGCGCCGTTCACTATGGCCGCCCCATGTTCCAGCATCAGGTCACTGCCATCGCGCGCCTGTTCGGCTACGACTTTCCCCTGCCGTAGGATCCGCCGGGCAGGCCGGATCATATAGGGGATGGACTGATATATCTGTTGGCGGATAGCATCGCGGCCGGTACGGATCGGGCGCGGGAAACAGTCATGATCGAAGGTCAGGTAAAGTCGGCAACGCGGGTAATGGCAATTCTGGAGTGTTTCGAGGACGTCAAGCGGCCGCTCCGGATATCGGAACTGGTGCGCCTGGTGGGAATTCCCCAGTCGAGCATGTCAACGCTGATGAAGACCCTGCATGTCCAGGGATTCGTCGACTACGACGCCGAAGCGCGCACCTACCTGCCCAGCATCCGCATCGCGCTGCTGGGCAACTGGATGATGGACGGGGTCGGGACGCCGCACACGCTGCTTGCCATCATGCGGGACCTGAATGCTGCCACCGGTGACACCGTCATGCTGGGCACGCTGCTCGGTGTGCAGACCCAGTACATCCACGTGGTCAATTCCGCGCAGCGTCTCAGGTTCCACCTGCGGCCCGGCATGATGCGACCGACCTTCCGCACCGCGATCGGCCTGGTGCTGGCCAGCCTGCGGTCCGATGACGACATCGGTCTCATGGTGCGCCGCGTCAACACCGAAACGGATCGCCCGGAAGACATGGTGCACCCGGGCGAGGTGATGGCGCATGTCCGGGAATACCGGGAGAAGGGCGTGCTCGTCACCTCGAACCTGGCGACGCCGGGTGCCGGTGTGGTCGCTGCCGTACTGAACGGCGGGTCGTCGGCCCGGCCGATAGCGCTGGGAATCGGCGCGCCGGTTCCGCGGCTCGTCTCCGGGCGCGAATTCCTGGTCGAGTCGCTTGCAGGCGCCGTTCACAGGTATGCCGAGGGCCGCAACGACCGCGCAGCCTAGGATCACGGCGCCGTCATCGGCTACGCCCTGACCCGGGAACGGATCGGGCCCTCGGGGCGCCCCGCCAGCATCTGCTCGAGCCACGGGTTGGTGCTGTCAGCCGCCGCCGCGGCGGTTCCGGCCCACCGGATGATACCGTCGTGCAGCAGGGCGATGCGGTCGAACCGGTGCCGCGCGACCTTCATGTCCCCGGTGACGGCCAGCACCGTGGCGCCGGTGCGCGCGCGGTGCGCGTCGATCAGGTCCAGGATGGCGGTGGTCCGGACCGGGTCCAGCCCGGCGGTGGGATCATCGAGGATCAGCAGATCGGGGTCGCCGACCAGCGCGCGGGCCAGTGCCGCCCGCTTCTGCATGCCGCCGGAAAGTTCCGAGGGGAACTGCGTCGCCACGGCGCCGGGCAGGCCCACCCTTGCCAGCAGGTCGCGCGCCAGCTCGCGGGCGCGGCGCCGCGGCCAGCCCTCGCACTCGACCAGGCGGAACGCGACGTTGTCGCACACCGTCATGCTGTCGAACAGCGCGTTGCGCTGGAACAGGACGCCGATGCGGTCGCGGTGGCCGGCGAGGCTCGGCTCGCTGCGGCCCGCGATCTCGACATGCCCGGCATCGGCAGGCGACAGCCCGAGCAGGCAGCGCACCAGCACCGACTTGCCGGCCGCCGACGGGCCGATCAGTGCCGTGGTGGTGCCGGAAGGAACCTCCAGATCGATCGAGCGGAGGACCGGATGCGCATTGAATGTCCGGGCGATCGAGCGGGCAACGAAACCGAATGACATGTACACGGCCCCGGCATCGGGTTGCGTTGCGGTCCGGGAGGCGGGAATTCAGTCCGGGTCTGCCCTTGTAGAATTCGCGTTCCTCGCCTACATCCCACCTGCATCTGAAACCCCTGGTACCCTGGAAGTCAATGGAGCCACTGATCCGGATTGTCCGGCTGACCAAGCTGTTCGGGCCGATCGAGGCGGTGCGCGACGTCAGTTTCTCGGTCGAACGGGGCGAGGTTGTCGGGCTTCTCGGGCCCAACGGGGCCGGCAAGTCGACGACGCTGAAGCTGCTGGCTGGCTACCTCGTGCCCACCTCGGGGTCGGCCAGCGTGTGCGGCCACGATGTCGTCGCCAGTCCGCTCGCGGCGCGCCGGAGCCTCGGATACCTGCCCGAGGGAGCACCGCTCTACGACGAGATGACGCCGTCGGGTTTCCTCGACTTCGTGGCGCGGGTCCGCCGGCTCGACGGCCGGGCGCGGCGTGATGCGGTCGCGGCCGCCGCGCGGCGCCTGCAGCTCGACGGCGTGCTGCACCAGCCGATCGGCACACTGTCGAAGGGGTTCAGGCGCCGGGTTGGCCTCGCCCAGGCCATCCTGCTCGATCCAGAGGTCCTGGTGCTCGATGAACCCACAGACGGCCTCGACCCGAACCAGAAACACGAGGTGCGCGCGCTGCTGCGCGAGATGGCGGGCCGCAAGGCGGTGATCGTCTCGACCCACAACCTCGACGAGGTCGAGGCGGTGTGTTCGCGCGCGGTGGTGATCGCCGCTGGCAGGGTCGTCGCCGACGCAGCGCCCGCCGCGCTGGCGGCACGTTCCGCCCGGCACAACGTGATGTGCATCAGGGTTTCACGCGAGCACGCGGCGAGAGCCATGGACGCAATCGGCACGGTAACCGGACTGGTTGCCGTCGACCGTCCCGCACCGTCCGGCGACGACACCGAAATCAGGGTCATGGGCGGAGATGATGCCGACCTCAGGGCGCCGTTGCACCGGGCGCTGGTCGACCGGGAAGTGGCGGTTCTCGAGTTCTGGCGCGAACCCGGCCGCATGGAGGACGTGTTCCGCCAGCTGACGCGCCAGGCGGGAGAGGTGGCGTGAGAACCGTGGCCATGATCGCCCGGCGCGAGCTGGCGGCATACTTCGGCGCACCGCTCGCCTACGTGTTCATCGTCGTGTTCCTGGCGATGTCCGGTGCGCTGACCTTCAAGGTCGGCTACCTGCTCGAGACCGGCGTGGCCGAACTCGGGGCCTTCTTCCGTTTCCACCCGTGGCTGTACCTGTTCCTGATGCCGGCGATAGGCATGCGGCTGTGGGCGGAAGAACGCAAGACCGGCACGATTGAATTCCTGATGACCCTGCCGGTGACCCCGGCCGAGGCGGTGGTCGGCAAGTTCCTCGCCGCCTGGATCTTCGCCGGGGTGGCACTGGTGCTGACCGCGCCGGTCTGGATCACGGTCAACTGGCTCGGCAACCCGGACAACGGCGTGATCGTTGCGTCCTACCTTGCGAGCTGGCTGCTCGCGGGCGGGTTCCTGTCGCTCAGCGCCTGTGCCTCGGCAATGACAGGCAACCAGGTGATCGCCTTCGTGGTCGGGGCGACCCTGTGTTTCCTGGCCATGATGAGCGGGGTCGATATCGTACGCACCGCCTTCGAGGGGTGGGCCCCCGGCTGGATGATCGACACCGTGGTCTCGCTGAGCGCGCTCAACAACTTCGAGACCATCAGCCAGGGCGTGATCGATGCGCGGACCCTGGTCTACTTCGTGTCGCTGATCGTGCTGGGCCTGGTGGCGAATTGCGCGATCCTCGAGTTCCGCAAGCCATAGGGGACCGGCCGGTGATACCCATGAACCGTCGGCTGCGCGCACTGCTCGGATGCGGACTCGCCGTGGTGCTCTTCGTTGCACTCAACATCTGGGCGGACCGCGAGCTGCGATCGACCCGGCTCGACCTGACCGAGGACGGTCTATTCACGATCTCGGAGGGAACCCGCAGCGTGCTGGCATCGATCCGCGAGCCGATCACGGTGCGCGTCTACGCGAGTTCGGGCCTCGAGGCCCTCGGTCCGGACTACGTGGCGCTGGCGCGTCGGGCCGACGAGCTGCTGGAACGTTACCAGCGCCTGTCCGGCGGGCTGCTCAGGGTCGAACGGTTCGACCCGCAGCCGTTCTCGCGCGAGGAGGACATGGCCCTGGCCGACGGGATCGAGGGTTTTGCCGACGTGCTGGGCCAGGACCGGTTCTTTCTCGGCTTGGCGGGCAGCAACAGCACCAACGGCCGGTACCATCTTCCCTTCCTCACGCCGGAACGCGCTGAGCTGCTGGAATACGACCTCACCCGCATGGTCCACGACCTTGCCCGGCCGCGAAAGGTCACCGTCGCCCTTCTCGGCGACCTGCCGCTCAACGGGAACCCGGCCGCACAGGCGGTCCCCTGGGCGGTGCTCGAGGCGGCCCAACGGTTCTTCGAGATCCGGACCCTGTTCGGGTCGGTCTCCGCGATCGACGATGATGTCGACGTCGTCTGGCTGGCCGAGCCGGGCGAACTCGACCAGGCGACGGTCTACGCCATCGACCAGTTCGTGATGCGCGGCGGGCGCGTGCTGGCGTTCCTCGATCCGTTCGCCGAATCGCTGGTCCGGCCCCGGACACAGGCGCCGAGAACCGGCAGCCTCGAAACCCTGGCCCCGCTGCTGGCCGCCTGGGGTGTCGAGATCCCGGCACGCCAGGTGGTTGGCGACCGCAAGGGGGCGGTCAAGGTCCAGGTCGATCGCGGCGGGCGGACCACGGTGACCGACTATCCGGTCTGGTTTGCCGCCGGGCCGGAAGGCATGGCCGTCGGCGACCCGGTAACCGCCAACCTGTCGCTGGTGCATTTCCGCTCGAGCGGGCACATCCTTCCCCGCGAGGACGCTGCGACCCGGATCGAGCCGCTGGTCAGCAGCAGTGCCGACTCCCAGGTGATCGATCTCGCCCGTATCGAGTACGCACCAGACCCGGTCGAGATCCTCGCAACCTTCGAGCCGGGTGGCAGCGGGCATGCGCTGATCGCCCGCGTCTCGGGCCCGGTGCGGTCCGCCTTTCCGGACGGTCCACCCGATGCGGTTACCGACGAGGCAGTGCGAGCGCGGCATCGTTCCGAGGCCGGGCACCCGCTCACCCTGCTGTTGGTCGCCGACTCCGACATGTTGCGCGATGATGTCTGGACCCAGGGCTCGGCGGCGTCGGGCGGCATCAGCGTGCCGTTCGCCCACAACGGCGACCTCGTGATCAATGCGCTCGAGCAGCTCGTCGGCTCCGATGCCATGATCGGGTTGCGCGGGCGCGGGATCTCGAACCGTCCGTTCGAGGTTCTCGAGACCATGACGAGGCAGGCGGAGGCCCGCTACCGCTCGAAGGAGCGCACGCTGCTTCGCACGGTGACGGAGCTCGAGAACCAGATCAGCAGCACGCGCGGCTACCGCGATGGCGAGGACCTGGTGCTGACCCCCGAACAGCAGGACGAGATCCGCCGGACACGCGACAGGATGTTCGAGGTTCGCGGTGAACTGCGCGAGGTCCGGTATGCGCTGGAGAAGGATGTCCGTGACCTGAAGGCGCTGCTCACCGTGCTCAACATCTGGGCGGTGCCGGCATTGATCGGGGTGTTCGCCGTCGCCTTCGCCCTGCTGCAGGCGCGTCGCGCCCGGCTCTACCGCCGGGTGAGATCATGAGCCCGCGGTTCTTCACGGCGCTGCTTGCCGCGACTGTCGTCGCGGTGGCCGCAGCGGCATGGTCGGTCTTGCACGGGCCGGTCACGGCGACGGCGGTGGGCACCGGCGAGGTGGCGTTTCCGCTGCTGGCCGCCAGTCCGGATACGGTGCGTCGTATCGAGCTGCGAACGACAGAGGGCGCGATGTCCTTCGAGCGCACCGAAACCGGAGACTGGGTCACGCCGGAGAAGCACCGCTACCCGGTGTCGTCGCGACGCATCCGGGAAGTCCTCACGGAACTTGCCGACATGCGCCTGGTCGAACCGAAAACCGGGATGGCGGAGCGCTACCCGCTGATCGGAGTGGAACCGGTGGATGCGACCGACGCCAATTCGGTCGAGCTGCGCCTTGAGGATGCCGCGGGAGGGGTGCTTGCCCATGCGCTGTTCGGGGTCAGGGTCTGGCACCGGACCGGAGATGCGCGCCACGGCATCTTCCTGCGCGAACCCGGAGCTGACCGGGCCTGGCTGGCAAGCGGCGGCACCGACCTGTCCTATGACATTCAGGACTGGCTCGACCGGGCCATCATCGATGTTGGCGCCGACGGGATTACCGCGATCACCGTGCGTCCCGAAGCCGCGGACGGCTTCGTGGTGTCACGCGCGCCCGACGGGTCGCTGGCAGCCGACGGACATGAGGTCGATCCGGACCTGCTGCGCCGGCTCGCCTCGGGGCTTGCGCGCCTCTCGCTGGCCGACGTGGCGCCGCGCGGGGAGGAGGCGGTCGCTGCCGGTGCCAGCCTGGCCTACACCACCGCGAACGGACTGGTGATCGAGGTTACCGAGCGGCGGGACGGCTGGCTCACCTTCCAGGCGACAGCGACCGGTCCCGATGCGCGCCAGCGTGCCGATGCGCTCAACGATCGTCTGGCGCCGTGGAGGTACCGGCTTGCCGACTGGCAGTACGAAAAGCTGTTCGGTGCCGCGCAGAAGGCGGCCGGCGGGTGACGGGCGCCGGCCCGCCACCCATGGAACTGGCGCTCGCCGAGGCGCGGCGCGCGGCGGCGCGCCACGAGGTACCGGTCGGGGCCGTGGTCACGGTGGCGGCAACCGGAGAGGTACTGGCCGCCGCCGGCAACCGGGTCCGTGAACTCGCCGATCCGACGGCCCATGCCGAGATGCTGGCGATCCGGGAGGCGGCGGCGAGGCTGGGCCGGCCGCGGCTCGACGACTGTGATCTCACCGTCACGCTCGAGCCCTGCGCCATGTGCGCCCAGGCCATCGCGCTCGCGCGGATTCGCCGACTGGTGTTCGCGGCCTACGACCCGAAGGGCGGGGCGGTCGAACATGGCGCACGGATCTTCCGCCAGCAGACCTGCCTGCATGCTCCCGAGGTGGTGGGCGGCGTGGATGAACGTGCTGCAGCGGACCTGCTCAGCGGGTTCTTTCGCGCCCTGCGTCCGGAGGCGGGCGAAGCCGGTTGAAGCCCGCGGTGCTACCGGCGACGCCGGCGACGCGTGCCCGCCTGGGCCGCCGGTGCCCGGTGCTCGGGCAGGTCGACCAGCCGGCGCAGCCGGCGATAGGGATCGGTCCGGTGCGGAAACGCCATCGCGTCAACGAAGTGCTCCTGGAACCTCGGCTCGGTGGCGGTCTCGATCTTCTCGACCCGGCGCACCACCTGTTCGATCTCGCGCCGCGCCTCGTGGTCGAGCAGGGCAATCCGTGCACCGGTTCCGGCGGCGTTGCCGGCGGAGTACACGCGGTCGGGCCGGCAGTCCGGGATCATGCCGAGAACCATGGCATGGGTGGTGTCGATGTGGCTGCCGAAGGCGCCGGCCAGCACGACGCGGTCGACGGTGTCGATTGCGAGCCTGTCCATCAGCAACCGGGATCCGGCGTACAGCGCCGCCTTGGCAAGCTGGATGGCGCGGACATCGGCCTGGGTGACGCAGATGTCGCCTGCGAGGCGCCACGAGAAGGTCCGCCCGTCCGCGAACACTCTCTCCGTGCGCTCCCGGCAGGTCCCGTCGATGGTGCCGTCCGCGGTCATGAGGCCGGCGAGATAGAGCTCGGCCAGCGCCTCGATGATGCCCGAGCCGCAGATACCGGTGACCCGGGCATCGGCCGGGAAGTCCGGTTCGTCTGACCAGGCGTCGACACCGATGATGCGAAACCGCGGCTCGAGCGTCGTTCTGTCGATGCGCACCCGCTCGATGGCGCCGGGGGCCGCGCGCTGGCCCGACGAGATCTGCGCCCCTTCGAAGGCCGGTCCGGTCGGGCTCGAACAGGCAAGCAGGCGATGCCGGTTGCCCAGCACGATTTCGGCATTGGTCCCGACATCGATGATCAGCGTCATGTCGTCACGCCGGTATGGTCCCTCGGACAGGATCACCGCCGCGGCGTCGGCCCCGACGTGACCGGCGATGCAGGCCGGGGCGTAGACGCGGCTACCCGGGTGCAGGGCGATGTCGAGCTCGGCCGCCCTCGTCTCGACCGCCCGGTCGACCGCGAGCGCAAAGGGCGCGAAACCGAGTTCCGACGGGTCGATGCCCAGCATCAGGTGGTGCATGACCGGGTTGCCGACCATGACCACCTCGAGGATCTCGTCCGGTTCGGCCCCGGCCTCGCGCGCAGTCTCCCCGGCCAGTCCGGTCGCGGCCTCGCGAACCACCCGGGTCATGTCCGCAGCACCGCCCGGGTTCATCATCGCCCAGGAGACCCGGCTCATCAGGTCCTCCCCGAACCGGATCTGCGGGTTCATGGCTCCGGACGAGGCCAGGACCTCGCCGGTCGCGAGGTCACACAGGTGGGCCGACATGGTGGTGGAACCGATGTCGAGGGCCAGCCCGAGCACCCGTTCGCGCAGGCCGGGCCACACGGCAACGATGCGGTCGCCACCGCGCAGCGCCACGGTGACCTTCCAATCACCGTCGCGCAGGGTCTTCTGCAGGGTGCCGAGGACATGCGCATCGCAGGTCATGTCGTCGCCGAGGCCCGGCCACTGGTCGGCCAGGCTGGCGCACAGGCGGCGCAGATCGCTCGCCGGCACCTCGAGGTCGGGTCGCTCAACCTCGACATAGTGAAGCCGCGTGACCGGGCGCACCTCGATCTCGCGTGCCTCGGCCCGCTTTCGGATGACCTGGCGGTGGACCTGGCTTTCCGGTGGAACATCGATGACGGCGTCGGTCAGAAGCTGCGCGCTGCAGCCAAGCCGGCGGTCCGGCGCCAGGCGCCGGCGCCCGGCGTACCGCGTCTCCGCGGCTCCCGGGGTGGTGAGTGCCCCGGGCCCGGCGGAGACCTGGAACTTCGGGAAATCGCCCGGGGTGAAGACCACCTGGCAGCGTCCGCACAGCGCCCGGCCGCCACACACCGAGTCGAGATCGACCCCGAGGTGACGGGCGGCCTCGAGCACGCTGGTTCCGGCCGGTACCAGTCCGCGCCTGCCGCTCGGGGAAAAAACCACGAAGACCTGGTCGGTTCCGCTCCCTTCGAGCGCGCGCGGTTCCGTCATTCGCCGCTCAGGCGGCCCGTCGGCGCCGTCGCGGCCGTGCCCGCGCTCCGACCAGAACCCCTTCCGGCACCGGTTCGCGGTACTTCGCGATCCAGCGGCGGCACTCCCTGTCATTGCCCATCATGACGTTGGCGCCGAAGACGGCCGTCATTTCCTCCCCGTGCAGCGGGTTCATGATGGCGGATGTCATGCCGGCACCGATGGCCATGGACAGGAAGGCGGCATTGAGCCCGTGCCGGTTCGGCAGGCCGAACGAGATGTTCGAGGCACCGCAGGTGGTGTTGACGCCAAGCTCGTCGCGCAGGCGGCGAATGAGCCGGAACGCGGACGAACCGGCGAGGTTGATGGCGCCGACCGGCATGATGAGGGGATCCACCACCACGTCGGCCGGGGGGATTCCGTGATCCCGGGCCCGCTCGACGATCTTGCGGGCAACCTCGAAGCGGACATCCGGGTCTTCCGAGATCCCGGTCTCGTCATTGGAGATCGCGACCACGGCAGCCCCGTAGCGGCGGACCAGCGGCAGGACGGACTCCAGCCGTTCCTCCTCGCCGGTGACCGAGTTGACCAGCGGCTTGCCCTCGTAGACCTCAAGTCCGGCCTCCAGCGCGTCGATGATGGAACTGTCGATGGACAACGGCACGTCGGTGACAGACTGGACCAGCCGGACACACTCGGCAAGGATGCGCGGCTCGTCGGCGAGCGGTATCCCGGCGTTGACGTCCAGCATCAAGGCCCCGGCCTGGACCTGGGCCAGGGCATCGGCCGTAACCCGGCTGTAGTTGCCGGTCGCCATCTCCGCGGCCAGCAGCCGGCGTCCCGTCGGATTGATCCGTTCGCCGATCACGCAGAATGGCTGATCGAAACCGATCACCACTTCCCGGGTTGCGGAGCTGAGGACTGTGAGGGTCATGGCGGAAATCTCCCCGGGACGTGACCTGGTCAGGAAGCGGCAGGCAGGGCCTGCCCGAGAACGGTGAAGCCGTTTTTGCCGTCGGGCCGGAAGGCGCCGGCGCTGACCGCGTTGACCCACTCGGCGGTCTTCGCAAGGCCGCCGAAGGGATAGAAGTGGAGGCCGCGCACGAGCGAGCCGGGATCGGCCGCAACCAGTTCCGCGAGCCGGGCCACGAACCGGTCGGGCTGCTGTTGCGACAGCAGGCGGGTCACCGAGCGGGCCTGGCGGGTCAGGAACAGCATCGAGGGGCCGACGCCGGAGACCTGCGCGAACCTGAGCAGCGTCTTCACGGTGGCCGGGCCCGGAACCCCGACACGGATCGGCAGCCGGTTGCCATCGGCGCGCAGGCGCCGTTCCCAGGCCGCGACCGTGTCGGCGTCAAAACAGAACTGGGTCTCGATATAGACGTCGAGACCGGTATCGCGGGCCCAGGCGTTCTTCCGGGCGAGAGCACTGGCAAGTTCCGGCGCGGGGATGTCGGGCGACCCTTCCGGGTGTCCGGCAACCCCGACGGTCCGGATGCCCCGGCGCTCGAGCAGTCCGGTCTCGAGCAGGTCCATCGAACTTGCGAACGGACCCAGCGGCCGGTCGACGCCACCCGCGATGACCAGCACCTCGGTCACCGCGGCGTGGGTCACCAGTTCGTCGAGCGTGCGCTCGAGCTGGCTTCGGCCGGTCAGGCTGCGGGCGGCAAGATGCGGTACCGGATTGAACCCCTCTGCCCGCAGGCGCCGGCATACGGCCACGGTCCCGGCGATTTCCGAACCGGGCAGGAAGGTGACATTGACGGTGGTGCCGGCCGGAAGATGGCTGGCGAAGGCGTCGATGCGGGCGGCTCCGGCGGGCGTGATCTCCACCGAGTACCCGTCAACCAGGCTGCGGATCTGTGGGCTGTTGAAGGTCATCGCCGCCGCTCCAGCCAGTCCCGATTCCCATCTCCTTTGCTCATCTAGGTATTATCCGGGAAAACCAGTTTCGCAGTGTCGTCACAAGCAGTTCAAAATCCGACATAATCGGAACAGTCCGTGCCCGAGCGGCACCCGGGGCACGCCCGGCGGTTTGCAGCGTGCCGGGACACGGGGTAGCGTTCGCACGCCATGCAGACGAAGGACGGGGCGGACGCAGTGAACGCGAAATCCCGGGCGATGGACCCGCCGGTGCGGGAGACCCATTTCGGCAACCGGCGGGTGCTGTGCTTTCCCGACCGCCCGAACGATGTTGTGGCGATGTTTGACGAGACGGTCCGCAGCCTGCCTGACCACGAAGCACTGGTCGCCGGGAAATGCCGGATCAGCTACCGGGATCTCGACCGGCTGGTCGAGCGGGCGGCCGGGAGATTGCTCGCGGACGGACTGGGCGCGGAGGACCGGGTGTGCCTGCTGCTCGGCAACCGCCCGGACTTCCTCGTGCTCCTGCTGGCGATCCTGCGCATCGGCGCCATCGCCGTTCCGGTGAACCCGCGCGAACAGAGGGACGGGCTCGCCTTCATCCTTACCGACTGCCGGGCGGCGGCGCTGGTCAGCGAGGCCGGGCTCGCGGACCGGATCCCGGATCCGGCTGCGGTCCCGTGGGTACGCCGCTTCTACCGGATAGCGGACACGGGAGGGCTCGAACCGGCCGGCGAGACGGATCATGTGCCGGTCCCGCGCGACTTCGGCGAGGAGGAGACCGCAATCCTGCTCTACACCTCGGGCACCACAGGCAGGCCGAAGGGTGCCATGCTGACCCACCTGAACCTGGTGCACTCGGTCATGCACTACCAGCAGGTGTTCGGCCTCGGATCGGGTGACCGGTCGATGCTGGTCGTGCCCGCGAGCCATGTCACCGGAGTGGTGGCCATCCTTCTTGCCATGGTCCGGTGCGGCGGCTGCAGCGTCATGATGCGCGACTTCGAGGTGCACGGGTTCCTCGCGCGTGCCGCGAGCGAAAGGATCACCCACACGGTGATGGTGCCGGCGATGTACAACCTGTGCCTGCTCAGGGCCGATCTCGGCGAGCATGACCTCTCGGCGTGGCGCATCGGCGCCTACGGCGGCGCGCCGATGCCGGAGGCGACCATTGCGGCGCTTTCCCGCGCCCTTCCCGGACTGCAGCTTGCGAACGCCTACGGTGCGACCGAGACCACTTCGCCGGCGACCGTGATGCCGCCGGGCCGCACGCGGGAGAGGCCGGACAGCGTGGGCCTGGCGGTGGCCTGCGCCGAACTGAGGATCGTGGACGAGACCGGGGCCGAGGTGGCTGCCGGAGAGGCCGGGGAGGTGCTGATCAAGGGGCCGATGGTAGTCCCCGGCTACTGGAACCGCCCCGGAGAGACCGATGCCAACTTCCGCGAGGGCTGGTGGTGTTCCGGCGATATCGGTGCGCTCGACGGCGACGGGTTTCTCGCGGTGTTCGATCGCAGGAAGGACATGATCAACCGGGGCGGCTACAAGATCTACAGTGCCGAGCTCGAGAACATGCTGGCGCATCATCCCGCGGTCGGTGAAGTCGCTGCCATCGCCCGGCCGGACCCGGTGCTGGGCGAACGGATCCACTGTTTCGTGGTGCCAGCCGGTGCGCAGCCTGACCCCGGGGACCTGCGGGACTTCTGCAGGAGCCGTCTTGCCGACTACAAGGTCCCGGACAGCTTCACGTTCCTTGTCGAACCGCTGCCGCGCAACGCCAACGGCAAGGTGATGAAGCTGGTCCTGAAGGAATGGCTCGAACGGAGACAACCGTGACCGACCTGTACGATCTTGCCGGCAGGACCGCGCTGGTGACCGGCGCCTCGCAGGGGCTGGGAGAGAGATTTGCCCGTGTCCTGGCCCGCCATGGCGCCCGTGTCGGACTGGCGGCGCGCCAGACCGACCGCATCGCGGCCCTGCAGGAAGAAATCGAAGCCGGGGGCGGTTGTGCCCACGCGGTGACCATGGACGTGATGGACCGCTCCAGCATCGAGGCCGGGGTGAGCGAGGTGGAAGGCGTGCTGGGCCCGGTCGACATCCTGGTCAACAATGCCGGCCTCGCGATCAACAGCGCCTTCCTGGACGTGACCGAGCAGGAGTACGACACGGTGCTCGGGACCAACCTGAAGGGGTGCTTCTTCTGCGCCCAGGAAGTGGCCCGCGGCATGGCCGGGCGCGGCGAGGGCTCGATCATCAACATCTCCTCGGTGCTGGGCGCGCGGCCGATCGGGACGCTGTCGACCTACTGTGCATCGAAGGGAGGGCTGAACCAGCTGACAGCGGCGATGGCGCTCGAGCTGGCGCGTCACGGTGTCCGGGTCAATGCCATCGCTCCGGGCTATGTCGAGACCCCGATGAACAGCGACTTCTTCCATTCACCGCCCGGCCAGGCCCTGGTCCGCTCGGTGCCGCAGCGCCGGCTCGGTCAGGTGTCGGACCTCGACGGCGCCCTGCTGCTGCTGGCCTCGGGCGCATCGGGGTTCATGACCGGCACGGTGGTGACGGTCGATGGCGGGTTCACCATTCGCTGACGCGATCAGGCCGCGAAGTGGCGCTGCAGCCGGGCGGCGGTTTCCTCCGGCCTTTCCTCGTTGACGTAATGGCCGGCATCGATCGGTCCACCGGTCACCTCGCCTGCGGCGTAGCGCCGCCACACCGACAGCACGTCCCCGAACACGGTGCCGGTGTGGCTCTCGCGGCCCCACAGGACCAGCAGCGGGCAGGCCACGCGCCTGTCCGCCTCGAAGTCCCCGGTGTCCATGGCAAGGTCCGAGTCGGCGCAGGCGCGATAGTCCTCGCACGAGCCGCGTATGGTCTTCCACGTGAAGCAGCGGACGTATTCCTCGAATGCCTCGGGCGCGAACGGCGTGAGGCCCTTGCCCGGCTTTGATATCTTCTGCTCGATGAAGTAGCGGGCGGGAACGCCCGCCATCATCCGCTCCGGCATGTCGCGCGGCTGGATCATGAACAGCCAGTGCCAGGACGAGCGTGCCCACTCCGCCGACCCGTGGGTCCAGATGTGGTGGCTGGGCAGGATGTCGATCACCGCTGCCCGCCGGACCCGGTCGGGGTGGTCGAGCGTCATCCGGTGGGCGACCCTGGCGCCCCGGTCGTGCCCGGCAACGTCGAACTCCCGGTAGCCGAAATGGGTCATCAGGTCGACAAGGTCCGCTGCCATGGCGCGAAACGAGTAATTCACGCTCCCGGGACCGCCGTCTTCGGGACCCCGCGAGTCGCCGTAGCCCCGCAGGTCGGCCATGATCAGCCGGTGCCGGGATGCGAGCAGCGGTGCGACCTTGTGCCAGGAGACATGGGTAAGCGGATTGCCGTGCAGGAGCAGCAGCGGCGGTCCCGAGCCGCAGGTCCTGCCGACCAGCGTCGCCGACCCGTACCCGCGGTCCGGCGTGGTGACCTCGAAGCTGTCGCAACCTTCCAGTCCGGGGATCATCGACCGTTCCTCCGCCCTATCGCCTGCGCCGCATGCGCTTGGAGAGCTGACTGGCGGAAGTGCTTGACATGATGAACTCGCCGACCAGTCCGACCTTGCCCTGGTCTTCCAGCGGGTAGTGCGTGTCGAACAGCCGCGGCATGCCGGCGACCGCTTTCTCGCCGAACTTGACCTGGGCCATCCGCCACAGCATCACCCGCTCGGCGGCCGCTTCCTCCATCAGCGCCTTGGCATAGCCCTTGCGCTGTCCCTGATCCCTGCCTTGCCGGTGGAATGGCCGCATCAGTTCGTCGGCGCGCCGGATGTCCTCCAGCGTGGGTTCCCTCTCGCCAAGGCTGCGTGACATGTTGAACTCGAGACCGTGCTCGCGGCCGAGCAGGTTTCCCCATTCGAGGATCGCCTCCACCGCTCCTGCGTGCTCCGGTTCCGGGAGCAGCGACACACAGCCGGCCGGCAGGTTGAGGCCGATCCGGTCCGGCAGTACGGAAGTCTGTATCGCGATGATGTGGGAAATCACCGAATCCGGGTCGATGTCCCCGGTCTCGAGGGCGCGGATATCGAGGACGATCCGCTCCGCGGCGCCGTGCTTCACGGTCGCCGGGGGCCACGGCTTGTCGCCGTCGTGGATCACCAGCTGTACCAGTCTCGGAACCGGCCCGCCCGCATCCGCAAGTGCTTCGTGGCAGGCGGTGAGCCGGTCATCGGCCCCGGTATCGATCTCCGTGTGGATCTCGACCAGGAACAGGACCGTTCCATCGCGACCATTGCCCTGCAGCCCAACGCTCCAGAACGCCGAATGCGGGTAGGCCGGCCCTGGCATGTCTTCCGCGGCCACCGGGCGCAGGCGCTGCCAGTCCAGCCGTTTGCGCAGGTCGATTCCATCGTCGGCCTCAAGGCCCGTGGCATAGCCGGTCACCAGGTGCGTGAAGATGACCGGGTGTTCGAACATCGCGCGGTAGGCGTGCCAGGCGGGGCTGTCTTGCATCGGCATCACTGTCATCCAGTCGCTACATGAGGAGGCGGAACATATGGCGAACCCAAGTCACGGGTCAACAGCCCGGTCACCGCCATGCGGAAACTCCCACGCTGGCTCCGAGCCGGTAGTCAGCGCGCGACGTCTGTTCATCGGACCCAGCGGGAGGCCATTGACAGCGGTCGCCGGATCGCGCGCAAGCAGGGGACCGAACTATTCGTGCACGGACATGAAGGTCGCATCAGGGAGCGTGATTCGTACGGAAACGGTCCGTTCCCGCCCAGGGATTGATTCGATAGCGCGGGCCTGGAGGAAGGCTGAATTCGCCGGACAGGCCGGCCATGCGCATCCCGGATCGTACCAGCGCGGGGTTCGCCGTCAGCGTTGCCGGGTCCGTTCACAAACGGCAGTCGCCCAGCCCACGTTCGTGCCCGTCCGGTGCCGGATCTCCGGATACCTCCGGACCATTGCCCTGAACGGACACGGTGCGGACTGCCTCGAACGGCACACTGATGACCGGGTGAGCAGGTACTGCGGACCGGCGCGGTCATTCGGGAGATCTCTTGGCCGATCTCTCGGCAGCGCGGACAGGTCCCCAAGTGCTTCCACGCAGTCCAGCGGGACCAGACCGCGCGCTGCCTGTACGACACAACAGCGCTTGACGCTCACATAATGCCAAAAGTGATCAACAAACCGGTTTGCTGCTAATACATGAATCACAACGGGCCGGCGCCCTGCGGCGTGGCGCAGGCACCATCCGCCATCAGGCCTGTTCCGTCGCCCCGGTTGATGCCGAAGCCGCATCGTCGGAAGAGCTGCTGTGGTTGGTCCGAAGCGACGCTTTCGCGGCCCCGGGACGCCGCCGTGTCCGGGCCGTTCCCGAGCGCCGCGAGGCATCGGCGTCCGGAACAAATTGCCCGTGGCCGGGTACGGGGCCTGCGCCGGCCGACGGACGGTCCATCAGCCGCACAACCCGGCCGGAACACCGCAAGCCGGTACCCGTTCGCCAGGTCAGGCGGCCGTGTCGGAAACTCCCGGACGCCCTGCGGATCCGTCATCTCCGCGGCCGGGAAACCGGGCGCCGAACCGGGTGATGATCTCTCCTGCCGCGGCACTGGCGATCTCTCCGCAGCGGTCGAGCGGTTTACCGCTGGCCAGTCCGAACAGGAAACCGGCGGCATAGATGTCCCCGGCTCCGGTGGTATCGACCACGGGGCCGGCGGGCAGCGCCGGGACCTGGTGGCGTTCACCCGGTCCGATCACGATGGAACCGTGTGCGCCCCTGGTCACCGCCAGGAGGTCGCAGTCGCCGACCACGGCCGTGATCGCGGTTTCAAGGTCATCAGTCCGGCAAAGCGCGCGAAGTTCATCCTCGTTGCAGAACAGGATGTCGACGTGGTCCGAAAGCAGCCGGAGAATGTCGTCGCGGTGCCGCTCGACGCAGTACGGGTCCGACAGCGTCAGCGCGACACGGGTCCCGGTGCGCCGCGCGGCAGCGGCGGCGGCCTGCAGGGCCCGGCGTCCGCCCGGCGGGTCCCAGAGGTAGCCCTCGAGGTAGATGATGGCGCTGTCGGCGATCAGCTCCGGGTCGATGTCGGCGGCATCAAGTTCGGTGCAGGCACCGAGATAGGTGTTCATGGATCGCTGGGCGTCGGGTGTCACCAGGACCAGGCAGCAGGCCGAATCCAGTCCGGCTGTCGACGACGGCGTCTCGTAGCGGACCCCGAACCGGGCGATGTCGGCACGGAACACGCTGCCCAGGTGATCGTCACGGACCTTGCCGACGAACGCCGCGCGTCCACCCATGGCGGCGAGGCCGGTGGCGGTATTGGCCGCGGACCCCCCGGACACCTCGAGCCCCGGTCCCAGCAGCCGGTAAAGTTCCCGAGAGCGGTCGGCATCGATGAGCTGCATGGCTCCCTTGGTGATCGAGTGCTCCTGCAGGAACGCATCGTCGACCTGGGAAACCACGTCGACGATCGCGTTGCCGATGGCGGTGACATCGATTGTGCGTGTCCGCATGGGTCTCCCCGGTTGCCGCGGCCGCGACAGGCGGCCGCTCCAGCGGCGTTATAGACCAACCTGGCGGCGTGTGGGCGCCGGGGCTTGCCTTGTTGCGCGCAAGGCCCGACAACAGGAGTGCGTGCTCTCGCGATGGAGTGGTGACATGATCGAATCCCTGCGACGGGCGTTCGCGCAACTGCCGGACCCGGTGTTGCGCCGGGCCCTGGTCGGGAGTGTCCTCGGTGCGTGTCTTGCAACAGTGCTCGCGGTCGTTCTCAGCTGGTGGCTGGTTGCAAGCTTCGGGATGTTCGGAAACGGGATCGCCGATACCGTCGTGGCCGCGGGCGGGGCGGTCCTGGTGCTGATCGGAGCGCTGATCTTCTTTCCCTCGACCGTCATGATCGTGGCCGGGTTTTTCCTTGATTCGGTTGCCGACGCCGTCGATGCCCGGTACTGGCCGAATGCCGCACCCCCGCGCCAGCGCGGACTGCGCGAGGTCATGGTTGCCGGAGCGTCGCTGCTGGCCATTTCGCTGACGATGAACCTGATCCTCCTGCCGGTCTATGCGTTTGCCCTGTTCATTCCGGGCCTGGGCCTGGTGCTGTTCTATTGCCTGAATGGGTACCTGTTCGGGCGCGAGTTCTTCGATGTGGTCGCAACCCGCAGCCTCGAACCGGCTGACGCGCGCGCCGTGCGACGGCGTTACCGGGGCCGGATCCTGCTTGCCGGAGTGATCATCACCGTGCTCACCACCGTTCCGATTCTCAACCTCGCCGCACCGATCCTCGCGACCGCGTTCATGACCAACCTGTTTCGGGGTATGGATATCTCTGCACGGACGGAGTAGATTGCGGGTGCTTCCAGTACCCGGACTTTCCGGCGGTGAGCTTCACTTTGACGAGAAGGTGACCGGGATGGCTTCGTTTCTTCGCAGGCCCCAGACTCAGGACAGCACCGGGGGTGACGACAGGGACCGCACGGACGCCCTGTCGCAGCCGCGCAATGCGGGACGCACTCCGGAAGGACGGTCCTCCACTCCCCCTGTTCCGGGGTTCATTGCGCCTGCTGAGGCGCGTGAGGGAACAGGCCTGCGCCAGAGTGCGGGTGCGGGCGACACCGCGCGACGGGGATCCGACATCGCCCCGCGGCACCCGCTGGAGCCTGCAGCCCGCGGGAATGTCCAGAGCCGGGCGCTGACGATCGGCAGCCAGATCACCATGCAGGGTACCATTACCGACTGCGACGTGCTGGTCGTCGAGGGAACGGCCGAGGCCACGCTGGAGAACAGCAAGAGCCTCGAGGTGACCGAGAGCGGTGTGTTCCGGGGCACCATTACCATTGACGAGGCGACCATCGCCGGCGTGATGGAGGGCGAGATCACGGTTCGCGAAAGGCTGAAGGTCCGGCCGACCGGGCGGATCAGGGGAACCGTGAAGTGCAGCAAGCTCGAGGTCGAGTTCGGCGGCGAGATCGAAGGCCAGATCCAGGTGTTGCGGGACGGTCAGGCGGGATAGGCGACCCGGCACGATCGGCGCCGCGAACGCGATGGAAACGGCGCCGGCCGGAAACCTGTTCCGGGCGGTGGCCATCGCCCTGATGGTCGGGGGCCTCTCGGCATGCCGGTTCGATCCGGAACTCGGCTTCGTGACCCTCGCGGAGCCGGCGGTCGAACAGCAGCAGGCGGCGCTCAACGCGGGTTCGGACGAACTGGCACCGGTTTCCCCGACAGCCGCGCCCTCTCCCGTCGTGACCCTGACGCTCGGCCCGCGCTGGCCGCTGGAGCGGACCGGGGAGGAGATCAGGCAGGTCCTCGGCAATCCGCAGTTCGTGCGCAATGACGCTCTGGCGCAACTGTGGCGATACCGCACAGAGTACTGCATCCTGAACCTGTTCCTGTTCCACATCCGGGAACAGGAACAGGTCCGTGCGACCCATGCCATGTACTTGCAGCCATCGCTCGAGCCGCTCCCGAACCGCGGCGCCAGGAACCGGTGCCTGTCGGATCTGGTGCGCCAGGCCGCTGCCGGGACCCCGCCGGATCAGTCCACCGCCGGCGACTTGTCGGTAAACTGACACAGGTCGTGCACGGGGCAGGACGGGCACGAGGGCTTCCGCGCCTTGCACAGGTACCGCCCGTGCAGGATCAGCCAGTGATGCGCATGGAGCTTCCATCGGTCCGGCACGCGCTTGTCCAGTCCGCGTTCCACCGCAAGCGGAGTGGTGCCGGCGGCAAGCCCGGTGCGGTTGGCAACCCGGAAGATGTGGGTATCCACGGCGATGACCGGCTCGCCGAAGGCGATGTTCATGACCACGTTGGCGGTCTTGCGTCCGACCCCGGGGAGGGCTTCCAGCGCCTCGCGGTTGTTGGGAACCTGGCCGGAATGGTGTTCGATCAGCGCTTCGGACAGCGCGATCACGTTCTTGGCCTTGGCGTTGAAGAGCCCGATGGTGCGGATGTGATCCTTCAGTCTCTCCTCGCCGAGCGCTACCATCGCTTCCGGTGTCGTGACCTCGCGGAACAGTTCCCGGGTGGCCCGGTTGACCCCGACATCCGTGGCCTGGGCGGACAGCACTACCGCGACCAGCAATGTGTAGGTGTTGACCGAGTCGAGCTCGCCCCGGGGCTCGGGCCGCTGTTCGGCCAGTCGCGCGAAGAAGCTGTCGATTTCAGCGAGTTTCATCGCCCGCTTCCTGCGCCGGCGCGCTTTACCGCTTGCAGGGGCCATACTATCGTTCCCCGATGAACGGGCAGTCCGACAGCGAGGCGGCGTACGAACCGGTGCTGTTCGACCGGGTGCTGCTGCCGCACCGCAGCCTGTCGCGGATCGGCATGACGGTCCTGATCGCGGTCCTGGTCGGGGCCAGTGCGGCCATCGGGACCGGGTTTGCGCTGATGGGCGCATGGCCGGTGATCGGGTTCTGCGGTCTCGACATCCTCGTTATCTGCCTGGCTCTCAGATGGAGCGTGCTCTCGGCACGGCGGTCGGAACATATCAGGCTGACGCAACGCTCGCTCGAGATCCGTGCGAGCGACGGACGCGGCCCTGCGCGGCACACCGTCATGCACCCGTACTGGACCCGGGTCGAGTTCATCGCCCGGCGCCGCGCCCGGCTGCTGCTGCGCTCGCACGGACGCTCGCTCGAACTCGGGAGTTTCCTCGCCTCCGCCGACAAGGAGGAAGTCGCCCGCGCGCTCGCCGGGGCGCTGCGCCAGGTTCGCATGGTTCCATCCGCTACCGCCCGCTGAGGCCGAGCACGTCGATCATGCTGTAACGCCCGGCGGGCCGGCCGAACGCCCACCGGGCCGCCGTGACGGCACCGGCGGCGTAGATGTGCCGCCCCGCCGCCCTGTGCGCGATTTCCACCCGTTCGCCGGCGCCGGCGAAGATGACGGTGTGCTCTCCCACCACATCGCCGCCGCGCAGCGCCGCAAATCCGATGTCACCGCGACGCCGAGGGTCGCCGCGGCCCTCGCGGGAGAGCACGGCGGCGCTCTCGAATCCAATCCCGCGTCCCCGGGCCGCTGCCTGGCCGAGTCCGAGCGCAGTGCCCGACGGGGCGTCGACCTTGCGGTTGTGGTGCATCTCCACGATCTCGATGTCGAAGCTGTCGTCAAGTGCGCCGGCGACCTGCTCGGCGAGCACGAACAACAGGTTGACGCCGAGGCTCATGTTGGGGGCGAAGACCACCGGCGCGTGCCCGGCCGCGGCATCGAGTGCGGCTTCCTGACCGGACTCCAGCCCGGTCGTCCCCACAATCCATGCGGTTCCCGTTGCCGCGGCGGCCTCTGCGTGCCCGGCAACCGCCTCGGGAAGCGTGAAGTCGATCACGGCATCGCACGCGGCGAACAGCTCATGCGGGTCGGTTCCAGCCGGTTGGCCGAGGGGTTCGGCCTGGCACAGGGTGCCGATGTCCCGGCCTGCCGCATCGGACCCGGCGCGCACGGTGCCGCCGGCAAGCCGCGTGCCAGGGGTTTCGAGGACCTGTCGCACCAGCATCCTGCCCATGTGGCCGGTGACCCCGGTCACACCGATCGCGATTTCTGTCATCGTCTCTCTCCGTCCCTCGGGTCGCCGGACAAGGGTAGCCGGTCGCGCTCGCCGGCAGAAGACCGGCGGCCGGATTCGGGGCCGGTCACATTTCTGCAACGACGCATTCTTGACCGGCCAGCCGGGTGCTGACATGATTCCGGGGTTCTGGAGACGGTCGCCGCCGGCCGTGTTTGCGAGTACAGGGTCCCGGAATGACGAAATCGCAACTGATTGCCAGGCTGGTCGAACGTTGGGCAGCGGAAAACCCGGGCCTCGAGCGTGAATTGCGCTACAACGAGATGGAACTGGCGGTCACGACCGTCTTCGAGGAAATCGCGCGGGCACTGGAACAGGGTCGGCGCGTGGAGCTGCGCGGGTTCGGCGCGATGGCCGTCAAGCATCGCACGGCGCGAACCGGGCGCAATCCGCGCACCGGCGAGCCGGTCTCGGTCGCTGCAAAGGCGGTGCCGTTCTTCAAGACCAGCAAGCTGCTGCACACCCGCCTGAACGGCGGCTGACGCCCGTCAGTCCTCGTCGAGCGCGCCGAGAAAGTCCTCGATCAGTCCCGGCGGTGCCTGGATCACGTGCTCCGGTGCGGGGAATGCGCCGGTCTGCACGTCCTCGATGAACTCGCGGAACCCTGCCACCCGCTCCTCCTGCATCCGCTGCTTCATCGCGTACATGTCTCGGTACTGCTTCGAGTGGCGCGGGTAGGGAGCCCCGGTATTGCCCAGGATGTCGTCGGCGAACAGGAACTGGATATCGCCGCCGCTGCCACCGCCGATCGACGATGTCAGCAGTGACGTGCGCCTGGTGATCTCGGCGAGCAGCGGCTCGGGGATCACTTCCACCTCGACCGCGTAGGCGCCGGCCTCCTCGAGCCTGCGAATCTCCTGCCAGACCCACAGCGCCTCGTCGAGGGTCTTGCCGACGGCCCGCAGGCCGCCGGTCCAGGTGCTGCGACGCGGGACCAGCCCGGCGTGGCCCTGTATCGGGATCCCGGCCTCGGTCGCGGCGGCAACGAAACGGGGGCTCCACTGGCACATGATGGCGTCGGCGCCGATGCTCATGGCCTGGTAGCCGAGGCGAACCGCCTCGGTCTCGCTGGCCGCGGCGACAAGGGGCACCGAGAACGCCATGAAGGTGTGGGGCGCGGCGCGGCGGATTTCGGCGGCAAGTTCCGGGCGACCCGGGTCGAACCTCACCTTCATCGTGTCGATCCCGGCCTCTTCGGCCGCAGCGGCTTCCTCGGGCGAGAACGGAAGGGTTTCCACCAGCACCTTCCTGCCCTTGCAGTCGCGCAGGCCCTTCACGGTGTAGTTGCGGGTGCCGTAGGCCCCGCCGAGGGTCATGATCCGGGTCAGGCCGCGTCGGGCGGCGTCCCGTGGCGGTATCCCGCCGTCTCCGGTCGCATGACTGGCCATGATCGGGGTCCTCCCTCGCCGGTGTGTCGCCTGCCGGTGATCCTACGTTACCCGGCGTGATGCGCAACCGGCGGCAATCCGCCCGCCGGGTTCTTGTGCGGTGACGGCCGTCCGGTAGAATGGGAGCACTGGAACGGGCAGGGGGCGGACAGATGGCTCAGGTGACGGCAGATTCCGACATCAGGGAACTGGAAGAAGACTGGGCCCCGGAGGTACCGATCACACCGCCGCCGCTGTTCGTGTGGCCGCCGCAGCCTGTCGCCCTGGTCCGCTACCTGTTCGGCTATCCGGGCTACTTCCTGCCGCGCAACCTGCTCTACATGGCGCTCGCCGTCGTTACCTGGCTCTACCTGACGCCGGAGATGGCAACCATGAAGACCTTCCAGGTCGACTGGATCGCCTGGATCTATGCCCGCAACCTCGGGATGCTGTTCCTGGTCTTCGGCGGCTGGCACTTCAGGTTCTACATCCTGCGATCGCAGGGTACCGCCTACAAGCACAACCGGCACTGGCCGGAACGCAAGCATCGCCGGTTCCTGTTTGGCGACCAGGTCTGGGACAACGTGTTCTGGAGCGCGGTCAGCGGCTGCGGCATCTGGACGGCGTACGAGGTGGTTACGCTGTGGGCGTTTGCCAACGAGCTCATTCCGTGGATGACGATCGAGACCAACCCGGTGTGGTTCATCGTGCTGTTCCTGATCATCCCTCTGATCCGTGACGCGCATTTCTACCTGGTGCACCGCCTGCTGCACGTCCGCTTCCTGTACCGGACCGTGCACTACCTCCATCACAAGAACGTGAACATCGGCCCGTGGTCGGGGCTGGCCATGCACCCGGTCGAGCACCTGCTGTATTTCAGCGGCATCCTGATGCACTGGGTGGTGCTCTCGCACCCGCTGCATGCCATCCTGCATGTCCAGGCTACCGCCCTGACGCCGGCGCTTGGCCACTGCGGGTTCGACAAGTTCCTGCTCGGCGGACGCTACAAGTTCACCCTTGGCCAGAGGTACTTCCATCACCTTCACCACAAGTACTTCGAGTGCAATTACGGGGGTGACGGGTCGGTGCCGTTGGACAAGTGGTTCGGCTCGTGGCACGACGGCACGCCGCAATCGCACGAACTGATGAAGAAGCGCCGCCGCGCCGCCCACGGCCGCGGCTGATCTGATCCTGCCGGAACGGGGAAGCGGGCGCGCGCCGCGCCTACGGGGAGCCTGCGCCATGAGCGACATTCCGGGAACCATGACGGCCGTCGAGATCGCCGCGTTCGGTCCGCCCGAGGGGCTGAAGCCGTGCACCCGCCCGACACCGCAACCGGGTCCGGGCGAGGTGCTGATCGAGGTGGCGAGCGCGGGCGTGAACCGTCCCGACGTGATGCAGCGCGAAGGCGGGTACCCGCCGCCTCCGGGAGCGTCGGACATTCCGGGTCTCGAGGTCGCCGGTACCGTGGTGGCCGCGGGGCAGGATGCCGGGAACTGGCGGGTGGGCGAGAAGGTGTGCGCCCTGGTCGCCGGCGGCGGCTATGCCCGCTACTGCACGGCCCCGGCGCCCCAGTGTCTGCCGCTGCCTGCCGGATACTCCCTGGAACAGGCGGCGAGCGTGGTCGAGACGGCGTATACCGTCTGGGCCAACGTGTTCATGCGCGGACATCTTGCCGCCGGCGAGACCTTGCTGGTGCACGGCGGGAGCAGCGGCATCGGGACCATGGCGATCCAGCTCGCCCGGGCCCGGGGTGCGCGGGTGTTCGCGACCGCAGGCTCGGCCGAGAAGTGCCAGGTCTGCACCGAGCTCGGCGCGGAGCGGGCCATCAACTACCGCGAAGAGGATTTCGTCGCGGTGATGAAGGAACAGGGCCGTGCCGACGTGATCCTCGACATGGTCGGCGGGCCGTACATCCAGCGCAATCTCGATTGTCTGAAGATCGAGGGCCGGTTGTGCCAGATCGCCTTCCTGCAGCCTCCGGTGGTGGAGAAGTTCAACTTCCTGAAGATGCTGACACTGCGGCTCACGCTGACGGGTTCGACCCTGCGGCCGCGCAGCATCGAGGAAAAGGGGCGGATCGCCGACGCGCTGCGAAGCGAGGTCTGGCCGCTGCTCGAGAGCGGCGCGGTGAAACCGGTAATCGACCGCACCTTCCCGCTGGCGCAGGCAGCCGACGCGCACCGGCTGATGGAATCAAGCCGTCACATCGGCAAGATCATGCTCGACTGCGCGCCGTAGCGGGCCGGTTCACTTCCCGATCGCGATGTCGAGCCAGAGCGCGCCACTCGGGACCGCGCTGTCGCCGGCACGCAGCACCACGGTGGTGGTGGCGGATTCGATGATCGCCGGACCCGTGATCACCTGGCCGGGACAGAGGGTCTCGAGGTCGAAGACGGGGAGGTGCTGCCAGCCGCCGAGGTAGGCTCGCCGCATGGTCCGCGGCTCGGCCGCCTCCCGGTCGCGGACCTCCGGTTCCTGCGGCAGCATCGGGAGCCGGCCGATTGCCGCCAGCCGCGCGTTGACCAAAACCGATTCCTGGTCGGGCAGGCTGTAGGTGAATAGGTCCTCGTGACGCCGGTGAAAGCGCTGCGTGATGTCCTCGATCAGCCCCGCGCCCGCGAAGTCCACCCCGTCGAGCGGGACATCGATCTCGAAGATCTGCTCGCCGTAGCGCATGTCCGCCGACCGGCGGACTGCGACCTCGCCGTCGAACACCCGCGCGAGCCGGGAGCGCCCCTCCTGCTCCATGGAGGCGTACAGGTCGCGGATGGCGTCAGCCTCCAGCATGCGGGTGTCGCCCACATGGGTGCGGCTGATCTCGAATCGCAGGTCGGTTGCCAGCATTCCCCAGGCCGAGAGCACGGCGGCCGCCCGCGGGACCACCACGCGGGGGACGTCGATCTGGCGGGCGATGTCGGTGATGTGAATGCCGGCTGCACCGCCGAATGACAGCAGGGCGAAGCGGCGAGGGTCAACGCCGCGGCGCACCGAGACCAGGCGGATGCCTTCCGCCATCTGGGTGTTGATCACCCGGTGTACGCCTTCCGCGGCCTCGGCCCGGGACACCGCGAGCCGCTGCGCAAGCTGGTCGAGCACGGTTTCGGCGGCGGCCCTGTCGAGCCGGGCGCGCCCGCCCAGGAAGTTGGCCGGGTCGAGGAACCCGAGCACCACGCTGGCATCGGTTACCGTGACCTCGGTTCCGCCCTGGCCGTAGCACGCGGGGCCGGGCATGGCGCCGGCGCTTTCCGGGCCGACACTCAGGATGCCGCCGCTGTCGACCCGGGCGATCGAGCCCCCGCCCGAGGCGATGCTCACGATATCGAGCGACTGCAGCGCGATCCTGAACCCGGCGATGCCGCGGGTGGCGGACAGCGCGGGTTCGCCGTCGACAATCATCGAGATGTCGGTACTGGTTCCGCCCATGTCGAATGGAATGAGGTTGCCCGCACCGATCAGCGACGCGCCGTGTCGGCTGCCCGCCACCCCGCCGGCCGGACCTGACAGTACCGAGGCGGCCGCAAGGCGGATCGTCTCCTCGATCGGGGCAACCCCGCCGTGGGAGAGGATGACCAGGACCGGCCCGTGGTAACCGGCTCGCGTCAGCCGGGCTCCGAGCCGTTCGAGGTAGCTCTCGACAATCGGGCGCACGTAGGCATTGACCACCGTTGTGGAGACCCGTTCGTACTCCTTGATCTCCGGGAACACGTCGCTGGACAGCGAGACCGGTACGCCGGGCATGGCGGCCTCAATCGCCTCGCGGGCCTGCTGCTCGTGAACGGCGTTGCGGTAGGAATGCAGGAAGCACACCGCGATCGATGTCACGCCGCCATCCTTCAGCGTCTCCAGGGCCGTGGCCAGTGACGCCGGATCAAGGGGGGTGCGCACGCTGCCGTCGGGGCGCAGCCGCTCGGTCACGCCGGTCCGCAGGTGACGGGGGACCAACGGGTCCGGCGCGGCAAGGCGCAGGTTGTAGCGCTCGTCCTTCAGTCCCTCGCGCATCTCGAGCACGTCGCGGTGCCCGGCCGTGGTCAACAGCCCGACACGCGCGCCGGTGCGTTCGAGCAGCGCGTTGGTGGCGACGGTGGTGCCGTGTACGATCCGCCCGGTCCGGGCGAGCAGAGCGGCCGTAGTGGTGTCGAGTTCCGCGGCAAGCCGGTCAATGGCGTCGATGACGCCGATCGACGGGTCCTCGGGCGTACTCGGCGCCTTGGTGAAGGTCAGCGTTCCGTCATCGGCGACCGCGACGACGTCGGTGAAGGTGCCGCCGACGTCGACGCCAATGCGCCACCCGCCATCGGGGATCGGTTCGTTGTTCGTGTGTTCGGTAGAGTGCGCCATGGGTCCGACCGGTCGAGAGAAGACAGGGTCCCGGGCGGACGCACGCATGACGCAAGCGGGTTCGTTCGGGAGGCGGCCGGCGCCTGCCGGCTCCTGATGGCCGACTGCCGGATGCCCGGGGACGAACTGCACCGCGCTGCCGTTGCGACCGGCCACGATACCCGGCGGCACTCTAGCAGCGCGTCAGGCGGCCGTCACCGGTTGCGGCGGCGGGTTTCGACGGGGATACGGAACAGGGACTCCGCGGAGGCGTTTCGTCGGGGATGCAGCACGCCGCACTGCGATCGCGCCATATTCACCCGATCCGCCGGCAGGGTTCGGTTCCGGGACAGCGGTTCTTCCCCGGCCCGGCGGCCGGGACCCGCAGCTGCACTGCCGTTCGTTCGGCGAGCTCTCGTAGGGCGGCGCCGTCACAGTCCAAGCCTTGCGAACCTCCCGACCATCCGGAATACCGGCATCTCTCCTGCCGTTTTCTCGTCTATCCGTTCGACGCGCCGGCGGTTGACGGTGAAAAAATGGGTTTCCCTGTGTATGCACCCGGACGGACAGTCGCCCCATGCCTTGCGTATGACGACATGCCAGGATTCGTTGACCTTGCGCATGGCGATGTCGGATCCGTCGATGAAGTGCCGGTCGAGCTGCGCATCGACAATGCCGGCAATGGCCGAGAACGCCTTGACGGCGGCGCGCGGGTTGACCAGGTCCGCGAGACGCAGGAACACGGTACCGGAGGCCGGCCAGAACTCGAGCGTCTGCACTCCCAGCCTGGCTCCAAGTGCGTCGAACGCCGCGTGCCCGGTCGGGAGCGCGGCGCCGGCATTCAGGACGGTGCCGGCGTTGAGACCGGTCCAGCGCCCGGCAATGTCATCGAGCAATGCGCCTTCGACCTTGAGAAGCAACGCCGCGGGCGGTTTCCGCGCGGCGACCTCCGCCATCGACGGGTAGTGTTTCCGGATCAGCCCGAGCACCGTCCCGGTCTCGCGTGCGAGCCGATCGAGACGGTGCTCGTCCACGAACAGTTCCTGGCTCTGCCACTGGAGGATCCGCCTGGCGAGTACGACCGCATCCTGCGAGACCGCGGTGTCCGTGGAGGCGGAATCCCGAACTTCGGGCCGTGCGAACACCGCCGCACCGGCCGGGACCGGCAGGTTCCAGAGGAGGCCGAGGCCCAGTGCGCAGCAGGCGGAAAGCGCCACGTTCCGAAAGGGACTCGATGCCCGGATGCCGCGTCGTTCATTTGTCATCAGGCGCCCTGCCTTTTTCGTCGTCGCCGAGACCGATACTCCCCGCCTTGCCGAAAGGAACGGGCCGGCCGACGTCCGATGCTCGAATTTTGCCAGCATGCCGCTGCTGGCCTCGCTGCCCGAGCGGGCGTCACCCAAATATCGAACCGGAACTCTTCGGTCATGCACTTCCACAAGGCGTCGATCCGCACATGCGCTGCCGGATCCCAGCGGGCTGTCGCGTGAGGTCAGTCGACGTCGGTCGTCCACCTGTCACTATGAAGGCAAACAGTGCGCGGGCGGAAGGTCCGATCCGGGTCACCGGTTCGGATCCTGTCCGGGACTTTCAGCTTTCAGTACCGGACACTGGCATGGAGCCTCCCGCCGACCTGTCCTTCGCGGGGAGCTGTTTCCGTATCCGGGGATCTGACGCAGGCGCGGCGCTCGGTGAGACCGGTACGGCCGCTGCCGTTGTGATGACCCGAAACACCCTTGCACATGCCGGGGCGCCGGGGCAGGCTGCAGCCATCATGATGGACCGATTTCCCTATGTACCGCTACCCGAGCGGCCGAAACTGGTCTGGCCCGGGGGCAAGCGGCTCGCTGTCTGGGTGCTGCCCAACATCGAGCACTACGAGTACCGGCCGGAATTCGTGAGCCAGCGCAATGCCTGGCCGCGCATGCCCGCCCCGGACGTGATTGGCTACGGCGTGCGGGACTACGGCAACCGCGTCGGCGTCTGGCGGATGCTCGACTGTTTCGCCCGCCACGGCATCAAGGCGACGGTCTCGCTGAATTTCGGCGTGATCGAGCACTACCCGGAGGTATGGCAGGCGCTCCGCGACCGCGGCGACGACATACTCTGCCACGGCTTCTACAACACCCGGTATCTGTGGGGGCTCGAGGAGGAAGACGAGCGCGCCGTCATCCGCGACTGCGTCGAGACATATGCCCGCGCCACCGGCGGCGAGAGGCTGCCGGGCTGGTTCGGGCCCGCAGTCTCGGGCACCTTCAACACGGCCGATATCGTGAAGGAACTCGGCATCCTCTATACGGCCGACTACTACCACGATGACCAGCCGACCCTGGTTCGCACGAAGCATGGGGCACTTCCCTGCGTGCCCTATTCCATGGACATCAATGACGCGCACGGCTACCGCTGGCACATCGAGGGTGAGGAGTTCGGGCGCATGATCCGCGACGCCTTCGACACGCTCTACGAGGAGAGTGCGGAGACCGGGCGCGTACTCGCGATCTGTCTTCACCCCTACATTTACGGCCAGCCGCACCGCCTGAAATACCTCGACGAGGCGCTCGGCTACGTGATGAGCCACGAGGGTGTATGGCAGGCGACCGGCTCCGAGATCGCGGACTGGGCGATGCGGGAATGGCTGCCTTCCTGGGCCATGCCGGAGGCGGAGGCATGAGCGAGCAGACACGCCGCTACCGGGATGGCGCCGGCTACGACCATCCCTGGTTCGACTGGCCGCCTCCGCAGGACCCGACCGTCTGGCCCGGCGGCGCCCGGCTTGCGGTGATGCCGCTCGTTCACGTCGAGCATTTCGAGCTCGACCCCGATCCGGATGCGTTTGCCGACCCGCGGTTTGCGGGTGCGCTTGGCAGCTACCGGCCCGACTACAACAATTTCACCCGCCGGCTCTACGGGCTGCGTGTCGGCGTCTGGCGCCTGTTTGACATCCTGAAGGCGCATGGCCTGCGGGCGACCGTCGCGCTCGGTGCGGCTGCAGCGGAAGAGTGCCCGCAAATCATCGAGCGCGCGCTTCGGGATGGCCACGGTATCGCCGCGCATGGAACGGTCTCCAACCGCATGATCTCCGAGCGCATGAGCGAGGAGGAGGAGCGCGCCTTCATCGCGGAGTCGGCCTCGCGGCTCGAAGCCTGCCTCGGGCGCCGCGCACGCGGCTGGGTCGGGCAGGACCACGGCGAAAGCTCGCGCACACCGGGCCTGCTGGCACAGGCGGGCTTTGATCACGTCATCGACTGGCCGAACGACGAGCGCCCCGTGCAGATGCACACGGAGCCGCCCATCATCTCGATCCCGGCCCACACGGAGTGGGACGACGGGGAGCTCTTCGCCGTACGCAAGGTCGACGCCTGGCGCTACCCGGACCTCATCGCCGATGCCGCCGAGCACCTGCATGGCGAGGGCGGGCGCATGATGACCCTCGGCATCCACGCCTGGATCTTCGGCCAGCCGCACCGCAGCCGCCATCTCGACGCGGCGCTTGGCCGTCTGGTGGAACTCGACGGTATCTGGAACGCGACGTCCGACGAGATCGCCGACCACGCATTCGGAAATTCGTCGACAGGCGACTGACACCTGCTTCTTTCGGTGCTGGCGGGCCCTTACGGGTGTACCGTCAAGTCCTGAACCCCGCTTCAGGGAGCCCGATGTCATCCTGGAGAGCAGGCTGACCCGACGCCCGGGCGGGTGCCAGCTCATGGTCAAGGGCTCCCCGGCTGTCGAGGGCTCTCGGTGATGCCGGGCGGGACGGTGCCCGCCAGGATGGGCTACCTGAAGGACATTCGCGACGATCGCAGGTCCACCTGTCGCCCTGCGAACAGGTTCGACAATGATGCTGCCATCCCTGAACGCCGGCGGAAACCGGAGGCTCGCTTCACATCGTGCCGCGGGACGGTCAACCGGACCTGCCCGCGGTTGCCGTTGGCTGTGCCTGTGCGGCCCGCTTCCGTCCGCTATGGTGGTCCCACACCCCTTTCGTGGAGGACGTGATGGGACTGAATGTTGCGGTGATCGGGCTTGGATCAATGGGATATGGCATGGCGCAGGTGATCCTGCGAGCCGGTCACCGGGTCTGGGGCCGGGATATCAACCGGGAGGTGGAAGCCCGGTTTCAAGCCTCGGGCGGCGAGACGGATCCTCTTGGCGAAGCCCGGCTTGATGCGGTGGTGGTCGTGGTTCTCGATGCCGCCCAGACCCGTGACGTTCTGTTTGGCCCGGACGGCCTTGCCGGTCGATTGCGGCAGGGCGCGGTTGTGCTCGGCTGCGCGACAGTGGCTCCCGATTTCGCGCGGGAGATGGAGGCGCGCTGCGAAGAGGCTGGCGTCCTCTATCTCGACGCCCCGATTTCCGGCGGATCCGCGAAGGCTGCGTCCGGCGAGCTGTCGGTCATGGCGTCGGGCAGTCCGGTGGCGCGTGCGGCTGCCGGCCCGGTGCTGGATGCCGTGGCCGAGACGGTGTTTGACCTCGGCGAGTCCGCCGGTGCCGGATCCGCGATGAAGGCGGTTAACCAGATGCTGGCGGGCGTCCACGTTGCCGCCATGGCCGAGGCGCTGACCTTCGGGATGACCCAGGGAGTCAGTCCGGCCAGGTTCTTCGAGATCATCCCGCGGTGTGCGGGCACCAGCTGGATGATCGAGAACCGCGGGCCGTCGATGGTGGCGGGGGACTACACCCCGCGCAGCCGGATCGACATCTGGCCGAAAGACCTCGGAATCGTGCTTGACATAGCCCGCTCGGCCCGGTTCGCCGCACCGGTGACGGCAGCAGCGCTGCAACAGTTCCTCGTGGCCGCCGCACAGGGCCTGGGCGGAGAGAACGACACCGCGGTCGCCAAGATCTACGCGCAGAACGCCGGCCTTGCCGTTCCGGGAGCACGAGATGACTGATCCGTTCCGGACATCGGACCCGGCGGTGCCGGGAACGAGGCTTGGGCAAACCTGACGTTCATCCGTTATCGGCAGGAACGACCGCAACCGAAAACGGCTGGAACCTTCCCGGCGGTTGGGCGGGATCCCAGTCGGGTCCCGCCTTTTGTTTCTGGCAGCAGCGGTTGCGGACGGGACGCGAAGGGCAGCAGGGGGTGGCAGGCCCACTCGCCCTTGAAGGCGAGCTTGTCCAGGGTGCCACGCTCCGCCATCAGCTGGAGCAGGAAGGTGAGCCCGATCTCGTTCTCAGCGATCATGATATCGCGCAGTCCGGCTTCGACGGAGTAGCGCTGGACCTGGGGACGAGTGAGAATGGTTCAGCGCTCCCGGTGGAAGGCTCGCGGCCGCGCGATGCCGGCGCTGTCACTCAATTCGTGGCTGGCGATGTTGACGGTGAGCTGCCAACCCGCGTGATAGCCAATTGCGCCGGACTTTGGGATTCTCGGGCCGAAGTATGCCCGGCCTGTACCCTTCGCAAGGTCTTGGAAATGTGGGCGCACCTCCTCGGGGACAGTGGCGCCAGCACTCTCCGCAAGCGCCACCCGAAGCTTCGCGTTAGAGCCGTGTCGTCGTGTGCGGGCGGCCATGAGAGGGCGATGCGATCCGATTCGGCGGCGAAGCTGTGAATCCACGACCTCACCCCATCGACGCTGGCGAGCGTCGGCGCTGCCCTGTGTCTGAGCTTCCGCACGAACGAGGACGCCCCGGCGACCTTGATCCCCAGAGCGGCAGGCTTCTATCGGCCAATTGTGAGAACGGCCTTGACCTCGTGGCGGAACCTCGGACCGATGGGGGCGACGCCCAAGATTTGAAGCACCCGGTCGGCCGCATCAAGCCGCAGCGAGTGCCCCGTTCAGGTCCGCAACGAAGCCGGGGGCGCCCAATTCGAGCTTGCCGAGCTGCTTGCCGGTCATGCCCGATACTTTGAGAGGGGCTGCGATGACGCGCTTGAACTCGCTGTCGAGCATTGTCTCGGGTCCGCTCCGCCGTCGCGGGTGAAGTAGGCTCCACTCCCGGTACTGGATCGGCTCCATCAGTTCGCGCCCGCTTCGGCAGTGGTTCGATATTTCCGAGCGGCGGCCCACCGGGCGAGGTCGCCTCTGGCGTAGAACGTGAGATTGGCGAAGCGATAGTAGGCAGGACCATTGCCCGTGAACTGGTATTCATCGAGGGTCCTGACGCTCAATAGCAGCATGGCCGCCGCTTCGCGAGACCTCATCAAATCGAGCAGGGCGTTGTCGCCCGGGGGCTCGACCCCTGTAGCGGCGCGGGTCCTCTTCTTCACTGCGGGTACACCCTTGGATGCGACTGTCGTCCGTCCACGACCGGCAGGGGATCCGACTGCGACGAGGAAGCGAAGGACGTGCAATCTCGGGGCTTTTCGGCTACCCGGTGCCGACCGGCAACGCTTGGAAGCACCGACGGCTCCCGTCAGCGATGATGTCCATGCGTTTCTCCCCATGACTCGGCTGTCCCTAGGAACCATTTCCGACTCCTCGCGACGCGAACCCACTAAAGCACCCAGGTTCTGGAAATAAAAATGCAGGCTGGACCCAACTTCAATGCCCTTAGGGCATGAATGGAAGACAGCCCGCGCTCGTCACATCCGTATCACCGGCCTGCCGACGGGCGCTCCGAATCTGCTGAGTTGCAAGCGCGTTGTGCCTCGGCTCGTTCTGCATGTCAGGCCAGTGAGTGCATCGCTTGCTCCGCCAAAGCCAACGATGTAAGGAGGCGGCAATTGCCCGCTGGCTACATGCTGTCTGCTCAAGGGTCGTTCCCCCGGGGAAGGGCCCTTGCTATCTGAAGAGCGCATGACGCACGACGCGTAGGAATCCTCATCCTGCGGCGTGGCCAACAAATGTGCCGGCCGACCGGGTGGAGCGGTACGATGAAGACGGTCCTGGAAGAGGCAACCAGCGATGCCATCGACGCGGAGCACGTAAGGCGGAGCGTCTAGGACTGAAGAGCACGTCTGAACGGACTCTACGCAATGATCGGAGAAGGGTTGCCGGACGGTTGGGAGGCCCGCCGGGGCGTCTCTGTGGTCAAGTACGAGAGGATTATGCGGAGGTTTGACGTCGAGGCGAAATAGTTGCTGACACTGGAGCTGCGCGGCCTAGCAGGCCGGGTGTTCGGGCTCACGCCGCACGGGCTGTGGATCACTGGCAACAACGGCCGGGTCGATCTGAAGGGCGACGGCAGCCGTTACATCCACACGCGAATGGCTCGGGGGTCTCCTCCAGCGAACTACCCTCGGGCTATCGGGACATCGTAGGGCTGGGTCGGTAGCCTTCAAGGGGGCGTCTGGAGAATCCGCGAGGCGGCAATCGGTCTCGAGGACGGGCCGATGGGTGCTTGGTCTCTCACTATCCGTCTTGGGTTTCCTGCATCACTTCAGCGAGCGCTTCGTAACCGACGGCTTCAAGACGTACGCAGGCCCACGCCGAAACGCGGGCCTCGGAAAGAGGGCACGACAAACTTACGCCTCGCAGGCAAAGGTATAGCCACGGTCCGCTAGCGACAAGGATTGCCAGGGGATGGTGTGCCGCCGGATGCTTCGTTCAGGTATGATGCGAGATCGAACTCTGCGCTACTCTCTCCAATCTCCAGGCGGAGGCCAGCAAGTGAGCGACACAGCCTACCTTTATCCAGCGCCATATTGGAGTTTGCGAGAAAGCGGATGGATCAAATCCCTGTTGCTGTTCTTCGACGACGTAGCGACCCTACTCCCCGACTACATGTATGGGCGTCACGTCGCCGCCGATCCTAGCCTCGCCGCACCCCTCGAAGAACGCGGTCTACTCCACGTCCTCGAACCCAAGAACTGGATTGATCAGGAAACCACCACGCGCCTCGGCGACATCATTGTCGACATGCTCACGAACGGCTCCTTCGACGACCTCCCGGAAACGAAATATTTCGCCGAGCTCTCACAATCGCGAATAGGTTACGGCGCCGATGTGGACCTCGCGACCTTTCTCGTCGAAGAGCTGCAGGCGAAAGGACTCGCGAAGCAGAGCGAAGACGGCGTCTCCGTTCCCCTGCATCCCACGGTTCGCACCACAATACTTGTCATTCTTGGACAGCTCTCCCGCACCATCGGACAACACCGCGGAATGACGATCCATCCCACGACCAACCATGGCCCCGCCGTGTCCGACCTCATTCAAACCCTGTCGATGCAGGCCATGCCTTCCAAGCAGCATGTCATCCAACTGGATCTCGAGCCGGTGGCCTTTGATCTTTCACCGATCCCGCTGAGCGTGCTCAGGCTTTCTGATGGCAGGGTGCTCGGATTATTTGAGGGTTTCGATTGTCGGCTCAGACTGATGGTGCCGGGGTGCCGGACGGTCGTCGACGCGTCAAGCGGCTTCGCCGCTCCTCCGCTTCGCTCCGGCCCTTCGGGTGACCCGTCGCCGTCCATCCGACGAAGAGCCGCCATGGCCGTAAGCAGAGCTTTCGGCCATGTGCCGATCGCTCGACACAATGTGGCGATGACGTCTGGCGGTGGGTGTTACCCGTTACCGTTACCCTGTCTGTCTAGGGGTTGGGGGCGGTAACGGTTTTCGGTAACGGGTACCCGGGGCTTCTGTCGTTGACGTCGTCGGTCTCTGTCGGGCCGGCGGCGAGGCGGTATCCGCCTTCAGAGGCACGCTCGACGCGGTTTTCGCGCACGAGCGTGCCCAGCGCCTCGGCGACGGTCTTCGGCCGGGTCGCGGCGCGCTCGCGGATCTGGCGCTGGGAGAGCGGGGCATTGGCCTTGGCGAGGGCCTGGAGGATGCGCTGTTCCGGTGTGTCGGGCCGGGGCGCATCCTGGGCGGCTTCCGCGTGGCGGAGACGCAGCGCCGGGCCGTCTGCGTCGTCGGCGAGTTCGATCTGTATATCGTTGAGGCCGGGAGCGGCGCGATGCTCGACGGTCATGAGGATCTGGCGCTCGCGGCGACGCAGGTACAGATTGCTGTCCCCCCAGGCGTGCAGTTCGGACGATCCTCTGAGCGCCTGGCCCGGTCGCGTGGCGCCGCTCTTTCTGGCATGGTGGACGAGTATCACGGCGGTCTCGAAGCGGCGCTGCAGGTCTCGCAGGAAGCCGAGGATGGGGGCAACTTCGGCGACGGCGTTCTCGTCGACGCTGTGCAGGCGCACCAGGGGGTCGAGGACGACGAGGCGAGGCGCGATGCGCTGCACGGTCTCGCCGAGGCGCTGGCGATCGGTGCGGTGGTCGAGGCGCAAAACCGGGATATCGATGACGGCGATGTCGAGGGCCTCGAACGCGGCCCCGGCGGCACGTGCGATGCCCTGGAGGCGGTCGCGCACGATGTGGCCGGCGTCCACGGCGGCGAACAGCAGCACGGTGCCGCTTGTGGCGGTGGGGAAGTGGCGCAGGCACGGCACCCCTGCGGCCACCGAGACGGCGAGGTCGAGCGCGAGGAAGGATTTGCCACACTTGGGCTCGCCGCCGATGATGCCCACGCCCTGCTCGCTCCACAGCGCCTCGACCATCCACTGTCGCTCCCTCGGTCGGTCCTCGAGCTCGGCCGGAGCCCGTGTCGGGAAGCCGGTCATCGCCGGGCCCGCCTGGATGATGGTGCCTCGCCGAGGGTCTCGATGAAGAGCTTCTCGTCGAGCACCTCGCGGTCCTTCTCGGCGCCGGCTGCGAGCACGGCATCGGCCATGACGGTAAGCGCCCTGGGATTGCCCGCGGCATGGGCGACGAGGGTGTCCCTGAGCCCGGCGGTCATCAGCGCCGGATTGCCGGCCTCTTCGAGCAGATGGTCGAGCAGGCCGGTCAGTTCACCGTCCTCGGCCCGGGTCATCAGCAGGCGCTGTCGGATGCGCGAGGCGATGGGCTGCAGGTCGGGCTGGCGGAGGCGGTCGAGCAGGCGGTTGTCACCGGCGAAGATCACCGAGAGGATGGCGCGCGAGTCGAAGTCGGTCGACGCCAGCAGGCGGATCTCGGAGAACACCGAGGGCAGCAGTTCCTGGGCCTCGTCGATGAGCAGCACCGGGCGCATGCGGGTGTCGTCGAGGTGGGCGAGCCAGCGCCGGCGCAGGTTTTTGAAGCTGGCCCAGCGGTTGTTGTACATCAGGTCGACGCCGAACAACTCGCCGATCTCGCGGTAGAAGTCGGACAGTCTCGAGGACGGGTGGGTGATGGCGGCGACCCTGAGCCCGTCGCAGCGTCCGAGCCGGTGGGCGAGCAGACGCAGTGCGACGCTCTTTCCGGTTCCGGGCTCGCCGGCGATCAGCGCGAAGCCGCCGTGGCGCACGAGATGGCGTTCGATCCTGAGGCAGAAGCTGTCGACGGCGGCGGTCGCCATCAGGCTGTCGACCGGCAGGTCGGGGGCGAACGGGTTCCACTTTAGCCCGTAGAAGGTGAGCAGCTCTCGGTTCATGAGTTCTCGTCCTGATCGTCGGTGTCGGGAGTGGATGTGTGTGGCAGCCAGGCCGGCGGCAGGCCGGTCGCGGCCTGGGCGTCGAGCATGGTCCGCAGCAGCGGCGGCAGGCCGTCTTCACCACTGCCGTCGCCGCTGCCATCTGCGGTGTCGACAGCCGTGGGACGGCGCGCGCTATCGGCGTTGCCGCGCTTGTCGACGGGGTAGAGGGCGCACAGCCGCTCGCCGGTCTGCCCGTCGACGAGATCGATGCTGGCCGGGTCCCAGCGCGCGTACCGGACCCGGGGCGTGGCGAGGTGGCGCCATGGCCGCGGCACCTGGTAGCGGATGCCCTCGACCGAGACGGTTCCGTCCGAGCGCCTCAGCGTCCGCTTTCTGGTGATCCGGAACGCCGCCTTGAGCTCGTCGGAGCCGGGACACGGCCTGGATGCGTCGGCGCTCTCGGCCAGTCGTGCGTGCGGCGTGGTGCCGAGTTCCCGGTGCACCCGGCGGTGATAGTCCTGTTCGAGCCAGGCGATGGTGGTGTCGTTGAGCATCTTGAGGGTCAGCGGCTCGACGCCGTCGAGCATCGCCATCAGCCGACCCTCGACCGAGGCCCACAAGACCTCCATCTTGCCGTTCTGATGGGGATGAGCCGGCCGGGTCCGGGAGTGGACGATGCCGAGCCGGTGCAGTCCCTCCTCCACCTCGCCCGCCGTCATCGCCGAGCCGTTGTCGCTCATCAGGGCGCGCGGCAGGCCGCGCTTCATGAAGGCCTGGGACAGCCCGTGGACGAAGACCTCCGCGGTCTCGGCGAGATACCACTGCAGGTGACAGCCGAGCCGGGTGGTATCGTCGAGGAACCCCAGAAGGATCGGCGTCACCCATTCGCCCGACGATGTCAGCACCCGGCGCTTGCCATGATGAAAATCGGCGTGAGATGTTCTACATAACATCTCACGCCTTATGTGGCGGTCGTCGTTATGTGGCGGTGAACCCGTGATCCCGTTGTTAACAAGGGATCCCACCACATGACCACAACATAATCTGGAACGTCACAGTGCCTTGAGGAAGGCCATGAGTCCGTTGTCCTCCTTCCACGGGCGGTGCGGGCCAGCCTCCGCCGCGTCGCAGATCGCCAGCGCCCTGGCTTTCATTTCCAGATCGATTTCGGCGTAGATGTTTGTGGTTTCGAGGCTGACATGGCCGAGCCAGGCGCGAATGGTGTTGATGTCGACACCGGCCTGAAGCAGATGACAGGCCGTGGAATGCCGAATCACGTGGGGCGTGATCTTGCGGCCTTCCAGAGACGGCACGCCGGCCGCGCTGCGCGCCACCAGATGGTACACGCCGAACCGGGTGTAGGGTTTGCGGTACCGGCTGAGGAACACCGCATCGCCGCCTGTCCGCCCCCTTGCCAGTTCGGCGAGGACGCGTTCGGTGCGTGGCCACAGCGGGCACTGACGGATCTTTCCGCCCTTGCCGTTCAGGGTAACGAGCGCATGGCCGCCGTCCGTGCGGCCGATCTGCATGTCTGCCATCCGCAACTGCGTGGCTTCCGACACTCGCGCGCCCGAGTTGTACAAGAATAGTAACAGGGCGTATTCGGTCCGGCCTTGCAGTGTCGCGCGATCGGGGACCGCGAGGATCTCATGGATTTCGGGTTTGGTCAGCCAACCGATCGGTTTCGTCGCCGCCTTCTTCAACGGGATGGCACGAAGGGTGCCGCACCATTCCACCAGCGTCGGCTCACGGCTGCCCACGAAGCTGGCGAACGAGCGGAGTGCCGCCAGGCGCTGGTTTCGGGTTTGCACGGAGCATCCCCTGCTTTCCTCGAGATGGGCGAGGAACTGCAGGATCCGCGTGGACGTGAGATCGGACACGACCACCCGGTCCGCCGGCTTGCGGACCCCGGCGCTGACGAAGGGTAGCAGGAGCGAGAAGGTGTCGCGGTAGCTCTTGCGTGTGTTGATCGCCAGATTGCGCTCGCTGACTATGTGTTCGGTGAGGAAGCGGCGAAGCCAGGGGCCCAGTGTGTCGACATCATTCATCGGTTTCTCCATGGACGTAGTGTTCGAAGCGCAGCGAGGCTTCGTGCAGCAGCTCGGGGGTCATCGACAGATAGACCTGGGTGCCATTCAGGTCGCGATGCCCGAGAAAGGTGGCGAGGACCGGCAGCAGCCGCTGCACATCGGCACCCAGCCGGTACCATGAGGTCAGCCGGTGAACGGCGAATGAATGGCGCAGCGAATGCACGCAGGGCGCCCCGCGTCCGTCGTTCCTGGCATGGATGTCCGCCGCTCGAAGCAGTTCGCTAAAGGCTCGATGCACCGACGACCCGTTGACCGGCGATCCATCCCGATTTGCCAGGAAAGTTGAGGTGATGCCTGCCTTCATCGGGCGTTCGGCACGGCGTGACGCGTAGGTTCGCAGCACATCGGCAAGCCGCGGGCCGACCGGCACAAGCCGGCTCTTGTAGAACTTGGTGTCGCGGATCGTCAGCACGGCCTCGGCCAGGTCGACATCCTCCACAGTCAGGCGGCACGCCTCCCCGCGGCGCAGTCCGGTTCCGTACAGAAGCAGGATGAGCGTGCGAAAGGTATCGGCGTCGAGCTTGCGCGCATCGCGCCGGCATTCATCGACGACGCCGAAGATCCGCTTCACCTCGTCACGGGAATAGATGTAGGACGGCGGCGACCGGGGCCGCGGCGGTTCGTTGTCCGGCAACGGCGAGCGCGACGCATATCGTCGGCTGATCGCGTAGCGGTAGAACCCCGCGAGGGCGCCGTAGCGGGTCGAACGGGAACGGGTCAGCGGTCCGGTGCCGGCGAGGAATACCCTCACCTGGGCCTCGGTGACCGCGTCGCACTCGGTGTCCTGGTCGAAGCTCCTGCAGAAGCTGTTCAGGAGGTAGGCGCCGGAGACGAACGTCGCGCCATGACTGCGCTGCCATGCGACGTAGCCGTCGATCGCTTCCCGCAGGCTTGTCATGCCAGACCCTCCAGATCGAAGTCGGCGACGACTTCTCGCAGGGCCTCGAGATGGACCTTTGCGTACACCGAAGTGGATGCGATGCGGCGATGCCCGAGGTAGTCGCCGACGGCCTTCATCGACAGGCCATGGTCGAGGAGACGCTGGGCGGCGGCGTGCCTGAGCCCATGCGCCCCACGCCGCTTCGTCTTGAGACCGAGACGACCCAGCCGCCGTCGGACGATCTCCGAGACAGCACTCGTGCGTAACGGTCGTCTCGGAGCGCGAAGGGTCAGGAACAGGGAGCGTTCAGGCCGCTGAGGGCGGACATCGACCAGGTAGCGCAGGATCGCCTGTCCGACGCCACGGGACAGCGGATAGACGTCGGTTCGCCCCGGTTTGCTCCGGCGGACGCGTATCGTCTCCTGTTCCCAGTCGAGGTCGTCCAGATGCAGGTCGCACACCTCTCCGGCCCGCAAGCCGTATCCGACGAGGAGCATCAGGATCGCGCGATCCCGCTTGTCACCCGGTCGCTCTCCCTCGGTGTCGGCCAGCAGGCGCCGGACGTCATCGCGTGACACTCCTGCCGGGATCGGCTCATCCTTGTAGATCCTCGAAGGAATGATGCCTCCGGCCAGGCCGGATCGGCACAAGCCCCGATCTTCGCCAAAGGCGAGAAAGGCCCGAACATAGCGAGCGTAGTTGTTGATCGTTGCCCGCTTGCACGATCCGCTGGCCGTCTTCGCGGCAACGAACTCGTCGACATCGGCCATTTCGACCACCGCCAGCGGGACGTTCCGTCCCGCCAGCCTGTTCAGGAAGTCGGCAACCGCCTGACAACAGAAGTAGATCGTTTTTTCAGACAGGCCTCGCTCGGTGCGCATCCAGGCGGTGAACGCTTCGATCTCGGCGGCGTAGGGGTGGCGGGGGACCGCGGGCTCCTCGACGCGACCCAGAAAACGCAACCATCGAAGAGCGTATCCAAGGAACTCGCTTGACGACCTCGACCGGGTCCGCTGGTCACCGGTACGCCCCGCGCGATCGAACCGCGCGTCGATCACGGTGGTGAGCTGGGGCAGCGTCACCGTTTCGCCTTCCCGCAGGTCGAGGAGACGAAGCAGGTTCAGCTGATGATAGGCAATCTTGTAGAGCGTGTCGGGTGTGGCGCCACCGTCGGCCACATGGACCAGATACCTGAGCCGGTCCTCGTAGAGCGCTGCCGACCGGTACTTCTCAATCGTGTGCGGGCGCTCGAACAGTTTCTCGAACATGAGCGTGCCTCCTTGAGCGGGAAAGCACGATCACTGAACGGGAATCCGTGTTCTAGGTTATGTGGCGGCCAGGTGGCGTGATTCCATTCTTACTGCGGGTCTACGGGATCACCGCCACATAACGACGACCGCCACATAAGGCGTGCCAGAGCCCGTGACTGCGCGAGACCTCGTAGCTCAGGACCTCGCGGGTGTCGGCCGCGGGCATCTCCTCGCCCTCGAACCACTTGCGGCGGCGCTTGCGCACCAGGCCGCGCGCCCGCATCGCCCGGGTGAGCGTCGCGTAGGAGGGCATCGGACCGAGCGCTGGATCGCCCTCGGCCCGCACCCGCAGGTTGTCGTAATGCAGCTGCGCCGACCACGACGGATGCGCCCGGTACTGCTCGCGCAGCGCCTCGATCAGCGCCGGCGACATCGCCCGTTCGCGGCCGATGTCGGACCGCGGCTTCTGACGCAGCGCCTTGACCGGATCGCGATCCTCCGCCCGCGCCTGGTAGTACCAGCGCTCGATCGTGGACACCGAGAAGCGCACCCGCCCGGCGCCCGACGGATGCTCCCACTCCAGATGCGACAACCGCTCAAGCGCAGCCCGCAACTGGCCTGACGGCGGCGGCGACGCCAGCAGCGGTCCCACCACCGCAAACCGGAGCCGTGCCCACTTCTCGCGCCTGGCGACCGGGTCGTCCCTGTCCATTCCGGCATCTCCCTTCCGTCACCGGGAGGCCGGTGTAGAACGCCCTATGCGGTCATGACAGAAACGCTTTCTGCGGACATCGTCCGCCCATCGCCGAGAGCGCACGATCCCGTCCAGGGCATCAGCCACACCAGGCTGCGCAACAGACGGGCGCGCAGGGTGTGGCCACGCATGGTCCGCAACAGCCAGCGCAGGGGCGCTTCCCCGGGTGGCGGCGCCAGCGCACCCCGCTTCACCCGCCACTCAGGCGTCGTCGGGAACGTCTCCTGCCACCACCGCCGCCAGCGCTTCAGCGTCCGGACCGGAATCCCCGAGCGCCGCGCGATCGTCTGCAGGCGCACACCGCCACCCAGGGCCAGCGCGCTCACCAGAAGGAACAGGGCGCCCACATAGAAGCGCCGCCCGAAGAAGCGAACCGACGGTGGCGTCTCACGTCCCCGGCACGCTGCGCAACAGAAGCTGAAACGCCAGACATCGCCGCGTAATGCGACCGCAAGACCGTACGGTTTGCGCGGATACCGGGCACTGTGAAGAACGCCGCCGCAGCGCGGACAGCCCGCCTTCCGGCAGGTCTCCGCCTCGGCCGCGTCAACCTGCGTCAGGAACGACCAGACGCGCGGATCCGAAAGCATGGAGCTTCGGCACAGCGTGTGCGACATTGGACTCGTCCGGTGGTTTAGCCGTCACCGAGACAAAGCCCCCCGGACGAACTTTTGCAAGCTCGCCGGGGGGCGCACACTACAGTCCATCGCTCAATCCGAGCCGATCAGCCCAAAATCCCCGCTCAAAGCCTGCCCACGCTCACCGCTCGACGAGGTGTTGCAGTTCCGCGACGAGCACCACAACTCGTACCGTTCCTACATGCGCAATCTCCGGCGATGCATGATCGAGCTTGCCGAAGTTACTGTACCCGCCGACCGCGAAGCACTGCTGCTTGAACGACGACAGGAGATTTCCGACCACGCGCACGACCTCCAGCAGACCTCCCGTCGCGAACTCCGCAAGAACCTAGCAGCCTGGTCGCTTGGACTCGCAGGCGGTGCGTGGTCATTCTCGACCGGCGACCCGATCGGGCTCGCACTCTCCGCAATCGGACTTATTCCCGGCTTTGTATCCGCTGGCCCGGAAAAAATCGGCGCTTACACCTACGTCTTCGACATCAGCAGGACATTCGCCGTTGAACCGTCGCGCCAGTAGACAGGAACGTGAAGAGCCGCCCGTCATCGTTCAGTGAGCGTTCCTGCCCACATCGAGGTCATACCCTACCTGACCCGCCCCCTGACGGGTGAGTGGTTACACCGCCCTCAACGATGCGTAGCATGGGGAGTCACGCGCCTCATCGCTGCCCGAACTAAGAAACGAAACATGCACAACAGCAGTTCCTCTCTGGTGGTCACCCATGATCGATAACTTAGGCCACGTGAACGACGTGACTGCAGTTCTGGCCCGAGCAAAACAAGCTGCAGCCGACTACCATCGCCTGACGGGCAAACCCTCGGAATCACCAGCAAGGTCTATGAACACGAATCGGCCCGACTTTTCGGTCTAACCATCGTCCCTGCCCATGATACCACTGACGACGCCGGGCTCCGCTACCAGATCAAGTCTCGCGCTGTTCTAACCGCCAGACGCGCCATGAGCGACCAGATTGGTACAATTGACTCCACTCGGGCATGCTCATGATGTTTCAAAACAAAAAGGGCAAGCAGGCACATCGCTGAAACAGTCAAACGACTGGGAATTAGACCGAACTCATAAACTAGTTGGAGAGTGGTGCCTTTCCGGCAAAGCCGTTAGTTCACCTAACACGTATCCTCAAAGAGATTGCCACTCTGCGCTGATTGCTCGGATATTTCCCCTCCTTACCAACTTTTCCCGGAGAGCCACGACTTCCCTGCCAAGCTTAATGACCCACTGTTCGTCACGCAACCGCCCCCTATAATCAAAATCGTCTCCGTATTCATCAACTTCGGAATTTAAGTCAGTGACAATGTCACGTAATGTTCCTTCTACCAACGCTTTAAACTTCCTTCTCTCAGCGACACCTCGAACAAAATGTCGGGGATTAGCAACAATATTCTTGCCAAATTCTTCGGAATCGAATACGCGGCGCACCAAATACATTAACAGATATCGCGTCAACACGTACTTTGCCAGTAACTGATTGTTTATTTCTCCCAGAACGCATTCAATGGACTCCCGGACAACCTGGCACATAACGATTCTATCTGCCGTAACCGCGGGTCGTCCAAATATTTCGGAATGTTTATCGTCGAATACCTGATACTTTCTGTGTGTGGCCCACGGTTCCATGAGATCGAACGCCATCAGATAAAGTCCAGCGTCTTCATTAGAAATCACCGTGCCTCTATGCACCTCTTCCCCACGCTTGATTGCATAGTCATAGACTCCCATGTAGTCGCGGCGAAACTCATTTTGCAATCGAATTTGTGGGGAACTATTTGCCTTGAAGTCACGTGCCTTTACCCCGTTCTGATTGTTAGAGAATTCAGTAATTTGCTTGGCCAAAGATGAGGTAGGGTCGACTTCAATAAACTTAGCTAACACATAGAGATTGTCGGTTAGTTTGGACTGATTAAAGTACAAAGATGTAATGCTTTGGCAACCATTGACGACAAAGTAGTCAGAAATCGTAATCCTTTCTTCGGTGGCATCAATACTTCCAGCGATCACTGTGATACCATTATGAAATAATGGAAACTTCTTATGAAGTGTAGGTTCGCTGACGCTCTTCGTGATGCCTCTGTTAACGGTTGTGCGTCCAAGTGGGCCTCGCACATTGTGAATAAAGAGAGATTGATTGTCGATGCCATCCAGTTTAATCAAATCTTGTGCGCGAATTGGTGCTATGTAAGCTTTGCTGTTAGCGTCAACTGTGTACTCGGTAGTTTGAAAACTGGAAACATCAAAGGTAATTGGAGTATGAATTGGATTGTCTCGTTTGTCGGAAATATAGGTTTGTTTCAGAAACTCTCGTCCAATGAATCCAATGTGAGGAGACTGATCTACATACGCCTCTCCATTAGCGTCCAGCTCGATATTTGAGAGATATTCCCCTCTTAACTCGTACTCAGAAATCTTATCTGCTATTTCAAGCCGCTTTAGCAACCGTGCCACTTCGGCGTTGCCCGCGCTTTGAATTAACTTGTTGACACTTTGTGCATCCTTTACTTGAAGTAATGTACCCGCAAACTCCTTTAATCCTGTATCGCCAACAGCGGTGTTCTTTTGTGATAGCCGAGACTGGAATATGACAATTGTTTGCATGCTTTCGTTTACGTATATGCCATCAATACCTTTGTCTCCCCTCTGGTCGCAAACTGAATCCACAGCCTCCTGGGGATCAAGGCGGTAATAGTTCTCGAGGTACCAAATCAGGAATGAGGCGCTTTCGTTTCTCTTTGGATCAAGGTACTGTTGGAACATGTTAAGTACGTTGGGGTAGTTGAAGTCCATGGGATGATGTTCCTCTGAACGTGATGTAGTGACCTAGAAGCACGATCGAGAGGAGAATATAGCGCATGTAGATGCGGAGAAAAGGGGCGAGGGGGTTGGTCTAATGCGAAAAGCCTGCTGAAGGTGCGGATTCGCAGTCCAGGGAGTGCATGCGTGGACGGAGGTTGTGCGCACATTGGGTGCAATTGTGTTGGAGGGCGTGTTTCCCGGCGGCTTAGACGGAGTCGTGCATACCGTAGGGACGGATAGAAGGCCTCCGGGTCGTCCAGCGGCGGAGGGATAGCTGTTTCATGGAGAAGAAGTGGCCCGAGGCGAAAGACCTCGAGGAGAAGGTGGGCGGGTTTGCGACTGACTGGCGGAATGCGCGGTCGTGAGACCAAGTTAGGAGCAAGACTGTCGGAACCCGGATCCATCGCAGCCTTCGCAGAACCCCGTGCAAGGTGGTCGTGACGGGCGATGGTCTGGACTTTCGAGTGGCCAAGGCGCTTGCCGAGCATCGAGAAGCTCTCGCCGAGCGAGAGACTCCGGGACATGAAGAGGCAGGGGAGGCCATGCATATGTACACCCTCGAGCCCGGCCTTGTTCCAAACCGCCCTCCACGCCGCGTTCAAACTGAACAGGCGGGCGCCCGGGGTTGCGACCTGAAGTCACCCACGGATTGTTCGGCTTCTGGGGTAGTCTGGCTAGAATTTCTTTCGCCATCAGCGACAGGGGAACCGCGCGCTTGAAGCAGGTTGAAGCGCTAGACAGTGCCGACGGTGCGGATCCTGTTCGTGCCCCGGACGGTTTCGTAATTGACCAGCAGGACGATACTACCAACCCCAACGCCCCCGTTGGTCGGTGAGAACGCGGAGAACAGGGCGCAGACGACTACGATGGCCGGCAGCACCGCCCTGACGCGCGCCATGATCCTGGGCAGATGGGGACTGTCGCGCACCCGCTTTTGCGGCGCGCGCCGCATGGCCACCCGAATGCGTGATGTATCCGTTCGGCGCCGGGGTGAGGGCGGAGGGTGTTTGTTCAACTGGTCAGTGCAGGTCCTTGCGCCTTGCAGTCCGGGAGCAGCTCAGGGCCTCTGCATCGCCAGCAAGGAGGTGGGCTCGGTCAAGCATGCTCATGCTGACAGAAGGTCCGTAACCCGCGCGGTTGCACATGAAGCTGCTCACCGCAGCCCGTCGCAGGCCGCGAAAACCGCACGTTCTGTCAGGCCGGGTACCGGGCATTGTGCGATGGTGCGTCCATGCGTTCCGTTACCGTAGAATCGTGTTACCGCCGGCTGGTTCGGGCTCTCGAGTTCGTTGCGGGCCGTCTTGATCGTCCCTGCACGGTCGAGGAGGTGGCGGCCGCGGCCGCGTTCTCGCGTTTTCACTGCCGGCGCATGTTCCGGGCCATGACCGGTGAGTCGATTGCCGGCCTGGCGCGACGGCTGCGCCTGGAGCGGGCCGCCTGGCGGCTTCGCCACGAGTCGGTGGACGACGTGACCGACGTTGCCCTTGATGCCGGTTACGGCTCGGCCGAGGCCTTCTCGAGGGCGTTTCGCCGCGGCTGCGGGATGAGCCCCGGTCAGTACCGCACCACCTGGCCGCCTCCGGAGTTTGGCAGTCCGGTGTCCCGGGTCAGGTATTACCCGGGTGAAGAACGCGTGGAAGTCGACTTGCCATCGGGAGAAATCAACATGGATGTCCGCATCGAGACCATCGACGAAATCGAGGTGGCCCGCATCCGGCATGTCGGCCCCTACAACGAGGTGGGGCGATGCTTCGAGCGCCTGTTCGAGTGGGCGACCAGTGTCGGCGGCCGACCCGGCCGTGTCTTCAGCCTGTCCTATGACGACCCCGACACCAATGCGCCGGAAAGCCTGCGCTCGGATGCCTGCCTTGAGCTACACTCCGACGTCGCGCCGCCGCCCGACATCACTGTCGACACGCTCGCTGCCGGGCGCTACGCCATCCACACCCACCGTGGGCCCTACGACGGCATCGCGGAAGCGTACAGGCGCCTGTTCTCGGTGTGGCTGCCGCAAAGCGGCGAGGAAATCGACGACCGGCCGTGCATGGAGGTTTTCCTCAACTCACCGCTCGATACCCCGCCCGCCGAGCTGGTGACGGAACTGTGCCTTCCGCTGCGGCGGGCACCGGAGGCCTGATGGCACTGGACGGGAACAATCACCCACGATCCGGTAACGCGGCGAGCGGGTCCGTGGGCGGGACTCTCGGCACGGTTTACCGTCCCGCCATCGCGACGGGAGCAGTGGCCGGACCCTTGCCGGAGGTCTTTCCGGCCTGTTCGACGAACGTCCGGCTCAGTGCTGACCCGGGGAGACGATGCCGTTCAGTTCGTCGCGGGCCCGTGCCTCGGTTGACCTGCGCGCCGGATCGCCCCAACCGCCGCCGCCTGCGGAGTGGGCGATCAGGGTGTCGCCCGGGTCGACCGGGACCAGGATTTCCTTGGTCAAGAGTTCGCGAACCGTCCCGTCGGCGCGCTCGATCCAGTAGTGGTGCGGCTTGCTGTCGGTGCCGCCCGCCATACCGCGGGATCCGTACCTGCTGCCGTCACCCGCGGTGTTTGCAAGCGACCGGGCCTCGGTCTCGAGCACCAGTTCGAGCTCGACGCCCGCCCCGCCACGGTACTCCCCGTCACCGGCCGAGTCGGTGCGGAACTCGTGCCTTCTGAAGTACAGCGGGAACCGGGCCTCGGCCAGTTCCACGCTGCCGAACTTCAGACCCCCGGCCGAATGCCATTCGCCGCTGTTATGCCATCCGTCGCCGCCTGACGAACCACCGGCGCCGGGACGGGCATGGAACATGTGCCAGATGAACCCGCTGCCGGTCTTCGGGTTCTCGCCCTGGATTGCGACCCGGAGCCTGCGGCCCCAGCCGCCCATGGCGCGCTCCGGGCACGCCTGCGACAACGCGACGGTGATCGCCTCGCAGATCTCGTTCGAACAGTGGCTGGTGCACATGGTGACCGGCGCACCGTCGTGCGACCACACGATCGTACCCTGTTGCGCCTTCACGGTAATCGGAAGGAACGAGCCGTGGTTCTTCGGGGTTTCCGGATCGATGAGATAGGCGATCGACATGGCCACGGCGGAACGCATGTTGGCATAGGACGAGTTGACGAACCCGGCCGACTGGGGATCCGACCCGGTCAGGTCGACTTCGAGATCGCTGCCCGATTTGGTTACCGTGGCGCGGATCGTCACGTCGGACCGCCCGTGGCCGTCGTCGTCGAGCGTCGCGCTGCCGTGGTAGACCCCGTCCGGCCATGACGCGATCACTGCGCGGGCCTGCTGCTCGGCGCTCTCGAGGATGGTCTCGACACTGGTCTTGACGGTCTCGGCGCCGAACTCGGCGACGAGTGCATGCAGCCGGCGCTCGCCGCCGTGCACCGATCCGATCTGGGCTGCGAGGTCACCCTTGAAGTCGCGCGGGTGACGGGTGTTGACCGCGATCATCTCGAGCAGGTCCTCGCGCAGCGTTCCGCGGTCGTACAGCTTGAGCGGCGGGATTCTCAGCCCTTCCTGGAAGATCGAGGTTGCCGTCGGGTTGTAGGCGCCGTGGGTGGCGCCGCCGATATCGCTGTGGTGAGCCCGGTTGATGGTCCAGAACAGCAGCTCGTCGCCGGCAAACACCGGAACGAAGGCGGTGACGTCGGGCAGGTGGCTGCCACCGAAATACGGGTCGTTCAGGAGGTAGACATCGCCGGCCCGGACCGTATCGGCAAAGCTCTCGCTGACCGACTCCGCCGCAAAGGTGAGCGCGCCGACATGGATCGGAATGTGCTCGGCCTGGGCGACCAGGCGGCTGTAGCGATCGCAGATCGCGGTGGAGAAGTCACGGCTGGAATTGAGGATCTGCGAGTACGAGGTGCGCAGCATCGCCTCGCCCATCTCCGCCACAATGGCCGTGAGCCTGTGCTGGATTACCGATACCGTGATCGGGTCGACCGTGTTCATTACTGCTTGCCTCCGCCTCGTGACCGTCGTCAGGACAGTCGCACATATTCGAAGTCGCCCGGCTTGTTGTCGATGCCGGATCTCGGTGGCGCGATCCAGCCGGCATAGGTGCCGGGCTCGGTCTGCTGTTCCATCAGGCTGGCGATGAAGTCGCCATCGGCCGGTGACGGCAGCCAGTCGTGGCGCCTGGCCTCGAAGGTCTCGCGGGCAATGATGGTGCCGTCGGGATCGGCCTCGATCGGGGCGAAGGTTCCGATGGCGCGGTTGAAGGCCACGCTCGGCAGGGTGACCCGAAACGGGATGCCGGTCCGTTCGATCACCCGGTTCCAGCGCGCGATCCCGGCTGCGGCATCGCGCGCGTAATCGTCGCGCAGCCGCATGTTGAGCGCGGTCAGGGCCGGCGCGTCGACGGTGACCGCCTCGCCGTCGACCAGGCTCAGGACCGGATAGGTGTCGTGTTCCAGGCGATGGTCGTCCTCGATCCGCTCCTCGCGGTAGCGGCCCTTCAGCCCGGCGTTGTAGGCGTTGGCCGCATTGGTGGAGATCTCGGACCCGAACAGGTCGAGCGAGAGCGAGTAGTGCAGGTTGGCCTTCTTCTGGATGGTGGGAAGGTCGATCACGCCGAGCGCGCGCACGGCCTCGATATCGTCCACATCCCCGATGCCGGCATCGCGCATCGCCTCACAGGTGCGCTGGATCACCCGGGCGACCCCGGTCTCGCCGACGAACATGTGGTGCGCCTCCTCGGTGAGCATGAACCGGGTGGTGCGGGACAGCGGGTCGAACCCCGAGCGCGCGAGGCTCTCGAGCTGCATCTTGCCGTCGCGGTCGGTGAAGAAGGTGAACATGAAGAAACTCAGCCAGTCCGGGGTCTCCTCGTTGAAGGCCCCGAGCATGCGCGGCCGGTCCGGATCGCCGGACCGGCGCAGCAACAGGTCTTCGGCATCCTCCCGCCCGTCGCGTCCGAAGTACTTCTGCAACAGGTACACCATGGCCCAGAGGTGCCGGGCCTCCTCGACGTTGACCTGGAACAGGTTGCGCATGTCATAGAGCGAGGGCGCGGTCTTTCCCAGGTGGCGCTGCTGCTCGACCGAGGCCGGTTCGGTGTCGCCCTGGATCACGCAGAGCCGGCGCAGCATGGCGCGGTACTCGCCGGGGACTTCCTGCCATGCCGGCTCGCCCCTGTGCTGGCCGAACCCGATCACCCGGTCCTCGACAGGGGGTGCGAGCAGGATTCCCCAGCGGTAGTCGGGCATCCGGACATAGTCGAACTTCGCCCAGCCCTTCGCACCCACGTCGACCGCGGTGCGCAGGTAGACCAGGCTGTCCTGGAACCCGTCCGGGCCCATCTGGTGCCACCAGTCGAGGTAGCCGGGATGCCACCGCTCAAGCGCCCGCAGCACCCGGCGGTCATGCGAAAGCCCGACATTGTTGGGGATCGAGGTTTCGTAGTTGACAGCTGTCGCGTCGCTCATGCCACGGCTCCCTACACCCGTTCCCGGTCGAAACCCGCTCGCCGCCCGGTACCGTAGAGCCGAAGCGCCCCGTCCGGCCCGGTTGCATTGGGACGCTGGAAGATCCAGTTCTGCCAGGCGCTCAGCCGACCGAATATCTTGGTTTCCATGGTCTCGGGGCCGGCAAACCGCGTGTTGGCCTCAAGCCCGGTCAGCGCGTCGGGCGAGAAGCTCGCGCGCTCCTCGAGGAACAGCCGGACCTCGTCCTCCCAGTCGATGTCGTCACACGCCGCGGTCACCAGTCCGAGCTCCGCAGCGCTGTCCGCGTCAAGCAGGGTCCCGGTCTCCTCGCGCAGCCGTTCGAGGTGTTCCGGTTCGCCGAGGAACCGGGTGGCGAGCCGGGACAGTCCGTTCGCCATCGGGTGGACGCCGAAGCTGGATGCGGTCAGCGCGAGTGCCGCGTCGGGCCGGTTGTCCCCCTCGAACCGCCCCTCGGCCATGAAACTGCGGTCGCAGGCAAGCACCAGCTCGGCCAGGAACCCGGCAAAGCAGCTCCCCTGCTCGACCAGGGCCAGCAGCGAGCGCGACGTCAGGTCGACCCGTTTCATCACCCGGGTCCAGAACAGGCTCACCTCGCGCACCAGCCAGTGCGACGCGTGCGCGCACAGGAACCCGTCATGGGCCAGCACCAGGGCCGGGTCGCCCTCGCTGCGGAACTGCACGATGGTGATGTCGGGTTCATTGAAGCGCAGGTGCAGCAGCGCGTCGTCGAGTTCGCGCGCGAGTTCGAGTGGCCAGAACCGCGACGAGTGTCGTGGTATCGCATCGGGAGTCTCCGGGGGCCCCGATGCCGGTCCGGAAACAGTGATCGTGGCGCGCCGCGCCGCGCGCTCGAAGGTGACATCGACCAGGCCGTAGCGGACCCGGTCGGGTTCGAAGTGCCGCTCGAGCGGCTCGAGCATCATGCCGGAATCCTGCGCGGGTCGGTCCGAGGCGGCGGTACTGGCCTCGGCCCGCGCCGCCACGGCCGCGTCGAAGCGCGAACCGGGGACCACCTCGTCGACCAGACGCCAGTCCCGGGCCCGCTGGCCGCGGACACCTTCCTCCGTGGTGCACAGGATATCGGCGCGGTCGCGTCTGACCTTGCGCTTGTCGGTCACCCGGGTGATGCCGCCGGTGCCGGGCAGGACCGCCAGTACGGAGACCTCTGGCAGGGAGACCGCCGATGTTCCGTCGTCGACCAGGATGATGTGATCGCAGGCAAGCGCGAGCTCGTAACCGCCGCCGGCGCAGGCCCCGTTGATCGCGGCAATGTAGCGCTGGCCCGAGTGCGCGCTCGCATCCTCCATGGCATTGCGGGTTTCATTGGTGAACTTGCAGAAATTGACCTTGTGGCCGTGGCTGGACCCGGCCAGCATCCTGATGTTGGCTCCGGCGCAGAATACCCGGTCCCTGCCCGAGCGGATCACGACGCTGCGCACCTCGGGATGCTCGAAGCGCAGTCGCTGCACCGCGTCGTGCAGTTCGATGTCGACGCCCAGATCGTAGGAGTTGAGCTTGAGCTCGTAGCCGTCGAACAGACCCCCGGTCTCGTCGACCGCGAGCACCAGCTCGGCGACCGTGCCCTCGGTCGCGAGGGTCCAGTGTCTGTAGCGCGCCGGGCAGGTTTCGAAGTCGATGCGCATGGGCCGGGTCCGGTACGGGGATCCAGGATGGATCGTTCATAGAGCGCGTTATGCTGCGAGACAATGAAAAGGACCTGCGGCGAACAGGCTCATTCGGCCGGCTGAGGCAGAAGCGCACAGTGACTGAACAGGCGAGTCGTGAACACGTCGGGATCGTTCTGGCCCTGTCCCGGAACGGGAGGGTGGTGTGTCGCTGTGTTGAAACGGGTTCCGGCTGCGTCCGGACACCCGGCGCGGACCGGACGGCAGGAATACCGGCCGCCCGCGACTCAGAAGACGGCATCGATCGCCACCGCTGTTCGGGACCGTCCTGCCGCCCTGCCCCGGACATGCCGCCAGTCGGTTGGCGCCGGACCGCGCCGCGGCGCTATCGGTTTCCCTGCGCGGACTTCACGACATAATGGCGTCTTCGGTACCCGAACGGCAAAGGGCACACACGCATGATCGAACTCGCGACTCTCACGCTTGCCGAAGCTTCGCGGGCACTTGCCGCGCGGCAGCTGTCGTCGGTGGAACTGGTCGAGGCGACGCTGGCGCGCATCGAGACCCATGATCCGTACCTGAACAGCCACGTGACGGTGATGGCCGAGAGTGCGCTGGAGGACGCCAGGGCGGCAGACGCCGAGATCGCCGCCGGCCGGCGGCGAGGACCCCTGCACGGTGTCACGGTTGCGCTCAAGGACATCTACGACACGGCCGGTGTACTGACGGCGGGGGGATCCAGGACCCGGCTGGACCGCGTTCCGGACAGGGATGCCGAAACCGTACGGCGGCTGAAGGCAGCCGGCGCGGTGATCACGGGCAAGCTCGCGACGCATGAATTTGCGCATGGTGGTCCGAGCTTCGACCTGCCCTGGCCGCCGGCCAGGAACCCCTGGAACACGGATCACTTCTCTGGCGGTTCGTCGAGCGGCTCCGGCGTTGCCGTGGCAGCCGGCCTCTGCCTTGGTGCGCTCGGCACCGATACCGGTGGATCCATTCGGGGCCCTGCCGCATTGTCGGGCGTAGCCGGACTGATGCCGAGTTACGGGCTCGTCAGTCGTCGGGGCGTCATCCCCAACTCCTTCACATTCGACCATTGCGGGCCGCTCGCCTGGACAGCGGAGGACTGTGCCCTGCTGCTTGACGCTCTCGCCGGCCATGATCCGGAAGACCCGCGATCACTCGACTGTCCGCAGCATCCGGCGCCGGTCTCGATGGCCGGACTGCGCGTCGGCCTGCTGCGTCACTACTGGGAGGAGGATCTGAAGGTCGCACCGGAAATGGTTGCGGCCTGTGAGCACATGGCGGAGGTATTCCGGCGCTTGGGCGCCAACGTCGAAACGGCGCGAATGCCCCCGGTGCAGGACTGGTACGATGTCAAGATCACCATCGCCGAGAGCGAACTCTTCAACGTCCACCGGCGCGACCTGCAGACGCGCCCGCGCGATTTCGGTCAGGACTTCCTGTCCCGTGTACTCGGTGCTGTCTGTTTCACTGCGCAGGACTATGTCGCCGCGCACCGCCGCTGGCGGCAACTCCGGCGCGCGATGGAACCGGTCCACGAACGTTTCGATGTGCTGATAGCGCCGTCGGCGACAGGTCCGGCACCGCGGCTCGACGCGCATGACACCGCGAACTTCTGGCGATATCCAAGCATCACCACACCCTTTGACGTAACCGGCGGCCCGGCGTTGACGATAACGGCCGGTTTCTCCGGGAGCGGCTTGCCGCTCGGCGTGCAGATAGCGGGGGCGCCTTTCCGGGACCGGACGGTGCTGGCGGCTGGTCAGGCATTCGAAGCCGCAACGGAATGGCGGAACAGGCGCCCCGTGCTGCACGCCGGCCCACCGCCCGCACGGGAAAAGGTGGCGTTGCCCGTGCCGGTTCTTCCTCCGGAGGGCGACCGGCTGAACGAGATAAGGATGCTTGCCGCGGCCGCCGGGCTGCCGGACGACGACTACGTGCTTGCGCTGATCGCGGAAAGCGCTCCCCACGCGTGCGCCATGGCCCGCAGACTCGACCGGGACTATTCATACAGCGACGAGATCTGATCGGGACGCCGGAGCGCTCGGTGAGTTGGCGAACCGGGCGGGGCCGGCATCGGGCGCCCTCAAGCATGTGACAGCGTGGCGCGACCCGCACCAGGGATATCGCGATGGACCGATGCCCGGGTCCTGCGCTCCGGACCGGCTCTCTGGGCCTGCGTGGCCATGGCTGGACCCCGCCAGCATCCTGATGTTGGCTCCGGCGCAGAATACCCGGTCCCTGCCCGAGCGGATCACGACGCTGCGCACCTCGGGATACTTGAAACGCTATTGCTGCACCGCGTCGCGCAGTTCGATGTCGACGCCCAGATCGTAGGAGTTGAGCTTGAGTTCGTAACCGTCGAACAGACCCCCTGTCTCGTCGACCGCGAGCACCAGCTCGGCGACCGGACCCACGGTCGCGAGGGTTCAGTGTCGGTAGCGCGCCGGGCAGGTTTCGAAGTCGATGCGCATGCAATGCGTCCCGTGCCGGGATTCGAAGCGTTCCCTGCGTAGACAGAGTGGGCCGTTCAGACAACGAGGCCCGGCCAGCGAACCGCCGGGTGCCGCGGCCACGGATCGCGCTGGGGCAGGGGCGGCGCCCCGGGGCAGTGATGCTGCAACGCCGACGGCTCGGACCCCGTCGTGCGGCGTAGCCATCCGCTGTGACCTTCCGGATGGGGACAGCATCGCCTGGACCGGCAACCGGTGCGATCCCGGCACCATCAGTCGGTTCCACGGCCAGGTCGGAAACGAAAACGGCTTCACGCCAGGGTTCCAGTACGATGGCCGTTCCGGCAGGCCGCGTGTGGAGAAGCTTCAGAGTCTGGGGCAGGCGGCGGGCCATCTCCCGGCCGTATATGGACGCATTACAGCGCTTCGGTACCCTCGGACAGAATGGACAGGTAGTTGTCGTAGGCAAACACCCGGTTGCGCGGCCTGCCGGTCACTTCGCGAGCGATACCCCGTTCGACGAGGATACGCATTGCGGAAGCAGCGGTGGGGAAGGAGAGCCCAGTCTGTTCGCACACCCAAGATAGCGAAAGGATGGGCCTCGCCTTCATTACTTCATGCACACGTAGCGCCGAGCCGGCGCGCCGGCCGGCGCCTTGCTCTATGGCGGCGCGGTCCGAGGCGAAGACCCCGATGAGACGGCCGGACGTGGTGGTGGCGGACTCGGCGGTCATGCGCACGCCTTCAAGGAAGAAGGCTAGCCAGTGCTCCCAGTCGCCGGCGTGCCTCACGTGGTTGAGCAGGTCGTAGTATTCGTCTCGACGTTGCTTGAAGTAGAGGCTCAGGTAGAGGAGTGGGTGGTGCAGTACCCCCGCATTGTACAGCATGAGCGTGATGAGGAGTCGTCCGACCCTACCGTTTCCGTCGAGAAACGGGTGGATGGTCTCGAACTGCACATGAGCCAGACCGGCACGTACCAGGTGGGGCATGCCGTCATCACGATGAAGGAACCGCTCGAGGCTCGCCATGCATTCCGGCACGGCGGAGGGAGGCGGCGGTACGAAGTGGGCAGTTCCGGGCAGGGTGCCACCGATCCAGTTCTGGGAGCGGCGGAATTCACCGGGAGCCTTGCCGCTTCCGCGTCCCCGGGACAACAGCACTTCGTGGATCTCCCGGATCAGTCGGTTGCACAGCGGAAAACCCTCGTTCAGGCGGAACAGGCCGTGATCAAGCGCGGCCACGTAGTTCGAGACCTCGATGACGTCCTCGTAGGGAACACCGGGTGCGTCCTCCAGTTCGAAACGCAGGAGGTCCGATAAGGTGGATTGCGTTCCCTCGATCTGGGAGGAAAGCACCGCCTCCTTGCGCACATAAGCATAGAGAAATATCGTCTCGTCGGGCAGAATCGTGGAGACGGCATCAAGGCGCCCGAGAGCAAGAGTTGCCGCCTCGAGCACCCGCTGCAGGCGAGCTTCGAGTTCCAGGGGAGGGTCCGGTGGCAGAGGGGACGGCACAAAGGCGCGAACGGGCTCGCCGCCCGCGTTCGTGGTCTCGTATCTGCCAGTCTCGCACCGACGCATGTCACCAACACCGTGTTCAAGTTTTTTCAATAGCGGGACGGTCAATTAAATAATTGACTGAAAATTTTAATAGCACGGTATGGGTCTGGCCTGCAATTCCGCCAGCCGGTATAGCGAGTGTACCGGCCGTCGCGCAGACGGTTGTGAACCTTGACTTCAAGACTGTCGTACATGGTGTGTACGTGGAACTGGTGGGCCCTATATGATGATGGGTGAACCGGCCGCGAGACATTGCTGGTGCACCGTGGTACGGGCAAGACGCTCCTGACCGGCAAGGGAACGGTCGGGTTGGCGGCGCCCCGCCCGATCGCGCCGTTATCTGCACGAACAGGAACTGCGGGTCAGCGGCCCCGGTGTTCCGGGACGAGCCCGCGCGGCGCGAATCTCATCACCACCAGCAGGGTCAGCCCCATGACCAGCGGGCGGGTGTGCGCCGCCGCCTCGAGCAGGTGCTCCCTGAGCCCGTGCCCCTCGCCGAGACCTGCAGTGAGGGCGTCGATCAGCCACAGGCCGACCGGCTCGGCCTCGATCCAGACGAGCCAGATCAGGAACCCGCCGATCACCGCCCCCTGGTTGTTGCCGGAGCCCCCGATGATCACCATCACCCAGACCAGGAACGAAAACCGCAGCGGCACGTAGCTCGCCGGGGTGAACTGGCCGTCGAGCGTGACCAGCATGGCCCCGGCGATGCCGGCGACGGCGGAGCCGAGGATGAAGACCTGGCGGTGAAGGCGGGTGACGTCCTTGCCCATGGCGCCGGCGGCGGTCTCGTTGTCGCGGATCGCATGCATCATGCGTCCCCACGGCGAGCGCAGCGCCCGTTCCGACAGCCAGAAGATGACCGCCAGCACCGCCACGAACAGCCCGGCGTAGCACAGCTTGACGAACAGGCCGGACGACTGAACCACCAGGTCGCGCAGCGCTGCCACCCGGGCGTCGTCCGCGAGCCCTTCCAGAGTGCTGCCATAGAGCCAGGCGACCCGGTCGATGAAGTCGGGATCGCGCTGCAGGTCGACCTCGTAGGGAACCGGACGGCCGAGCCCGGTGACGTTCTTCACCCCGCGGGCAAGCCAGTCCTCGTTCTTCAGGACCGCGATGATGATCTCGGCGATGCCAAGCGTGGCGATGGCGAAGTAGTCCGATCTCAGGCCCAACGCGATCCGCCCGATCACCCACGCCGCCGCCGCGGCGAACAGCCCGCCGACCGCCCAGGAGAACAGGATCGGCAGCCCGAGCCCGCCCAGGTACCCGGTCTTCGCCGGCTCCACCGCCTCGATGGCGTCGACCGCCGGGTCGAACAGCGCACGCACGGCGAGGTAGCACGCGACCAGGCAGACCGCGAGGAGAGGTGCGCGCCAGCGGTTGCGCGGCAGAAGGCGGGCAAGACCCGCGGTCAGCGCCACCGCCGCGGCCGCCGCCAGCAGGGCTCCGAGCAACCCGGTTCCCCCGGCAGCCCAGGCGTCCGGGACCGGGGGCTTGGAAACCAGGACCGTGGCCAGTCCGCCGAGTGCCGCGAACCCCATGATCCCGACATTGAACAGTCCGGCGTAGCCCCACTGGATGTTCACCGACAGCGCCATGACCGCGGAGATCAGGCAGAGGTTCGCGATCGACAGGGCAAGCGACCACGACTGCCCGGCTCCGACGACAGCGAGCGCGGCTGCGATCGCGAGCCAGGCGAACAGGGTGCGCCGGGAGACGGTCACAGCAACCGGCCCCGGAACAGCCCGGTCGGCCTGAACAGCAGGACCAGTACCAGGATTACGAAGGAGACGGCGAACTTGTAGTCGGTCGAGAGCAGCTGTGCGAGCCCGGCCGGTTCCCATGCCTCGGGCAGCATGTAGTGCAGGAACTTCTTGTAGGCGTAGGTGACCGTGAGTTCGGAGAACGCGACGATGAACCCGCCGGCGATCGCGCCCAGCGGCTGGCCGATACCGCCGACGATCGCGGCCGCAAACATCGGCAGCAGCAGCTGGAAGTAGGTGAACGGCTTGAAACTCTTGTCGAGTCCGTACAGCGTGCCGGCAATGGCGGCAAGCGAAGCGGCGATGACCCACGTAATGGCGACGACGCGGTCTGGGTTGATGCCGGACAGCAGGGCGAGGTCTTCGTTGTCCGAATACGCCCGCATCGACTTGCCGGTGCGCGTGCGCTGCAGGAACCAGAACAGGGCGGCGACCACCATGACGGCGACGGCCACGGTCAGGCACTGGGTGGTCTTGATCGCGAGACCCTCCTCGAGCCCGGTCAGTTGGCGGAACTCGCGCGCCTTGATGATGAACCGTGCGCCGTCGGAGAAGCTCTGGTCATTGGGGCCGATGATGAAGCGCACGATGCCGTTCAGGATGAACATGACGCCGACCGAGGCCATGACGAGGACGATCGGGGCACTGCGGACCCGGCGGTAGTAGCGGAACACCAGGCGGTCGGCGGCGAGCGCGGCGGCGCTGGCGGCCAGGATGGCAACCGGCAGTGCCAGCAGGCCGGTCGGCAGCGGTCCGAGCCCGAGCCCCCAGGCCTGGAACTGCCAGGTGACCAGGACCGCGACCATGGTGCCGAATGCCATGAGATCGCCGTGCGCGAGGTTGGCGAACCGCAGGATCCCGAATACCAGCGTGATGCCCAGCGCACCGAGCGCGAGCTGGGACGCGTAGGCGAGTCCGGGGACGACCACGTAGTTGCCGAGCAGGACGATCGCGTGCAGCAGGTCGGGCAGCATCGGCGCGGTCAGCCTCCCAGGAACGCCCGGCGCACGTCGGGATCGGCAAGCAGCGCGGCGCCGGTGTCGGTATAGCGGTTCTCCCCGGTGACCAGCACGTAGCCGGTATCGGCGATGCCGAGCGCCTGGCGCGCGTTCTGCTCCGCCATCAGGATCGCGATGCCCTCCCTGCGGATCTCGATCATGCGCTCGAACAGGTCGTCCATCACCATCGGCGAGACCCCGGCCGTCGGCTCGTCGAGCATGAGCAGGACCGGTTCGGTCATGAGCGCGCGGCCGATGGCGACCTGCTGGCGCTGTCCGCCCGACAATTCGCCGGCGGGCTGCTGGCGCTTGTCCCGCAGCACCGGAAACAGCGCGAACACCCGCTCCATGGTGCCGGCGATGTCGTCGCGGCGCAGGAAGGCGCCCATCTCGAGGTTTTCCTGCACCGTCATGGTCACGAACACGTTGCTGGTCTGCGGCACGAACGCCATGCCGCGGTGAACCCGGTCCTGCGGCGACAGCCCGGTAATGTCGGTGCCTGCCAGCCGCACCGATCCCGTCCGCAGCTGCAGCATGCCGAACACCGCCTTCATCGCGGTCGACTTGCCGGCGCCGTTGGGGCCGACGATGACCGCGATCTCGCCGCGGTCGACGCTGATGCTGCAGCCGTTCAGGATATCGGCGCCGCCGTAGCCGCCGGTCAGGTTCCGCGCTTCCAGAAAGCTCATCAGGCGGTCCCGGGAGGGGTCGTCGCGGTCATGCCGCGGCCGAGATAGGCCTCGATCACCGCCTCGTCGGTCCGGACCCTCTCCGCGCTACCCTGCATCAGCACCTGTCCGTCGACCATGACGATCACCGGGTCGCACAGCCTGGCGATGAATTCCATGTCGTGTTCGATCATGAAGAAGGTGTAACCGAGTTCCCGGTTGAGACGCAGGATGGCGTCTCCGATGGTCCGCAGCAGGGTGCGGTTGACACCGGCGCCGACCTCGTCGAGCAGGACCACGCGGGCATCCACCATCATGGTCCGCCCGAGTTCAAGCAGCTTCTTCTGGCCGCCGGAGAGCGTGCCGGCCGGATCGTGCATCACCCGTTCGAGCCCGAGAAATCCGATGACCTCCTCGGCGCGCGCGCGGATCGAGCGTTCTTCCGCCCGCACCCGTGCGGGCTGCAACCAGGCGCCGAGCAGGTTCTCGCCGGTCTGGCCCGCAGGCACGGTCATCAGGTTCTCGCACACGGTCAGGGTCGGAAACTCGTGCGCGATCTGGAAGGTCCTGAGCAGCCCCTTGTGGAACAGGCTGTGCGACGGCAGCCCGGTCACGTCCTCTCCGGCGAGCAGAACGCGTCCGCTGCTCGGCGTCGCCGCCCCGGCGATGATGTTGAACAGGGTGGTCTTGCCGGCGCCGTTGGGGCCGATGAGCCCGGTGATGGTCCCGCGCTCGACCTCGAGCGAGACGGTGTCGACGGCAACCACGCCGCCGAACCGTTTCGAGACGTCAACGACCTGGATCATGCCGTCACGGGGACTGCCGGATATACCGTTCGCTCGGGGACCATGACGGCTGGGGAAGGGGACCGCGGCGGGTGCCGCGGTCCTTCCCCGATGGCGCCGTCAGCGGTACCGCGCCGTCTCGAACTTGCCTTCCCTGATCTCGACCTCGCGGTAGTTGCCGGCACTTTCGCCCGGACCGATCAGTTCGACGGCCGAGGCGCCGACGTAGTCGACATCACCGCCCCCGGCGATGATCTCGAGTGCCTTCGCGAGTTCACCCGGGAAGATCTGCTCGCCGGGCGCATTGGCGACCTGCATCACGGTGTCCTTGAGCATGCCGCTGTCGGACGACCCGGCGGCCTGCATCGCCAGCAGCAGCAGGGCGGCCGCGTCGTAGGCCTCGCCCGTGAACGGGCCGGCCTTGAACCCGGCAGCCGTCGCCATGTCGCCGAAGGTGGCGGCACCGGTGCTGTCGGTTCCCGGATGGGTTCCGAACGACCCGTCGAGATCGGATCCGAAGGCATCGGTGATGGTGTCGCCGATCATGCCGTCGGGCAGGACGAATGTGTCGAACGCTCCGGTGTCCAGCGATGCCTGGATGATGCCCTTGCCGCCCTGGTCGAGGTAACCCGCGACAACGAGGACGTCGCCGCCCGCAGCCGCCAGGGCCGCGACCTCGGCCGAGTAGTCACCCTTGCCGTCCTCGTGCGCGGCCGAAATCGTCACCGTGCCGCCGGCAGCCTCGAAGTTGGTCTTGATGCTGTCGGCCAGTCCCTTGCCGTAGTCGTTGTTGGTGTAGGTCAGCGCGATGGTCTTGTGGCCGCGCTCCATGATCACCTCGGTCAGCACCTGGCCCTGCCGCGCATCTGAGGGAGCGGTGCGGAAGAACAGGCCGTTGTCCTCGATGGTCGAAAGCGCCGGCGAGGTGGCCGACGGGGAGATCATCACGATGCCGGTGGCCTTTGCGACGTTCTGCAGCATGGCTGTGGTCACGCCGGAGCAGTCGCCGCCGACAACGGCATTGACGCGATCGGACGTGACCAGCCGGTCCATCGCCGCGGTGGCCGCGGCGGCGTCTGTACAGGTGGTATCACCGCGAACCGCGGTGACCGAACTTCCGCCCAGCAGCTTCCCGCTGTCGCTGACTTCGCTGATCGCGAGTTCGGCGCCGGCGGCGATATCCGGTGCGAGCGATTCGATCGGGCCGGTGAAGCCGACCATCACGCCGATCTTCACGTCATCTGCATGCGCGGCCGTGGCAATCAGGACCGCGCTGGCTGCGGCAGCAAGAACCCTGTGCATGGACTTCTCCCTCCGTGATTACACTAAGTATATACCTTGGCATCATATCACAGACTTGTGGCCGTGTGGGGCACGGGTGGCGAGTGGAGGCTGACGGGTGACGCGGAAGCAGGCGGGGTTCGGGGATAGGCTGATTGCGGCGACGCGCAGGACCGGAAACCCGCTCTGTGTCGGGCTCGACCCGCACCTTGAGCGCATTCCGCCCCTGTTTGCGAACAGCGACATGTCGCCCGGCGATCCGGCGACCGCGGATGGCGTTCGCGCGTTCCTGGTCGCGGTCTGCGATCGGCTCGAGGGCCGGGTGGCGGTGATAAAGCCGCAGCTCGCCTTCTTCGAACGGCTGGGCTGGCGGGGCATGCGGGCGCTGTGCGAGGTGGTCGGGCACGCGCATCGGCGCGGCCTGCTGGTGCTGCTCGATGCCAAGCGCGGCGACATCGGCTCCACCTCCGTTGCCTATGCCGAGGCCCTGCTCGGGCCGGACGCGCCGTTTCGTGGCGATGCCGTGACCCTCAGTCCCTGGCTCGGTCCGGACACGATCGAGCCGTTCGCGGACCGGGCGGACGCCACAGGCAGCGGCCTGTTCGTCCTGGTGCGCACCAGCAATCCGGGAGCCGGGACCTTTCAGGATGTCGAGCTCGCCGCACCGCCACGGGCAGGGGTGCGAACCGTCTGCGAGCTGGTCGCCGCGTCGCTGGAGCCGCTCGCCCGGTCGCTGGAGGGGGCCGAGACCGGCTGGTCGTCGCTCGGGATCGTGGTCGGGGCCGATTCGCCGGCACAGGCGGAGCGCCTGCGCGACCTGCTTCCGCGCTCACCCTTCCTCGTGCCCGGCTACGGCGCCCAGGGCGGCAGCGCCGACGATGCGGTCAGGTGCTTTGTCGCCGGTCCCGCCGGCCCGGAGGGTGGGATCGTCAACTCGTCGCGCGCGGTGCTCTTCCCCGGGGCCGGGCACACCGCCGACGCCGGGAAATGGGAACAGGCGCTCGACGATGCGGTCACCCGGGCCTGTGACGACCTGGGACAGGCACTGTCACGCAGGACGGCGTAACACCCGGTATCCGGCGGGAGATCAGGACATGAAGGTGACTGCGCTCGAGACGGTGCGCATTGCCGAGTTCCCCAACCTGCTATGGACCCGGGTCCACACCGACGAGGGCGCGGTCGGTCTGGGCGAGACCTTCTACGGCCCCGGGGCGGCGGAGGCGCACATCCACGAGACCATCGCCCCGCTGCTGCTCGGCGAGGACCCGCTGCTGGTCGGCCGGCACCATCCGCGGCTCATCGGCTACCTGGGGTTTTCCGGCGCCGGGGCCGAACAGCGCGGCCGGTCCGCCATCGACATGGCGCTCTGGGACATCTGGGGCAAGGTGACCGGCCAGCCGGTCTGCCAGCTGCTCGGCGGCGCCGTGCGCGATGACATCAGGGTCTACAATACCTGTGCCGGGTACCGCTACGTCCGCGAGACGGCCGGACAGGGGACTGGGAACTTCGGCATCGGCGACGCCGGGGGGCCGTACGAGGATCTCGACGGGTTCCTCAACGCGGCCGACGAGCTGGCGTGGTCGCTGCTGGAGATGGGCATCGATGGCATGAAGATCTGGCCGTTCGACTTTGCCGCCGAACGCTCGGGCGGCCGGTACATTTCCGCCGGCGACCTTGCCGAGGCGCTCGTGCCGGTCGAGCTGGTCCGGCGCGCGGTCGGCGACCGCATGGACGTGATGGTGGAACTGCATTCGCTGTGGGACCGGCCGCAGGCGGTCCGCATCGTCCGCGCGCTGGAGCCGTACCGGCCGTCCTGGGTCGAGGACCCGGTCTTCATGGATCACCTGGCCTCGATCGACGACGTGGCGCGCGCCAGCACCTGCCCGGTCGCGGTCGGGGAGACCCTGGGCGGCGCGGCGGATTTCCGGGCCCTGCTCGAGCTGGGATCGCTGGGCCAGCTGATCATGGATGTCGCGTGGTGCGGCGGGATCACCGAGGCGCGCAAGATCGCGCACATGGCCGAGCCCTGGCACCTGCCGGTCGCGTTTCATGACTGCACCGGACCGGTCACCCTTGCCGCGTCAACGCATCTCGCGCTTGCGAGCGCGAACTGCCACGTGCAGGAGATCGTGCGCGCCTTCTATTACGGCTGGTACCGCGAACTGGTCACCGACCTGCCGCCGCTTTGCGACGGCCGGATCACGGTTTCCGGCGCACCGGGTCTCGGGCTGGAGCTGCTGCCCGACCGCCTCGGGCGTGACGACTGCACCATCAGGCGCAGCGCATAGGCCGTCAGCTGGCGAACTGCTCCTTGAGCAGGCGCTCGTCGAGGTTGTGGTCGGGGTCGAACAGCAGGTGCAGCTCGCTCTCGCGGTCCTCGATCACCGAGACCGACCGGATGTCGCGCACCTCGGTCGCGTCGGCGGTGGCACTGACCGGCCGCTTGTCGACCTCGAGAACCTCGATGCCGATGCGGGCCCGGTTGTCGAGGAGCGCCCCGCGCCAGCGCCGCGGCCGGAAGGCGCTGATCGGGGTCATGGCAAGGACGCCGGCACCGATCGGCACGATGGGGCCATGGGCCGAGAGGTTGTAGGCGGTGCTGCCGGCCGGGGTCGACACGATCAGGCCGTCGCACATCAGCCCGTCCATTCGCACCGTGCCGTCGATGGTGATGCGGATCCTCGCGGTCTGGGCGGTCTGGCGCAGGAGCGAGACCTCGTTGATCGCCAGTGCCTCCTGGCGCGCGCCGGTCACCGTCTCGACGCTCATGCGCAGCGGATGCAGCGTGACCGGGGTCGCATCGCGAATGCGTTCGAGCAGCCGTTCCTCGCCGAACTCGTTCATCAGGAAGCCGATGGTCCCCCGGTTCATGCCGAACACCGCGACATGCTGGTTGATGTGCCGGCGCAGGGTCTCGAGCATGACGCCGTCGCCGCCGAGCGCGACGATCACCTCGGCCCGGTGCTCGGGAACATGCGGGTAGCGCGCCTGGAGTGCCGCGAGCGCGGCGGCGGCCTCTTCACCTTCGGATGCGACGAAGGCGATGCTGGGATCCGCCATGCGCTACCCGTTCCACGGCGTGATCGCGGCCTTGAGCTGGCGGTAGCCGTCAAGGAAACCGGGCCGCGAACCCGAGTAGACCCGATCGAAGGCGTCGAGCGCGGAGTCGAGCCATTCGCGCAGCCGTTCGTTGCCCGGGTTGGCATCGAGGTAGGCGTCGCGGATCAGCACGAAGTGGATTCTCGGATCATAGGGCTGCTTGGTTCCGCCAACCCACTCGTCGCCGGCCAGCAGGCGCAGCAGCATCGCGTCGGCGGATCCAAGGGTCTGTTCGTGGATCGGCGGCCCGGACATCCGGTGCATGACCGAGGTCATGTCGCGGCCGTTGCCTGTCCGGTATCCCATGTCCCGCCACAGTGCCGTGGTGTCGGCCTCCCGGCCCAGGTGGCCGGCGACCCGCCCGGCGAATGCGCGCAGCGGGTCCGAGACATCGGCGAGCAGGTCGGTGAGCCGGTCCCCGTCCAGGTCGGTCGCCAGCACGATGCAGTCGCGCTGCTCGATCAGGTCCCACAGCAGAAGTCCGTAGTTGGTGTCGGATATGTGCTGCTCGACGCGACCCGACCACTGGTCCATGCCGGCCTTGAAGTCGGCGGGCAGGAGGCTGACGATGCGGTCGACCGCATCGCGGTTCTCCTCGTAGGGATCCACCGCGTAGGCGCGGCCGACGGTAAACCCGGTTCCCTGCAGCAGCCAGGCGTGCAGACCGGCGTTGATCCCGTCCTCCATGGCCTGGGTCGGTTTCATCGCCACGCGCCCAAGTCTGCCGGTTTCGTGCACCATCTTCAGGAACAGCCGGTTGGCATAGGCCATCTGCACGCCCGGCGTGTTCATCTCCGAGTGGATGATGCCGCTCTGCGCATCGACGTCGAAGGCGCCACGGTTCTGCGAATAGGGCAGGCACGGCATCGAGCGGACCACCGTGATCGGTCCGTAGGGACGCACGTTGCAGTACACGCCCGCCTGGGTGCGCAGCGGCGCGTTGCCCGACTTGCCCATGACCACGACCCGGCCGCCGGTTCCGTCGTTGACATAGGCGTCACCCGCCGTCGACCACTTGATCGAAGTGCACGGCATGTTGCCGAACCAGGCCAGGCAGGCAAGCCGGGTGTCATGGCGGTACTGCGACCACATGGGTACGGCGTAGAACGGAAGCCCGAGGATGTCGATTGCCGCAACCGTGCCCAGGAGCGCGTAGGCGTCGGTCAGCGAATGCGCCACCGGGCTTATACCTCCGGCGTCGTTACCTCCCTTCCAGACCACCGCCTCCGGGTAGCCGTCAGGCCGCAGGTCGGTTGCCTCGTAGAGCGCCCCGAGCGCCCCGAACAGGTCTCCGCCCTCGGATTCGGTGCGTGCGATTGACATCAGATCGATCATGGTCGCCTCGTGCGCAGTGAGCTGTGCATGGCGCCGCGACACGGCGCCTCGCCGGACGCGCACTTCTATGATCTGTCGGATCTGGTCTGTAAAGTCGCATGACGCTGTCAGCGGGCCGGCGTCTGCAACCGGGAGGGGATCCATGCGATTTGGAGTGTTCTACGAACTCCAGCTGCCGCGTCCGTGGAACGACGGCGACGAACACCGGCTGTTTGCCGACGCGCTTGAGCAGATCGTGCTCGCCGACCGTATCGGGATCGACTACGCGTGGGCGGTGGAACATCACTTCCTCGAGGAATATTCGCATTGTTCCGCCCCCGAGGTGTTCCTTGCCGCCGCCGCGGGCCAGACCTCGCGGATCAGGCTCGGCCACGGGATCAGGCAGGTGATCCCGCACTACAACCATCCGGCGCGGACCGCGGAGTGCGTTGCCAGCCTCGACCTGGTCTCCGGCGGCCGGGTCGATCTCGGGATCGGCGAGGGCGCGACCCGCCAGGAACTACACGGATTCGGCATTCCCACCAGGCGCAAGCGCGACCTGTCGCTCGAGGCGGCCCGCGAAATCGCCGACATGATGGTGATGACACCCTACCCCGGCTACGAGGGCGAGGGGTTCTCGATGCCGGTGCGCAATGTCATCCCCAAACCCCTGCAGAAACCACACCCCCCGTTGTGGATGGCGTGCACCAACCGCGACACCATCCGTGTTGCGGCGCGAAACGGTGTCGGTGCGCTGGCGTTTTCCTTCGTCGACCCCGACGAGGCCCGCAGCTGGAGCCGCATCTACCACGACATCATACGCTCGGAGGAGTGCGTGCCGATCGGCCACGCCGTCAACCCGAACATCGCCATGGTGTCCGGGTTCTCGCTGCACCATGACCGCAGCGAGGCGCGCCGCCGGGGCCTCGAGGGGTTCGAGTTCTTCGCCTATGCCCTGCGTTCGCTGGTGACGCGTGACAGCGTTCCCGGCCACAGCAGGCTGTGGCGGGACTTCCAGGCGACCCGGGCCAGCACCGGGATCGAGGATGACACCGGGGCACTGCAGTCGTCGGGCGGTATCGGGACGCCCGGTGACCTGTGCGATCTGGTCCGTTCCTACCAGGAGGCGGGGGTCGACCAGATCATCTTCCTGCAGCAGGCCGGCCGGAACCCCCACGACGAGATCTGCCAGTCGCTGCAGCTGTTCGCCGACGAGGTGCTGCCGGAGTTTCGCGACGCACGAGAGGCCCGCGAGGCGGCCAAGGCCGAGGAACTCGCGCCCTGGATCGATGCGGCACTGGCGCGCCGGCGCATGCGCCCGGAACTGTCCGAGGACGAAATCCCGGTGATCAGGGCGTCGGTCGAACGGGTCTCGGTCAACCGGCAGGAACCGGAGAGCGGTGGCCGCGCGGTCAGCGGGTCCGGCGGGTCGTAAGCCAGGTCATCCGGGCGTCGTATTCGCGCTCGAACGCCCGGATCGCCTCGATCTCGCCCAGGGTGTCGTCGATGTCGTCGATGCCCTGGAGCACCTTGCGCTTCTGGAACGGGTCGATGTCGAACGACCAGGTGGTCTGGTCGGGCGCGGTGACCGTCTGGCTCTCCAGGTCGATGGTGATCTCCCCGCCGGGGCCGTCATGGAGCATGCTGCGCAGGCGCCGGCACACCTCGTCGGGGAGCCGCACCGGCAGGAAACCGTTCTTGAGCGAGTTGGCGTAGAATATATCGCCGAAGGATGGCGCGATCACGGCGCGAAACCCGGCCTCGACCAGCGCGGTGACTGCGTGTTCGCGCGACGACCCGCAGCCGAAATTCCGGTCGGCGACCAGCAGGCTGGCGTCGCGGAACCCGGTGCGGTTCAGGACAAAGTCCGGTCGCTCCGCTCCGTCGGCATCGAACCTCATGTCGTGGAACAGGTAGTCGGGGTAGCGCTCGTCAACCGGCCGGCCGAGGAAGCGCGCCGGGATGACCTGGTCGGTATCGACATTGATCATGTCGAGCGGGGCCGCGACGGCGGAAACGGTGGTGAAGGGCTTCATCGCCGGCACTCACAGACCGCGGATATCGACGAACCGGCCGTGTACGGCGGCTGCTGCCGCGGTGGCCGGGCTGGCGAGATGGGTACGCACCCCCGGCCCCTGACGGCCGCGGAAGTTCCGGTTCGAGGTCGAGGCGGTCCGCTCTCCGGGCTGCGCGATGTCGCCGTTCATGCCGACGCACATCGAGCATGCGCTCTCGCGCCACTCGAACCCGGCCTCGGTGAAGATGCGGTCGAGACCCTCCTCCTCGGCCTGGCGCTTGACCAGGCCGGAGCCCGGCGAGACGAATGCGTGCGAGACCCGCACCCGGCGGCCGCGCACGACCGTGGCAGCGGCGCGCAGGTCCTCGATGCGGCTGTTGGTGCACGAGCCGATGAACACCCTGTCAACGATGACATCGCCCATCGCCTGTCCCGGCGCGAGGCCCATGTAGTCGACGGCGGCTTCGAGAGCGGCCCGGCGCTCGTCGTCCTCTTCCGCGTCCGGATCCGGCACCGCGCCGGTCACGGCAACCGCCTGTTCCGGGCTGGTGCCCCATGTCACCATCGGGGCCAGTGCGGCGCCGTCGAGCCGCTCCTCGCGGTCGAATGTCGCCCCCGGATCCCCCGGAACCTGCTTCCAGAAGGCGAGGGCGGCGTCCCACTGATCACCTGCCGGTGCAAACGGACGGCCCTTCAGCCAGTCGAAGGTGGTGGCGTCCGGCGCGATCATGCCGCAGCGCGCGCCGGCCTCGATCGACATGTTGCACACGGTGAACCGCTCCTCCATCGAGAATGCGCGGATCAGCGAGCCCGCGTACTCGATCGCATAGCCGGTGCCGCCGACCGCACCGATACGGGCGATGATGGCCAGGATCGCGTCCTTGCCGGTGACGCCGTGTGGACGATCGCCGTCGATGGTGATGCGCATGGTCCTTGGCCGTTTCTGCCACAGGGCCTGGGTCGCCATGACGTGGGCCACCTCCGATGCGCCGATGCCGAACGCGATCGCCCCGACCGCGCCGTGGGTCGAGGTATGGCTGTCACCACAGACGATCACCAGGCCGGGCTGGGTCAGACCCTGTTCGGGGCCGACCACGTGGATGATGCCCTGGCGCGGATCACCGATCGGAAAATGCGTGATGCCATGGCTGGCGAAGTTGCGCTCGAACGCCCGGAACACCCGCTTCATGTCGTCGGAGGCGAGGTCGTCGATGCTGCGGCTCGTGGTCGGGACGTAGTGGTCGGGCGTGCCCACCATGCGGTCGGGCCGGCGCACCGGCAGGCCGCGGGCAGCGAGCTTGGAGAAGGCGTTGAAGGACCCGTCGTGGCAGAAGTGGAAGTCGACATGAAGCAGGGTGTTGCCCTCGCGCTCGAGGATCACATGCCGGTCCCAGATCTTGTCAAACATGGTGCGGGGCATCATGGCGTCCGTCCTCAGTACCCGACCCGGGAGCGTTCCTCGACGGCGTAACGGGCCTCGAGTTCCACGACTTCGTCCATGCCCATGAGATCGAAGTACTCGCGAAACGGCACCAGGTCATCGCGAAGTGCCGCAATATCGCCGGACTCGCGCAGCCGGTCCAGCACCCGGCGCATCGCGAGTATCGCGGCCGAGACGGTAACGCCCGGGTAGATCACGGTCGCGAATCCGAGTTCCTGCATCTGCCGGGTCGACAGCTCGGGCGTCTTGCCGCTGGAGGCCATGTTGTAAAGGCACGGGGTCCCGAACCGCCGCGGCACCTCTGCCAGCTGGTCCATGCCGGTCATGGCCTCGACAAACAGGATGTCGGCGCCGGCCTCCTGGTAGGCCTCGACCCGTTCAAGCGCCGCCTCGTAGCCCTCGACAGCGATGGCGTCGCACCGCGCGATGATCTGCAGATCGGGGTCGGTGCGCGCGTCGCAGGCAGCCCTGATCTTTGCCTGCATCTCCCCGGTCGGGATCACCGTCTTGCCGGCCAGGTGCCCGCAGCGCTTGGGCCAGGACTGGTCCTCGATGTGCAGTCCGGCGACACCTGCGCGTTCATAGGCCCGGACGGTGCGGGCAACGTTGACCGGACCGCCGTAGCCGGTGTCCGCGTCCGCCACCAGCGGCAGACCGGAGGCATCGGCGATACGCGCCGCGTTGTCCGCCATCTCGGTCATGGTCAGCAACCCGACGTCGGGCATGCCGAGCCGGCTGGCCGTGGTCCCGGCGCCGGTCATGTACACCGCCTCGAAACCCGCGGCAGCAACCAGGCGGGCGCCGATCCCGTCCACCACGCCGGGTGCGACAAGGATCGGCTCGGCTCGCACCAGTGCCCTGAGCCGGCTGGTGTGACGGTCGGTCATCGCTGTCTCCCGTTGAGCGTCACGCCAGACTGGCACGGGCGGTGCCGGAACGCGAGCCTCGCAACCCCCGGACAGCCGCAGATCACCCTGTTGCGCAGAACGGTCCGCTTCCCGGGTGTCGGGGACCGGGGCGACACCGGACGGCCGCGATGGCGAGCCGCGGTCGCCGGTGTCACACCTCCCGGGCAGGTTGCCATCGCAGCCGGTTGCACGGTCGGGTCTCCCGGCTCCGGGGCCGGACTCCCGGTCAGTCTTCGGCGATGTCTTCCGCCCACAGTCCAGGCCGTTCCTCGATGAAACGGGTCATGAGCGCGATACAGTCCGGATCGTCGGCGACGACGACCTCGACGCCACGCTCCCGCAGAAAGGCCTCGTTGCCGCCGAAGGTCGTGTTCTCGGCAATGACGACCCGCGGTATGCCGAACTGGACGATGGCGCCCGAGCACATCATGCAGGGCGAGAGCGAGGTGTAGAGGGTCGTGTCGCGGTAGGTCCGCTGACGGCCCGCCCTGCGCAGCGCGTCCATCTCGCCATGCGCGATGGGATCGCCCTGCTGCACGCGCCGGTTCCGGCCCCGCGCGACCACCGTATCGCCGCGCGCGAGTACGGAACCGATCGGGCAGCCGCCCTCCTCGAACCCGGTCCGGGCTTCCTCGTAGGCGATGCGCAGCATCCGGCGGTCGATGTCGGTCAGTCTCATCTCTGCGGTCCTTCGTAATGGGGAAGCCGTTCGGTGCGGATGGTGTGACCGCCCGCGGCAAGCGCATCGAGGTGATCGGCGATGTCCTCGAGGCGGGCGACCCAGACCTTCCGGGTCGCCATGGTCTCCTCCAGCCACCGCTCGACCAGCCGCCAGCGGGCCAGCCGGCCGGTCAGGAACGGATGAACGATCAGCATGAAGAAACCGCCGGCCTCGTACTGCGCCTCGAACTCTTCCCAGAACCCGGCCAGCCCGGCCGACGGTCCCCGGACCGGCATCATGTAACCGATTTCGGCATAGTGCGCGAAGGGCGGCCAGTCGTCCGTTGCCCAGTGAACCGGCATCTCCCACAGCGCGCCCTCAGCGGTGGTCATCCGGTAGGGAACGTCGTCGGCCATCAGCGAGCTGTCGTAGCGCAACCCGTGCCCGATCGCGAGGTCGATGACCTGCTGCGTGACGTTGTAGACGGGCGCGCGATAGCCGCGCGGAAGGCTGCCACAGATGCGTTGGTGTGCATCCAGGGCCTTCTCGAAGGCTTCCGCCTGGGATGGTCCGCGCGTGGTCACCGGATCCTCGTGGATCCAGCCGTGGTGACCGATCTCGTGCCCGTCAGCCAGGATCGCCTCGACCGCGTCCCGGTAGGTCTCCAGGCACCAGCCCGGTATGAAGAAGCTCTGCCTGATCCCCAGTCGCCGGTAGGTTGCAAGGATCCGCGGGATTGCGACCGTCGGGCCGTAGCGTCCCATCGAGACCGGGTACAGCCGGTCGAACCCGTCCTCGGGCCTCGCGATGTGGATCAGGCTGTCGGCGTCCATGTCGAAGGTGATTGCGACGGCACACCGTGCGCCGTTGGGCCAGGGAATGGGGTGCCGGATCATCCGTGCCTCCGCTCAGGTCTCGGTCAGGACATGGCCGGCGTCGGCGGGCCAGCTGAGATGGTACCGGCTGCCGGCATGCTGGTTCAGCTCGCCCAGCGCGCGTTCCGGCACCTGCACCTTCAGTTCGGTTCCGTCCGCCGCCTCGAGGAACAGGGTCACCGTTGCTCCGACGAACTCCTCCGAGATCAGCGAGCACGGAATTGCCCCGTCGCGGGGTGCTTGGCTGATCTCGACCAGGTCGGCGGCGATGACGAGGGTCGCGGGCCTGCCCGGCGCCGGCAGGCCGGCTGCGGGAAAGGTGCCGAGCGCCGTTTCGATCGCGTCCCCGCGACTGATCCCGCTCAGGATGTTGTTGCGTCCGACGAACTCGGCCACGAAGCGGTTCCCGGGCGTCCGGTAGATCTCCCGCGGCCGTCCGATCTGCACGACGCGGCCCTCCGACATAATCACGATCCGGTCGGCCATGGCCAGGGCCTCGGACTGCGAGTGGGTGACGTGGACGAAGGTGATCCCGAGCTCGCGTTGCAGGCGCGTGAGTACACCCTGCATGCGAATGACGAGATGGGCGTCCAGCGCCGAGAGCGGCTCGTCCAGTAGCAGGATGCGCGGCTCCGTTACCAGGGAACGGGCCAGGGCAACACGCTGGCGCTGCCCGCCTGACAGCGTGTCGACACTGCGCTCGGCGAACGCCCCGATGTCGAGGCGTTCCAGCCATTCCATCGCGCGCCGGCGCCGCTCGACGGTGTCGACCCCGCGCATCCTGAGTCCGAACTCGACGTTTTCTCGCGCATTGAGGAATGGAAACAGCGCCAGCGACTGCCAGACCAGGGGCGTGTCGCGCTCGTGAACCGGCACGTCGTTCATCACCTGTCCGCTGATGCGGACCTCGCCCTCGCTCGGCGTTTCCAGTCCGGCGATCATCCGGAGCGTCGTGGTCTTGCCGCAGCCGGACGGGCCCATGATCGCGATGAACTCGCCCTGTGCGATTTCAAGGTCCAGGCGGTGGACGGCAGTGAAGGTACCGAACCGCTTGACCACGCCCGAGAGAACGACGAGTGGATCCTTCATGCGCGTCCCACCCTGGCGATGAAGAAGAGCTGGGCGAGGACCACCAGTGTCATTGACGTGAGGAACACCAGCGAACCGATGGCGTTGACCTGCGGATCGATATTGCCCTGGACGATCTCGAGGATGATGACCGGCACGGTCTTGTTCAGTCCGCTCACGAACCAGGCCACCGCGAACTCGTCGAAGGAAATGGCGGCGGTCAGGCAGGCTGCGGAAATGATGGCGGGCCGGCAGAACGGCAGTATGACCGACCGCAGCGCCCGCCATTCGGAGGAGCCCAGGTTCCAGGCGGCGGCTTCCAGGTCGGGATCGATCTGGTGCAGCCGCAGCCGCAGGATCGCCATGGCGAAGGGTGCCGTCAGCACGGAATGCGCGATGATGATCGACCAGAGCTGGCCCGACGCCCCGATCCAGGACAGCCAGGCGAGCATGGCGAGCGCCATGATGATCAGCGGGATCGTCGGCGGCAGCAGGATCAGCGCCAGGTACGGCCCCTTGAAGCGGAACCTGTAGCGATAGTCGGTATAGGCGGTGGCAAAGCCCAGCGTCGTCGCGATGACGGACGTCGAGAGCGAGACGATGATCGAATTGCGGGCGGCCTCGCCGATCTCGGCGTCGGCGAATATCGTGTCGTACCAGTGGGTGGTGAAGGAGCCGAGCGGGATCGTCGGGAACCGGTCCGAGTTGAAGGAGAAGATGACCGACGCGACGATCGGCGCGAAGATGAACACGAACACCAGCAGCAGCCAGCCGAGAAGAAGCCCGGTCGCGATCCGCCCGCTCATGACGCTATTCGCCTTCGGTAGGCCAGCCAGATGGCAGTGGCGGCGATGGCAAAGAGCGTGAGCATCATCATGACCGCAACGACGGCGGCCCGCGGCCATTGCTGGCCGGACTTCGTGGTGTCAATGATGAGTATCGGCAGTGTCGGGGGCTTGGAGCCGCCCAGGTAATAGGGTGCTACGAAGTCGCCGAACGAGAGGATGAAGCAGAACAGGGCGGCGATGATGAGCCCGGTCTTCGCCAGCGGCACGACGACGGAGATCAGCGTGCGCGGGGGCGAGCAGCCCAGGTTGCGCGCGGCCTGGACGAGGTTCTGGTCGATATTCGCGAGCGCGACGGTCTGCAGGATCACGACCAGTGGCAGTGTCAGGGTCAGGTAGCCGACGACGGTGCCGAACGGGGTATTGAGCATCGTGTAGGGGCCGAACCCGACGGTTCCCAGCCCGGCGTTGATCACCCCTGACCCCGCCAGGATCACGTACCAGGAAAAGGTGCGGACCAGGTAGGACGTGAAGAAGGGGATGATCAGCAGGAAGATGGCCCAGCGCCGCACCTCCGCCGACACCCGGAAGGCAAGCGCGTAAGCGGCGGGAAAGGCGACCAGGGTCGCCACCAGCGTGGCCGAGCCCGCCATGCCCAGCGTGTACCAGTAGCTGTCCCAGACGTAGCCGCGTGTCAGCATCCGGGCCCAGTTCTTGAGCTCGAACGCCTCCTCCATGCGGTAGTTCTTCACCAGGAAGAAGCTCATCACGATCATGAAGAACAGGGGACCGAGGAAAAACAGTCCCTGCCAGACGATGATCGGAAGCCGGAAGACGAGCGCGAAACGGTTCATGGCACGAGCCTGGACATAGCGACCGGCCATCGTCGGTTTCGCGCCGTCACGGGGCTGCGGGGTCGCCGCCGGACGGCCCTGGCGCGGGGACCCCAGCGCCAGGCGTCCGGCCCGGCATCAGGCGTTCTTGTACTCGGACCAGAAGTCGTTCCAGTCCTCGAGCGTCTGGTTGACCGGGATGTTGCGGTAGTGGATGCGGCCGTCCCTGATCAGCGCGATCGGGTCCATCGGGTTGCCGTCCACCTGGTTGGTACGCTGGGCCTCGGCGATGTCCGCGGCAACGAGGGCCGCCCGCCCGCCCCTGGTGATGCAGTTGCCGGGATAGGCGGCCATCTGGGCCGACTTCACCTGTCCTTCCGGGCTCAGCATGTACTGGATGAAGGACCTGACGATGTCCGCCTTGGACGAGTCCTTGCCGATGCAGTAGCTCTCGGTCCACTGTATGCCGCCCTCCTCGGGAATGACAGAGGCCACCGGCGCGCCGTCCTTTTCCAGGACACCGGTGATCCAGTCGCCGATCCCGCACATGGCCAGCATCTCGCCGTTCTTCAGGCTGTTGAAGGTACCGCCGTAGTCGAAGAAGCCGCCGACCTGCGGGCGCAGGCTCATGGTGGTCTCCTGCACGGCCTGCCACGCGGCGTCATCGAGATCCCACAGCCCGGCACCGTTGCCGTTGTACAGGCTCATCATGCCGAGCGACGGCAGGTGCCAGTCAAAATGCCCGACCTTGCCCTTCACCTCGGGCTTCCAGAAGCACTTGTAGCTCATGGCTTCCTCGGCCGAGATCGCGGTCGTGTTGTAGCTGACGCCCAGGTGCCCGAACCGCACCATCATCGAGAACAGGGTGTCGCCGTCCCAGTGACCGGGGAACTTGGTGAAATCGTCGTGCAGCATGTCGTCAAACGGGTAGTCGTTCGCGTCCAGGGGCTCGATGTAGCCGGCCGCGTTCAGCAGCTGGACGAACTCGGTGTCCGAGAGGATGACGTCGTAGGTACCCGGGGGAGACTGGGCGATGAGCGCCAGCATGTTGTCACCCCCGGCATAGTACTTCGGCTTGAACTTCACATTGTTGGCTTCCTCGAAGGCGCCGACGATGTCAGGTTCGCCATGACCGTACCAGGCCAGCATGTTGATCTCGGTTGCGGCCGCCCGCGCGGGGCGGACGAATGGGGCGCACAGCGCCGTTGCGCCTGTCATCGCGAGCACGCTGCGGCGCGTCAGGTTCGACCGTTCGCTCATGTTCCGATCTCCCGTCTCCTGTGAATTGCCATTCACATGCAACCGCGAAAGGCGCCCGGCGGCAAGGAACTTCTTTGACTGTCTGGACGATCTGCCGCAGATTCCTCACCATGACGCGCCACGACTTTCACAAGTACTTCAAGTCACCGGGTCCGGTGGTCCTGCCGGTGATCCACGTGCTCGACGCGGGGCAGGTGCGCGAGAACCTCCGCATCCTGGTGGGCGAGGGTGCCCCGGGCTGCTTCCTGATCAATCATGACTTCGGCGTTGATGCGTTCCTGCCGGTCATCCGCGAGGTCCGCTCCGCGTGGCCGTCGCTCTGGATGGGGGTCAATTTCCTGGCCGTCACCGGCCGCGATGCGTTCCCGGTCCTGGGCGACCTGGAAGGCGAGGGGTGCCGGATCGATGCCTACTGGGCCGACGATGCGCGCATCGACGAGACCGGGCGCGATACGTCGCAGGCCCGCCGGATTGCTGCCGCGCGGGCGGCCAGCAGCTGGTCCGGGCTGTACTTCGGCGGCACGGCCTTCAAGAAGCAGCGTCCCGTGGACCCGGAGTGCTGGCAGGACGCCGCGCGCGAGGCGGTGCGCTTCATGGATGTGGTCACGACCTCGGGCCCGGCCACCGGGGAGGAGGCCGGTCCGAACAAGGTCCGCCAATTCAGGGCCGGCACCGGCGCCGCACCGCTGGCACTTGCCTCCGGGGTGACGCCGGAAAACGCCACGGACTACGCCGAAGTCGACGCCTTCCTGGTTGCCACCGGGATCAACCGGGAGGGCGACTTCTACAGGATCGACCCCGCCCGGCTGGCGCGGCTGATGCGGGTTGCCCGGGAGATCGGCTGCCATGGATAGGGGTTCCCGCGACGACCGGTGGTATCTGCGGCTGATGGCGCCGAATACCAAGGGAGACCAGTTCGCCTGGCTGGACCCGACGTCCATCTACATCAACGGGGCCGCGTTCCACGACCTGCTCGACGACCTGGAGGCCGACCTGGAAGGCATCGAGCCCGATGTGGTCGCCGGACTGGACGCCATGGGGTTCGTCCTGGGCGCGGCCCTGGCGGCACGGCTGGGAGTGGGCTTCCTGCCGGTGCGCAAGGCGGGCAAGCTCTGCGTCGACACCGACGCGGTGTCCTTTACGAACTACTCGGGCCGGACCCAGCAGATGGAGATGCGCCTGCCGGCCTTCGCCCCGGGCACCCGGGTCCTGCTGGTGGACCAGTGGATCGAGACCGGCGGTACGATGGAGGGCGCCATCGCGCTGGTCGAGCGCCAGGAGGGCCGCGTCTGCGGCCTGGTCGCGATCGCCATCGAAACGACACAGCGCACCCGGGCATTCCGCGCAAACTATCCCTGCGTCTCGGCGGTCCTGCCCGGCTCGTCCTGGCAGCGGGAGTGCGACGCGCAGTTCCTGTCGAGCTTCGAGGAGTACCGGCCGGAGCAAGCCTTTCCCGCGCCCGCCGGGAACGCCCGTCCACCTTCCCGGGATGGTCGGTAAGAACAGGACGCGCGCCGGAGTAATGTCGTCCCGGAGCGTCTCCTGTCGACCGGTATCGACTCCATGCCGATCGCGCTCGATCTGTTTGGCAGTGATGACACCGGCGGCCCGCATTCCGGAACTCCGACGCAGTCCGGGCCTGCACAATCTCCGCCGGCTGACAGGACAAATGGCAGGACCGGATGTCGCCACGTGCCTGGAATGGCGGCCGCCTCGCTACCTTTGCATCGACGTGACCAGCGCATGCGGGTGATGAAGAAATCGAGACCCGTCAGCCATTCTATCGCGATGTTCTTGCTTCCGGACTCGCTACACATAATGGAATGGCCTCGGAAATAGCATCGCGAAACACCGAGAAACTATGAGACCGGTTGTTTTGTGGGTCTATGTGTCTTGCTATTTCGGTGGCGGCCTGCGCCTTGGCCAAACCTTGCCTGAAGTGCCCGTGTCTTTGGAGGACCCGTTCGAACTTCTCCCAAGTGCCCCCCGCGATCGCATCGGGATCTCGATAAGGAGCCTGGCCTGGAATGTTCGGCGATACACCGGGGTAGGTCGACTGTACGGCATGCCAGTCACCGAAATACCACGCTTCCAGCTCTTCAATTGCAATCCTGGTGACGACCTGCCAATCGGACCTGCCGGTGACACTTCTGGACCCAAGTTCGGCTCCTTCGCAAATGTTCTCAAGTCTGGATTTGAGCCCGTGGCGGTCATCCCTGTCGCGATCCACGCCCACTACGATGCGATATTCGGCCGGCATCCAGGCCGCGTAACCCTGGAGGCGGTTTCCCAGCTTTCGCAACAGTGCATTCTTGCCCGAATAGGCGTAAATGCCGAACGTGCATGTCTCTGGCAGAAACCTTGGCAGCCAACCGCGGAGAAAGGCTTCCATGGAAACCTCTTCCACGTGAAACTCGAAATGGGAGGCGAACAAGTCAGTTTTAGTCCCTGGCGTGCGTCGGCATTCCGCCTGCGGTCAGCGGGTCTCCGACGCCGAAATGTCCCTCCATCCAGAGATCGCCCAGCAGGGCACCAGCGTCCATGAACGCCTTGACCTTCTTGTTCCGGTCCAGCGCGTGACATCTTGTGTAGCCGGATTCGTCGCGCCACAGCACGCGCACTTCCCTGGGCCGAAGCGCGTCGAGGAAGAACGGCGAATGGGTGGTCACCAGGATCTGCGTCGCCCCCGCCGCCTCCCGGCATTCCTCTGCCAGGCCGTAGAGCAAGCGGGGATGCAGGAAATTCTCCGGCTCCTCGATGCCGGTGAACGGCGGCGGTACCGGACCGTGCAGCAAGGCAAGGTAAGCGAGCATCTTGAGAGTACCGTCGGATGCAAAGCGGGCCATGACCGGTTCGGAGAACGGGGCATCCTTGATCTGCAGCAAGAGCCTTCCGTCCGGCATCGGATTCGCTGTCACCGCCTGGATCTTGGGGACCCGTTCGCGAAGTCGAGCGAAAACGGAGTCCAGAAGTCTGGGGTGTTCTTCCGAAAGATACTGGATCACATTGGCGAGATTATCCCCGGTCTTGCTCAGTTGCTCCTGGGGTCCCGCCTCGGGTTGCCCTCTGGCATCTTCAAGCGAGAGATAGGAGACGTGCCAACCCATGATAAAGTTGCGAAGTGCAACGACGCGGGGGTTTTCCGCCAGTTGGCCGAGTGCATTGACTGCGAGTGTGTCTGACGAACTCAAGGGAACGTCGGTCCGTTCGTCCTGTGCGTCAGGTAACTCACCCGGAATAACGCGTCCGGTCCCACCAGCATAGTCGAGAAATCTGAAAGGCGCCCCGTAGCTCCCACGCTTCCAGCGCAGCCATTCCCAAACCACGACCGGTCGACCGTTGAATTCGTCAACTTCCAGGTGATAGGTGATCAGGGGTGTTCGCGGTTGTTCGCGATACGCGATCTCGATCAGGACTGGCCCGTCGCCGCCGCGCGATTTGAGCTCCTTGGCCCTTCCGCGCTTCTCCCAGGCCCGGCGCAAACCGCTCTCGAAGCACTCCGCCAGAAATGCGAAGACATCGAACACCGTGGATTTACCGCTGCCGTTCGGACCCATCAGCACGGTCAGCGGTGTCAAATGCGTTAATTTTACATCTCGCAAGGCACGAAAGTTCCGCACCTTGAGCCGTTCAATGCGCGGCGGTGTCCCGCCTTCGATCATCGCAGTTCCCAAGTGTTCTTGATTCGGCAGGTGCGAAGACCCGGAATGGCCCAGAAAAAGTACGACAAGCCTGCGAATATCACTATCGCACATACCGGCTACTTGGCTGTAAGCCTACGCACGCTGGCTTCGCCGCACAAGTACCAGGATTACCGGGTTCATCGGCAAGTGATCGTGCTCATGGATTCCAGGCGAAGTGCCGCGTACCGATAACTCGTGTGCTGTTGGCGTTGATGCCCGCCATAAAGAGCGGTGCGTTACAACGCCCGATGGCTGGATGGTTCGAGCGATGCCGGGGGCTCCGCTCGCCGGCGCACGCTTGAGGAGGGCCAGTCTGCGCTGGCCGCATGGTGTTGACGCTGGCCTGGACCCCGAAGCGGATGCGCCGTCCTGCCGGATGGTTGTCTCGACCAGAGTTTGGGTCGAGCGAAGTAGTGATGGTGAGTTCACTGCGCAAGGTGTGGGCCGGATGCTTCACCGTCTCGGCTTCCGACACGTGTGCCGCAGTCGATCCATCCCGGGACGGACCCCGGAAATCCGCAGAGTCTCCGGGCCGTTTCAGCGAGCTGGCGCGGGCTGTGCTTCGCGACGGCGTGTCGAGCGATGATGCTCCGGTGTCCGTCGAGGACGAGGTCAGCTACGGCGCGCCGGCGGCATGAAGGGCTCGATCAGGGCCCACTCACGGTCCGTGAGGTTACTTGCATACCGCGCGCTTTCCCGCCGATACTAGCGGCAAGCGGTTTTGGTTCAGGGCACATGTGGCTCCGTTCAGCTTCCTCACCGAACTGAATCACAACCCATTGAAATCGCTAAACTCTGCTTGAGTCAGGCTCTCAGAGAGCCATTCGTTGATATCAGGTCAACGAAGCCGGAATGCTGTGGCACCCGGGAGACGGACATGGAATTCGGAATTACCTTCAAGGGGTTCATGGAGCCCGATCGGGCCCGTGCACTGGTGAAACAGGCCGAGGATGTGGGGTTCTCCCACTGCTGGTTCTATGACAGCCATATCCTTTGGCGAGAGAGTTACCCGGCAATGGCCATGTGCATGGAGCACACCGAGACACTCCGTTTCGGCCCCTGCGTGACCAACCCCAACACGCGCGACTGGTCCGCGGCGGCCTCGCTCTTCGGTTCGCTGGCGCTGCAGTCGAACAACCGCTTCGACATCGGTGTCGGCCGCGGCGACAGCGCCGTCAGGGTCATGGGCAGGAGGCCGTCATCGCTGGCCCGGATGGAGGAATTCATCCATGTCGTCCGCGCCCTGGTGCGCGGCGAGGAAGTCCGGTACGGCACCGTGCCGGAACCGATGAAGTTCCCCTGGGCAACGGGCTACGAACTTCCGGTCTGGGTTGCCGCCTACGGCCCGAAGGCCCTGGACTCGGCAGGCCGTGTCGGTGACGGGCTGATACTCCAGATCGCCGAACCCTCGATCTGCAGGTGGCTTGCCGATCAGGCGATCGCGGCCGGCCGGAGTGCGGGGCGGGACATGTCGGGCTACCGGGTCATGTCCGCCGCGCCGGCGTATTTCGGCAGCCGGGAAACCTGCCGGGAGGCGACGCGCTGGTTTCCGGCCATGGTCGGGAACCACGTGGCCGACATCGTCGAGAGATACGGCGCCGAGCGCGAGGACATTCCGCCCTCGCTCACAGCCTATATCGAGGGCCGCAGGGGCTACGACTACCTGAAGCACGGACAGAGCGACAACGCCTTCCTCGACTTCATCACCGACGACATCATCGACGGGTTCAGCGTGCTCGGTGAACCCGCGGAACACGTGGCGAAACTGGAGCAGCTCCAGGCGGCGGGCGTCACCCAGTTCAACATCTATCTCGACAACGGGGACGAGGAAGAGATCATCGCCGAGTACGGCAGGTCGATCATTCCCGCGTTCCGGTGACCATGCCGCCGGCGGCGGCGCAGGCCCGGACAGACTTTCCGCTTGACCGGCCCTAGGAGCTTGCTAGCGTCGTTTTTCCAGCGTGATCCGTGAATGTGAGGTGCCCATGCCCGCCCCCGGGGAAAACCTGAAGATCAACGGCGAACGGCTCTGGGACAGCCTGATGGACATGGCCAGAATCGGTCCCGGCGTGGCGGGAGGCAACAACCGCCAGACGCTGACCGACGAGGACGGCGAAGGCCGTGCACTGTTCCGGAAGTGGTGCGAGGCGGCCGGCTGCGAGATGGGCCTCGACCAGATGGGCAACATGTTTGCCACCCGTCCCGGAACGGATCCGGACGCACTGCCGGTCTTTGTCGGCAGTCACCTCGACACGCAGCCGACCGGTGGCAAGTACGATGGCGTCCTCGGCGTGCTCGGCGGGCTCGAAATCGTGCGGACCCTGAACGACCTGGGCATCAGGACCAAACGCCCGATCGTCGTCATCAACTGGACCAACGAGGAAGGGACGCGCTACGCGCCGCCGATGCTGGCGTCGGGCGTGTTTGCCGGCGTGCATGCGCAGGACTGGGCCTACGGCCTGACCGATGCCGAAGGCAAGCGCTTCGGGGACGAGCTGGAGCGCATCGGCTGGCGTGGCGAGGAAGAGGTCGGTGCGCGCAGGATGCATGCCTATTTCGAGCTGCATATCGAGCAGGGGCCGATCCTCGAGGCCGAGGAGTGCGATATCGGCGTCGTCACCCACGGCCAGGGTCTGCGCTGGATCGAGTGCCGGATCAGGGGCAAGGAAAGCCACACCGGCTCCACGCCCATGCGCATGCGCAGGAATGCCGGGCGGGGCCTGGCCCAGATCACCGAGCTGGTGCACGAGGTGGCGATGAAGCACCAGCCCAATGCGGTTGGCGCCATCGGGCATGTCGATGTCTATCCGAACTCGCGCAACATCATTCCGGGCCGGGTCGTGTGCACGATCGACTTTCGCAGCCACGTCCTGGAAACACTCGAGGGGATGGTGGCCGAGGTGCGGGAAAAGGCGCCCGCGCTGTGCGAGGCGCTGGGCTGCGAGATCGAGATGGAGATCGTGGGCAGCTTTGATCCGCCCGAGTTCCACCATGGCTGCGTCGGGGCTGTCCGCGACGCGGCCGAACGGCTCGGGTATTCGCACATGGATATCGTCTCCGGTGCGGGTCACGACGCCTGCTGGATCAACATGGTCGCACCGGCGGCGATGGTGATGTGCCCGTGCGTCGACGGGCTGAGCCACAACGAAGCCGAGGAGATCACGCCGGAATGGGCTGCCCGGGGGTGTGATGTACTCTGCCACGCGGTGGTGGAGACGGCGGAGCTCCTGGACTGAGGCACGGGACCCGGCGCCCCTGGAAACGAGAATGAGCGGAGGCCTCGAATGAGCAAAGTCATCAAGGGCGGCACCGTCCTCACTGCGGACCGGACCTGGAAGGCCGACGTGCTGATCGAGGGCGAGAAAATCGCCGCCATCGGCGAGAACCTGAACGGAGACGAAGTCGTCGATGCCTCGCAGGCCTATGTGATCCCCGGCGGGATCGACCCGCACACCCACCTGGAAATGCCCTTCATGGGCACGACCGCCGCCGAGACATTCGAGTCAGGCACCTGGGCGGCGGCGACCGGCGGGACGACCATGCTGGTCGACTTCGTGCTGCCCGGCGAGGACGGCTCGCTGCTGAGCGCGGTCGATTCCTGGGACACCAAGTCGAAGGACCAGATCTGCATCGATATCGGCTATCACTGCGCGATCGTGGACTGGAACGAGCAGATCCACAACGAGATGGCCGAGGTCGTCAGGCGCGGGATCAACACCTTCAAGCACTTCATGGCCTACAAGGGCGCGCTGATGATCGACGACGACGAGATGTTCGCGTCGTTCCGCCGGTGCGCCGCGCTCGGCGCGATGCCGCTCGTCCATGCCGAGAACGGCGACGTGGTGGCGGCGCTGCAGGAAAAGTATATGGAGCAAGGTCTCACCGGTCCGGAGGGACACGCCTTTTCACGACCGCCGGAGGTGGAGGGCGAGGCCGCCAACCGCGCGATCATGATCGCCGACGCGGCGGGCGTGCCGCTCTACATCGTGCATGTCTCCTGCGAGCAGGCGCACGAGGCAATACGGCGCGCGCGCCAGAAGGGCATGCGGGTCTACGGCGAGCCGTTGATCCAGCACCTCACGCTGGATGAATCGGAGTATTTCGACCAGGACTGGGACTACGCCGCGCAACGCGTCATGTCGCCGCCCTTCCGCGGCAAGGTGCACCAGGACGGGCTCTGGAACGGGCTGGCGGCCGGATCGCTCCAGGTGGTGGCGACCGACCATGCGGCCTTCACCACGGACCAGAAGCGCATGGGTCTTGCCGGCTTCCCCATGATCCCGAACGGAACCGGCGGGCTCGAGGATCGCATGCCGGTGCTCTGGACCAAGGGCGTCGATACCGGCCGGCTCACGCCGAACGAGTTCGTTGCGGTCACCTCCACCAACATCGCAAAGATACTCAACGTCTATCCGAAGAAGGGCGCGCTCGTCGAAGGGGCGGACGCCGATGTCGTGGTCTGGGACCCGAACATCAAGAAGACGATCTCCGCCACCACCCAGAAATCGATCATCGACTACAACGTCTTCGAGGGAGTGGAGGTCTCGGCCCAGGCCCGCTACACGCTGAGCCGCGGCGAGATTGTCTGGGAACACGGCAAGAACTCGCAGCCCCGGCCCGGGCGCGGGCGGTTCGTGCGCCGGCGCGCGTTCCCCGCCGTGCATGAAGCGCTCGCCCGCTGGAAGGAACTGACCGCACCGCGCAAGGTCCAGCGCAACCCGCTGAACATCCCGAGCGGGGTTTGAGTCCCCCGGGCGTTCGAACACCGTGCAGCCCGCGGGGCGGCGGTCTGTGATGACCGGTGCGGGTGCGGTCGTCGCGTCCTCGCTCGACCTGGTCTTCCAGACCAGGGACGGCCCCGTCCATGCACTGTCGGATGTCGACCTGGAGGTGGCGCCGGGCGAGTTTGTCAGCTTCATCGGCCCCTCCGGGTGCGGGAAGACGACACTGCTGCGCGTGATCGCGGACCTGGAGCAGCCGACGGGCGGCACGATCACCGTCAACGGAATGACACCCGAACAGGCACGGCTTAACCGGGCCTACGGCTACGTGTTCCAGGCGGCGGGACTCTATCCGTGGCGGACCATCGAGAAGAACGTGCGCCTGCCTCTGGAGGTCATGGGCTACCCGGCGCAGGAACGCATCGAGCGGGTCAGGCGCGCCCTCGATCTCGTCGGCCTCGGCGACTTCGCCCGCATGTTCCCCTGGCAGCTGTCGGGGGGAATGCAGCAGAGAGCCTCGATCGCGCGTGCGCTCGCATTCGACGCGGACCTGCTGCTGATGGACGAACCCTTCGGCGCGCTCGACGAAATCGTGCGCGACCACCTGAACGAGCAGTTGCTGGCGCTGCACGCTCGGACCGGAAAGACGGTCTGTTTCGTGACCCATTCGATACCGGAGGCCGTGTATCTCTCGACCAGGATCGTGGTGATGAGCCCGAGGCCGGGACGGATCATCGACGTGATCGAGAGCCCGCTGCCGGCTGAGCGTCCTCTCGACATACGCGAGAGCGCGGCCTTCCTGGAACTGGCCACGCGTGTGCGCGAAGGCCTGCGCTCGGGACACAGCGGCCCGGACGGATAACGCGGCGAGCGGCCGAATTCCGGCTGGAACCCCGGCGGTGCTTCCTGCACAGTGCCGGTCCGACCGATCGACGCGACGGGAGCATGTCGACGATGCCTCTCCTGCCCGGACCGCGCCCGGCACCCGCGAGCCCGCAGCGTGACGCGGGGCCCGCCGTCCGCCGTCCGGGATGCACCGGGCCAGCAGGCTGATGCGGAACGTCCTGCCGGTTGCGGTGATCTGCCTTGTCATCGTGGCGGTGTGGTATGTCGCCGCCGTCGGCCTGAATGCCAAATGGGAGCGTGACCAGGCGGCCCGGGCGGGCGTGGAGATCGGCTGGGCAGAGATTGTGCCGGCTACCATGTCCCAGGAACGCCCCGTCCTGCCCGCTCCGCACCAGGTCGCCGCCGAGATCTGGGAAACCACGGCGAACAAGCGCATCACGTCGAAGCGCAGTCTGGTCTATCACGGGTGGATCACGCTCTCGGCGACCCTGCTGGGTTTCGTCATGGGGGTGGCCCTCGGGATCCTGCTGGCCGTCGGCATCGTGCACAACCGGGTGATGGACCTCTCCGTCATGCCCTGGATCATCTCCAGCCAGACCGTGCCCATCCTGGCCGTTGCGCCGATGATCATCGTGGTGCTCTACAATGTCGGGATATCCGGACTGGTCGCGAAGGCCTCGATCTCGGCCTATCTCAGTTTCTTCCCGGTGGCGGTCGGCATGGTCAAGGGGCTGCGTGCGCCCGATGGCATGCAACTCGACCTGATGCGCACCTACAGTGCGTCCGACTGGCAGGTATTCTGGAAACTGCGCTGGCCCTCCTCGCTGCCTTATCTCTTCGCGTCGCTGAAGGTCGCCGTCGCCATTGCGCTCGTGGGCGCGATCATCGGCGAACTGCCCACCGGCAGCCAGGGCGGCTTCGGCGCACGGATGCTGAACGGAAGCTACTACGGCCAGGTGCTGATCATCTGGTCGGCGCTCTTCGGTGCCGCGATCTGCGCAGCCCTGATGGTGGGCGCCATCGGAGTGGCCCAGCGCGTGGTGCTGCGCCGTACCGGACAGGCGCGGTGAACGGGGTCGCGCTTGCCATAGCCGCGTGGCTTGGCGGATGGGGCGCCAATATCCTGCTGGTGCGGCGTTCTGGCCGGGCGGCGCGCATCCTGGTCCCCGCGATCTTCGGCGTCTCGCTGCTGGTGATATGGGAGGGGCTGGTACGCGGGCTGGAGGTTCCCGCAGTTATCCTGCCGCCGCCTTCGGTGATATCCGAGGCCTTTGCGGGCAACCTGCCGGTCCTGTGGGCCGACTTCGTGCAAACGGTGATCCGGTCGGTCTTGCCGGGCTATGTCATGGGCTGCGGCGCGGCGTTCCTCATGGCCGTTGGCGTCGATCGCTCGCCGTTCCTGCAAAGGGGCCTCCTGCCCATGGGCAATCTTGCCGCGGCCCTGCCCATCGTCGGTATCGCGCCCATCATGGTCATGTGGTTCGGCTTCGACTGGCACTCGAAGGCCGCCGTGGTCGTGGTGATGTGCTTTTTCCCGATGCTGGTGAACACGATAGCCGGCCTGCGCATGTCCGATCCCATGCAGCGGGACCTCATGCGCACCTACGCGGCCGGCTACTGGCAGACGCTGTGGAAACTGCGTCTGCCCGCGGCCGGGCCCTTCATCTTCAACGGGCTGAAGATCTGCACGACCCTTGCGCTGATCGGCGCCATCGTTGCAGAGTTTTTCGGAACACCGACCGTGGGAATGGGTTTCCGCATTTCGACCGAGATCGGACGCATGGCCCTGGACATGGTCTGGGCCGAGATCGCGGTCGCAGCCCTCGCGGGATCGGCATTCTACGGATGCGTGACGCTGGCAGAGCGAACGGTTACCCATTGGCATCCGTCGGTCCGGGAGTAGCGGCAGACACACCTGTTCAAGCCGGGGAGAAAAGCAATGAAACGCACAGCACTATTCGCAGCGGCGGCCTTCGCCCTGTCGGCCGGCCTCGCGCAGGCGGCAGACAAGGTCACGCTTCAGCTCAAGTGGGTCACCCAGGCCCAGTTCGCCGGCTACTACGTCGCCGCGGACAAGGGGTTCTATGCCGAGGAAGGCCTGGAGGTGGAAATCAAGGCCGGCGGCCCGGATATCGCGCCTCCCCAGGTTCTGGCCGGTGGTGGCGCGGACGTGATCCTCGACTGGATGCCATCGGCGCTCGCCACCCGTGAGAAGGGCCTGCCGCTCGTCAACATCGCCCAGCCGTTCAAGAGCTCGGGCATGATGCTGACCTGCCGCAAGGACACGGGCATCACGACGCCGGAGGATTTCCGGGGCAAGACCATTGGCGTGTGGTTTTTCGGAAACGAGTATCCGTTCCTGTCCTGGATGAGCCAGCTTGGCATCCCGACCGACGGCAGCGAACAGGGCGTGACCGTCCTGAAGCAGGGCTTCAACGTCGATCCGATCCTCCAGGGCCAGGCCGCCTGCATCTCGACCATGACCTACAACGAGTACTGGCAGGTCATCGACGCCGGCCTCTCGGCCGACGACCTCGTGGTCTTCAAGTACGAGGACCAGGGCGTGGCCACGCTGGAGGACGGCATCTACGTGCTCGAATCCGCGCTGGATGACGCCGCCTTCCGCGACAAGATGGTTCGCTTCGTGCGTGCATCGATGAAGGGCTGGAAATGGGCCGAGGAGAACCCGGACGATGCCGCTGACATCGTGCTGGAGAATGACGCGACCGGTGCCCAGACCGAGAAGCACCAGAAGCGGATGATGGGAGAGATCGCCAAGCTGACCGCGGGCAGCAACGGCGCGCTGGATCCTGCCGACTACGAACGCACCGTCCAGACGCTCCTGAAGGGTGGCTCGAACCCGGTCATCACCATGGCTCCGGAAGGAGCCTGGACGCACGCGATTACCGACGAAGCCCTGAAATAGAACTACCGGGGACGGGCTTCGGCCCGTCCCCGCCCTTTTCCATCCGGTCGATCCGGCAAGACCCGGCCGCAGGGTCCGCAAGCGCGGACCTCGTGGTCCCGTCCGTCCCGGGCACGGGACCAGCCAATGACCGCCAGCGCTTCGGTCCGGTGTTCCACCTTCACCGTTGCGATCTGTGCGGGCCGAAACGTCGGCGACCGATTTCGATCGGTCTCCGGGTGGGTGAGGGGCCCGGCGCCCGTTGGCCCGGGTAGCCGGGGCGGTACAGGGAGCGGAATCCCGGCACCGTGACGGACGACGGGGTGGACTGGCGGATCCGCCAGCAGCAGAACCGGAATGACGATCGGGACTTGATGCTATGGCGCTTGACCAGGTGCGACTGGAAGGGCTGCTGCGTGATCGCCTGTGCGCGGAGGTCCGGATTCACCGGCGCGAGGACGACGTGCTGATGGTGGAATCGCCGTTCACGTTTCCCGATGGCGACAACTTCCCGATCTACCTGTCCGAAACGGCGGGCGGAGGCGTGAAGCTCACCGATCGCGGCCACACCCTGATGCACGTGAGTTACGAGCTTGACGTGGAGCAGTTCTACGAGGGCGCGCGTGCGTCCCTTCGCGAGCAGATCGTGCGCGAGAGCGGGATCGAGGAAGACGAGGGCGTCTTCTCCATCGAGACGCCGCCGGACCAGGTGGCGGGGGCGCTGTTCAGGTTCGGTCAGGCGTTGACGAAGATCCATGATCTGGCTTTCCTGGGCCGCGAAAGGACCGCCTCGACGTTCTACGAGGACCTGCGCGGGCTGGTCTTCACCATCCTGGACGAGGACGTCGTCGAGACCGAGTACATCCAACCGGAGGTTCCGGACGCCAGGCATTATCCGGTCGACTACCGTTTCGAAGGAAGGGACGGGAGGTCGGTGTTCCTGTACGGAATTCCGAACCGGGACAAGGCGCGACTAACGACAATCATGCTGTCGCACTTTCTGCTTCACCGCGTACCGTTCGAGTCGGTTATCGTTTTCGCCGATCAGCAGGAGATACCGCGACTCGATCTCGCACGGCTGTCCAATGTTGCCGGAACCGCAGTTGCTTCGCTTGAGGCAGAAGTCGACCTGCGCAGAGAGATCAAGTTCCTTGCCGCGTGAACGCGAAGCGGCAAAGCTGTACGCCTCTCGTTCTGAGACTGGTTACCGGGAGCGTGCTCGATGCAAGAACCGGTTCTGTAGAGAACAGAGAAACTGAACGGGCGGGTGGTCATGCGTGCCGTCGTCCATGTCGACGGTTTCAATCTCTACTATGTGGCCTTCAAGGGAACGTCCTGGAAGTGGTCTGGTCGGCCCGCTCCGTTTACCGGGGTCCCATAGCCGGATTGCGACATTCTGAAGGCCCAGCAGCACATGGCGCGGATATCGGGCATTTTCTGAATTCATCGCCTTTGCTGCGTCCAGGCCCCGGCGCGATGCGAAGGAAGGATGATTTCGACGGACGCGGAGCAGAGGCGCTGCAGCCTCAGCCGGCGCTGTCGGCGAGGTGCTTCGCGTCGGCGTAGTACGCGCGCACGGCATTGCGGCAGTGTCGGTGATGGGACGACCATTCGGGATCGGCGGCAACCGTTCTTGCGGCACGTTCCATCAGTTCGTGTTCCGCGTGGGCCAGGTCGAGGCCGGTCAGGATGCTGTCCCTCACCACCTCGCGCCCGGCGACCAGAAGCCCGCGCACGTGGCGGGACGTTGCGCGGGTCAGGATCACGTCGAGCTCGTCTTCATCAGAAAACAGGAAGTCGCTGCGCATGCCCGCGTAGTCCAGCACGACCAGGTCGGCCCTGGCTCCGGGAACGATCCGGCCGTAGTCATCGCTGCCGTCGATACACCGGAACCCGTCGCGCCAGGCCGCATCGAACAGGCGGCCCGGTGGCAACGCCGGCTCCAGGCCGGTGCCGTTGTGCAGCCGCCAGGCGAGACGCAGATCGCGGAAATAGTCCTGGTCGTCATCATGCGTGCAGCCATCGAGGCCGAACCCGAAACGCAGCCCGTGGCGCATGAAGCATGCGACGGGCGCGAGACCTGACCGCATTCTCAAATTGCAGGAGGTATTGACGGCCACTGTGACGCCGCGTTCGGCCAGCAGGGCGCATTCTCCGTCGGTAAGGTGCACCCCGTGGGCCAGCGTCAACCGGGGCGAGAGCAGGCCGATATCGTCGAGGAAGCGAACGATGCCCTGCGGGTAGGTGGCGTCCAGCCACTCCCGCTGGCGCCGCGACTCCAGCAGGTGCATGTGGACGCGGCGATCATACATCGCGGATGCCTGCGCGATGCGCTCGAGCGTGACGTCGTGGCACCACTGCGGCCCGATCGGGCCGTATTGCACCTGGAACAGATCACTCTCGTGGGCCGCGGCGACGGCCTCGACCTGCTCGACCAGGTGAAGCGCCGGGGTGTCGCCTGCGGGAGCCGCGCCCATCCGGGCGCGGTCCTCCGGCGGCAGGTAGGGCAGGAAATCGGACTGATCCCCGTATATCCACGGATTGCGGTCCCGGACCGGGCACGAGAACGCGACGCGTATACCGATGTCGGCCGCGGCACGCGCAACCCCTGCGGCCTCGGTCAGCAGACTGTCCGCGACCAGCGAGTTGTGGCAGTGCACGGTTGCCCCGATACCGGACAGCGCCATGCGGCCGAACGCGACCGCGGCCTCGAGACGGGGTTCGAGCGCCGGCCTGCTGAATGAGGCGATCCAGCACTCCAGCGCGTCATCGGCACCGCCGAATGCGGGCGGGCGCACGCCGTAGCCGTGGTCATGCGCATTGACCATGGCGGGGAGCGCGATACGTCCGTCGCGACACGGCCGTTCGGTCCTTCCGATCGCGGCGATGCGCCCGTTCGAGAACGCGAGGCGGACATCGCGCTCTGCCGGCACATGGCCGGGTGCCGGGAGGAGGCGCTCGACGTCGAGGCTCGCCGTCATGCGCCGCTCCCCTGGTCGAGGCCGGCGCCGAAGCGGGCGAGTGCCTCCTTGAGATGGTCGGCCATTGCCTGCCCGGCCACGGTCGGCAGGCGGTCGGAGGGGGCGATCAGGCAGAGGCGCAGCTTTGACAGGCGCTCTCCTTCCAGCGGCACCGCGACCAGGCTCCCCGCGGCCAGTTCCTCGGAGAAGCCCAGACGAGTGTAGAACGAGATGCCCACGCCCCGCAGCAGCAGGCGCTTGACGACTCCCTGGATGTTGGAGACCGCCACCGGCTTGTGCGCCCTCTTGAAGGCTTCCAATTCGTCCCCGACAAAGTGCTGCATCGTGTCGGCCGGATCCTGGTAGATCAGGCGGTGGTCGCCGCATTCCTCGAGCGTGACGCCGGCGCGCGACGCCAGTTCGTGATCCGGTCTCATGATGACGCACATCGGACATGCAATGTCCTCGAGCACGGTAACGCCGCGCCGCCAGGCCGGAGAGAAGGTCAGGCCAAGGTCGGCGTTGCCCTGGGAGACGGAGTGCATGGCCTCGACCGGGTCGCAGGCCGTCACCCGGACCTGTACCGCCGGGTGCAACGCGACGAACCGGGCCACGGCCTCGGGCAGGAAATGCACCGCCGGGCTGTCCAGCGTGCCGATGGTCACCTCGCCGCTGACGGTGCCGCGCAGGCTGTCGATTTCGCCGCGCAGCCGCGAGAAGTCATGCAGGGTGTCCCGCGCGTGGCGCAGCACGAGCTGGCCGGCGTCGGTCAGCCGCATCCCGTCCGCCCGGCGTTCGAACAGCGGTACGCCGAGATTGTCCTCCAGCTTCAGGATCTGGCGGTTGATGGCCGAGGCGGAGATGTGAAGCCGTTCCGAGGCGCGGCGGATCGATCCGTCTTCGGCCACCGCCTCGAAGTACCGAAGAACTGCAGCATGCATTCGCCCTCAGCCTCCGTCAGCCGTCCACCCGACAACGACCGGGTGATCGCGCACCGTGCGGAATTCGGGGGCGAGCCCTCCGGGCTGGCCCCAGCCCGTGACTGTATCACCGAAGAACTCGGCATTGACGGTAATGAAACCGGCAGACTGCGCCGGCAGATCGTCCTCGTACCAGATGGCATCGACCGGGCAGACCGACACGCACAGCGCGCAGTTCACGCACTCGTCGGGCTGGATGTAGTACATCCGTCCGCCCTCGTAGATGCAGTCCACCGGGCAGACCTCGGTGCAGATGCCGTCCTTTACGTCGATACAGGCCTCGGCGATGACATATGTCATGGAAGGGCTCCGGGCGTGACGCAGCCGGGGGTCAGCTGCCGGACCAGTCCGGCGCCCGCCTCTCCCTGAACGCGGCGACGCCCTCCTCGGCATCGCGGCTCTGCAGCGCTGCAACGAGGCTGGGTAGACGGGCGTTCCGGGCCTCCGGAACCGTCAGGTGGGCGGTGTCGCTGGCCGAACGCTTGATTGCCCTGAGGCTGAGCGGGGCGCAGGCGAGGATCTCGCGGACCCAGCCGTCAACCGCCTCGTCGAGCTTGTCAGGCGGCACGACCTGGTTGAGCAGACCGTGCTCCAGCGCCTCCGCCGCGCCGATGCGGCGGCCGGTCAGCAGCAGGCCCATGGCCAGGGTACGCGGGAGCCGGCGGGGCAGCGTCACCATGCCGTCGAGCGGCAGGCGGCCGACCCGGGGCTCGGGAAGGCCGAACGACGCCGTTTCCGCGGCGACGACGAGGTCGCAGCCCAGAACCATCTCGAAGCCGCCCCCGAGTGCCACGCCGTTGACCCTGGCGATGACGGGAACCGACGGACGCTGTCCGAGCGCGATGCCGCCGAAACCGTGGTCGCCGGTGCGGGCCCAGTAGGCGAGGCCGTCGGGGCCGTCTTCCTTCATGTCCGCCCCGGCGCAGAACGCACGGCCGGTGCCGGTGAGGACCGCGCAGCGGATCGCCGGGTCATGGTCGATCGAGTCCCAGGCCTCTGCCAGCGCCGCTTCGGCCGCGGAGTCGATCGCGTTCAACCGCTCCGGACGGTTCAGCGTCACCCGGGCGACGCCGTCGGTGACATCGAATCCGACACTCATGCCGCGTCCTCGCCGGGGCGCAGGGCCGCGAGTACCTCGTCATTGTGTTCGCCGAGTGCGGGCGGCGCCCGGCGTATCGCGAACGGAGCCGCCGACATGTCGATGGGCGAGGCCACCAGACGCACCGGTCCGGCAGGGGTGGGCGTGCTTTCCGCGATCATGCCGTTGCACGCGGTCTGCGGGTCGTCCAGGGCGTCCGCGAGCGTCATCACCGGCGCGCACAGGATATCGACGTCACCCAGTCGCTCCAGCCAGTGCGCGGTGGTCCCGATCGCGAAACGGTCCCTGAAAATCGCCTGCAGGTCCGACCGGTGTGCCTTCTGTTGCTCGAGGTCTGCGTATCTCGGGTCGGCCGAGAGATCGTCCATCCCGAGTGCGGTGCAAATGTCGCGCAGCGGGTTCTGCTTGAATGCACCGACCATGACCACGGCGCCGTCCAGGGTCTCGAACACGCCGGAAAGCGGCATGGCTGCCCAGTTCAGATCACGCCCGCGCATCATCCACACCGCCGCTTCCTGCATCTGCATCGCCAGCATGGAGTTGAACAACGATACCGCTATCCTCTGCCCCTCGCCGGTCTTCTCGCGCTGCATCAGCGCCAGCAGGATGCCCTGGACCATGTGCATGCCCGCCGAGTAGTCGGCCAGTGCCGTCGGGTAGACGGTCAGCGGGACCGACGGATCCGAGCGGCGGTGCATCGCGCCGCTCATCGCCTGGGCAAGCACGTCCTGGCCGCCCTTGCGCACATAGGGACCGTCCAGGCCGAAGCCGGTGCCGACCGCGTAGACGATCCGGGGATTGATGCGGCGCAGGTCGTCATAGCCGAACCCCATGCGCTCCATGACGCCGGGACGAAAATTGTTCACCACCACGTCCGCAGTCTCGACAAGCCGCAGCACCGCTGCCCGGTCCTTGCTCGTCTTCAGGTTCAGCGCGACGCTGCGCTTGTTGCGATTGAGGCTTGCGAACACCGGGTTGTTGCCGCCGTCGGGATCTTCTCCAACGCTCCAGCGCGACAGGTCGCCCGAGCCCGCCCGCTCGATCTTGATCACGTCGGCGCCGTAGTCGCCCAGCATCTGGGTGCAGCACGGGCCCATCATCACCTGGGTGAAGTCGAGTACCCTGACGCCGTCGAGCGGTAGTGGGCAGGTGCGCCCGGCGTTCGTATCCGGCGCCATCACGCAGCCTCCGGCACCAGGGCGTTGTCGGCCGGCACGTCGCCCGGGTCAGCGCCCTGGGCGCGCATCTGCCTCTGGATCGCGCCCACGTCGACGCTCCGAACCGGGATGTTGCCGTCCAGCGCCAGCGCGGCGGCGATGCCGGTGGCCTCGCCCATGGCCATGCAGGGCGGAATCTCCCGGCTGATCTTCTGGGCCTGCGGTGTTGCCGAGTAGTGGCGGCCGGCCACGAGAAGCTGGTCCACCCCCACCGGCAGGAGGGCGCGGTACGGGGTGTAGTAGTCCCGGCCGCGGCAGACCGAGTCGTGGAAATGCACGCGGTCCATGACATCGCGCTTGGTCACGACATATTCGCCTTCGAGCAGACGGGTCTGGCGCACCCCGGTCTGGGGCGCGAAGTCGACGAAATAGGCGCGCTCGAAACCCGGAATGTTCGCGCGCGCAAACTCGAGCAGCGCCTGCATGCGCCGCCGGCCCTCGAATTCCGCCGACGTGAGGTCGGCCACCTTCATGCCGTCGAAGCCGGTCATGTGCGGGCAGTTGCACCACACCACGCCGGGGAGCGGCGTCTTCAGCCACCAGTACTGCCAGCAGCCGCCGATCAGGCCCTTCGCCTGCCGGTCGAGGGCGGCAAACCGCTCCGGTTCCTCGAACTGGAAGCGCTCGGCGGCGTCCGTGTCCACGCCGCCCATGCGGGACACCGTGGTGACGATGAACGCGCCTTCCGCGAAAGGGGCGCCGGCGCTGGCTGCGACGTCGAGGTCGCCGGTGGCGTCAATGACCACCCCGGCGCGAATGGCCTGCGGGCCCTCCTTGGTCTCGACGATGACGCCGGCGGCCCGCCCGTCCTCGACGATGGCGGACTGGAACCAGCTGTGCAGGCGCAGGGTGACGCCCGCCTCGCGAACCATGTCGAGCGAGGCCTGCTTGAACCCGTCCGGGTCGAACGCCGCGGCGAAGATGACGGGATGAGGCTTGGTTCGGGTATGGAAGTCGAAGACGCCCCAGCGGGACCACTTCCGCCAGAGCGCCTCGGTCGCCCGCACGGCGGGATCGCGGTCGGCCTCGGGCGGATAGACGCACAGACCCCTCCTGTGCATGCGCTCGATGGCCTCCATCGCGAGGCCGCGCACCGAGATCTCCAGGTCGTTGTGCATGTCGTCCAGGACCAGGACCATGCCGCCGGAAGCGAGGCCGCCAAGATAGGGATAGCGCTCGACCAGTACCGTCGGCGCGCCGTTGCGCGCGGCGGATACCGCGGCGGCGATGCCCGCCGGTCCGCCGCCCACGACCACGACGCCGGTGGTGGCGACGACCGGCACCCGGGTCCGGGGCCGGGTCAGGGTTTCCGGGTGTGCCATGTGCTTGTCTCCGTTATCGGTTCACGGGCGGGCGGCGGATGCCGCCCGGCACGGCGCCGGGCTCTCGCTCAGAACACCGCCTCGGGTTTCCACTTCACGATCCGCCGTTCGACGAGGGTCGTGGTCACGAAGAACGCGACCGCGAGGCCGGCCCCCAGGATCACGGTGGCGTACAGCAACGGAGCCCGGAAGTTGTAGGTGGCCTCGATGATCAGCGAGCCCAGGCCGTAGTTGGAACCGATCCACTCGCCGACGATGGCGCCGATGACGCAGGTGGTTGACGCGATCTTCAGCGCCGCGAAGAGGAACGGCAGGGAACTTTGCAACCGGATCTTCCACAGGATTTCCCGATCGCTGGCTGACAGCACGCGCATCAGTTCCAGCATCTGCGGGCTGACCGCCTTCAGGCCGCGCACCATGTTGACCAGGGTAGGGAAGAAGCAGATGAGCGCGGCGATGACGATCTTCGGGGCATAGCCGTTACCCAGGATCAGCACCAGGATCGGCGCGATGGCGATGATCGGGATGGTGTTGATGAAGACCGCAATGGGATAGAAGGCGCGCTCGGCGAACTGGTTGTGGACAAACCATACCGCCAGCACCACGGCGACGGAGTTGCCGAGCACGAAACCGGCCACCGCCTCGAACAGGGTCGGCCAGAAATTGATCCACAGGATCTCGCCCTGTTCTGCGAACACCCCGATGACCTGCACCGGACTCGGCGCGATGTAGCTCGGCACACCGAACCCGACGACGATGAGGTGCCAGAGCAGCAGCATCCCGGCCGCGGCGATGATCGGCGGCGCGTGGCGATATCGCCGCGCCCGCGGGCGTTCGGCCCGCGCATTCCGCATGGTCCGGCCGTCCTGGCCCGTATTCGTCCCTGTTCCCTTGTCGTCGACGCTCGCCGTGGTCATCGCGGCTCTTCCAGGAGACGGCGCAGATACGCCGTGACCTCCACGAACTCCAGCGTGTCGCGCATGCCGAGCGTCCTCGGCTCGGCGAAGCCGATGTCGACGAACTCGCGGACCCGGCCGGGCTGGGCCGACAGCACCAGGCATTTCTGACCGAGGAACGCGGCCTCCGGCACGGAGTGGGTAACGAACATGATGGTGGTGCCGGTCTCGCGCCAGATGCGAAGCAGCTCCTCGTTGAGCTTGTCGCGGGTGATCTCGTCCAGGGCGCCGAACGGCTCGTCCATCAGCAGCACGCGCGGCCGGTAGACCAGCGCCCGGGCAATGGACACCCGCTGGCGCATGCCGCCCGACAGCTCGTGCGGCAGCGCGTTCTCGCGCCCTTCCAGCCCGACGAGCGCCAGCAACGCCTCGGGCTCGGCGTTCAGTTCGATGGCGCCGCTTCGCTGGCCGACCTCAAGCGGCAGCCGGACGTTGTCGATGGCGCTGCGCCAGGGAAGCAGTGTCGCGTCCTGGAAGACGAAGGCGAAATCGCGCGCCCGGCGGGCCTGCTCCGGCGTGCGACCGAACACGTGGATCGCGCCGCCGCTGATCGGAACCAGGTCCGCGATGGCGCGCAGCAATGTCGACTTGCCGCACCCCGACGGCCCCAGCATGGTGACGAAACCACCCTCCGGCACCTCGAAGCCGACCCTTTCCAGTGCGGTGATGCTGCCGGTGTCCGCATCGAAGCGAACCGACAGCTCGCGCACCGAGATTGCCGCGGCGACAGCGGTTTCAGCCCCCGCCGCCGCGGCAGCTTCAGCCGTCATCCAATCTGCTTTCTCACCGATTCCGTGGCCGCCAGGATGTCGGTGCTCATGACGTCGTCCACGGTCGGTGTCTCTCCCTTGAACTGCCCGAGCTGCGCGTAGGTATCGATCTGGGCCTGCCAGTTGTCCGGGTGCATGGCCGCCCAGCCGTCCCTTGCGGTCACGTCATTGAACGAGAATCCAAGCACGGGGCCAACCGCTTCCAGCTCGCTGTCGCGGCTCAGGTTCCTGTACTCGGCCACGAGGTGGTCAACGCCGGCCTCGGGGTTCGCGCGGGCCTCGCCCCAGCCCCGCGCGGAGGCGGTGAGGAAACGGGCGAGCACGTCGGCGTGGTTCGCCAGCATGTCGTCGGTGGCGTAGTAGACATTGGCGTAGAGCTGGATCCCGGCATCCCACAGCATCATGTCGACGCGACCGTCACCGAGCACCTTGAGCGCGTTGGTATTGGTCATCCAGCCGGTGACGGCAGCCGCCTGGCCGGTCATGACCTGGTTCATGTCGCTGCCCATCTTGACCACCTCGACCTGGTCCTCGGCGATGCCGTTCCTGGCCAGCAGCGCCCGGAGCAGGATGACGGCCGTTGGCTGGGTGGCGATCGTCTTGCCGATCATGTCCTGCGGAGTGCGGATCGGGTTGCTCTCGAGCGAGAAGTAGGTGAACGGGTGCTTCTGGTAGCCCGCGGCGAACGCCTTGATCGGGATACCGGCCGAGCGGGCGAGCATCAGGGAAGGGCTGGAGGAGAGGTGGCCGACCTGCGCCCGGCCGGCGGCGACCGAGGCCACGCCGTCCACACCGGGACCGCCGGGCGTGACCTCGAGTTCGATGCCTTCCTCTTCGTAGAAGCCCATGCGCTTGGCCACGACTTCGCCCATGATGCCGTTGCTGGCAAGCCAGCCGAGCTGCATGTTGACCTTCGACCTGCCGGCGGCCACCGCCTCCACGGTGATGAACGAGGACGTGGCCGCGACCCCGCCCAGGGCTGCACCGAGTTTCAGGAACCGGCGACGGGGGAGCGAAACGGGAATGCGAGTGTGAGTTGTCATTGGTGATCTCCCAGGTGACCGCCAGACGACTATAGCCATGCGCAGTGTTCGCAGGGATTACAATTTTTCGTTGTGCCCGTTGCCGAAAAGGCAACGCAAGATCGCGCACACAAGGTGAATCCGGGTCTGACCGGTTTGACCGCTGCCCGTCGCGGTCGAGGTGATCACCGTCACCGTTCGTTGCCGGATCCGTGACACCTGTATCGGAACGCACCCCCGTGCAGGCCGGGACCAATCGACATGAAAGGACAGGGTCCGCAGGCTGATCCGGGCGACAGGTGTGTTCAGAACCAATGCACATCGATCGCGATGGACTTCTGCAACCTTGCACGACAGGGAGTCCGGACATGACCAGGTTCGGAGTTGCGTGCGCCTCGGCAGCCTGAGAAATGCCGAAAGGTCCCTGGTCTGGCCTTGCAGCAGGGCACCGCCGCCCCCGGTGGCTCTTCAATGCCGCCGCAACGCCGGCACACCCTCGATCCGGCGCACTCGATAAGACAGAATAAAAGCATACAGTTTCTGACAGAACAGACCGCAGGGACACTGCATCATGACCTGCTTGGCCGACCGCATCATGAAGCGTGTGCGCGCTCACGGTCGCGGACGGTGGGTTTGCACGCCCAGGGACTTCCTCGACCTCGCAAGCCGCGAGGCCGTTGACCAGGCGCTCTCCCGCCTCGTCCGGGCCGGTCGGTTGCGCCGTGCGGGCCGGGGCCTCTACGACCTGCCGCGTACCAGCGCGTTGCTGGGTCGGCCCGCACCGGTCGACCTCGACGCCGCCCTTGCCGCGCTCGCGCGGCGCGACGGCATCCGCGTCATGCCCGACGGCGCGACGGCCGCCCATCGCCTCGGCCTCACCAATGCGGTGCCGGCCAGGCCCGGCTACGTCACCGACGGCGCCACGCGCACCGTGGAGATCGACGGCGCGACGGTCCATCTCCGGCACGCGGGACCCCGCGTCATGCGCTGGACCGGGCACCCGGCGGCCCCGGTGGCTCAGGCACTCCGCTGGCTCGGGCCCGACGCCGCCCGTGACCCCCGAGTGGTCGCGGCCCTGAAGCGCCATCTCCCCGAAGCGGTCAAGTACGACCTTTCCCGGAACGCGCGGAACCTGCCCGGCTGGGCCTTGCCCATCGCGCGCGACGTCGCCGGTTCCGGGGCGACGTCGACCCAACGACCGCGGACGGTCTTTCGAACAACAGGCGCAACGTCCTGCCCCGCTCAGGCAGAAGGGTGATCGTCAGCACCCGAACACTACCCGATCGCGGGCCAGTTCCCGGATTTCGGTGTCGGTATAGCCCAGTGCGGCCAGGATCCGTGCGCTGTGCTCGCCGATGCGCGGCGCCGGGCGCGGGTCGTGCGCAGGGGATCCGCCGAAACGGGCGGCCGGCCGCGCCTGGCGGACGGGCCCCACGCCGGGTTGGTCGAGTTCATGCACGATGCCGCTGGCACGAACCTGCGGGTCCTCGAGCATCTCGGAGCGGCGCAGGACCGGCGCGCAGGGCACGTCGTTCTCGTCGAGCCGTTCGATCCACTCCGCGCTGCTGCGCCCGAGAAACACCTCGGCCATCATGGCGTACCGCCGGTCCTTGTTGCGATTCCGGTCGGCCTGGGTGGCGAACATCGGATCGCGGAGCCAGTCGGGACGATCAAGTGCCGCGCACAGCCCGGCCCATTCCAGATCGCTGACCGAGCCGGCGGTGATGTACCCGTCGCTGGTCTCGAAGATGCGGTCGTGCGACGACGGCGGCAGCCGTCCGCCGTCAGCGACGATGGTGAACGGCGACATGCCCTCCGGCCACAGCAGCGAGACCATGGCGTCGAGCATCGAGATGCGCACGTCCTGGCCGTGGCCGGTCCGTTCCCGGTGGAACAGCGCCGCCGTGATCGCCTGGGCGGTGCAGGCCGCCGTCGTCTTGTCGGCGATGACGGTGCGGATCATGCGGGGCCGGGCATCCTCGCCGTCGGCCTGGATGTCGGCAAACCCCGAAACCGCCTGCACCAGCGGGTCATAGACCCGCCTGGCGGAATAGGGCCCTGTCTCGCCGAACCCGCTGATCGCGGCATAGACCAGCCGCGGGAACCGGTCGCGGACCACCGCCGGTCCGAACCCCAGTCGCTCCATGACCCCCGGGCGCAGGTTGTGCAGGAACACGTCCGCTGTCGCCAGCAGCCGCCACATGATGTCCCGTGCCGGAGGCTGCTTGAGATCGAGTGCGAGCGAGTGCTTGCCGCGGTTGCACGAGATGAACATCGCAGGCAGACCGTTCTCGGCCGCGCGGCGAATGATGTCGCCCGCGGGCGGCTCGACCTTGATCACCTCGGCACCCTGGTCCGCCAGCAGCGCGCCGGCTGCGGGGCCGGAGACCACGTTGGTGATCTCGACCACCCTGATGCCGGCAAGCGGTCCGGTCACGGGACCCGGTTGGCGGCGCACGCCTCGCGGAATGCCGGGCGGGCGGACATCCGTTCGAGATAGGCGTCGAACACCTGCGGCAGGGGCTGGTTGTAGTCCACAGCCCAACGAAGTGTTGTCGCCATCAGGATATCGACGCCGCTGAACCGGTCGCCGAGCAGGTAGGGTTGGTCCGCCTCGTGCAGGGCCTCGGCCGCAGTGATCATGCGGGCGAAGTAGCCTTCGGCGGCGGCATTGGCGGCGGGTGCCTCGCCGTAGATGCCGGGCAGCGACCAGTGCCGGCGCAGCACGTAGAGGCTGGTGGCATCGAGTTCCATGCAGATGAACGACATCCACTCGAGATAGCGGGCCCGCGTCGGGCCGCCCTGCGGCACCAGTTCGTGGCCGTCGCGGTAGGTCTCTCCCAGCCAGGTAACGATGGCGGCGCTCTCCGCGATGGTGACCTCGCCGTCGCGCAGCACCGGGATCTTGCCGCGCGGGTTGACCGCGACGAACTCCGGGGTCTCGGTGTCCGGCGTGCGGGTCCTGACCGGACGGGTCTCGTACTCGAGCCCGAGTTCGGCCAGTGCCCAGTGCGCCCGGATGGTGCGCGAGGTGCCGACCCCCCAGACAATCCGCGGGTGTCCCATCGCCGTCTCCCGTTGCGGTCGGTGCACAATGCCGGGCACCGAGGACGCCATCAATCCCCGTGGCACATGTCCATGGTCTCGGCTATCGTCGGGCGCCGCAGCTGAACCGGAGAGCGCGATGCCGATCTATGCTGTTGACGGCCAGTCGCCCGAGATCGACGAGACCGTGTACATCGCCGACGGTGCGACAGTGATCGGCGCCGTCACGCTCGCCCGCGAGGTGAGCCTGTGGAGCGGCGCGGTGCTGCGTGGCGACAACGACACCATCACCATCGGGGAGGGGACCAACGTGCAGGATGGCGCCGTGCTGCACGCCGACCCGGGGTTTCCGCTCGCGGTCGGCGCCAAAGTGACCATCGGACACCAGGCGATGCTTCACGGCTGCACCATCGGTGACGGGGCCCTCGTCGGTATCCAGGCGGTGGTGCTGAACGGCGCCGTCATCGGGCGGAACTGCCTGGTGGGAGCCGGTGCGCTGGTGACCGAGGGAAAGAGCTTTCCCGACAACAGCCTGATTGTCGGTGCCCCGGCGCGCGCCATCCGCACCGTTTCCGCGGAGTTGCTGGAGACCATGCGCCGCGACACCGCCGACTACGTGGCGCGCGGACAGCGCTACCGGCGCACCCTGGTCAGGCTCGACGCAGACGGAGGACGGCAATGAGCGACGACGCGACACCGGTGCTGGTTGGCTGCGGCCAGGTGACCCAGCGCGAACCCGATCTGGGGGCAGCGCTGGAACCGGTCGAGCTCATGGCCGAGGCGGGGCGCCGCGCGGCCGAAGACAGCGGTGCCGGCCGCCGGGTGATCGACCTGCTCGACACTCTCGTGGTCCTGCGCAGCTTCTCCGATACCAGCTGGCGTTTCACCTGCCCGTTCGGGAGCTACGCCAATCCACCGGCATCGGTGGCCCGCCGCCTCGGGGCCGATGGCGTGACGCGGCTGGTCTACACCCATCCGGGCGGCAACATGCCGCAGTGGTGCATCAATCGGCTGTCCGAGATGATCACCCGCGGCGAGGTCCGGGCCGCCCTGGTCTGCGGCGGCGAGGCGCTGGCAACCCAGAAGGCGGCGCAACGCGCCGGTCTCGAGCTTGACTGGTCCGAGGACCCCGGGGGCAGCTACGAGGAATGGGGGATCGCTCGGCGCGGCTGGAGCGAGATGGAAGACCGGCATCGCATGGCCGGGGCCATCTTCGCCTACCCGCTGATCGAGAACGCGATCCGCGGGCACCACGGCCGCGGCATTGACGAACATGCCCGGGCCATGGGCGAACTGTTCGAGGGGTTTGCTGCGGTCGCAGCCGCCAATCCGCTCGCCGATCGCCGGGCAGGGTACTCGTGCGACGAGATCGCCACTGTCGGTCCCGGCAACCCGTACATCGGGTTCCCCTACACCCGGCTGATGAACGCCAACGCCTTCATCGACCAGTCGGCCGCGGTGCTGTTGACCTCGCGTGGCGAGGCGCGGCGCCTCGGGATTGCAGATGACCGCATGGTGTACCTGCACGGCTGTGCCGACGCCCACGACCACTGGTATCTCTCCGACCGCAGGGACTTCCACTCCTCGCCGGCGATCGCCACGGTGGGACGCGAGGCCATGGAGATGGCCGGGTGCACGATCGGGGACATCGACCATCTCGACCTGTACAGCTGCTTCCCGTCGGCGGTGGAGATCGCGTGCGACGAACTCGGGCTTGCGACCGATGATCCCCGCGGGCTCACGGTAACCGGCGGTCTGCCCTACTTCGGCGGACCCGGAAACAACTACGTCACCCACTCGATCGCCGAGATGATGAACCGGGTGCGCGCGAACCCGGGCAGCCTTGGCATGGTGACCGCGAACGGCAACTATGTGACCAAGCAGTCGATCGGGATCTACTGCAGTGAACCAGGGGCGCACCCGTTCGCGCCGAGGGATCCGGCGGTCTACCAGGCGGAGATCGACGCCGAACCGGGTGCCCGGGTCAGCGAACACGCGGAGGGCCGGGCCAGCGTGGAGACCTACACCGTCATGCATGACCGCACCGGCCCTTCCTTCGGGATCATGTTCGGCCGGCTCGACGACGCCAGCCGGTTCATTGCCGCCCTGCCCGAGGACAGGGCACTTCTCGCCGCAATGACCGAGAAGGACCATCTCGGGGCGACGGGCCGGGTAAGGAGCCTCGACGGTGTCAACCGGTTCGTGCCGGACTGACGCCATGGACGTGACACGGTTGACCGCGGCCCGGGTCGGCGAACTGCAGGACAGCGGTGCCTCGACATCGCAGGGGCTGGTTGCCGGCTCGCGCGCCCGGATCGCGGCCGGCGACGGAACCTGCAACGCGATCGCCTTTCTCAATCCCGACGCCGACGGGCAGGCCGAACGGCTCGACCGGGAACGCGGCGAGGGATCGGTGCGCGGGCCCCTGCACGGCGTCCCGATCCTGGTCAAGGACAACATCGCGACCGGTGACGCGATGATGACCACCGCCGGGTCGCTGGCGCTCGACGGTGTGAGGGCGCCTGCGGACGCCCACCTGGTCCGCCGGCTGCGCGATGCCGGACTGGTGCTGCTGGGCAAGACCAATCTCAGTGAATGGGCCAACTTCCGTTCAAGCCGGTCGGTCACCGGCTGGTCGAGCCGCGGCGGGCAGGTGCGCAATGCCCGGTTCCGCGACCGTTCGCCGGGCGGATCGAGTTCGGGCTCGGGTAGCGCGGTCGCGCGCGGGTTCACAGCGCTTGCGATCGGAACCGAGACCGACGGGTCGGTCGTGATTCCCGCGGCGATGAACGGTATCGTCGGGATCAAGCCGACAGTCGGCCTGGTGAGCCGGACCGGGGTGATCCCGATTTCGGCAAGCCAGGACACGGCGGGCCCCATGGCGCGCACGGTGGAGGACGCGGCGCTGCTGCTCGGCGCGATTTCCGGCAGCGACCCCGACGACCCGGCCACCGAACGTGCCGACGATCACGCGGGTGACTTCACGCGGTTCCTCGACATCGACGCGTTGCGCGGTGCGCGGATCGGGGTTGTGCGCAGCTACTGCGGCTGGCACGAGGCGGTGGACGCGGTGTTCGCCGCCGCGCTGGCACGGATGGCGGACGCCGGGGCCTGCATCGTCGAGGATGTCCGGCTTCCCGGCCGCGACGTCATTCGTCCCCACGAGATCGTGGTGATGAGCGCGGAGTTCAGGACCGGGCTCGATCACTACCTCGCACACCTTGCCGAACACGGGGTCGCGGCCCCGGTCCGCTCGCTTGCCGACGTGATCGCCTTCAACGAGGCCAATGCCGCGCGGACCATGCCCTGGTTCGGACAGGACCTGTTGACGCTGTCCCAGGCAAGTGGCGGCGCGACGGGATCGCGCTACCTCGACGCCAGGGCCGAGTGTTTGCGACTTACGCGCGAGGACGGCATCGACCAGGCGCTCGAAACCCTGAGACTCGATGCCCTGGTGGCCCCGACCTCGCCGGCACCGTGGGCGATCGACCTTGCAAACGGCGACCACAGGCTCGGCGGCAGTTCGACCCCGGCGGCGGTCGCGGGCTATCCGAGCGTGACGGTGCCGATGGGCGACCTTGCCGGGCTGCCGCTCGGGCTGTCGATGTTCGCGGGCGCATGGCAGGAGGGCCGGCTGATCGGGCTCGCCCATGCCTTCGAGAAACTCGGGGCGGCGCGGCATGCCTCGACGGAACCGGTCACCGTGTCGCGCAACTGGCTGGCCTGAACCGCAACCGCGGGCGGGGTGAACGGGAGCCACCCGGGTTCGGAATCCGGAAAACCGGCCTGTGCCCGGCCTGAACAGGTTGCGGCGTGGGCCGGCTACCCGGCGACCAGTGTGGGCAGCACGTCGTGCGCCAGCCGTGTCATCAGCGTGTCCGGCCGGGTCCAGGTGGCCTCGTCCCGCCACCAGATCGCGTCGATGTCGAGGGCAGCGAGGGCCCGGGTACGATCCGCGACCTCGTCCGGTGGCCCGAGCACGATGCTGGCCTCGACCGCTGCGTCGGGCACGAAGGACGAATAGCGGCGCGCCGCGTCCCAGTCCACCGCGTGGCCGAGATCGGGATAGGGCTCGGTCAGCCCCCCGGGGATGGCGGGCACCTCGACGCCGCCGAACAGGAGGTCGGCACGGCGGTGCCGGCACAGTGCGGCCGCGCACGGCCGCATGTGCTCGATCGCCCGGGCGCGGTCGTCGGCAACACAGGCGGTGACCACGACGATGCGCTTCACCTCGGCACGGCTGCGGCCCGCCGCCCTCATTCCGTCCTCGATGCGCCCGAGCGCCCAGGCAACGGCTTCGGGAGTAGCACCGACATGGATCAGCACCCCGTCGGCGATCTCGCCGGCGAGAGCCAGCATCGCCGGTCCGCTGGCGGCAAGGATGATCGGCAGGTCGGCATAGGGCGGCTCCAGTGTCGCCTCTGAACCGGGCAGGACCGTGGGTGCGCCGCTGAACAGGCTGCGCCACAGGACTGTCGCCTCGCGCATCGAGGCGCGGGTCGCGGCCTTGCGCCCGATGATGTAGGCGGAACTGTACCCGGTTCCCGCAACGAGGTCGGCGCGCCCGCCCGATGCGTCCGCAAGCGTCGCGAGCGCACTGGCGGTGGTGAGCGGGTGACGGGTCAGCGGGTTGGTGACGCCGGGGCCGAGACGCAGGCGCGAGGTACTCGCGGCGGCGGCCCCGAGGTGCATGTGGACATCGCGCCAGCGCCCGGCGAGCAGCGGCGTGTCCGGCATCCACATGAAGTCGAACCCGGCCTCCTCGACCCGGGCGGCATAGGCGGCGGTGTCCGCCGGGGTTCCCACGGCCGGGACCCTGAGCCCGAAACGAAGTGTCATGGACCGTTCCTCCTGCTGGTACTGGCGGTTCACCATGCAGTGCCCCGGCAGGCCCGGCAACCGGACCGTGGAGAGGTCCGGACTGCTGCTTGTCTGCGCGAACGCCCTTTGCTAGCAATGGCTGGCGCCCGGGCGACCTCCCGCCCCGGATCCCACCAGAACGGAACCTGCGAATGTCCCCCTCCGCGACCGTTGTCGCCCAGCTCGCACCGACCGGTGTGCTGCGGGCCGCCATCAACATGTCCAATTTCCTTCTGGTGACCGGCACCACGCCCGAGGGCGACCCCGACGGGGTCTCGCCCGACATGGCGCACGAGGCGGCCCGGCGCCTCGGGGTCGGATGTACGCTGCTGCCCTACAGGACGCCCGGCGAGATTGCCGATGACGGCGGTACCGGGGTCTGGGACATCGGCAACATCGGCGCCGAACCGCAGCGTGCCCGGAAGATCGCGTTTACGGCGGCCTATGCCGAGATCCAGGCAACCTACCTGGTTCCCGCCGGCTCCACCCTGACCACCATCGAGCAGGTCGACAGCGCCGGTATCCGGATCGCGGTCTCGGCGAGGAGCGCCTATGACCTGTGGCTGGAACGGAACATCCGCAATGCCGAGCTGGTGCGTGCGGAGGGACTGAGTGCGTCGTTCGACCTGTTCGTCCGCGAGGGGCTCGACGCCCTGGCCGGGCTGCGGCCGCGTCTGAGTGAAGACGTGAAGGAGCTTCCGGGCGCCCGCATCCTCGACGGCCAGTTCACGGCGGTCCAGCAGGCGATCGGGTGTGACCGGGAACTGCCGGAGGCCGCGGCCTGGCTTGCCGATTTCGTCGAGGAGATGAAGTCGTCCGGCTTCGTTGCCCGGGCAATCGAACGCCACGGGGTTGAGGGGCGCCTCTCGGTGGCGCCGCCCGCGGTCAGCTGACCAGGGCCCGGCCGCGGCGAACGGTCACCGCCTCTTCCCGGCCGGCGCAGTCCAGCACCAGCCGCGTGCCGTCGAGGGCGAGCGCGTCCTCGATCATGGCAAGGGCCACCGGGCGGCCGAGGCGGTGGCCGAAAGCCGCCGAGGTGGTCCGTCCCACCACCCGGCCCTCGAGGAACACCGGTTCGTCGCCGAGCGGCACCGCGTCTTCCGACGCGAACACCAGGCTTGCGATCCGGCGTTGCGGCGGACCCTTGTCGCGCAGGCGGAGCAGGGCCTCGCGGCCGATGAAGGGCGTCTCCCACGCCACGGTAAAACCGAGACCGGCCTCGAACGGCGTGGTCGCGGTGTCGAGATCGCTGCCGTAGGCGAGGTGACGCATCTCGATGCGCATCGAGGTCTGGGCTTCCAGGCCGGCCGGAACGGCGCCGGCTGACCGCAGCGCCCGGTAGAGTGGCGCGAGGTCGGCCGACCGGCAGGTGAGCTCCCACCCGGGTGCCCCGACGTAGGAGACGCGCGCCGCGCGGACCGGAAATCCCGCGACCTCGGCGGTCCGGTGCGAAAACGGCGCGATGTCGTCGAGCCCGGGCGCAAGTTCCCGGGCTCGCGGGCCCATCAGTCCCAGTATGCCGAGTTCGGGCGACTCGTCGAGAAGGTCGACCCGCCAGCCGTCCATGAACCGGCGCAGCCGGTCGGCATCGCGCACCAGCGCCGTTGTCCCGACATGCAGGCGGTAGCTGTCGGCGCCGAGGCGGAAGACGACCAGGTCGCTCTCGTAGCCGCCGCGGTCGTTCAGCATGCCGGTATAGACAGCGCGGCCGGGCTCGCAGTCCATGTCGTTGGCGCAGACCTGGTCGAGGAACGTCCGCGCATCCGGTCCCTCCACCCGCAGCATGCCGTAGGTCGACAGGTCGAACAGGGCTGCACCCGTACTCGCGGCCCCGACCTCCTCCGCCACCGTTTCGTGCCAGGGCGGACGCGAGAAGGTGAGGTTCGCGGGCGCGGCCCCGAACCAGGCCGGCCGCTCCCAGCCCGCGTGCTGGTGCAGCACCGCGCCCTCGCGTCGCCACTCGCCGTCAAGCGGGCTGCGCCGCAGTCCGCGGGCAGTGGACCATTGGCGCGCCGGGTAGCTGATCTCGTAGTGGCGGCCCAGAACCTCGGGAATGCGTTCGGCGAGTGCGCGCGCGTCGTTCCATTCCGGCCCGAACCGTTTCGGGTCGGTGGCGGTCAGGTCGAACGGCGGCCGGCCGGAGGCAACATACTCCGCGAGCGCGAGCCCGGCGCCGCCCGACGAGGCCACCCCGACCGAATTCATGCCGCAGCCGAGCCACAGTCCGCGGGTTCCCGCCGCCTCGCCGAGCAGGAACACCCCGTCGGGAGTGAAGCTCTCGGGCCCGTTCAGCAGCGTGCGCACGCCGGCGTCGGCAAGTGCCGGAATGCGGTGCAGCGCGTTGTGCATCATCGGCTCGAAATGGTCCCAGTCCTCCGGCAGCAGGCCGAAGGCGAAATCCTCGCCCAGGATCTCGGGGTCGATCGGGCGTGCATGCGGCTCGAAACACCCGACCAGCATGCCGCCGGAGTCGTCGCGGATGTAGAGGTGGCCGTCGTGGTCGGACAGGGTCGGCACCGGACCGGCGAGACCCTCGACGGGCCCGGTCAGCAGGTAGAAGTGCTCGCACGGCCACAGCGGCACCCCGATCCCGGCCATGGCGCCGACCCGGCGCGACCACAGTCCGGCGCACAGCACCACAGCTTCGGTGCGGATCGTTCCGGCGGCGGTCTCCACCCCGGCCACGCGACCCGACCGGGTCAGCAGCCCGGTGACCGGCGTGTTCTCGAACACGCGGGCGCCGCGGGCGCGCGCGCCGCGGACCAGCGAGGCACACAGGTCGGAACCGCCGACCCGGCCGTCCTCGGGCGACCAGATGGCGCCGATGACATCGTCGGTGCGCATCAGCGGCCAGCGTTCGGCCGCCTCGCCCGGGGACAGCACCTCCGTTCCGAGGCCGAAGGCGCGGGCGAGCGCATGCTGACGCCTGAGATGGAGCATCCGGTCCGGGGTGGTGGCGATCGACAGCGATCCCTTCCCGATCCAGCCGGTGGCGAGCCCGGTTTCGGCTTCGAGCGACCGGTACAGGCCGATCGAGTAGCGGACCAGTTCGGTCAGGCTGCGGTCCGAGCGCAGGGCCCGGACCTGGGCGGCGGAATGCCACGTCGTGCCGGAACCGATGGCGTTGCGCTCGAGCAGCACCGCGTCCACACCGGCGCGGGCGAGATGGTACAGCGTCGAGCACCCCATCGCCCCGCCGCCGATCACGACGGCGGAGACCTCGTCGGGGACGTCCCTGCCGGACGTCATGCCGCGGCGTTACTCGGCTGCGAGCAATGCGTCGAGATCGATCTCGCCCTCCTCGGCGGTGGCGGCACCGATCCATGCGTGTTCAGAAACGTCGAACACCACGTCGTCAGGCCCGCGGAACTTGGTCTCGAAGAATGAGGCGGCCGCGGCCGGGTCCATCTCCATGACACAGGGCGCACCTGCATCCTCGAGCTTTTCGCGGGTCTCCTCGAGACTGTCGACCAGCACCCCGAAGTGGTGGATCCCGACGTAGTCCAGACCCTTGCCGAGCTGATCGACGTTCTTGAACGAAAGGACGGCGAGATTGAGGGTGCCGTCGGAAAGATAGATGCCCCACGCGAGTCCCTCGTCGGGACGGTCGGGGTGGCCGACGCGCCCGACTTCGCGGAAGTCGAACACGTTACGGTAGAAGGCGGCGGTCCGTTCCGGATCCTTGGTGGCGAGGGCGATATGCCGCAGCTTGGCCATGGCGGTCTCCCGGTCAGAGTTTGTCCGAGCATTGTCTGCGGCTATTGTGGACGAGCGGGACCGCTGCGGAAACCCCGATGAGGCGGGTGGACGCACCGGCAAGAGGGAAGGATCGGGCGATGGAATGTGAGGGCAGGGTGGCACTGGTGACCGGTGCCCAGCAGGGGATCGGGCGGGCCATGGTGGCTGCCCTCGCGGCAGCGGGAGCCGATGTCGCGGTCAACTGGCACGATGACCGCGACCTCGCCGAGCAGTCGGCGGAGCTGGCGCGGGCCGAGGGACGCCGGAGCGTGCTGGTTCGTGGCGACGTCTCTTCGGTGCCCGAATGCCGGCACATGGTTGCCGAGGCGGTCGATGCGCTCGGGCGGATCGACATCCTCATCAACAATGCCGGCATGTTCCCGCGGGTGGCTTTCCTCGACATGGAGGAGGCGGACTACGACTTCGTGGTCGACATCAACCAGAAGGGCACCTTTTTCATGACCCAGGCGGTGGCCCGGCACATGGTGCGCGCAGGGACAGGGGGCAGCATCGTCAACCTGTCGTCGCGCTCGATCCAGGGCATGTCGCCGCGCGGGGCGCATTACACGGCGAGCAAGCTCGGGATTGTCGGGATCACCCGGGCTGCGGCCACCGAACTCGCGGCGCACGGGATCAGGGTGAACGCGATCGCGCCAGGGCTGACCGATACCGCGCAGCCGCGCTACGGGCACAGCGAGGCGGAACTCGAGGAAATGGCGGGGCAGATCCCGCTCGGGCGCATGGCGCGTCCGGACGAAATCGCCGGCCTGGCCGTGTTCCTGTGCTCGTCGCGTGCCGCGATGGTGACCGGACAGGTCTATCACATCAACGGCGGCACCCTGTATGGCTGAGCCCGGAGCAGGCGCGGTGACGGAAGACGGCCTGGTGCGGTTCGTGCCGCGGACCGCGGCCCACGACAGCGACTGGCAGGAGAACAGGCTCGGCGCCTGCGGCGTCGACCCGATACTGTTTGGCACGGCTGCGGAAACCGGGCTGTTCGGCCAGGACTGCTTCCTGATGATGACGCTCTCGGGCGAGACACTCGACGGCATGGTGCACATGGGACAGCGGTTCCGCCTGCACCGGCGGGTGGAACTCGGTGAACCGCTGCACCAGACCGGGTGGATCGAAAGCGACAAGGTGCACCCGCGCGGCCGCTCGGTCGTGCAGCGCTTCGCGTTTCACGGCGCCGAGGGGTCACTGGCGCTCGAGGCCGAAATGTACCGGCTGAAGCCGGATGCATCCCGGATGGGGGTGCGGGGACGGTCCGGCGGCGATGGCGGCAATCCGAGGGAGGGGCTCGTGCACATCGCAGACCGGACCATGCGGCCGGACGACGTCACCGGGTTCTCGAGCGACGTTGGCAACCGCATCCACTTTGAACCGGCGTTCGCGGCCCGCTACGGCTACCGTGCCCCGCTTGCCCAGGGGATCCAGACCCAGGTCTGGATGATGGGCCTGCTCGCGGCCCACGGGGTTCCCGTCGCCCTCGACGTGACCGCCCGATTCGCCCGTCCCGTCCACTGGGACGACGAGATCTCGTTGTGGAGCAGCTCGCCCGCCCCGGGAGCTGGCGACGTGGTCCGTGTCATTGATCCGCAGGGTGTCCTGAGGGCGGAGATGCGGATCACGGAGCTTCGCCGGTAGCGGAGCGGGCGCGCGTGCGGACCGTTTCCGAACTCCTTGCCGGTGCCGCCCGACAGCAGGTCGGACTGCACTTCGAGGATGGCACGGCGGCCTGGAGCGACCTCGAGGCGGAGTCGGCCCGCGCCGCGGCGGGGCTGCGCGACCTCGGCGTCGGCCCGGGTGACCGGGTGGCGCTGTGGCTGCCCAACGACCGCGCCTGGCTGGTGCTTTTCGTCGCCTGCTGCCGGATCGGGGCCATCGCGGTTGCCGTGAACACGAGGTTCCGGCGCCACGAGATGGATGACCTCGTGCGCCGGCTCCGGCCCCGGGTGATTGCCTGGGTTCCCCGGCTCGGCCGGGCAGACCATGCGGCGGTCCTGGCCGGGGTGGACTGGAGCGAACCGGTGACGCTGGTCCAGTGCGGGGACGACGAGGTGGCCGAGGTCCCGGGAGTGGCCGCAACCGGCTACAGCGACCTGCTGGCGGCACCGCCCGAGCAAGGCAGCGCCGGTGGCGGGCAGGTCTGCTGCATCTTCCTGTCATCGGGCACCACCGGCCCGTCCAAGTTCGTGATGCACCGCCAGGACAGCGTCGTGCGCCATGCCTTGGCCGTGGCCCGGACCCTCGAACTCGCAGCGCCCGGCACCATGGTGATGCAGGCATTGCCGTTCTGCGGCGTGTTCGGGTTCATGCTCATGGCGGCGGCAATGGCCGCGGGGTCGGCGATGGTTGTTCCCCGGACCTTCGATGCGGCCCGCTGCGCCCGGCTCGCCCGGGAGTACCGTGTCACCCACATGGCCGGCAGCGACGACATGTTCTCCCGGCTGCTGCGCGAGGGCGAGCGGGAGAGCAGCGGTGAAAGGCGGCCGTTTCCGGATCTTCGCTGCTGTCCCTACGCGAAGTTCAATCCGGCGCTCGCGGAGTTTCCGGCGACGGCGACGGAACGCGGCATGCCGTTGATCGGACCGTTCGGCATGAGCGAGGTGTTCTCGTTTTTCTCGCTGCGGCGGCCGGACGATCCGCCGGAGTTGCGGGCGGAGGGCGGCGGTCATCCGGTGGACCCTGATGCGGCGGTGCGGGTGAGGGACCCGGTCACGGGCCGGCTGGCGGGCGATGGCGAGGTCGGCGAGATCGAGATCAGCAGTCCGACGCGGTTCGTCGGCTACTTCGGGGACGAGGACGCGACCAGGGCCGCGTTCTCGCCCGATGGCTGGTTGCGGACCGGAGACCTCGGCACCACGGCGCCTGACGGGTCCTTCACCTTTCTCTCGCGCATGGGCGATGCGCTGCGCCTTGGCGGCTTCCTGGTCAACCCGCTCGAGATCGAGGCCCGGCTGTGCTCCCATCCGCAGGTGGCCGATGCCCAGGTGGTGGCGGTGGACACGGACCGCGGCGCCCGTCCGGTCGCCTTCGTCATTCCCCGCCGCGAGGGCGCGTGCGATGAACAGTCTCTGGTCGCGCACTGCGCGAGCGACCTCGCACCCTTCAAGGTGCCGGTACGCTGCTTCCCCGTCGCGGCGTTCCCGGTGACCGAGAGCCCGAACGGGACCAAGATTCGCAAGGAACGGCTGCGGGCCATGGCCCGGGACGCGCTCGCCCGGGGGGAGTGAACCGGAGCGGGTGCGACCCGAAGTCGGGCTCCGGAACCGCAGGCCCGTCTGCCAGTGTGTCCGGCTTGTGCATGGCTCGGGTCATGCCCGTCACCGCGTCCCCCGGGGCAGGACGGCATCCCTGGCAGGCCGGTCCGGGGCGAGGGCGCCGGGCCCGGTCTTCCGGGCAGGGGGAGGTGGGTCCGGGCCGACCAGGCCCTTCCCGCCGGTCCTGCCCCGCCTGGTCGGGCGCGCCTTCCTCCCTCTCAGCGTCCCCGGAACACCGGGGCGCGCCGTTCCATGAAGGCCCTGATGCCCTCGGCGTGGTCCTCGGTCAGCATGCTGTCCGCCATCCGCTCGGCCTCCATCTGCAGCTGGGATTCCATCGAGAGGTGATGGACCTGGTTGAACAGCGCCTTGGCATTGGCGTAGGCCCGGGTCGGGCCCGCGGCAAGACGGGCTGCCAGCGCGCGGGTTTCGTCCTCCAGCCGGTCGGCCGGGACCACCCGGTTGACCAGGCCGAGATCGAGCGCGCGGCGGGCGTCGAACCGCTCTCCGAGCAGCGCCAGCTCCATCTGGTGCTTCATGCCCAGGGTGCGGCCGATGAAATAGGACGAACCACCGTCCGGGCTGGCGCCGATGTGGCAGTAGGCGAGCGTGAAGAAGGCATCCTCGGCCGCGATCGCAAGGTCGCAGGCCGCGACAAGGCCCATGCCGAAACCGGCGACCGCCCCGTTGATGCTGGCGATCACCGGCTTGCCCATGCGGCGGATCGCGAACAGCGGCAGGTGCAGCAGGTGGATGCCTTCAAGGATCGCCTGGCGGCGGGAGGCGTCCGGAAGGTCGAGACGGTCGATCATCGAGCGGATGTCCCCGCCGGCCTGGAAGTGACCGCCGGCTCCCGCGATGACAACCGCGCGGGCGCTCTCGTCGAATTCGAGCGCACCGATCACCTCGCGCAGGGCGGTGCGCATCGCCGCGGTGAGCGCGTTGCGCACCTCCGGCTGGTTCAGGGTGACGGTCGCGATGCCGTCGCTGACGTCGAGGAGGACCGGGTCGGTGGTCATCGGAACGGGTTCTCCGAAAGGTGGCGCAGGTGATAGCGTGCAGGCTCTGGCCGGAACGGAGAGTAGCATGGGCGCACGTATCGTCGATCTGTCGGTGGCGCTGGAGACGGGCATCATGTCCGACCCGCCGCGCAACCTGCCGGAGATCGAGTATCACGATCACCACGGCACGGTGGACGTGTTCACCTCCATCTTCCCGGGACTGGGTGTCGACGACCTGCCCGGCGGCGAGGCGTGGGCGGTCGAGACACTGAAGGTCTCGACCCACAACGGCACCCATCTCGACGCACCCTGGCACTTCCATTCGACCATGAACAACGGCGAACGGGCGATTACCATAGACGAGGTACCGCTGGAGTGGTGCTTCAACCCGGGGGTGAAGCTGGACTTCCGGCACTTTCCGGATGGCTATGTCGCGACAGCGGGGGATGTCGAGGCCGAGCTCGCGCGCATCGGCCATGAGCTGAGCCCGTTCGAGATCGTGGTGGTGAACACGGCCGCCGGCGCGCGCTACGGACATGATGACTACGTCTCGAGCGGATGCGGCATGGGGCGCGAGGCCACGCTCTACCTGCTTGAACGCGGCGTACGGGTGACCGGGACCGACGCGTGGAGCTGGGACGCGCCGTTCGTCCATACCGCGCGCCGGTATGCCGAGACCGGGGATGCCGGGCTGATCTGGGAAGGGCACCGTGCCGGCATGGACATCGGCTACTGCCACATCGAGAAACTGGCTAACCTGGACCAGCTGCCGCCGACCGGCTACACCATTGCCTGTTTTCCGTGGAAGATACGCGCAGCGTCGGCCGGGTTTACCCGGGCGGTGGCCATCTTTACGTCCGAATGACTACAGCCAGTCCCGCAGCATCGCGACCAGCGGCCGGTCGGCCGGCGGCATCGGAATATCCCCGAGCCGGACAGGCCGCATCCACCGCGTGGCCTGGCCTTCCCTCGGCGTGATCCGTCCATGCCAGCGCCGGCACAGGTAGAGCGGCATCAGCAGGTGGAAACTGTCATAGGCATGGCTCGCGAAGGTAAACGGCGCGAGGCATGACCGTTCGGTATCGATGCCGAGTTCCTCGTGAAGCTCGCGGACCAGCGCCGCCTCGGGCGTCTCCCCGGGGCCGACCTTGCCACCCGGAAACTCCCAGAGCCCGGCCATCGCCTTGCCTTCGGGGCGCCGGGCCACCAGCACCCGCCCGTCGGCATCGACGAGGGCGGCCGCCACTACGAGCAGGACCGGCAGCCCGTTCCCGCTCACCGCCGGTCAGCTTCGGTAGTCGGCATTGATCTCGATGTAGCCGTGGGTGAGATCGCAGGTCCACACTGTCGCCCTGCCGCGACCGACGCCGACGTCGACGTCGATCTCGACCTCCTGACCCTGCATGTGCCGGGTCACCGGTTCCTCGTCGTAGTCCGCGACCCGGCTGCCCTCGCGGGCGATCGCGATGCCGCCGAAGGAGACCGACATGCGGTCGCGGTCCGCCTTCTCGCCCGACTTGCCGACCGCCATCACCACCCGGCCCCAGTTGGCGTCCTCGCCGGCCACAGCGGTCTTGACCAGCGGTGAATTGCCAATGGCCTTTCCGATGCGCCGTGCCGCTGCCGCGGACGTCGCGCCGCGCACGGTGATGGTGATCAGCTTGCGCGCGCCTTCCCCGTCCCGGACCACCTGCAGCGCGAGGTCGAGCATTACCTCGTGCAGCGTCTTCTCGAACGGCCGCAGCAGACGGTCGCGATGGTCGCTGATGTCGGGATGGTGTCCGGCCGCTCCGGTCGCGAACAGCAGCAGGGTGTCGCTGGTCGAGGTGTCACCGTCGACGGTGGTCGCGTTGAAGGTCGCGTCGGCGTTGCGCCGGACCAGCGGTTGCAGCACCGACGCGTCGAGGCGCGCATCGGTGAAGATGAACGCCAGCATGGTTGCCATGTCGGGCGCGATCATGCCGGAGCCCTTGGCGATGCCGGCAATCGTGACCGGCACGTCACCGATCCGGGTGGTGCGGCAGGCCCCCTTGGGGAAGGTGTCGGTGGTGCAGATCGCCCGAGCCGCATCCCTCCATGCGGCGGACGAGTTCCCGCCCAGGGTGGCAACCTGACCGGCGATGAGCCCGTGATCCAGGGGTTCGCCGATCACGCCTGTCGAGGCCACCATCACCTCGCCCGGGCTGCAGCGGGCCACCGCCGCGGCGGCCTCGGCCATGGCCTCGGTTGCCCTCCAGCCCCGGGCGCCGGTGAACACGTTGGCATTGCCGGCATTGACCACGAGGGCGCGGGCGGTACCGGAGGGCAGGTGCCGCCGGCACCAGACCACCGGGTTGCCCGGAGCCGCCGAACGGGTCAGCACGCCGGCGACGGAGGTCCCCGGCGGGAACTCCGCCAGCAGCAGGTCGGGGCGGTTGCGGTATTTCAGCCCGGTCTCGGCGACCGCAAGGCGCACGCCGTCAACCTCGGGCATGTCGGGAAACGAGGCTGGCGCAAGGGGAGAGACGGGGAGATCCATGTCAGGGACTCCGGCTGGTTGCTGCCGGCGACTCCGCGAACGGGGGTCAGTTGCCGCCGGGTTCGGAAAGGGGGGTTCCGTCGACGTTGAACCGTTCGACGGTGGTCTTGGACATCAGGTCAGCGAGAATCCTGTCAAGCGCCGCCTTCGCCACGATGCGTTCGAGCTCCTGGCGGGCTTCCTCGAACTCCGGGACCCGGCCTTCCTGGCGCTCCTCGAGCAGGATGACATGCCAGCCGAAATCGGTCCGGACCGGTTCGGTGGTGTACTCGCCCGGCGACAGCGAGAACGCGGCGTCGGAGAACTCGGGCACCATGTTGCCACGGGTGAACCAGCCGAGATCCCCGCCCTGGGCGCCTGACGGTCCGGTGGAGCGGTCACGTGCAAGGTCGGCGAAGACCGCACCCTGGTCGAGGTTCGTGATCACGTCGCGCGCTTCCTCTTCGGTCTCGAGCAGGATGTGGCGGGCTCTCACCTTTTCCTCATCGCCCAGGGTGGCCCTGCGGGCCTCGTACTCGGCGCGCAACGCGTCTTCGGTCGCGTGTTCGAGCACCCGGTCACGCAGGTAGACCTCGGTGATGATTTCGGTCTCGGCGCTGCGCACACGGATCCGGACCTCGTCTTTCTCGGCATAGCCCGCCAGGCGGCCGGCCCGGGCGGCGACCCGCTGGTTGATCGCCATGTCAAGCAGTGCCGGGTACAGGTCTGCCAGCGTCGCCTGCCGGTACTGTTCCGGCAGCGCCTGGGCGCGCTGCAGGATCTCGTGCAGGTAGATCTCCTCGTCCCCGACCTTCGCGACCACCGTCGTCATCGGGTTGATCCCGGTCGCCTGGCCGGACGGAGCCGCCGTGCCGGGAGACGCGGGTGCACCAGCCGTGCCGGAAGACTGGGCGTGGGCGGGTGAAGCTGCAATCAGGAGGACGGCAACGGCAAGCGCCACCGAACGGAATGTCGAGTGCATGGAACTGACTCCGGGATGCGGCGCGGGCTGTGTCGGAAGTGCGACCGGTAGCAGATTGCCGGGGCGCTCACAAGTTCGCTGTGACCATGTGACCGGGATCGCCGGCCGCGGCCGCGCGCTCCGCCCGGCGCCGGTCCGTCCCCGCCGGTACGCCGCCTGCCGATGCCGGACGCACCGTGCCGGCACCGTTCACCACCACGGGTTCCCGTCCCGGAACCGGCCTTCGTCAGCCGCCGGGCGGGTTCCCCGCCCATGTGGAACGACGATCCCTGTTCCCCGCGCGCGTCGACGCGTGCTGGAGGATGCGTCCAGGCTCGTCGCCTGCAGAGAGGTGCAACCGGTCCGGTCGCGGTTTCCGGACGCCCGGTTCGGCCTCCGGCTCCTGTCCGCGGCTATTCGGAGCACTCGCTCTCGATGAGCCGCAGGCGACGGTTGACGACCATTCGAAGAACGGGGTCGGGAGGCAGAAGTCCCGCTCCCGGCAGCGACACCATGATGTCCAGCAGCGTGCTGCGCACTCCGCAGACCTGTTCGGCAAGAAGCATGCCGGCCGCGGTGCCGCGGGCGACCGGGCCCGCATCCGACGAGATGACGGCATGGATCCCGTCGGCTACCCGTCCGAACACCGTGCCGTCGTTGCGCGTGAAGCCGAGCAGTCCGCCCCAGGTGCTGACGAAGGGGACGTCCCCGAGGTCGGGCCAGCGTCGGCGGAGCGCTTTGCGATGGCGCCGTTCCGCTCGGTCCAGCGCGCCGGGCTCGATCCGCTTGGCGCGGCCATAGCTGAAGGAGTTGCGCAGGAGCAGCCGGTGATCCCGGGTCAGGCGAACGGTGCTGCCCCCGGGGTCGACGGGCAGCAGTCCGAACTCGCTCTCGCTGCCGAGACGGGAGCGTTCTTCCAGCCTGAGCGGCCGGGTCAGGCTGGCGTAGGTCGCAATCGGTACCACACGCCAGCGGGCAACACCCATTTCCTCGGCGAACACGCTGTTGGCGAGGATGAGGTTGCGCGCGAGGACCTCTCCCCGGGCGCAGGTCAGGCGCAGGGGCGTCCCCGAAGAGATCTCGAGGACGGGACTTTCTTCATACACCCGCACGTTGGCGGGCAACGTGCGGCCCAGTCCGACCATCAGCGCGGCGGGCTGCACCAGCGCCGAGCCCGCGGCATGGATCGCGCGGGTGTAGAACGCGGTGCCGAGCATGTCGCGGAGTCGGTCGGGCTCGACCCATGAGCATGTCCTGTCGAGTCTCCGGTAGTTCCCGGCCAGTTCCGAAAGGTGGGTGCCGCCCGCGTCATCGGCCGCGACGTAGAGGCGGCCCCAGTCGCTCCACTGGCACTCGATCTGGTTTTCCCGAACCAGTCGGCGCAGGTAGTCGACGCCGGCAGCGCAGAGTGCGGCGTTGCGGCGCTCGATCTCCAAGTCCTTGATTTCGCCGTGGGTGTTGTGGTTCAGCATGAACCCGGCGTTTCGACCGGATGCCCCGTGACCGATGCGCGAGGCGTCGATCAGCGCGACCGTGTCCTGGTGCCGCAGCTCCGCCAGTCGCCGCGCGGCCGCGAGCCCACACGCCCCTGCTCCGACAATGGCCCAGTCGCAGGCGATGCTCCCGACCACGGGCCGGGCCGCGGGTGGTGGTGTCGACAGGGTCTCGTACCAGCCGTTCGGTTCCGATGCCGACGGCAGGGTTCGCGTCTTCCGGCGTCCGTGGCCGAACATCACTGATCATCCATCCGTCACTTGATTTATTCCGCAACGAGCGCAACTTCCGCGCTCGCCGCCTGGAAACGGCCCAAGTTGCCGTAGAGCGCGCGCAGCATGATGCCACGTGCGCCGTTCATGTCCCGGTCGACGACGATGCTGCCGTCCGAGACGGT
>JAJEAR010000072.1 GCA_022822665.1 Alphaproteobacteria bacterium | reverse complement strand
CGCATTCGGGACAGACGAAACCGTTCGGCCAGCGCATCTCGATCAACCAGGCGGCGCAGGCATCATCGTCCGGGAACAAGCGTTGGAAAGCGAGAAGGTTGTCTGGATACGTCGGCATTGGAAGCTCCACGGGTCATGAACAAACAAAGAACATTTTAGACGTTCCACATGCAGGCTGCAACCACAACATCTAGTGGTTGAACGCCACAACCGGAGCCAAGTGCATAAGCGGTATACAGATAATTCGAAGAGCTCGAATAATTCCACGAATGATGCGGTTGGATAGGTTCGTACTTGCCATTCGGTTTCAAGATACGCTGCAAACCATAATGTTGCAAATAATCGACGGACCTTGTTCCCCAAGCTGCGAACAGTAGTATAAATGCCCACGCGATGAGCCCTAGCCATCCTCCAATTGCGAATGCGAGGACGATCCAGCCGACCCACATGCCTATCCATAGCAATACCGGGTTGGATCTGTGCCAGAACGGCAGCCCGCGTCGGGCCAGGCGCCGCAACTGGAAACGAATCGCGTCCGCATAGACATAGGGAAGCCCTGTAAAGAAGAAATTGTAAAAGCTTTGCCCGACTCGTGCGGATTCCCTGTCAAGAGGTGTTGCGACATTTACGTGGTGTCTGTACACGTGCTCCGTATGCCAGTGCGGCATGGCAAGGGCGCTCACTGCGAATTCCCCCAGTCGCCGCATCCAGAATTTCGGTCTGTGGATGAGATCATGTGATGTTACGACAGTGAGTCTGCCACACATTCCGCAAAACAAGAGAAGAACAATGCGTTCGTAGAGCATCAGGGTCGGTATGTTGCATACTGCCCAAAGTACAACAATGACCAAGATGGGGTAACTCACACCCCAGGCAACCGTAATCGCTATATGCCAGAGTACTTTAGATTCCGGTGTGCCGGGATCGAGACTCGGAACATCGTTTTTGAATAGGGCTTCCAAGTTTATGAAGAAGGGAATAGCTGGAAAGATGACCCATGGAACGAACCATGGAACGAAGTCGGGCAGCAAATCCAGTGCCATGGCGATAATCAAGGGCACAAGCAGGAACGTGATTGAAAACGGAAGCGCGCCTCTCAGACCGGTCCCGGTTGTATGCTGTTGCGTCATGACAGGTGTCTCGTTTGAGCCTTTATCGCTCAACCGCAAGGGAGCGCAGCTGGTTTCAAGAAGGAGTCGAGCTCATCGGACGGCGGTCAGGTACACTTGTGCGCGACGAATCCTCTGTGGGTTGCAAGGGCCGGTGAGTCCATTAGTCCGGAAGATTGTTGAACTGCGGTTCTTGGGACAGGTCCTGGCACATGTGGAGCAGGGCACGGTTCAGGAACCATTCAATGGCGAGGAAAAAGTATCCCAGTATAGTGAATTCAGCAAGCGTAAGGCAACCTATAACATGGACAATTCTCATCGTGGCTGAGAGTGAGGGATAGTCGAGAGCGGGGATTTTCGCTCGGAAGAGGGTATTCGCCACGCTGGTCTGGAAGGGTATATGGGGTCCGGGTGGACCGGTGGGACATGGTGTTCGGGCTTGCCGGGCACAGTTCTGCGGCACGCGCCCAGCGACGGGCGCGTGCCGGCGTGCTCTGCACCGCGATTGCGCCCTCCGGATCAGGGGGTCGGCGCGATCACGATTGCAACGAGGACCTTTAGGGCGCGGGCGGCGTAGTGTCGGTTGGCCACGGGCAGGAAGGGGAAGCGCTCGTGAGCGCGCACGAGGGAGACGGGCGCGTTTGTCACGCAGAAGAGCCTGCGCGGCATATGGCGGGCCCACGCCCGGCACCGGCCCTCGTCGTAGCTGAAGTCTCGGGGGTAGTGGAGGCGGTTCTCGATTTATCCATAGTACTGCTCAGGCTCCGGCCGAGGTTTCCGATTTCCCAAATCGGCTCCCAACGTGCTGGAACAAGGGGATAATTCGGGAACGGCCTGGATCGCCGCGAAACCAATTGGCACCTTTGCGCAGTGAGAACGGCCGGCGGAAGCCTTCAAACGCCGATCGGGCCGCCTGATCGTGCGCCCGACGGTCGCGGCAAGCGCCTGGCAGGCGATGTCTCCAGGGATTTCGGGGCCGAGCCCGAAACGTCCCGGCGATCGCTGCCCGAAGGGGCCCGATGCGGCCAACGGCGGTCTTTACGGAAAGAGGGAGGCCCGTCATCGTCACACATCGCCGCGGATCTCCAGGTCCTGACGCGCTCCCCTGAAGAGCAGAGGCTCATCCGCTTCCCGCCAGATGTAGAGGCCGTGGACGGCCCCCCGCTTCACGTGCCGGGAATCCTGCTGCCCGGGCGCGGCCCTTTGCCACACCGCCTGGCGTCACACGCCGAGGCGCCGCATCGCCTCCCGGAGCGGGACGAGCCCTTCCGGTGGATCGAGACGGGACCTGTCGTGGAAGCCGGCGCCCATCCGGATGCGGATCGGCGTCCCGGGCACGTCCGGACGTTGGAAAGGACGGCGTCATTGATCCAGCGATAAAGCCTGGCATCCGGAGCCCCGGGTTCTGCCGCCGCACGCACGCTCGGAGGCTCGCCCTCATCCTCTTCGTCCTCCGCCGACGCCCTGTGCCGTGGCCCGCCGCAGCGGCGGGCCACTGACCTGAAGCTGCTAGCGGAAGCCCGGCCTCCTACAGCTCCCGAAAGTAGGAATTCCGGTTTGGTGGTGATTGTTTCTTGTTTCCCCCGAACGTGTCGGCGACAGTTGGAGGAAAGAGGGGTTGCCCTCAGTGCGCTTGAGGAGTTTCGAGGATCATGTCGGGCCGTTGGTCTCCGGAAGAACTGCCGTGGGAGGCGTTTGATCCCGAGCGGGTCGATCCGAACCTCATCCCGCTGATCAAGGCGGCCAGCATGGTCGAGTCCAACGGGCGCGACTATGCGGCTTACCTGAACCGCGTCTTCGCGGACGATGTGCAGGTTTGCGACTTGATCAACGGCTGGGCGCATGAGGAAGTCCAGCACGGCGTGGTGCTGGGCCGCTGGGCGAAGCTGGCCGATCCCTCGTTTGACTACGACGCCGCGCTCGCCCGCTTCCGCGCCGGATATTCCATCCAGGTCGATGCCGACGCCTCGATTCGCGGCTCGCGGACCGGCGAGATGATCGCGCGCTGCATGGTGGAGGTCGGCACCTCCTCGTTCTATCTGGCACTGGCCGACCGGACGGACGAACCGCTGCTGAGGGCGATCTGCAAGCGCATCGCGGCGGACGAGCTGCGCCACTACGCGCTCTTCTACCGGGTGATGAAGCGCTATCTGGCGAACGAGCGACTGAACAAGGTCGAGCGCATCCACATCGCCTTCGTTCGCGTCATGGAGACCGAGGACGACGAGCTCGCCTATGCCTGGTTCGCCGCCAATGCGGACGGCGGCACCTACGACCGCAAACAGGCAAACCGTGCCTATATGCGCGAGCACTACGCCCTCTACCGCCCGCACCATACCCGGCGCGGCATGACGATGATCTTCAAGGCGGTCGGATTGAAGCCCAACGGCTGGCTCTCTCGGACGATGGCCGCGCTCGCGATGGTTCTGATCAGCCTCCGCGCCCGGTGGCTGGCCCGCGCCTGATTGCCCACTGCCGGAAGAACAGTCCCGGTGCCCGATCTGGGCAAGTCCATCTCGATGTCCGACGAAGGCCCCGCGAAGGCTTTCAGGTGGCTGCCAAGCGCAGGGTTCCGATCCTTGAGTGTCCGATACGATCAGTCGCTCATGAAGCCGATCGGCACCGGAATGGCGTGCCGCACATCGGGAACGAGGTATAGAGCTTCTACGGTTCGGCTGTCATCGACCTCCCGATAAACGATCCGCAGGTCGACCGGAGACAGGATCATTCTTCCCGCAGGTCGTAACCGAGGCGTTGGAGACTCCTTCGGCAGGATTCGGTCAATGCGGCCCGCTCAGCGGGGACGAGGTCTCCCAGCCTCGAACGCGTCGGGCGGGGGATTTGCGCGGCTTCCTTTACCCAGTCCGGATCTTCGAGAGACGGGTCGAGAAACCGCACGATGCGAGCGATTTCCTTCTCCGGTTCGCTCTGCATGTCTTCGAACCGCACGCGCAGCACCCTTTCCGGCGGAAGCGTGTCCAGAAATCGATCCGTCAAGTCCACTATATCCGACCAGAATTTCCCGAATTCGGGCAGCGTAAGTTCCCGATCCCTGGCCCTTTTGAACAAAAAGATGACATATATCAGAAGCTGTGTACGCAGCTTTGCCCAGTCCCGAAACGAATGTCCGGAGACCCCGGTCATCGGTTTCAACGCATCCACACCGTACTCCCTCATGGTCACGATATAGCGCATGGCTTCGCGGAATACGGGGTGCTTTTGCATCGATATGGCGGTATCGCGTCCATCGCGGTAGAGATGGATGAACTTCGCCTCGGGAAACATTCTTGCCAATCTGGGCGCGTACATCCCGGCCCCGCCCGAGCGCTCCACCCAGACCTTTCGGTCGAACTTCCGGCGCAAGCATGCGAACATCGCCCGATAATGATCGGCCGCATATTGGCGCGGCTGCGAGCGGATCACCGGCTCGAGCTCGTCGAGCAGGTCGTCGGGCCGGTCGGTGATATGCGGAAGTGCAACCCACGAAATTGGAGGTATCTCCGCGCCAGCATAGCGTGCGCGCGGAGTGCCGACCGGATATAAGAGTGCATCGGAGTCGGTGCTGAGTTGCAGACGCTGCGCCCTTGTCTGCCTGCTGACGATACTCCACATCTCGTTGCCGGACAGGCGCCGAAAATTAAACAGGGCGCGACCCTGCAAGATAAACAACTCTGATATGCTGAGAATGTCTGGATGCGAGTTCAAGATGTCGGACAGCATGGTCGAACCGCAGCGTCCGGAACTGACGACGATTGCCGGAGGGATATCCATGGCCTGTCCCAAATTTCCTCCTGGTGGGCCCGATTGGCCGGCGCCCCTTCGGGTCAGGGGGCCGTTCGCAACTGCCCTGTCGAATATACGGGACCCCCGTGCCACTCTGAAGTGCAACAGCACAGGTGGTGGGAAGCTGTGTCTTGCGCACGCCATGTTGCGTGAAAGTCAGGTAGCGGCGACAGTCCCAGTGTCGAAGCCCGGAGACTGTCATGCCGTCGAGCTACCACCACCTGACCCATGAAGAGAGATGCCAGATTTACGCGCTGAGGAAAAGCGGCCTGTCTGGTCCGGCGACTGCACGACAGCTGGGCCGGGACCGGACGACGGTCTGGCGCGAGGCGAGCGGGAACTGGAGCGTTCGTGGCTATCGTCACAGGCAGGTGCATGGCAAGGCTTCGGCGTAGTGCAACGAATCGCGGCCGTGTCGGTTCCCAGGAAGATGACGCCGGACCTTTGGCGCATGCTGCAGGACAGGCTGTTCCAGGACTGGAGCCCCGAGCAGAGTGCCGGTCGGACGAGAATGCGGGGGTCACGGTGGCAGGCCTTCAGTGGATCTGCAGCTACGTCCGTTCCGACCGGGAGGCTGGCGGCCGGCTTTACCTGTGCCTGCGTTGCCGCGGAAAGAAGTCGAACTGGAAGGCCGGGCGGCACGCGGGCCGCGGTCACATCCCGGGTCGCGTAGATACACCCGGGCGTCCGGCGGTGGTGGAGGCGAAGGAACGGGTTGGGGGCTGGGAGGCGGACACGATGATCGGAAAAGGCCACAACGGCGCAGCGGTGTGTCCCTGGTGGCGCGTGCGTCGAATGCACGCTCTTCCCGAGGGGGTGGCAGGAAGACGGCGTTGTCGGTCGGTACCGCCCTCCTGAGCATGCTGCTGCCACTGTGCGCCCCTGGTCCACACGATCACCGCGGACAACGGCAAGGAGTTCGTGGGCCATGCCTGGGTGGCGAAGGCGCTCGGCGCCGGGTTCTTCTTTGCCGCACCGTACCACTGCCGGGAGCGCGGCCTGAACGAGCACAACAACATCCTGGTCCGGGAGTACCTCCCGAAGGGGGCAGACTTCCGCCACATCGCCGACCCCAAGGTCAAGGCAGTCCAGGACCGTCTCAACGAGTGACCGTGAAAGGTATTTGGCTACAGGACCCCGGCCGACGTGTTCCACCAGTTTCACCCTCCCTCACAGACACCGTCCTCGGTCGTCCATCGCAAGAACCGGCCCGACGAAAACCGAGGGACCGGTCGCAGCCTGCCGGGAGTCACTCAGGCCACGCTTTCCGTGCGCCCGACCGACCTTGCTCCTGTCACAAGAGCAGGACTACGCTCAAACTTGGTAGGATATCAGCCACGAATCCCTGTCACCGGGCCATGTCCGGAGCGAGGGTGTAGCCCGAGCGCAGAACATGACCCTGTGGTGCATCTCGGACTAGAGGCGGGGGAGTCTTGCATGTCGAGGGCGAGAGGGTTTGTTGCGTCGGCGCGGAGGTTTGCCCGCAGCGGGGACCGTTGGGGGACGGCGAGCGCATCGTGCTGACGCGCGTCCCGGAGATTGCCCCCGGCGTCGAGGCCCGGGCGCCGTGATTAAGTTGTTCGCCCGCCACCCCACAGCGGCAAACCTGCTGTTGGCGGCGATGCTGGTGGCCGGGTTGCTGGCGCTCTCCCGGATGAACAAGCAGTTCTTCCCGAATTATGGCATTGACGCGGTCCTCATCTCCGTGGCCTGGCCCGGGGCCGGGGCGGAAGATGTGGACAACACCATCGTCCAGGCACTCGATCCGGAGGTCCGCTTCCTCGACCGGGTAAAGCGGGTGATTTCCAACTCCCAGGATGGTCTCGCGAACATTCGGATCGTGTTTGAGGCCGGGACCGATATGCAGGCGGCGGTGGCGGATGTGGAGGCGGCCGTGTCGCGCGTCGCGACCCTGCCCGAGGACAGTGAGACGCCCTGGATCCGGCGCGTGGTGCGCTACGAGAACCTCCTGCGCATTGTGGTGTCGGGGGAGTTCCCAGAGCGCACGCTCAAGACATGGGCGAACCGGATACGTGACGGGCTGATCCGTGACGGGGTCGATGAAGTGGAAATGGTGGGGGTCCGCGACGAGTGGATCCTGGTCGAGGCGGACCAGCAGCGGCTGCTCGCGCTCGACCTGCCGATCTCGGAAATATCGGCTCGCATCGCCGGCGCCTCGCGTGACATACCCGCCGGCGACACGGGCGGGCGCGCAGTCTCGCGCGTCCGCTCGCTCGGGCTTGCCCACACGGCGGAGGAAGTCGCCGCCATCGAGGTCCGGGCGTTCCCGGACGGACGCAGGTTGACCGTGGGCGAGATTGCGGAGGTGAGCGAAGCCTGGAACGAGGACCAGCCGCGGGTCTGGTTCAACGGTCGCCCGGCGGTCGAGCTCATTGTCAAGCGGGCGACGACCGCCGACGCGCTGGAAACGGCCGAGGCGGCCGACCGGTTCCTGGACGCTTTGGTGCCCACACTGCCGCCGGGAGTTTCTGTACACCGCTACGACGCGGCGGCGGAGCTGATCGACCAGCGCATCGACCTGCTGGTCCGCAACGGCCTTGGCGGTCTGGTCATCGTGCTGATCGTGCTGTTCGTGTTCCTGAACGTGCGCACGGCGATGTGGGTGGCTGCCGGCATCCCCGCCGCACTTCTCGCCACGATGGCGCTTGCCTGGGGCCTCGGGCATTCCGTCAACATGATCATGCTGTTCGGAACTGTCCTGGCCATCGGCCTGATCGTGGACGATGCCATCGTTGTGGCCGAACATGCGGAAACCCGCGCGCGCCGGGGCGGCAGCCCGCTGGAGGCCGCGGTGGAAGGTGCCCGGCGCATGGCGGGTCCGGTATTCTGCTCCAGCCTCACCACCATCGCAGCCTTCCTGCCGCTGATCCTGATCGGCGGCGTCATAGGGCAGATCATCCGGGAAATCCCGATCATCGTGGTGCTGGCGCTGGTAGCGAGCCTGGTGGAGTGCTTCCTGGTGCTGCCGGGTCATCTGCGTCATTCGATTGCCGCGACAGCAGGCGCCGCCGAGGGCCGGGCCTCGCGCTTCCGCAGGGGATTCGACGAGGGCTTCCGCCGCTTCCGCGAGGGGTCGTTCCGGCGCATGGTGGGCCACGCGCTTGTCCACCGCTACCTGGTACTGGCGCTGGCGGTCGGCTTCTTCCTCGTCAGTCTCGGCATTGCGGCCAGCGGGCGCATCGGCTTCACCTTTTTCCCGTCCGTCGAGCCGAACACCATCTTCGCGAACCTTCGCATGGTTCCGGGCACGACCGGCGAGGAAACGCTGGAACGCCTCCTGCAGATCGAGCGGGGTGCCCGCGCCGCGGCCGAGGACTTCAGGGAGCCTGGCCTCGTGCATACCTCGCTGATCGTCCAGGGCATGCAGCGTAATCAGGCGCTTTCGGGCCTGCACCGGCTCGACGACACGGTAGGTGTTGTGGTCGTCCAACTCGTCGATTCCGACAAGCGTGACGTGCGCACTGAAGCTTTCGTGCAGGCATGGCGGGACGGCAACGGGCCGATCGTCGGGGCCGACGTGCTGACTATTCGCGCCGCGACTGGTGGGCCGCCCGGACGCGAGATCGACGTGCGCCTGTCCGGCGACAGCCTCGACGAGCTCAAGGCGTCGGCCCGCCGCGTGAAGGCCCTTCTGGCTTCATACCCGGGCGTGAGCGCCATCGAAGACAACCTCGCCTACGGCAACCGGGAAATGCAACTTCGGGTGACGCCGGCGGGCCGGGCGATGGGCTTCGACATCGCGCGGGCGGGCAGCCAGCTTCGCAGAGCGATCGCGGGCGATGTCGCACTCCACTTCGCCAGGGGCGATGAGGAGGTCGAGGTCAGGGTGCGGCAGACGGAGAATCCGGGCGGGCTCGGCGCGCTCTACCTTTTCGGCCCGAACGGGACCGAGGTGCCGCTGAGCACCGTGGTGACCGTGACGCCCTCCAGCGGCTACGACGTCATCCGCCGCGAGCGCGGCCGGCGCGAGGTCTCGGTGACGGCGGAGGTGGACGAGACCGTCACCACCAACAACGTAGTGCTGACCGCGCTCCGGCGGGACGGCCTGGCGGAGATTGCCGGCGATGAGGGTCTCGAATGGCGTTTCGCGGGCAAGGCGGAAGAGCAGGCCGAGACTTTCGCCGACATGGGCGTCGGTGCGGCGATCGGGCTGGCCGGCATGTTCCTGGTGCTCGCCTGGATCTTCGGCAGCTACACCCGCCCGCTGGCGGTGCTGGCGGTGGTGCCGCTCGGTTTCATCGGCGTCTCGCTCGGCCATTTCTTCACCGGCTTCGACCTCACAGTCCTCTCGATGATCGGTATGATCGGTCTCTCCGGCATCGTCATCAACGATTCGATTGTGCTCATCGCAGCGATTTCAGACCATGAGCAGGAAGGCAAGTCGCCGCTGCAGGCCATAGAAGACGGGGCCTGTGACCGCCTGCGCGCAGTGATCCTGACCTCGCTCACCACCATCTGCGGCCTTTTGCCGCTCTGTTTCGAGACCAGCCTGCAAGCGCAGTTCCTGATCCCCGTGGCACTCACCATCGTGGCCGCCCTGGCGACGGCGACATTGCTCATCCTGTTCGTCATGCCGGCCATGCTGGCGGTTGGACACGACCTGCAACGCCTGAGGACGATTTGATATCAAAGGCTGAGATTTGCGACCTTGGAAATCCCCTGAAAAGCGTATGCGCTGTCGCAAATTGCTGGAGAGCCGGTCGCGGTAGGGACGTCCATTTCTGGATATTCGTGGTTTCCCGCTACGATCATCAAATCCAGTTCATGCTCCACCGCGTGAGCAATGTGGTCTGGCAAGAACTGGAGGTAGGGCGGTCAAGCGAGGAGAGACGCCCTGGCATCGCGCGAGTCATGTCTTGCGCGCCCGCGTCGCACAGCGGGGGCTGGACGGGGGCTAGACGACATGCCCGTCCGGCCTCGTCCCGAAAAGCGGGCGCGCCGGGAACGATCATCCGGAAAGGAGGGTCGGAATGTACCAGAGGGAACTGGATCGGCAGGTCGACGCCGATACTTGGCTCGGCACCGCCCATGCGCCTGCGGCGGTCGTGTCCATGCTCGCGGAATTGAGCGGGGCAACCGCCAGGGACGAGGCGGTTCGCTTGCCCGACTTCGGCACACTTTCCGTGCAGCTTCGCCCGGCCCGCACGATGCGGATTCCGACCACCGGTGCCTTCATCACCCGGCCTGCCGCCCGGGTGGTGTCGTTCTGGCCGGGCAGGGTGCTGCGCGAGGCGACGAAGGGCGCACAGAACGCCGGGCCAGGGAAGCCGGAGATGGAAGGGGACTGACCGCGCTGCAGACAGTCGGCGGCAAACTGATTGCGATGCACGATAATCGGCGACCGATCCGGCGTCATTCGGTAACTGAGATGCGCCGTGATGCCCTCCGGGGCACTGGGTTCAGATTTCGACAACAAGCGCGTGTCAGCAGGCAGCGGTCACACTCGTTCGGATTCCGCCGGATCGGGCCAAATTTTCGCTATCCCGGCCCCAATTCATGGAACCGAACCAAATATCGGTGCCGAACCCGCTCTACGAGAGTCGATCAGTGTCTTGCAAACCAGTCTCTGCCACCAATTCGCAAGAGGCTCCAGATAGCGCTCGTTCCATTCGGTCGTGATCGGCGCGTTGTGGACGTCCCCTCGCGGGCAGCGCCTGGGACACGCCGGGCAACGGGGTTGGTGATCGAAAGTGCCGGACATGCCGCGCTCATTCGCCGCGCGAGTTGCAAACTGCTGCCATTGCCCGGTTTTCAGCATGTCGCGGATGCGCGGGAAAACGCGAATTCCCGATGCCGAAGACGCTGTGACCTCACACCCGGCGCAACCGTGCGCCTGCTGCGGGAAACGCGTTATTCGACGGTAACGGTCTTGGCCAGGTTCTTGGGACGGTCGACGTCGGTGCCGAGCGTCACCGCGGTCCGGTAGGCCAGCATCTGGACATGCGCCGCGGCGAGGATCGGGGCGGTGAGCGCATGTGAGTCCGGCAGGGGAAGTGTCCAGGTCGCGGCCCCTGCCAGCTTCTCAATGCCGGCGCGATCCGAAATCAGCGCAATGCGGGCGCCGCGGGACCGTGCTTCCGCGACATTCGAAGCCGTCTTGTCGAACCACCTGTCGTGCGGAGCCACCACGACTACCGGGGTTCCGGGTTCGATCAGCGCGATCGGGCCGTGCTTCATCTCCCCCGCACCAAAGCCCTCGGCGTGGATGTAGGTGATTTCCTTCAGTTTCAACGCGCCCTCGAGCGCTACGGGATAGTTGCTCCCGCGACCGAGGTAGATGATGTCGCGTGCCCTGGCGAGCTCGCTCACGCACTCGTCCCAGCACCCCGTGTCGGCCAGGATCCCTGCCAGACCGGCGCGCACCCGGGCGAGCGCGTCCAGGGCGGACGAAGCCTCTGCCGCCTCCAGAGTGCCCCGTTGCTGGCCCCAGGAAACGGCCAGGCAGGCCAGGATGACCAGCTGGGTGGTAAAGGCCTTGGTCGAGGCGACGCTGTACTCCGGTCCGGCGGCGGTGTGCAGTGTCACGTCGCTCTCGCGCTCGATCGTGCTTTCGGCCATGTTGACCAGGCTCAGGATATGTTGGCCCCCGGCCCGGGCTTCCCTGAGCGCCATCAGCGTGTCGATGCTCTCTCCGGACTGCGAGATCGCCAGCAGGGCGCCGCCGGGGGCGAGCACCGGATCGCGGTAGCGGAACTCCGATGCGATGTCGACGTCGATCGACAGCCGGGCCAGACGTTCAAACCAGTACCGCGCCACCATGCCGGCGTAGTAGCTCGTGCCGGCGGCGACGATCGACATCCGTGGCACGTCGCGAACATCGAACGGAAACGCCGGGAACTTCATCTCTCCCCCGGCGGGTTCGACGTAGCGGTGCAGCGTGTAGGCGACGGCCTCGGGCTGCTCGTGGATCTCCTTGGCCATGAAATGGGGAAACTCGCCGGGGTCGGGTTTCTCGTCCTGGACCCTGCTGTGCCGGACGGTACGTTCGACCGGCCGGTGCGAGGCGTCGTGCAAATCGATCGAGTCCCGGCGCACCACAGCCCAGTCGCCGTCCTCCAGGTAGACGAGGCGCCTGGTCAGGTGGACCAGCGCGCGGGCATCCGAACCGACGAACATCTCGTCCTCGCCAAACCCGGCAACAAGCGGTGAGCTGCGACGCGCCACCATGAGCATGTCCGGTTGGTCGGCATTCATGATCACCAGCGAGAAGGCACCCCGGAGCCGTTCCAGGACCAGGCGCATCGCCCGTTCGGGATCCGGGTCATCGAGGAGTTCGAGGTACAGAAGATGGGCAACGATCTCCGAGTCGGTCTGGCTCCGGTACCTGACGTTGCGGGACTCGAGCGTGCACCGGAGTTCCTCGAAATTCTCGATGATGCCGTTGTGGACCACGGCGATCTGACCAACGACGTGGGGGTGCGTGTTGCACAGGGTCACCTTGCCGTGGGTTGCCCACCGGGTGTGACCGATGCCCAGGTGACCGGACAGGGGCGACCCTGCAACCAGCTGCTTGAGGGATTCGACCCGGCCCGGGGTGCGGCGAAGGTCGATGCCGTCCCCCGATACCGTCGCCATTCCCGCCGAATCATAGCCGCGGTACTCGAGGCGCTCGAGCCCTTCCAATATCCGGGCCGCGACGGGCCGGGAGCCGACAATTCCGATGATGCCACACATGGACGACGTGCTCCCGGGCTACGAATTCCTTGCGGCGCGCCGTGCCCTGAACCGGCGTGCCGCGCCCGGCGAAACCCTGCGTTCGCCTCGTACCACGACGACCGAGTCCTCTTCGACCGTGTTCGTGACCGTGCTGCCGGCGCCGACAATTGCGCCCGCACCGACACTGACCGGAGCGACCAGTGCGCTGTTGGAGCCGATGAATGCTCCGGCGCCGATCTCGGTCCTGTGCTTGTCAAATCCGTCGTAGTTGCAGGTGATGGTTCCGGCTCCGATATTGGCCTCCTCGCCGACGCTGGCGTCGCCGATGTAGGCGAGGTGGCTGGCCTTCGCACCGGCATCAAGCCTGGCCGCCTTGATCTCGACGAAGTTCCCGACCCGGGCTTCGGGTCCGATGTCGGCACCGGGGCGCAGGTGGGCGTGAGGTCCGATCCGCGCTCCCGGTCCGATCCTGGCGCCCTCAAGGTGACAGAAGCTGCGGATTTCCGCCCCTTCGCGGATGGTGGTTCCCGGCCCGATGGTGACGTAGGGGTGGATGACGACATCCGGCCCGATCACGGTATCCCACGACAGGAACACGGTGTGCTGGGCCAGAAGCGACGCTCCGGATTCCATGGCGGCGTTGCGCAGGCGCTGCTGCGCGAGTGCTTCGGCCCGGGCCAGGGCACGGCGGGTGTCAACGCCCATGATCTCGTCACGGTCGACTTCCTCGACCGCAACCTGCACCCCGTCATCACGGGCGAGTGCGACGACGTCGGTGAGGTACAGTTCGCCCTTGGTGTTGTCCGGACGCAGCCTGGACAACCAGTCCTGCAGCCGCGCACCGTCAAGTGCCATGAGCCCGCCGTTGTAAAGGCGAACCGGCCGGTCGATGCCGTCGCGTTCGCCGAACTCGACGATTCGTTCAACCGAGCCGTCCGATGACTGTACCAGGCTGCCGTAGCGGGCCGGGTCGGGTGTTTCGAATCCCGCGATCACCACTCCGGGCGCATTGTCCCGCGTTCGCGCCGCCACCAACCTGGCAAGCGTTTCCGACGTGACCAGCGGAGTGTCGCCGAAGGCCACGAGCACGGTGCCCGCGAACCCGCCCAAAGCCTCGAGGGCCGTTCGGGTCGCGTCCCCGGTCCCGCGTGCCTGGTTCTGGACCGCGACGCGGACCGGCGCGACGGCGTCGGGCACGGCCTTGTCTCCTGCGGCCACGACCACGATCACTTCGTCACAGTCGAGCGGGGCGACGGCGGCAAGAACATGGGCAATCATCTCTCGCCCGGCAACCGGGTGCAGCACCTTCGCAACCGCGGAGTTCATCCGGGTTCCCTTGCCGGCGGCGAGAATGACTGCGGCCAAGGGAGTTCTGGAGGGCATGACCTGGCCTCTCGAGCACGGGAACCGGATGGCGAAACCATGCCACGCAGCCGGGTGTCTCCATAATCAACATTTGCTACCAATGGTGTCATGGACGTGCAACAGGACCACGCGTGGCGGTCTCTTCCCGGACTGCGCGCGACCGGGGAGAAGGGCGGGCAATCGGGTCATGAAATCCATCATCTTCGACCTTGACGGAACCCTCGTCGACAGCGCGCCCGACATGTGCGCCGCGGTCAATCGGGTGCTGCAGGCCGCGGGGCTTGGCCGGATTGATACCGTCCAGGCACGCAGCTTCATCGGTGACGGGATCGAGGCCTTCGTCGAGCGCGCCTGGGCCGCTGCCGGCGGCCGGGCAAACCCTTCCCGTCTGCGGGAAGCGGTGGAAGCCTTCCTCGCCGACTATGCTCACGCTCCCGCCGTCCTGTCCCGGGTCTATCCCGGGGTGACCGGGACCCTGGAGGTGCTCGAGGCCCGGGGTTGCGTTCTTGCCGTGTGCACCAACAAGCACCAGGCGATTGCCGAACGGATCCTGTCGCGGCTCGGGCTGGTGTCCCGGTTCCGCTGCGTGCTCGGCGGCGACCGGGTTGCCGAACGCAAGCCCGCGCCCGCCCACCTGCAACAGGTGCTTGATACCATCGAAGCCGAGCGCCCGGACGCGCTGATGGTCGGTGACAGTGCGCATGACGCGGAAATGGCCCGGGCGGCCGGTGTCCGCTGCGTCCTGGTCACCTACGGTTACGGTGATCCCGGGGCCGTTCCCGACGTCCCCCGGATTGCCCGGATGACCGATCTGCCCGCCCTGGTCAGCCGTTCCTGACCACGGGGATCACCTCCTCGGCCATCAGCTGCATGCAGTCGCGTGCCACCGAAGGCTCCATGCCGGCCCACTCCATCGACAGGATCAGGTGGTTCACACCGAGACGGCGGTTGATGTCGAGCATGGTGGCCGCGACCTCGTCCGGTGTCCCGATCAGGAACCGGTCACCGACCAGGTCATCGAAGTCGCCGGCAAGCGTCTCTCCGTCGGGCAGTTCGTCGCTCTGGCCGGTCGCGTGGTAGTTTGCGTACTTGCGGGCAACGAACGGGCCGGCCAGGCGGATTGCCTCGGCGCGGGTCCGGGCCACGAAGGCCTCGCGCCGCATGGGAAGCTCGTCCGGAAACGGCTTGCCGGCCTCGTCCAGCATCCGCCGGTAGAGATCGACTTGGCGCACCAGGGTGGAGATGGTGTTGTGCGGGTTGATGTACCAGCAGGTACCGAGCTCCACCGCCCGGCGCAGCGCGATATTGGCATTGGCTCCGACCCAGATCGGCGGATGCGGCCGTTGCAACGGCTTCGGATTGCACACCGCGTCTTCCAGCGAGAAGTGGCTTCCCTTCATGGTGACGCGGTCTTCCGTCCACAGGCGGCGAATCGCGACCAGGTTTTCATCCGTACGTCGGCCGCGATGCCGCCGCTCGGTTCCGAAGGCGTGGAACTCCACGTCCCTGTAGCCGATCCCGACCCCGAAGATCAGCCGTCCGTGCGAGAGGATGTCGATGGTCGCCAGCTGCTCTGCGATATCGAGCGGCTTGTGCAGGGGCAGCAGGACGATGCCGGCATTGAGTCGGGCCCGCGTGACTTCGCCCGACAGCCGCGCCAGCAGCGGCACCTGCTGAAGTGCCTGGTAGCCGTCGGTCGAGTAGTGCGACCCCTTGGTGATCGAGGCGTAGCCCAGCCGGTCGGCGAACCGCGCCTGGGCGATCAGTTCATCCGACCCGGCCGCCATGTCGGCGCCGTTGGGATACTGTCCGCGCAGCATGATGCCGATCTGCATGCTCATCCGGGGTGCTCCGTGGAGGTGACGGTCAGTCGATCATGACGCCGGGTCGTCGCCGGCAAGCAGGGCGGCTACTATCCGGTCTCGCGTCAGCGGCATGTCGAGGATGCGCACGCCCAGAGCGTCGGCCACGGCGTTGCACAGGGCCGCCGCCGTCGGGCCGACCGTGCATTCTCCGACCCCGAGCGCCGGCTGGTCCCTCGGTCCGGTCAGCCACGCCTCGATCTCCGGAATTTCGTCGAACCTCAGGATCGGGTAGCTGTCCCAGTCGAGGCTGGCAACACCGTGCGCATCGAAACGGACCTCCTCGCGCAGGGTCCAGCTCATCGCCTGGACGATACCGCCCTCCAGCTGGTTGAGGGCGCCGTCGGGATTGATGACGAGACCCGCATCGGCCGCGCACCAGATCTTCTCGACCCTTACCGCTTCATCGACCGTCACCGCCGCGGCGACAGCGGCGTAGGCAGCCATGTTCTTGTAGCGCGCGAACCCGAAACCCAGACCCTGGCCCGACTCCCTTCGAGCGCGGTCGCGAACCTCTCGGAGGACCCGGCGTGCCCGTTCGTCCTCGAGCAGCGTGAGCCGGTACTCCACGGGATCGGTTGAGGCCGCAGCGGCAAGCTTGTCGAGGAAGGCCTCGATCGCAACAACGTTGGGAACCGCGCCAAGCCCGCGCAGGGCCGAGGTGCGCACCGGCGTTCCGGCTACAAGATGCCAGCAAATGCGGTGTGCGCCGACGTTGTAGAGCGGGATCGCGTTACGGGTGGCGCCGCCGCCGCGCGACAACGGCGGGTCGGTCGGAACCGGTTGCGGGGGCGGGTCCGGAAGTGCTTCCCGGGCCAGCAGGTGTCCCGAGGTGGTCCCCGGCCGGTTGACATGCGGTCCGCTCCAAATCCGGGTGGTCCAGTCGACCGGTCGTCCGGCGGCATCCACCGCGGCGGAAACCCGCACCACCATTGCCGTTCCGAGTGGCTCGTACCCGAACTCGTCTTCCCGGCTCCAGGCCACGCGCACCCGGCGGCCCGGCCTGGCCAAGGCAATCAGTGCCGCGTCAAGCGCCGCATCGTCCGCACCGTTGTGCCCGTAGCATCCGGCGCCGTCGACGTGAATGGTCGAGATGGCTTCCGGGGCAAGATCAAGTGCGCGCGCAAGAGAGTGCCGCAGTGGATGCATGCCCTGGCCGTGTGACCAGACGGTGAGATGGTCGTCACGGTACAGCGCAAGCGCGCAGGACGGTCCCAGCGAGGCGTGAGCGATGTAGGGCCGGGACACGGTGAGTTCGGCGTCGTGGGTGGTGTCGGCGAAGTCGGCGCCAATGTGGTGCTTTCGTGACGGCAGTTCGAGCAGCTGGTAGGCATTAATCCGCGCCGGGTCGAGTTCCCGTTCCCCGGTCCAGCGAACCCGCGCCCGCTTCGCCGCCTGCTCGGCCGCAAGCGGGCTGTCGCCAAGGACCGCAAGGAAGTGGCCGATCTGCACGTGATCCCCGATCCCGTCGATGTTGGCCAGTCTTGCCGAGTACCCCGGCTGGCGCAGGATGCGGGCATGCAGCATTCCCGGCTCGTCCAGGTCGTGGATGAAGCCGCCACCGGCGAGCTTGCCTGGCAGGTCGCGACGGGGCACGGAGCGGCCGACGGTGCGGTACGATGCGTGCGGCTTGACCAGAGCGGTCCCGCTTGCCTCGCGTTCGAGGTCGCCGGGCTCGGTCACGGTCCAGTAGCTCTGGCCGGTCCTCTCGCCGGCGAGGTGGAAGTGACCCCGTTCGATCCCGAGGTCTTCCGGTGCGCAGTTCAGCCGTCTCGCCGCCCGTTCTGCCAGCAGGGTCCGCATCTCCGCTGTGACCAGGCGGATGGCTGCACCGGAGTCCATGATCGACAGGCTCGAGGTGGTGTAGAGTTCATCCGGACCTTCGTCGGAGGAACCGGACAGCATCATCACCTGGTCCGGATCAAGATCGAGTTCCTCCGCCGCGATCTGGGCAAGTGCCGTCACGATGCCCTGGCCAAGTTCCACCTTGCCGGTCGCGATCCTGACCCGGTCATGTTCCAGAAACCGGATCCATTGTCCGAGCCGCGGATTGCGCGCAAGGCTCTGGCTCACGATGTTGCCGCCTTCGCCACCGCGCGCAGGATCCGCGCATGGACGCCGCATCGGCACAGGTGCGGTGCAAGAGCCGCGGCAATCGTCGCCCGGTCCGGGTTCGGAGTGCGATCGAGCAGTGCCTTGGCGGACACCAGGATGCCCGAGAGGCAATAGCCGCACTGGCCGGCCTGTTCCTCGAGAAAGGCGGCAAGGAGTCCCGGTGCGTCGAGCCCCTCGACGGTTGTCACGCTGCGGCCGGCGGCCGTGTCCATGCGCCGGGTACAGGCATGGACCGGGTCCCCGTCGACGAGCACCATGCAGGCGCCGCATTGCTCGAGCCCGCAACCGTAGCGCGTGCCCTTGAGACCGAGGTGATCGCGAAGCACGTGCAACAGCGGTTCCGACCCCTCGGCCTGGACCGCGTGGGCCTGTCCGTTGACCTCAAGGTTCCAGGTGCCGGCCATGACCGTGCAGCTACTGCGCGGTCCCTGCGTCCAGGGTTTGCAGGAGCTCGGTTGCCCGGGCGCGCTTGTCGGGATTCGCGTCGCGCTGAACGATCCTCAGCAGCGCGTCCCGCGCGGTCCTGTCGCCGCGTTCCGCCATGTCGAAGGCCATGCGGTCCCGGCGTTCGTAGTGGCTGGTGTCGTAGGGTATCACCACCGGATCGAGTTCGCGCCAGTACCAGGCCTGGTCCATGTTCTCCCAGCCGGCGTAGACTTCCTCCCAGGTACCGTTGCCGGCATAAGGGTCCATGTTGGGTTTTGCGATCGGCCAGGAGGCCGGCTGGTAGCGCGCATCGAAGGACTGGCGCAATTCGCGAGTGCGGTTTGGCAGCGCCTGGTGAACGGTGGTGTCGGAGAAGATCAGTGCGTCGCCCGCGCGAAAGTCGCCGGTTACCCAGGTTCCGGGAACGGGAACGCTGATGTCCATGCCGCCCGCCCCGGATCCGACCCGGGTTTCGAGAACTCCGGCCCGATGCGATCCCGCAGCGACTGCGAGCGGCCCCTTCTCCCGGGGACAGTCACCGATGGGCACCCAGAGCGCTTGGTTGGTTGCGCCGCCGATGTGCACCTTGTCCTGGTGGATGCCGGTGGTGAAGTCGAAGTCATGGCGCTGGGGAAAGATGTTGCGCTGCACGAACATCGGGTGCGCGAGCGGCGTCTCCCCGAATATGCGCCCGAACAGGCCGGTCACGTTCGGATGGGTGCGCAAGCGGTGCAGTTCCTCGTCGGTCCACAACCCGCGGAACACCCGCATGTAGAGTTCCTCCGGATCCTTGCAGGCGGCGGACGGAAGCGCGATTGCGTCATCGATATCGTGGTCGGGATCAAGCCAGCCGCCCGCTGCAGCTTTCTGCAGCAAGCGGTGGCGAACCCGCTGGATATCCCCGGCCGGGAACAGGCCGCGCAGGAACAGGTACCCGTCTTCCTCCAGCCGGGCCTTCAGGGCCTGGCCGTTGGATATAAGTGCGGTTGAATCGCGAAAGGGCTGCATCTCGGTCATGGCTGCGTTCTGCCTCGGTTCCCGGTGAGGTGACAGCCTGCGCTTCCGGCCGCGGCCGCGTCAAGATGGCCGGGCGCTGCGACATGTTGATGCCGAACAGCCCCGGCTTTGCCGAGGGCCCGGTCGAACGCGGCCGTGCGGGCATCTGAGCTGAAATCCCGACGCGAACAGGGTTTCGTCCACTTTCCGAATGTCCCACGAACGGATTGTCGAGACGACACGGACCGCCGCATGGTTGCCGCCGTACGCTACAACGCGAGGCGCGCGGGTGTTCAACGGTCCATAGCCGCACAGGTCGGGCAGGACAGGCGGCCAGGGGGAGTCAATCCACACCAGCAGCCAGGCCTCGATCTCGCTTCGTGCAAGTCCGTTCCGCCGCGCGACACATCGGCGTGCCGGGGTTGACCTGACAACGGAACGCGTCGGGTTCAACGCATGCATTGCGGCATGACCTTTCCGCAGATTGCTGAACCGGCTCGGTACCGGCGGCGTCTGCAAAGGGGTCGCGCAGCAATCCCGAAGGATCAAGCGGAAGAGTTTCCCGGCGGGAACACAGCGCAGCCGGGGGTGCGAGCGGTTCGTGCCGCGGCCCGGGTCACCCGAAGTCGCCCTGCCGGTCTCCCTGCGCGGTTATCGTCACGCGGGCGAGGTCTTTGAGCGGCCTGCCGCGCTCCTCAAGCGGGTCCGCAGGAAAAACCCAGCCGGGCCTGGGGCCCTGCCAGTTCGGAAACCGCCCTGCTTCAACCAGTCATGGACCTTTTGGTGGGCCCTGGATCCGCGGTCCGCACGGCGGTGCGGATGAACGCGTGATCCCGTTGGCACTGCCAGGTCCCGCGATCTAACGGGTCGCGACAAGGTGTGGACGACTACCGCCTCATTCCTGGTCCCGGGCACCGCTTGTAAACACGGCTCGTCGTGCAGTCCGTCGAGCCGTGAGTCGGTAGGGCGTCGAGGCCGAACTCGTGGCGCATGGACTTGAACACACTCTTCTGCGCCCATCTGGAGAACATGGCGCCGGCAAGTTCAGCCATCGGGCGTTCGAAGTCGGTGGTGATGAACCGGATCTGGCGACCGGTTTCAAGCAGGCGCCGGATCTGCCCGACCGTGACGTCCCCTGCGAGGGTAACCGGTTTTTCGGCCAGCCGGACGGTGCTGGAGCAGGTGGTGGCGGGGCTGTGAATGTGCAGCGGGCCTCACTGATGAACGTGCGGGTGGAAGTTTCGCCGACGCAGTTCTCAGTTCAGCCCCGTAGTATGTCCCACTGGCTCCAGGGGCGACCTGGGACCAGCGAGCCGGGGCGTAGAAGCCGTCGTGGGCTGGTTGGAACACAGTGTCCGGCTAGGTTGCCGGGTCTCCATGACCCTGTTCCTTGTGCCCTTGATATACACTACCAATCAATTCACGCAGTGGATGGAATTGCCCTCAACATTGACGTGATGAGGGCCGTAGTACCGTGCGGTGCAAACAGCGGAGCACGGGGTGAATACCGTTGCTTTGGGGGTAGCAGGCTTGCCAGTCCCGGAATTAGGACCCCGGACAGTTCTGTTCTAGTCCGACGGCCTCCACCAGCAACAGTTCACACGGTGTCAAGACCATTCTGGCGTCTGCTGTCAATACCTGCGCGGCCATCGTTGGGGTCCGTGGACCTTGCGGGGATAAGGGGTTTACGTTATCTGTAACTCAACCGTCCCGGATGGTCAGTTGGCACCTGACAAGGAACTGAATAAGAGCGACAAGCCCGAGGCTCGGGTGACGCTGGGCCGCTGCCAGGCGAGCAGGGCTGACTTTGTAGCACTCGTATGGGGCCGGATGCGTGAGGAGAAATTTCGATGAGTACCTACAAGATCTAGTACAAACCGGATTACGAAGGACTTGATAGCGATAATGAAGAGGTGCGCGCAAATTTTGTAACAACAGTAGGGCGGCCCTGTCTTAGGATGCGCGTTTTGTAACAGGGTGGAGAGACCGTTGCAATCGTGTCAAGAGTCACCATCGTTTCGGTTACTTTTACAAATGCCGATTACTAGACCAAATGATACCAAGAGTATTGCCATAGCCGTACGAATCTGGCGGGAGGAACAGGGATGTATTGCCATTGCAAGCGGCGTATCCGATTTTATCCCGGCCGTGAGCAGCGGGCCGAAGTCAAAGAGATGCCATCCTCATCTCTACAAGAAGTTGGACAAGGTGTTTCTGGACAATGACCGCTGATGACCCACGCGGAACAGGGTTGGTCAAATCGGACCCGAACCGACTGCCGCGCGAGTTCGGGGTCTTCCTCTTGGATTTCGATCGGTGGGAGCGCCAGCGCCGGATCCGGAAAACCGCCCTCAAGTATGGCACCTTGCTGGTGGTCGCGTTTGCCGCCGTCTGTCTTGCGCTCAGCTTCTGATATGCGGCCTGCTCGACGAGAGGGCGCCGAAGCTGCGACAGCCGGCGATACATCGCAACTGCACCCTCAGGGGTGGAATGCGGACGCTGTGCTGTTCCGTTGGCGGTATGGGCGTTTGCGCAATCGTGTTGACAGACCCGGACGAAAGCGTGTGGGCCGCCGTTCGTGACGAGTGGCCGGAGGAGCACACCCTATCGCGGTCGGGAAACCGGTTATCGGCTCCCCTGTTGCGACAGATTGCAAGTCACCGAGGACATCCGTGAACCAGTTCGTCGACCGCTGTCCCCGGGGAATGGTGATCGACGACGCGATCGCTGACCGCGCAGACTTCTTCCACATGGACCCGGTGTCAGCCACGACCCTGATGCAGACTGATCCCGATGTTCAGTTCAAACCCGCGGCAGGCGGCTTGTGCCGGCTGCTGCCGCCCGAGTTGGAAACGGAAAGCAGAGTGTGAATTCACGAACGGCGTTCCGGGACTTCGTGAGGACACATGCGGACACCGCGACCGAAAACCACACCGTCACCGTCCAGATCGGGCGACGCGCAATCAACCCGTTCCCGCTCGATGCCCCTGTGACGAAACCGGCATCGCCGTGCCATGGCTCGGAGAGCGCCGGCTGCGGATCGGCTTCCTGTGAGCGAAGACCACAGGGCTCGCATCAATCGAGGTCGGCGGGAAGCGAAGCTCAGGTTTGCCCGGAGGGTTCCTCGAGAAATCGACCGGAGACAGGCGGTGCGGTGCTGTGACTGGCTCGGGGGAAAATCGCCGCTGCTTCAAGCGGGCCAGTTCGCCTGTCCATGATGGCTGAGGACAGTGCGAGTTCCTCCGGATACCGGACATCGATGCCATCCCGAGGCTCGCGGGCGGCCGGATGACCGGTCGAGGGCGGAGCCGGGGAGGGTTCCCGGCCCGGACGGATTTCGCGGCAGCGGAGCCAGCGATGGTGGGCGCGGCTGGGATTGAACCAGCGACCCCTCGCGTGTGAGGCGAGTGCTCTCCCGCTGAGCTACGCGCCCACGCTGGAGCAGGGCACGTAGCGGAACCGTCACCGTCCTGTCAACCGTGCGGGTTGCCGGATCCGGCGCAGACGGGTCATCATGGGCAACGGACAGACGGGGAGCATGCAGGTGTCACGAGATCCCGAGATCACACGACTGCTCGAGTCGCATCGTGCCGCCTCCGCTTCCGCGTCAGGAGCGGTCATGGAGCTTTTCGCTCGATGCCATGACGCGCTCGCTGCGCCGGGCCGGCCCAACCGGTCGCTTGAACCCGAAACCCTCCCGGTCTGCCGCCACCTCGACGAGGCGCTCGACGCCGCGGCTCCGGGAGCCGTGCAGGGGCTGGCGGATTGCCTGGCCGGGCTGGCGCCGCGTCTGGCCTGGAAGCGGCGCGAGGGTATCGCGTACACCGACCCGGGATTTCCGAACGGCCACGCCAACGCCGTGCTTGTCGGTGCCGGGGGTCTCGAGGAACACCGCGACGTCCGGCTGGGAGTCAGCCTGGTTGCGCCCGGGGTGACCTACCCGGACCATCGCCATCCGCCGGAGGAAGGCTACCTGGTGCTGAGTGCCGGGTGCTGGCGCCAGCACCATGGCGAGTGGTTCGAACGGGCCTCCGGGGAGACCGTCCACAATGTTGCGAACATCTGGCATGCCATGCGGGCCGGACCGGTGCCGCTGCTCGCCATGTGGATGCTGTGGACCGGTGCGTGAGGCTACTGCACCGGGAAGTAGTCCTCCCGCTCGCCGTCGCGCCTGACGTCGGCGGTGCAGCAGTGCAGGCCACCGCCGAAGGCGTAGGCGTCACGCAACTCGACCTCGACCACCTCCATGCCAAGCCGGTCGAGCTGTTCTGCCTGGTAGACCTCGGACTTCTCGACACACACCGTCTTCGGATCGAGCACCAGCACGTTCATTGACAGCCAGACCGACGAGTAGCACAGCGGCGGCGGCTCGTTGTGGGCAGGCTGGGCCGCGTCGACGATTTCCCAGTCGTTGCGCTCAAACATCCGACGCTGTTCGTCGGGCAGACGGCGCTGTGGGTTGTTCAGGATCAGTCCGGGCCGGATCGGCGTGAAGGTGGCGTCGATGTGGATCGGGTACGGGTCGCCCGGAAAGTTCACGGCGTGAACCCTGTGATCCGGGAAGTGCCGCTGCAGCCAGTCAATTCCCTTCATGTTGGTGGTGAAACCGTGCTGGACCACGAGGTCCCTGCCGAATCGCAGGACGTCGGCTGCGTCGAACAGCGGTTCCTCCTCCGTGGTCACGAAATGCCGTGCCGCGGTCCATTCCAGCCGCCTGGCGATGCCAATGTCGCCGGAGAGATAGTCGGGCCTGTAGTCCGCATCGGTCAGTCGGGGCTTGGGAGCCGCTTCGTGCCGCATCCCCGGGTCCTCGACGTAGTAGCGCTGGAGCAGCGGCCGGTAACACAGGTATTCGAACCAGCGGCACCGGTAAGACATGGTCGCCTCGAGGATCTCCTTGCCCACGGTCAACAGTACGTCGCGCGGCGGCATGCAGCCGAACATGGTTCCGGTTTCCCAGTCCGGGGTTGCGACCGGCTGGTTGAAGTCGATCGGTGTCGGCCGGTCGACCACGACGCCACGGGCGCGCAGCTGGTCACAGAACCGGTCGAGGAGCTCGTTGGCGCGTGCCACGGTGTCGGCAGGCCGCGGTCCGTGCAGCCCGCGCATGTCACTGTCTTCCGGTACCTTGGCATCAAGGGCCGGTTCCGCGGGTGGGATGCAGCTTCCGTCGGCCCGGCCCACGATGACATGGCGCAACCGGTCCCATTCGTTCCAGCTGCTGACGACGGTATTCAGTTCCGGTTTCGCCATGGTGCATGCCTCCGGGCCGCTGTGCAGGCTTCGGGACGGTGCGGTCCGGCCAGGCGCCCGCAAGTCAGGCCGGCGTGAGCATCACCTTGATCTGGTCGCTCGGTCGCTTCAGCGCCTCGAAGGCGTTGGGGAAATCGTCGAACCCGACCGAACCCGTTACCAGGCCCGCGGTGCCGATCCGTCCTTGCGCCAGCATGTCCACGACCATCTCGAAGTCGGCGCGCTCGTAGACGAAACAGAAGACGATGTCGATCTCCTTGATCAGCGCGTCCGACGGCATGAAGCGGTCCTCGACCATGCACAGGCCGACCACGATTACCCGCCCGCCGACCGCCGCGAGGTCAACCGCGACCTGCAGCGACCCCGGTACCCCGACGGCATCGAAGATGACGTCTGGCGTACAGCCCGCCGCGTCGGCGAACTGTCCGGCGACATTGCCTGCCGCGGCGTCGAGCGCGACGGTGGCGCCGAACGCGAGCGCAGCCTCGGCGCGCGCGTGAACGAGATCGCTGACCGCGACGGTACGGGCGCCGAAGAAGCGGCTCCATAGCGCGATGCACAGACCGACCGGACCGCCGCCGACGACGAGCACCGAGTCACCGGGCTGCAGGCGCGCCCGCTTGACCGCGTGCAGTCCGACCGCGAGCGGCTCGACCAGCGCGCCTTCCTCGAAACTGACCCGGTCGGGAAGGTGCAGGGTCTCGCGAACCCCGACCCGGGTGTACTCTGCATAGGCGCCCGTGACCTCTTTCGATGCCCGTATCCGTCCGTCCGGACACCGGTGTGGCTTGCCCGCAAGACAGGCCGGGCAGAGCCCGCAGCCGAGTTGCGGCATGGCACAGACCCGGTCACCGATCGCCCACGGACCGGACACCTCGCGGCCGATCTCGACGATCTCGCCGGCGAATTCGTGGCCCATCACGGCGCCGGGGTGGATGTTGCGCCAGCCGGACTCCTCATTGTTGACTTCCGACCAGTGAAGGTCGGTCCCGCAGATACCGCAGGCGCAGACGCGGATCACCATTCCGTCGGGACTGCATTCGGGGTCCGCGACATCCTCGATCGACAGTGGCAGGCCTGAGCGATGAAAAACGGCAGCCTTCATGGTCGAGCTCCGGGACGGTCGTGTGCCTGACTGTATCCTGTAGAGTTGCGCGCGCGCAGACAATGGGGATCGTTCGCATCGGATATCACTTGCGGTCCCGGACGTTCCGGTTAGCCTTGGCGAGATTGTAAGGAGGACACCGCCCATGGATACCCGGACCGACCTGACCCACGCCGTCCAGGCGCTCAATCTCGCCGCCAACTCGGAGAACCGGATCCATGACGATGCGGTCGCCCGGCGCTTCGGCTTCAAGGGTGGGCTGGTACCCGGTGTCGAGGTGTATGCCTATATGACCAACCCGGTGGTGCGGCATTTCGGTATCGACTGGCTGCGGTCCGGCATGGCCGAGTGCAGGCTGATGAAGCCGGTCTATGACGGGCGCGAAGCGGTTGCCTCCGCCCGGCCGGACGGGGAGGGCGGACTGGAGCTGGTCGTGTGGTCCGAAGGGATCGCCTGTGCGAGCGGAACGGCGTCAATGCCGCAAACGCCGGCGAATGCGCGCGCGGAAATCCCGCATGCGCCGGTAACCGGAGAACGCCCGCCGGCCTCGCCGGAATCCCTTCCCGTTGGAGCGGTGCTCGGCACCTTCGTCGAGGAGATGACGCCCGGGCTGATGGAGGAGTACCTCGAGGGCGCCCGTGAAACCCTCGAACTCTACCGGGATGCCCGCCTGGTCCATCCCGGGTGGATCCTCCGGCTCGCCAACCGGGCGCTGACGGAAAACGTGACGCTGGGACCCTGGATGCATGTCGGCAGCACGGTGCGGAACATCGACAACGTTTCCTGGGGCGAACGGCTGCAGGCGCGCTCGCGGGTGACCCGGAACCACGAGCACAAGGGACACCTGTTCGTCGAGCTTGACGTCGAGGTGCTCCGCGACGACGGAACGGCGGTTGCGCGGATCGACCATGTCTCGATCTACCGGCCGCGCCAGGTCAGCGACGCTGCCTGAACCGCCGAACGAGGCCTCGAAGCTACAACGGGAGCAAGAGAATGCCCGAGTATCACCGGGTCGAGCGGGACGGCCATGTCATGGTGGTCACGCTCGACCGACCCGAACGGATGAATGCGCTGCACTCACCGGCACATTTCGAGCTGGACCGGACCTTCAACGAATTCGAATCCGACCCGTCGCTGTGGGTCGCGATCCTCACCGGGGCGGGCGAACGGGCATTCAGTGCCGGAAACGATCTCAAGTTCCAGGCCGAGGGCGGAACCCGCGAGCGCCCGCCCAGCGGCTTCGGAGGCCTCACCGAGCGGTTCGACCGGGCCAAGCCGGTGATCGCCGCCGTGAACGGAGTGGCCATGGGCGGCGGGTTTGAGCTTGCGCTCGCCTGCGATGTCATCATTGCCGCGGAGAACGCGCGGTTCGCCCTCCCGGAGCCGCGCGTCGGCCTGGCGGCACTGGCCGGCGGCCTGCATCGCCTGCCCCGGATGATTCCGCCGAAACACGCGATGGGCATGATCCTCACCGGACGCCATGTCCCGGCGGCTGAAGGTCATGATCTGGGATTCGTGACCCGGGTGGTGCCGGAGGGCGAGGCCCTGTCCGCCGCGCGCGAATTTGCCGGACAGATCCTCGAGTGTTCGCCGGTCTCGATCAGGACCAGCATGGACGTGGTTCGCCGCGGCCTTGAATACGCCGACCTGCGCACCGCCATGCGGATGCAGTACGACAGCGTGACGACGCTGCGCAACAGCGAGGACACCATCGAGGGACCGCGGGCGTTTGCGGAAAAGCGCCGGCCCAACTGGACCGGCCGCTGAACGGACGGTCACGTATCCGGACGCGAAGCCGCCCGCTCGAGGGCACGCGGCAGGATCCAGTCGACGCGCACACCGCTGCCGGGTTCGAGTGCCGACCAGCGGTCTGCCTCGAAGCGAAGTACCGTGACCGCCCCGGTCGGGTACCGTGCCGCGAAGGGCGGGTCCGCCGAGCCGTCCAGGGCAAGGGCGAGATGGCGGATGCCGGGCTCGTGGGCAACCAGCATCACGGTTTCGTGTGCGCCCCCGAAGGCGCCAAGGGCAGAGATCATCTGCCCGGGTGCGGCAAGGTAGAGTTCCCGTCTTTCGACCACCGGCGGTGACGGAACCCAGTACGCGGCGATCCGGTTCGCCGTATCGCGCGCCCGGATCGCGGTCGAGGAGATGACGACGCCAGGAGCGGCTCTGGAAGCAAGGGCGTTTCCGACCAGTCCGCTCGCCCGGATCCCGCGTGGCGCCAGCGGCCGGTCGTGGTCATCGAGTGCCGGATCCGACCAGTCCGACTTCGCGTGCCGGACCAGAAGCAGCGTCTTCATCGACCGGCCTTTCATGATGTGCCCGGTCAGATCATCCTGGCCGGCATCCAGCGCTGGCGCCGGCGGCCGCGCCTGACTTCCGGGGTCTCCCCGCCATAGTCGATCGGAACCGGGTCCGAGACGCGTTCGGGTGCCACATCGAGCGCGTTGACGATGCAGGTGGCGAGCAGGCCACCTGCATTCTCATCCTCCATGACTGCGGCGACGTAGACGCCGCAGTCGCGGCAAACCAGGTAGTCGGTGATACCGTGTCCCATCCGGTAGGCCGACAGGCTGTCGCGGTTACGGATCACGATGTCCAGGCGACCGCCCGGGTCGGCGGTCGCGCGGACATTGTGCTTGCGGCAGAACGAACACTGGCAGGCCCGGATCGGGAGGTCCTCGAAGCGACCTGCGGCGTGGAACTCCAGCCGCAGGTTGCCGCAATGACAGCCGCCTTCCAGTCGTTCCGCCATCGGGCTTGCGCCTCCGCGATCAGTTCCCGTCCTCGGACTGCTGGTTCTGCTCCCGCTGCCTGAGCGCCGCACCGAGGATGTCGCCGAGGCTCGCACCGCTGTCGGACGAACCGTAGTGCTCCATCGCGTGGCGTTCCTCCTGGATCTCGCGGGCCTTGATCGACAGCGTCAGCCGGCGGCTTTTCTGGTCTATCTGCGTGATCTTTGCATCGACCTTCTCGCCGACCGCAAACCGGTCCGGACGCTGCTCCGAACGATCCCGTGAGAGTTCGGAGCGGTGTATGAACCCCGAAAGCCCGTCGGCGACGGTAACGTTGATGCCGGCATCCAGGAGTTCGTTGACGGTGCAAGTCACGATGGCGTTCTTGCGGACCGCAGCGGCGCTGGTCTTGAACGGGTCTGGCGAGAGCTGCTTGATGCCCAGCGAGATCCGTTCCTTTTCCGGGTTGATGTTGAGCACCTTGGCCTTGACCATCTCACCACGCTTGTACTGCTTGATCGCCTCGTCGCCCGGCACCTCCCAGTCGAGATCGGACAGGTGCACCATCCCGTCGATATCGCCGTTCAATTCGACGAACAGTCCGAACTCGGTGATGCTCCTGATCTCGCCCTCGATCTCGGTACCGACTGGCGACTGCGCCATGAACTCTTCCCACAGGTTGGGGGTGCACTGCTTGAGACCGAGCGAGATGCGCCGTTTGACCGGATCGACGTCCAGCACCATGACCTCGACTTCCTGGCTGGTCGACACGATCTTGCCCGGGTGGACGTTCTTCTTGGTCCAGCTCATCTCCGAGACATGGACCAGTCCCTCGATACCGGGTTCCAGTTCGACGAAGGCGCCGTAATCGGTGATGTTGGTCACCCGACCGATGAACTTCGTGCTGACCGGGTACTTCGCCTGGGCTCCTTCCCACGGATCGGCCTGGAGCTGCTTCATGCCGAGAGAGATGCGCTGGGTTTCCGGGTTGAACCGGATGACCTGGACGTCCACGGTCTGGCCGATCTGCACCGCCTCGCTCGGATGGTTGATCCGGCGCCAGGCGATGTCGGTGACATGCAGCAGGCCGTCCACACCGCCAAGGTCTACAAAGGCGCCGTAGTCGGTGATGTTCTTGACCACGCCCTGCAGCACCTGGCCTTCCTTCAGGTTGGCGATCAGTTCGGCGCGCGCCTCGGCCCGACTTTCCTCGAGCACCGCGCGTCGTGAGACCACGATGTTGCCGCGCCTGCGGTCCATCTTGAGAATCTGGAACGGCTGCGGAGTTCCGAGCAGCGGCCCGATGTCGCGAACCGGTCGAATGTCGACCTGGCTGCCGGGCAGGAAGGCAGTTGCTCCTGACAGGTCGACGGTGAATCCGCCCTTCACCCGGCCGAAGATGGTACCGGTAACGCGGTTCTGATCGGCAAACGCCGTTTCCAGCGCCGCCCATGCTTCCTCGCGACGGGCCTTGTCCCGACTGAGCATCGCCTCGCCGTTACGGTCTTCCATCCGCTCGACGTACACCTCGACCTCGTCACCGGGGTTGAGGCCGTGATCCCGGCCCGGAGGAGCGAACTCCTTGAGCGCGACCCGGCCTTCCGACTTGAGGCCGACATCGATAAGGGCAAAATCACCCTCGAGGGAAATGATGGTCCCCTTGACCACGCTTCCCTCGATGCTGATGTGATCACCGAGGGCTTCGGCGAGGAGGGCGTCGAAATTCTCTGTATCGGCGCCGACAACAGCGGTCTCTGCCATGAAAACTCCCTGTCCGTGGACTTGACCGTCCGCATCCAGATGCGAACGACGGTTGCGGTGAACCGACCGGAGCGGCGAACGCGATGTGCAACGCCCCCGTTACCGGGGTGTCATCCTCGCTGTCCGCAACCGGCCGCCACCTGGTTGCACCCGTTACCGCCCCGAAACCGTGGAGCGGCAGCGGTTTGAGTGGGACTCCAGGCCGGGTGGTACTGACACCCGGTCACTCCTGTTCCACCGGCGTCTCCTGCTTGCGACCCGTCTTTCCCGGGCCGAAGCGGCTAGTGTGCGGACTCGACGAAGGCGCATGCACGCCGAAACGCCTCGTCCGCGGTCATGAAACTGGTGTCCAGCACCATCGCATCCCGGGATCGGCGCATGGGCGCATCGACCCGGCCAGCGTCGCGTGCATCGCGTTCCCGAAGGTCCGCAAGCACCCTAGAATATATAGAGTGCTCACCGCGGCCAAGCAACTCCAGGTGCCTCCGCCCGGCGCGGACCTCCGGTGTTGCGGTCACGAAGATCTTGCGGTCGGCGTCGGGGCAGACGACCGTGCCGATGTCGCGTCCGTCGAGCACGGCGCCGGGGCTCCCGTCCGGCGGCCGCCGGGCGAAGTCGCGCTGAAGGTCGAGAAGCGCGGCTCTCACCCGGGGTATTGCGGCCACGACCGAGGCGGCGAGCCCGACCTCCGGGGTCCGGATTCCGGGGTCGTCGGTGTCAGGAAGATGCAGGCTTCCCGCGGCCCGCGCTGCCGCCTCCGGGTCCGCGGGATCGACGCCGGCGCGGAGCAGCGAGAAGGCAACCGCGCGATACAGCGCTCCCGTATCGAGATAGGCATACCCGAACCTGTCAGCCAGCCTGCGCGCGATTGTCCCCTTGCCGGCTGCCGCGGGGCCGTCGACGGCAATGATCATTCCGTGTGCTCGGCGATGTCGGCTCCAAGCATTCGCAATGTCTCGGCGAAGCCGGGGAAACTCGTCGCGATCGTTGCCGCGTCATCGATGGCAATGCCGTCGCGTGACGCGAGGCCCAGCACAAGGAACGCCATCGCAATGCGGTGATCCAGTCCGGAACGGATCACCGTACCCCCGTCGACCGCTCCGGGTGCGCCGTGGACCACGAGCCGGTCCTCTCCTTCCTCGACCACGACGCCGCAGGCGGTGAGACCGCGGGCAACGGCCGCGAGCCGGTCGCTTTCCTTCACCCGCAGTTCGGCAAGGCCGTTCATCACCGTGGTACCCCGTGCGCACGCGGCGGCAACGGCCAGAACCGGGTACTCGTCAATCATCCGGGGCGCGATCTCGGGCGGCACGGTTATGCCATGCAGTTCCGACGAGCGCACACGCAGGTCGGCGACCGGTTCGCCCGGGCCCGGCACGGAACGGATCTCGATGTCGGCTCCCATTTCCGCGAGTACCTCGTAGAGTCCGAAGCGGAGCGGATTGGTTCCGACCCCGGGCAGCCGTACTTCCGAGCCGGGGGTGAGGAGTGCTGCGACGGCGGGGAACGCGGCCGAGGACGGGTCGACCGGGACCCGGATCGGCTGGGCCGCGAGTTCAGGCTCGCCGGTCACCGACACCCGCCGTGCCCCGTCTGCCTGCCTCTCGATCTCCACGGTGGCGCCGAACTGGTCAAGCAGGGTTTCGGTGTGATCGCGCGTCGGGTGAGGTTCGATGACGGTGGTGATGCCCGGAGCCGCGATGCCCGCGAGCAGGATCGCCGACTTCACCTGGGCCGATGCGACCGGCAGGGTGTAGTCGAGCGGCAGGAGCACCTGCGGGCCGGTACACGCGAGCGGCAGCCGCCCGCCTTCGCGGGCCAGGACCTGTACCCCCATTTCAGCGAGCGGCCGGGTGACCCGCTCCATCGGGCGCCGCCGCAACGAGGCGTCGCCGGTGAAGAAAGTGGTGGCCGGCAGGCCGGCGACCGCTCCCATGAGCAGTCGAACCCCGGTGCCGGAGTTGCCGAGATCGAGCACCGTTTCGGGTTCGTCGAACCCGCCGACACCCCGGCCATGTACCCGCCAGGTCCCGTCCCCGCCGCGCCTGATTACCGCGCCGAGCTGCCTGAGCGCCGCCGCGGTCCGCATCACGTCGTCGCCTTCGAGCAGGCCGTGGATGCGCGTTTCCCCCACCGCGAGCGCTCCCATGATCAGGGCGCGGTGCGAGATCGACTTGTCTCCGGGCAGCCGGACTTCTCCGTTCAACCGGGATGATGCGCGAGCAATGAGTCCGGTCACCGAACATCTCTCCGTTCGCGTGGGAGAATCGGGATCACGGGAGGGATCGGTTCGGGCCGGTTAGCCCGGGACGCCGGCGTCACCCGGCGACGGAGCGAGCCGCGACCCTTACGCAGGTTCCACCGTGTCTTCCAGGCCGCAGGGGTAACAGGACCGGACAAGGGGCGCAAGCGGCCGACGACCTTCACGTCGAAACTGTTCGGCGATCCAGTTGTCCCGTTCCTGCCCTGTCACCAGGAACGCTGGTTGCTGCACGGATCCCCTGTTTCGCGGCGGGCCATGCGGTTGAGTTAGCGGTAAAGACCCGTTGGTCTGTGCTGTCGCCGTATCAGCCGGGCCGGAGGGAGGTACGGTGTTCGAAGCCGTAGTGTGAGTTACTGCGAACGCATGGACACGCTGGCGATCAGCACGGTGTGAACGGTTGGTACTCGAGCAAGGCGGACCGCCCGCGAATGTCTACGATGGTGGCCGACAATTGCGTGCCACGGCTGTCTGTCAGCCGTATCGGTTTGCCCGGCCGAAACGGAACCGGCTGGTTGCGTCCCTCATCGATGGCGATGTTGTCGGCGTACAGCCAGGTTCGGTCGGACGCATCGCGTATCGGGTTTAACCGCCCGTGAAGGCCGGGAAGGTGCCCTGTATTCTGGGCGAAAATCGTCGCACCGCCGGATTCAAGGGGCTCGAGTCCGAGTAGCAGTCCACCCCGACCTGGCGTCCACATTGTCTGGAGTCCGGCCGAATAACCGGGCCCGGCCGCATAGATCGTCATCGGCAAATGCGTCGTGTACAAGTCCAGGGCCGCTTCGCCGGCTTCGTTGGTGACCGCCCGCACCCAGGTGTTGTTCGGAAAATGCGCGAGAACCTCGATGCCGACGAGAGGTTCGCCCCGAGAGTGCACCGTGACGGTCGCGTTGGCGAGAACAAGCTCCAGCTTCGCGGCGGGGACACGGAGGACCAGGTTCGATCCGTCGACCAGCTCGTATTCCGGCGGCACACCGGTGGCTGCTTCGGTTTCCGTGCGGATGATCGATACGCCGTCTTCCCGCCGCTCCATCAGGTACCTACGATGGCCCGATCCCGCCACGTCGGCGACGGGGATGCGACCGAACACGGAAGCGATCACCTCGTTACGGGTTGCCTGACTGGCCTCCATGGCTTCGATGGTCATGCCATTCGGAAGCTGGCCGGGAGAATCGATCTCCAGGCGGTCCTTGAACACGGAAAGTCGGATCCTTCGCGAGGACACGGAGTAGTCGCGGTGGGCAACTGCGTTGACCACCGCTTCGAACACGGCGGCCTTGCTGTACTGGGAAACGTCCTCCCGTTCAGGGCTCTTTCGCGCGGACACACGCATGTTCCGAACGACGAACCTGACGGCATCTGCGATCTGTACCGGAAGAGGACCGGTGATCTCCTGTGCGTCCAGTTGGCCCGAGGCTCGATCCAGTCCGCGATAGCAGGTCGCCATGATGGTTGCCTGTGACATCCATTCCTGCGGCGATGGAGCGCACAGCAATATGCCGGCCACTGTGGCTCGGTCCACGCCGGCTTCATCCCGCGCCAACAGGCGGAGATTCACCAAGCCTCGCCGTGGATCTCCTGCGCCCGTCACACTGAGCAGTGGCTCCCACAGGCGCTCGCTGAGTGTTTCGAAACCGGTGTCTGGTACGATCTGCTTGTCGAACCAGAGATAGCGGTTTTGCGCACGGTACTGCGCCAGCCTCAAGCTCTCGGCCCTCTCAAGGCGTCGTTTGGTTGCTCCAACCCGAACAAACGCCTGCCCGGCCCGTTCATGCAGAGATTCACCTCGTGGCACAGCCACCAGCAGGAATTCCCTGCCATCCAGTTCCCTGTGCTGAATTTCGATGCGCAATGGCGGCTCAAATGTGTCAGTGCTGACCTCTACTAGAAGGCGATCCAGAGCAGCCATCTGTTCCCGCGTCATGCCCGCAACCGTTCCGTCGTCGGTCACCCCGCATAACATGATGCCGCCGTCCGCATTGGCGAACGCGCCCAGTTCGTCTGCGAGACTGTCCCCGTGCGGATTGGTCGGTTTGTTGCCGCTGAACTCGATCCGCTTGAATTCCCATCGGCTATCTTCGCCCAGGCGAAGACGGCGGCGGATGTCCTCATCTTGCATCAGCATGCTATCGCTCCTGCCCCGGCTTCGACTTCACCGAATCCGAAACTCGCCGTATACACAGATCTGCAACGTACCTTTGGCATTGCCTGTTGAAGTGCGTCAGGCAAGAGTTTCGATCAAGAGTATCGTTACGATTTACCTAGCCCAGGTTTAACGGGCGCTGACGGGATTTCGCCTTTACCGCTTATGCACTTGGCTCCGGTTTGATCAACATGTTGTAGGTCAGAGGTTCAGCGTTGATTGCGAGGGTGAACAGTGAACGCAAGGCGGCGTGTCTGGTTCTCCTCCGGTTGAATCGGAAGACGAATTCGTCGAGGTA
>JAJEAR010000018.1 GCA_022822665.1 Alphaproteobacteria bacterium | reverse complement strand
GGCTCCTGGGCGCCGGTCATGATTGCGACCGCATCGGACATCGAGAAGTCCTGCGGGCGGATCACCGTGTGGCGCCGGCTCAGCCGGTGGATGTGAATCCGGTCCGCCACCTCGAAGACATGGGGCATGTTGTGGGAGATCAGCACGATGGGCATGCCCCGGGCCTTGACGTCCAGGATCAGCTCCAGAACACGCCGGCTCTCCTTCACGCCCAGTGCCGCCGTCGGCTCGTCCATGATGACGAACCGGGTAGCGAACGCCGCCGCCCGGGCCACCGCCACACCCTGGCGCTGGCCGCCGGAGAGCGTCTCCACCGCCTGGGTGATGGACTGCACGGTCATCAGGCCGAGCTCGGTCAGCTTCTCCCGCGCGAAGTCGCGCATCTTCTTCTTGTCGAGCATCCTGAAGACCGAGCCGGCCACGCCCTCCTTGTAGAGCTCCCGTCCGAGGAACATGTTGTCGGCAATGGACAGAGCCGGCGAGAGGGCGAGGTTCTGGTAGACGGTCTCGATCCCCGCATCCCGGGCCTCCATGGGGGAGGCGAATCGGATCGGCTTGTCGTCGAGCCGGATCTCCCCCTCGTCGATCTGGACCGCCCCGCAGAGCGCCTTCACCAGCGTCGACTTGCCGGCGCCGTTGTCGCCGATGATCGCCAGGATCTCTCCCGGAAACAGCTCGAAATCGGCCCGGTCCATCGCGGTGACACGGCCGTAGCGCTTGGTCAGGCCCCGGCCGGTCATGACAGGTTGCAGGCTCATGCGCTTACCCTCCGAATCCACTGGTCCATGGCGACGGCGACGATGATGAGCAGGCCGACCGCGAAGGTCTGCCAGAGCACGTCGACGCCCCCGAGCTTCAGTCCCGAGCGGAACACGCCGACGATCAGGGCCCCGAAGAGCGTGCCGAAAATCGCGCCGCGCCCCCCGAACAGCGAGGTCCCGCCGATCACCACCGCGGTGATGGCGTCCAGGTTTCCTTCGTAGAACGACTGCGGCGAGGCCGAGCCGACCCGGCCGATGGCCGCCCAGCCGCCGATGGCGCAGATCAGTCCGGCCACTCCGTACACCGACATCAGCACGCGGTCGGTGCGGATGCCGGAGAGCTCGGCCGCATCCTTGTCGTCGCCCACGGCATAGACCGAGCGTCCCCAGGCGGTCCAGTTCAGGGCGTACCAGAGCACGACGAAGATGCCGATCATCAGGAACGAGCCCAGCGTGAACTGCGCCCCGAGGATCTCCACGCGAACACCGAAGAGCTTGAGCAGCGAGGCCGTCGCATCGATGTCCTGGCTGCGGATCGTCTCCGATTCCGAGTACCAGAGATTGAGCGCGAAGAATATCGACCACGCGCCGAGGGTGACGATGAAGGGGGGCAACCGCACCTCCAGGGCCGGCCCGAAGCTGAACCAGCCGACGGCGACGCCCGCGATCAGGCCGATGGGCACGACGTAGATGATCGGCATCCCGAAGCTGTACAGCAGGACCCAGGTGAGCACCGCCACCGCCAACGGCACGAGGCGGGTACGGGTGACGAGGCTGCCGTTGAACAGACCGCACGCCAGTCCGACCGCGAGTCCGATCACGATCGCCAGCAGGGTCGGGACGTCGCCCTGCACGGCCAGGCGCGCCATGACCATGTAGCTGAGCACCATGATCGCGGCGACGCTGAGATCGATGCCCGCGGTCAGGATGACCAGGGTCTGGGCCGCGCCCAGGATGCCGATGATCGTGACCTGCTGAATGATCAGCGAGAGATTGAACGCGGAGAAGAAGTTGTCGGCCACCACCCCGAAGACCAGGCAGCTCACCACCAGCACCACCACCGGCGCGGCGGTCGGGTTGGCGTGCAGGAAGTGGTGGAACCTGGCCAGAGGAGACGTGTCGTGCGCCTCGAAGGAGGCGACTTCCGATGCGCTCTCGTCGAGGACCTTCTCGAAGTCCTGTGGTCCGCGGGGTGTTGAAGGCTGTTCTTCGGCCATGGGGGAATCCTCCCTGGTCTATGGGATGACGGAGGAGGGCCCGGTGTCGTTCATCACCAGGGCCTTCCCCCGGCATTCGCCGCCCGGCGCACCCTGGTGCCGCGAAGCACCACGGCGCCGGGCGGCCATGAGGGACGTGTCAGCCCCAGCACTTGGTCAGCCCCTCGTCCGAGCTGATCGAGGGGATGCCCTCCACCGGCTCGTCGGTCACCAGCTCGACGCCCGTGTCGAAGAACGACAGGCCTTCCGTGTTCTCCGGCCTCTTGCCGGACCTGGCGAACTCGACGACCGCTTCCACCCCGAGCGAGGCCATGCGCAGCGGGAACTGCATGGAGGTGGCCCCGATGATGCCTTCCTTGACGTTCTGCACGCCCGGGCAGCCGCCGTCGACGGAGACGATCAGCACCTGGTCGGCCATGCCGAAGGACTTGAGACCCTCGTAGGCCCCGGCCGCCGCCGGCTCGTTGATGGTGTGGATCACGTTGATGCCGGGATCCCTCTGCATCAGGTTCTCGATGGCGGTGCGTCCGCCCTCCTCGGAGCCCAGCGTGGTGTCGCCGCCGACGATGCGCGGATCGTCCTCGTCGTACATCTTGTCGATGTCCTTCACATCGACACCAAAGCCCTGCAGGAAGCCCTGGTTGCGCAGCACGTCGACGGTGATCTGCGCTTCGGAGAGGTCGAGGGTGGCAATCTTGGCATTGGAGGTATCACCCATCTTGGCGGCCGCCCACTGGCCGATCAGCTCGCCGGCCCGGAAGTTGTCGGTGGCGAAGGTCGCGTCGGCGGATTCGGGCGGATCGAACGGCGTATCGAGCGCGATGACCAGGAGCCCGGCTTCGCGGGCCCGCCGTACGGTGTCGGCAAGGCCGGCGGGGTCGGAGGGGGTGATCAGGATGCCCTTGGCGCGGGCCGCCACCAGGCTCTCGATGGCCTCGATCTGGGCCTCGTTGTCACCGTCGTACTTGCCGGCGAAGGAGCGCAGCTCCACGCCCATCTCCTCGGCCTTGGCCTGCGCTCCCTCGCGCATCTTCACGAAGAACGGGTTGGTACTGGTCTTGGTGATCAGGCCGATAATCACGTCATCGGCCGCAATCGGTGCGGCAAGTCCAGTCATGGCGACGACGCTGGCGGCCGTCAATGTCTTGATAATCCTTGCATTCATGGCGATATATCTCCCGAGGACATGTCGAGTTCGACGCTCTTGATCGGCGGAGACTTCCGAGTCCCGACAACTGCCTCGCATTGCCCGCCGGGTTGCTGCCCGGCAAGAGGCGCGAACAGGCGGGACCGGCCGCTCCACATTCTCCGGCTCCGTTTCCTGCGGCTCCGTACGGTCCGATTTAACCCTTGCCCGGTGGCGGTTGTCAATATGTAAATTACATTGATTTTCTTATTGGCAGGTGACGCGAGATCGGCGATGATCGCGTTGAACGAGTCCGGACACGGATGGGTATCGGGGAGCATTGCAGCCACGGGAGGATGGAATGAACGCAGTCCCGGGAGGTACCGGCCCACTCACGCGCCAGACGATGGCTTTCGTCCTCGCCGGGGGGCGGGGCAGTCGCCTTCAGGAGCTGACGGACAGGCGCGCGAAACCGGCCGTGTACTTCGGCGGCAAGAGCCGGATCATCGACTTCGCCCTGTCGAACGCGGTCAACTCCGGCATTCGCCGCATCGGCGTGGCCACCCAGTACAAGGCCCACAGCCTGATCCGTCATCTGCAGCGCGGCTGGAGCTTCTTCCAGGCCGAGCGCAACGAGATGCTCGACGTCCTGCCCGCCTCCCAGCGGGTCGACGAGAGACAGTGGTACCTCGGCACCGCCGATGCCGTCACCCAGAACATCGACATCATCGAGAGCTACGGGGTGCGCTGGATCGTCGTCCTCGCCGGCGACCACGTCTACAAGATGGACTACGGCGTCATGCTGGCGCAGCACGTCGACTCCGGCGCCGACGTGACGGTCGGCTGCATCGAGGTGCCGCGCGCGCAAGCCACCGGCTTCGGGGTGATGCACGTGGACGAGAGCGGCCGCATCGTCCGGTTCGTCGAGAAGCCGGCGGACCCGCCCGGCATCCCGGGCGACCCCGACACCGCCCTCGCCTCCATGGGCATCTACGTCTTCGAGACCGGATTCCTGATCGACCAGCTTCGCAGGGACGCGGCGGACCCGGAATCGGACCACGACTTCGGCCGGAACCTCATCCCCTGGCTGGTGGAGAACGGCAAGGCGCTGGCCCACCGGTTCTCGGACTCCTGCATCATGACCGGTACCGAGACGCACCCCTACTGGCGCGATGTCGGCACCGTCGATTCCTTCTGGCGCGCCAACATCGACCTGACCGACTTCGAGCCGGAGCTCGACATCTACTCCCGCGACTGGCCCATCTGGACCTGCGGCGAGGTGACGCCGCCGGCCAAGTTCATCCACGACGAGGAGGACCGGCGCGGCTCCGCCGTCTCCTCCATGGTCTCCGGCGGCTGCATCGTCTCGGGCTCCAACGTTCTGCGAAGCCTGCTCTTCACCGGTGTTCACTGCCGTTCCTACAGCCACCTGGAAGGCGTGGTCGCCCTGCCCTACAGCGTCATCAATCGCAATGCGCGCCTGACCGGGGTGGTCCTGGACCGGGGCGTGCACATTCCCGAGGGCCTGGTGGTGGGAGAAGATCCGGAGGAGGACGCGAAGCGGTTTCGGGTCACCGAGGGGGGAATCACGCTGATCACGCAGGCGATGATCGACGCCCCGGGCCGCTGAATCCCCGGGAGCCAGGACGGAAGGCCGCCGTGGTCGGTTGACGAAATCGTGCGCGTGGCTGTTGGAGAAATCACCGGATTCCGCGATGGCGGAAATCCATGGGCCCGAATCGGGCACCGTTGGAACGGCAGGGGATCCGAGACCGCATGAAGGTGTTGTCCGTCGCCTCCGAGTGCGTGCCCTTCGTCAAGACGGGCGGCCTCGCCGACGTGGCCGGCGCCCTGCCGGGCGCCCTGGCCCCATCGGGTGTCGAGGTGCGCGTCCTGATGCCGGGCTATCCGGCCGTGAAGGCGGCGCTTCCCGAGGGCGCCGAATCCAGCGCGCTCGGTCGCCTGCCCGGCGGGCGGGCGCGCCTGGTCAGCGCACGGGCCTCCGGCATCGACGTCATGGTGCTGGATTCGCCGCGGCTGTTCGACCGGCCCGGCAATCCCTATCTCGGCCCCGACGGCAGGGACTGGCCCGACAACCATCTGCGCTACGGTGCCTTCTGCCGCGCTGCCGCGCGCATCGCCACCAACGGCGTCGACGGCTGGCGGCCGGATGTCGTGCACCTGCACGACTGGCAGGCGGGCCTGACTGCGGCGTACCTCGAGCTGGGCCGCCGGCCGGCGCCACCCAGCGTGCTCACCATCCACAACATCGCCTTCCAGGGCCTCTTCCCGGCGGAAACGACGACACCATTGGGACTGCCCAGGGGCGGGTTCCACCCCGGGGGCTTCGAGTACTTCGGCCAGGTGGGCTTCCTCAAGGCCGGCCTGGTGTACGCGGACCGCATCTCGACAGTGAGCCCGACCTACGCCCGCGAGCTGACGAGACCGGAGTTCGGCATGGGGCTGGAAGGGGTCGTTGCTTCGCGGCGTGCGGACCTGCACGGCATTCTCAACGGCATCGACCTGGAGATCTGGAACCCGGAGACAGACCCGCGGATCGCCGCACGATTCTCCGCCAGGGCGCCGGCCCGCAAGGCCGGGAATCGCATCGCCCTGGTCCGTCGGTTCGACCTCGATGCCGGCGTCACGGGCCCCCTGTTCTGCGTCGTCAGCCGACTCACCCGGCAAAAGGGCCTGGACCTGCTGCTGGAGGTCCTGCCCCGTTTGCTCGCACGCGGCGCGAGCCTCGCTCTGCTCGGCTCCGGCGACGCCGATCTGGAGAGCGAATTCCAGGCGATGGCCGCGGACAACCCCGGACGGGTCGGCGTGGCCATCGGCTGGGACAAGCCGCTGTCCCACCTGATGCAGGCGGGCGCCGATGCCATCCTGGTCCCGTCGCGCTTCGAACCCTGCGGACTCACCCAGCTCCACGGCCTGCGCTACGGCACCCTGCCGGTGGTCGCCCGCACCGGGGGCCTGGCGGACACGGTGATCGACGCCAACGAGGCGGCACTCGGGGCCGGGGTAGCCACGGGCTTCCAGTTCTCCCCGGTCACGGCCGCGCCGCTCGCCGATGCCGTCGATCGGGCCTGCGACGCCTTCGCCGACAGGAAGCTCTGGTCGGCCATGGTGCGCCGTGCCATGCGACACCCGGTGGGTTGGGGGGCTTCGGCCG
>JAJEAR010000030.1 GCA_022822665.1 Alphaproteobacteria bacterium | reverse complement strand
CAAGCCCCTGCATGTCAACCCGGACGTGCTGCGCTACGAACTGCACCGGGTCTGGGTGGTGGAGGCGACCCTCAAGGAAGGCGCCGCCCACCTCTACAAGCGGCGCACCTTCTACGTCGACGAGGATTCCTGGCAGATCCTGGTTGCGGATATCTATGACAACCGGGACCAGTTCTGGCGCGTGTCGGAAGCGCACCTGATCAACTACTACGAAATGCCGCTGGTGTGGCCGACCCTGGAAGTGCATACCGACCTGCAGGCCGGGCGCTACCTCGCATTCGGTCTCGACAACGAGTTCGAGATGTGCACCTGGGACACCAGGGCGCAGGGCCGGGATTACACCCCGGCCTCCCTGCGGCGCAAGGGTCGCTGACGCGGGAGTCCGCGCCTCCGCCTGAAACCCGAACCGCTGCCGGGTGCCCGTGCACCCGGCAGCGGTTTTTTCATTCCTTGGACTACGGATGTATTCGAGGCTGGCGCATCGGGAGATAACCCCGGCGGGAATCACCGGACCTGCATGGCCTCCGGGGCCGTGCACCCCGCCCGTGAAAAAATTCTCCCGGCGGATCAGTCCTGCCCGGGGCGCCTCAGGGTCGTGATGGGCGGCGGAGCATCCCGCCTGCGGCGCCGACGCCGGAAGGACGGCAGGGTCCTGTCGGTGTCGATGCCGGCGTCGAACCACATGAGCAGCGGCGGCAGGAGCAGGAAGTCCGCGACGAGGGCCAGGGCGATCACAAGCGCGGTGAGCTTGCCCATGCCGGCGTTGAGCTCGAAGCTGGAAAGACTCACCACGATGAAGCCCGCCACGAGCACGAGGGAGGTCGTGAGCAGGGCCCGGCCCACCGTGCGGAAGGCAACACGCACCGCGTCGGGGGACCTGTAGCCGATCTCCCTGCGGGCCCGCTGGTACCTGCTGAGGAAGTGAACCGAATCGTCGACCACGATGCCCAGCGTCATCGCCGTCACCATGGACAGGGAGACACCGACCTCCCCCACCGTCAATCCCCAGATGCCGAAGCCCAGCGCGCCGGGAATCAGGTTCGGGACCAGGCTCGTGAGCCCCAGTCGCCAGGATCTGAGCGCGAAGATGAGGGCGAAGGAAATCCCGACCAGGGCCAGCGTGGTGCCCACGAGCATGGCGATGATGTTCCGCCTGCCGAGGTGCGCGAACATCAGCGTGGTGCCGGAGCTTTCGGGGCGCACGATGTTCGGCGCGTTCTCCCCGAGCCAGTGCTTTGCACGCCGGTCCAGGGCGATGATCTCGTTGGAAGAGAGCGTTTGCATCGCTACCCGCATCCGGGTCGCCGACTTGTCGACATCGATCTCGTTGTTGAGATCGAGGCCGTAGGGGAGCGACATCTCGTAGAGGAGCAGGTACTGCGCGGCCAGTTCCCGGTTCGCGGGCAGCCGGTATTCGGCCGGATCATCCCCGTTCATGCTCATGTTGAGCTGACGAAAGATGTCGGTGATGGCACTGACGTGCACCGTCTCGGACTGTTCCTTGTACCATTCGGCGAAGGCGTCCACGTCGGCGAGATAGGCGGGGTCGCTGATCGCCCCCGGTCCGGCGGACTGGAGCGAATACTCCATGGTGTACAAGCCGGTGAGGTTTTCGATGGTGAAATCCGCGGCGCGCCGGAACTCGACCCGCTCGTCGAAGTAGTGGAGGAAGACGTCGTTCAGCTCGTTCCGGGGGATCGACGCCACGAGCCCCGCCACGACCAGTCCGGCCCCCCAGAGCAGTGCCCGGCGGCGCCGGACCACGAACTCCCCGAGCATGGCCATCAGCGTATCGTGTCCCAGCCGGGATTCCCGCGCCCGGATCGGCAGAAGGGAGAGCAGGGCCGGCAGCAGGGTTACGGAGTACACGAACGCTGCCCCGACCCCGAACGCGACGAAGGTGCCGAGTTGGCGGAACGGGGGCACCTCGGAAAGATTCAGGCTGAGGAAGCCGAACGCGGTGGTCAAGCCCGAGAGGAACACCGGCTGGAGATTCACCCGGATCGATTCGATGATCGCATCGTGGCCGGGATTGCCCGTACGGGTGCGTGGGATCAGGGGGCCGCCGCCGCGGTCCGCGGCCGTGCGGGATGCCGCTCCCTGCAGGCAATGGACCAGGGTCGAGAAGATGTGGACGCAGTTGGCGATCGCCACGGTCAGCACGACGATCGGCGCGATGGCGGCGGGCGATGACATCGGGAGTCCCACCCAGCCCCCGAGACCCACGGCGGTCATGACCGAAAGCGTCACGACGACCATGATCGCGAAGGTCCCGAGGAAGCCCCGGGTCAGCAGCACGAGCATCAGCGTCATCGCGGCGAAGCTCGCCGGTACGAGCGTCTTCAGATCGCCCACCGATACTTCCATGAAGGTCTGGTTGAAGGTCACCAGGCCGGTCAGACGCACATCGATGCCGGGAAAGCGCTCCCGGAACCTGTCCATGAGGCCGCGCGCATACTCCGTGACATGGGCGCCTTCGCGCATCTGGTCCTCGCCCGGCATCTGCAGATTGACGTTGATCCCGCTGACGCCGCCGTCAAGGGCCAGGAGACGCCCCGCAAGCCGGGGTTCCCCCAGGGCGGTAGCGCGGATCCGGGAGCGCTCGTCGGCATCACCGATGGAGGTCTCGTCCACGAGTTCGCGTACCAGGATATCGTCGCCGAGGGCCGTGGTGTGCTGGTAATTGGTGATGGAGTCGACGCGGCTCGCGAACGGGATCTGCCAGGACTGTCCGGTGAGCCAGGCGGTGGCCTCGAGCGCGCGGGCGGAGGTGGCGTCCCGATCCTCCGGCACGATGGTGAAGAACACGTTGTCGCTCTTGCCGTAGGTGTCCTCCATCGTCTCGTAGGCGAGGAGCTCGGGGTTGTTCTTCGAGAAGTAGACGCGGTGGTCGGCCGAGAACTCGAGAAAGAGCGTGCCCCAGGTCGCGGCCACGGCGAGGACCAGGCTGGCGGCGATGACCGGCCCTCGCCACCGGATGACCCAGCCGCCGAGCCGGGACTCGAATTCGTCCAGCGCCTTCATTCCTGGCAAGTACCGGAGTCCCGGCGTGCGCTCAATTCAGGACCCGAGACCGGCCCGATGGGCGGCAACAGGCTGAAGCGGCGGGATGCGGGGGCATTGTGACGCGGGATTGCGGGTTTCGGAGCATGCGGACAGGCGGATGGTCGCAGTTGACCACCGGCCCGTTTCGGCATCATTGGGATTGCAGGCCAATTTCAGGTAATCGTCCGGTTGATTCCGAGTGAGTGTAAGCCAGGTTTGCGGGAGTGCCACCCGTATTTCCGTCTGACACCCCGGGAAATGTCAAAGTTCAATGAGGCTGCTTTTGCCGTTATCCTGCGCCATAGCCAAGCCACTGATCTGCCCAGGCCAGCGCCGGGATTCGCGATCACCGGCGCTGATTCGACCACGTGGCCGGGCCATGGGACGGGGATCGAGTGCGGCGCGACCACAGCGTTGGCGATCGCGGGGTGGTCAGGTTTGATTCAGAATGGCGTGTTTTAACCGGGAAGATTCACGGCATGCCGGATCGGCTGGGGCAACGGTCTGACCGGACAAGGGTGGGATCGAGAATGGCCTGGCGGAAGCGGCGCCTGTGTCCCTTCATTGACTCGCCGATACCAGATTGATAGTATGTCGTCATAATTCTTAGAAAATTGACGACAATATGGCAATAAAGACCTATCCACGACTGATCCGACCACCCGGGCAAAGTTTCTTTCTCCTCGGCGTCCGCGGGGTCGGCAAGAGCACCTGGGCGCGACAGCAGTTTCCCGATGCGCTGCGCATCGATCTCCTGGACGAGGCACGCTACCAGGACTACCTCGCCGATCCATCCCTTTTCGCTGCGGATCTCCAGACCGTGCCGCCGGGCAGCTGGGTGGTGGTCGACGAGATTCAGCGTCTTCCCAATCTCCTCAACGAAGTGCACCGCCATATTGAGGATTGCCGGCTCAAGTTTGCCCTGCTCGGGTCGAGCGCGCGTAAGCTCAAGGCGGTGGGCGTAAACCTGCTCGCCGGCCGCGCGCTGCACAAGACCATGCATCCACTGACTGCGGTCGAGCTCGGCGACGACTTCGACCTCGATGTTGCCCTCGAAACCGGAACCATTCCCCTGGTCCAGGCCGCCGAGGAACGGCGCCCCGTGCTCGAGAGCTACGTCCGGCTCTATCTTCGCGAGGAGGTTCGTGCCGAAGGATTGGTCCGGAACCTCCCGGGGTTCGCGCGCTTCCTGCCGATCGCCGCGCTCCATCACGGACAAGTCGTGAGCATCTCCGGCATCGCACGCGACTGCGGCGTGGCGCGTACCACCGTGCAGGGCTACCTCGACATCCTGGAAGACACGCTGCTCGCCTTCCGCCTTCCAGCCGTAGCTGCGGGCACGCGAACGCCGCCACCCGAAGCTCTACTGGGTCAATCCGGGGCTGGTCCGTGCAGTGAAGAAGCTGCACGGGCCGATCGCGCCCGAGGAACACGGCGCACTCCTCGAAGGCTGGATCCTGCACCTCCTGCGGGCACACTCCGGGGAGAGCAGGCTGTTCGACGAGTTGAACTACCGGGCGCCTCATGCGGCGAACCGCACCAGGGTCGACTTCCTGCTCCACCGGGCAGGCGAGCTGCTGGCCATCGAGGTCAAGTCACAGCCGCGGAATCACGCCGGAATGCTGCCGGGGCTGCGCGCGGTCGCGGCGCTCCCGGGAACTGCGCGGCGTGTTCTCGTCTATGGCGGAAAGCGGTCCTTCCGGACCGGCGACGAGATCGACGTGTGGTCCATCCGGCGGCTGCAGCAGGCACTCGCCGAGAGCGCCCTGTGGCCCTGACCCGTTCCTGCCGTTTCCTGAAAAGGGCGTTGCCGTTGCCCCGGTCCGCAAGGACCGGCACCGGCCAGAGGCACGACACGTGCCGGATCATGGTCAGTCGGCGAGCGCTCCCGCGGACCGGACAGTGCGCATCGCATGGAACGGCCCCCCTACTTGCAGGCTGTTCTGCGTCCGTTTCGCAATCCGCCCCGTTGGCCGGCAGTCCCTCGACGGCATTCGGCCTTCGGCCGCATCCCGATCTTGCCGGCTGCGGTGTGCCGCTCCACAATCCGCCCCGTTGACGTCCGGAAATCGGGCAGTGCCCGGCACCGGCGGCGCGCGGAACCGAGCGGGAGGGGAATTCACTATGCTGACACTGGCGACAACCGATTTCGGATACCTCGGATCCGGGCTGGTGCGCCCGGAGTGCATTGTCGCGACCGCGGCCGGTGACATCTTCGCCAGCCATGGCGGCGCGCCGGGCGGCATTGCGCGGATCGGCGACGACGGTGAAGCGGAACTGATCCTGGCCCGCACCGGCGACATCCCCGGGGACTTCATTCCCAACGGCTATGCGCTGATGCCCGACGGCTCGTTCGTGATCGCCAATGTCGGCAACGACGGCGGCGTCTACCGGCTGCATCGCGACGGCACCCTGGAAGCGTTCCTGCTCGAGATCGACGGCCGTACCTTGCCGGCCTGCAACTTCGTCAACCGGGACGAGGAGGGACGGATATGGATCTCCGTCAGTACCTGGTTCCGCGACCGCGACCAGGCGCTGCGCAAGGGTCACGCCGACGGGTTTGTCATCCTGGTCGACGAACGCGGCGCCCGCATCGCGGTGGACGGTATCGGCTATACCAACGAGAACAAGGTGCATCCGTCGGGACGCTGGCTCTACGTGCACGAGACCGTGGGCCGGTCGATCTGCCGGTTCGAACTGGGAACGGACGGGCGCCTCGGGCCGCGCGAGACGGTGGCCGAATACGGACCCGGCATCTTTCCCGACGGGTTCGAGTTCGACGCCGAGGGCGGGATCTGGTGCACCAGCGTCGTGACCAACCGGATCGTCAGGATCAGCCCCGAAGGCGACGAGCAGCTGGTCTACGACGATGCCGACCCGGAGCTTGCAGAACGTGCCCAGGCCGCCTGGGAGAACGACAGCTTCGGGCGCGACCTGCTGAACGCTGGGCACGACCACCCGCTCGGCAACTGCGCGAGCATATGCTTTGCCGGACCCGACCTGCGCACCTGCATGATCGGCTCGCTGGCCGCTTCGCGCATCGCCACATTCCGCTCCCCGATCGCCGGGGCGCGCCCGCCGCACTGGTCGTTCTGAACCAGCCGCCGTCCCCGGCACCGGCTTGCGCGCCCCGGCCGGGCGTGCCATTGAGTGGGCGAGCAGGCGATCGTGAACGGAGCGAAGAAATGAACCGACCGGATTCAGTCGAAATCACCGAGGTGGGCCCGCGGGACGGCCTGCAGTCGGAACCGGTGTTCATCGCGACCGAGGACAAGATACGGCTGATCAACGGCCTGATCGGGGCCGGTCTGAAACGGGTCGAGTTCTCCTCCTTCGTCTCGCCGCGCGCGGTCCCCCAGCTCGCCGACGTCAACGAGGTTCTGGCCGGCATCGATCGCAGCGGCGACACCGTGCTGTCCGCCCTGGTTCCGAATGCCCGCGGCGCCATCAGGGCCGTGGAGGCCGGGGTCGACGAGATCGTTGTGTTCATGTCGGCGTCGGAGAGCCACAACCAGAAGAACGTCAACCGCACCGTGGACGAATCCCTGGCCGGCTTCGCCGACGTGGCCCGGATCGCCGGTGACGCCGGCATCCCGGTGCACGGCGCCATCGCCACCGCGCTCGGATGCCCGTTCGAGGGCGACGTCCCGGTCTCGCAGCTCGAGTACATCGCCCGGCACTACCATGACATGGGGTTCACCGGCGTCGGCCTCGGCGATACCACCGGCATGGCCACGCCGCCCGTGGTGCAAAGGGCTGTCCGCCACCTGCGGGACACCGTGCCGGACCTGCCGATCACGCTGCATTTCCACAACACCCGCGGTCTCGGCCTGGTCAACGTCATGACCGGTCTGGACGAGGGGATCTGCCGGTTCGAGTCCTCCTTCGGCGGCATGGGCGGCTGCCCGTTCGCCCCGAAGGCGACCGGCAACATCTGCACCGAGGACCTCGTTTACATGATGCACGAGATGGGCATCGCCACCGGGATCGACCTTGCGGCCCTGATCGAGGTGGCCCGGGACGTCGAACGGGTGATGGGACGGGAACTGCCGGGCCAGGTGATGAAGGCCGGACCGCGGCTCAGCCTGCACAGCATGGACGCCGTCGCCACGGCCGCAGGCTGACCCGGCGGTGGCACTCAGCGGTATCCGGGTCGTCGATCTCACCCGTATCCTCGCCGGCCCGTTCTGCACGCTGCTGCTTGCGGATCTCGGCGCCGAGGTCATCAAGATCGAAAGCCCGAAGGGCGGTGACCCGGTTCGCCACCAGGGCGCGATCCGCGATGGGCTGTCGTGGTATTTCGCCCAGTTCAACCGCAACAAGAAATCGGTCGTGCTCGACCTGTACACGGCCGAGGGCAAGGACACGCTCGCACGGCTGCTCCGGACCGCCGACGTGGTTGTGGAGAACTACCGCCCGGGCGTGTTCGCCTCGATGGGATTCGACCCCGACCGGCTCCGCGAGCTCAACCCCCGTCTGATCCACGCAAGTGTCAACGGGTACGGCTCCACCGGACCGAACGCCGGCCGGCCCTCCTTCGACTTCATCGCCCAGGCGATGAGCGGCTTCATGAGCGTCAACGGCGCCCAGGACACCGATCCGATGCGGGCAGCCCCGCCGCTCAGCGATCTCATTGCCGGTCTCTACTGCGCGTTTGGAGTGGTCGCGGCGCTGCAGTCGAGGGAGCGGACCGGCCTCGGCCAGGCTGTCGAATCAAGCCTGACCAACGGCCTGATCAGCATGCTCGCCTACCTGTCCGCCGAGTACCTTGCCACCGGCCGGCTGCCGCAGCGCACCGGCAACAACCACCCCATCGTCGCACCCTACGGGCTGTTCCGCGCGGCCGACGGCATGGTTGCGGTGGCTCCGTCGACCGACACCTTCGTGTGCCGGTTCCTCGGTGTCCTCGGGCTGTCGCACATACTGGACGAACCCCGGTTTCGCACCAACGAAGACCGGGTGACGCACCGCGCGGAGCTGAATGCCGTCATCAACCGGGTCACGGAGACCAGGACCGTCGATCACTGGATCACCGAGATCAACGCCGGGGGATGTCCGTGCGGACGGGTCCAGGACCTGGCCGAGGTCTTCAGCGACCCGCAGGTGCTGGCCCAGGACATGCTCCTCGAGGTCGATCACCCGGGCCACGGAACCGTGCGGATGACCGGGTTTCCGGTGAAGCTGTCCGCGACCCCGGCCCTGGTCAGGCGGCCGGCGCCGGAACTCGGCGCCGATACCGAGGCGGTTCTCGGGTCCCTGCCCCGCGACTGAGCGCGGCTACGCGTCACCCATCCGCAGCGCCTCGATGAAGGCGCTCTGCGGTATCTCGACCTTGCCGAAACGACGCATGCGCTTCTTTCCCTCCTTCTGGCGCTCGAGCAGCTTGCGCTTGCGGCTGACATCACCGCCGTAGCACTTCGCGGTCACGTCCTTGCGCATCGCGCTGATGGTCTCCCGTGCGATGATGCGCCCGCCGATCGCCGCCTGGATCGGCACCTTGAACAGCTGGCGCGGGATCAGTTCCTTCAGTCGCCCGCACAGCGCCCGCCCCCTGGGTTCGGCCTGGCTTGCATGTACGATCATCGAAAGCGCGTCGACCGGTTCGGAGTTCACGAGCACGCTCATGCGCACGAGGTCGCCCTCGCGGTAGCCGTCGATCTGGTAGTCGAAGCTGGCGTAGCCTCGCGAGACCGACTTCAGCCGGTCGTAGAAGTCGAACACCACCTCGTTGAGCGGCAGGCGGTAGACCACCATCGCCCGGCTGCCGACATAAGTCAGTTCGACCTGCTCGCCACGACGCTCGGTGCACAGTGCCAGGATCGGGCCGAGATACTCGTCGGAAACCAGGATGGTCGCGGTGATCCACGGTTCCTCGATGCCGACGATCCTGACCGGATCGGGCATGTCGGAGGGATTGTGCAGCTCGATCACCTCTCCGGAAGTGAGCGTGACACGGTAGACGACGCTCGGTGCGGTCGTGATCAGCTCGAGATCAAACTCGCGGGCCAGCCGTTCCTGGATGATCTCGAGGTGCAGCAGACCGAGGAAGCCGCACCGCAGCCCGAACCCGAGCGCGGCCGACATCTCCGGTTCGAAGGAGAAGCTCGCGTCGTTGAGCTGCAGCTTCTCCAGGCTCTCGCGCAGGTGGCCGTACTCGGCCGAATCGACGGGAAACAGGCCGCAGAACACCACCGGCACGCTGGGCTTGAACCCGGGCAGGGCGCTGTCGGCCGGCCTGCGGTCACCGGTGAGCGTATCGCCGACGCGGCAATCCGCGACCGTCTTGATCGCGGCGGTCACGAACCCGATCTCGCCCGGACCGAGTTCACCCGTCTCCAGCAGCTTCGGCGTGAACACCCCGACGCGCTCGACCTGGTGGACCGCGCCGGTCTGCAGCATGCGGATCTTCTGCCCCTTGCGCAGCTGGCCGTCGAACACCCGGACCAGCGCGATGACCCCGAGGTAGGGGTCGTACCAGGAGTCCACCAGCAGCGCCTTGAGCGGCGCCTCCGCGTCACCGTCGGGCGGTGGCAGGCGCTCGGTCAGCGCCTGCAGGACCTGCTCGATGCCCTGTCCGGTCTTGGCCGAGACCTCGATCGCGTCCGACGCGTCAAGCCCGATTACGTCCTCGATCTGGCGGCGTACCCGGTCGGGGTCGGCGGCGGGCAGGTCGATCTTGTTCAACACCGGGATGATCTCGTGATCGGCGTCGATTGCCTGGTAGACATTGGCCAGGGTCTGCGCCTCGACACCCTGGCTCGCATCGACCACCAGCAGCGATCCCTCGCAGGCCGCCAGCGACCGGCTGACCTCGTAGCCGAAGTCCACGTGGCCCGGCGTGTCCATCAGGTTGAGCTGCCAGGTTTCCCCGTCCGGCGCCCGCCACGCCAGCTGCACCGCCTGAGCCTTGATGGTGATGCCGCGTTCGCGCTCGATGTCCATGGTATCGAGCACCTGTTCCTTCATCTCCCGCTCGGCAAGGCCGCCGCACAGCTGAATCATCCGGTCGGCAAGCGTCGACTTGCCGTGATCGATATGCGCGATGATCGCGAAATTGCGAATGTTCGAGAGCGTGGTCATCACCCGCACCGCCCTGCCTCGCGAGCCCCCGGGACCATAGGTCGACCGTCGCGTCGGCGCAACGCGCGTGCCTCAGAGCCCGGCGGCCTGCCCGCGAAACGGGTGCGCCGGATAGCAGCCGAGAATGGTCACCGCGCCCGCGGGACAAAAGAACCTCAGTTCCTCGAGAGCCAGGACCACGTTGGGCGCATCGACGTGGCCTTCGGCGTCAACGTAGAACTGGGCCGCCTCGAACGATCCGCCGACCAGGTACGACTCCAGCTTGGTCAGGTTGATGCCGTTGGTGGCAAACCCGCCGAGTGCCTTGTAGAGAGCCGCCGGCACGCTGCGCACGCGGAACACGATGGTTGTGACCGCGGGCCCGCCGTCGAGCGGCGGCACGGCCCCTTCCCTGGCCATGATCAGCATGCGCGTCGTGTTGTGCTCGGCATCCTCGACGTCGGCCCGCAGGACCTCGAGCCCGTAGATCTCGGCCGCGAGACGCGGACCGATGGCGGCAATGGTCGGATCGCCGCGATCACGCACGTCCCGGGCCGCCCCGGCGGTATCGGCGTGCTGTACCGGGCGCACGCCGAGTTCCGCGATCAGGCGGCGCGACTGGCCCAGTGCGTGCACATGGCTGTGGATCTCCACCAGGTCCTCGATCCTGGACCCGGGCAGGCCGAGCAGCATCGCGTTCACCCGCTGGAAGTGTTCGCCGATGATGTGAAGCCCGGAGCTGGGCAACAGGTGGTGGATGTCGGCCACACGGCCGGCCACCGAGTTCTCCACCGGAACCATGGCGCACAGCGCCCTGCCTTCCTGCACCGCCGCGAGCATTTCCTCGAAACTGGTGCAGGGCAGCGGCTCGAGGTCCGGTCGCGCCGCCGTGCAGGCGAGATGGGAATTTGCTCCCATCTCTCCCTGGAACGCGATCATCTGGTTCGGTGACGACACGTCGGGCCCTTCCTGTCAGCACACGGACGCCGCTTCAGTCCGGCGATGCGCCGGAACCGGCGAGAAGCTGTCGAGCCCGCTCAAGGTCGGCGGGAATATCAACACCGAGGGGAACGGAGTCAACGCGGGCCACGTCGATCCGCATTCCGGCCTCGAGCGCACGGAGCTGCTCGAGCTTCTCGCGGCGTTCGAGCACGCCGCGGGGCAGGCCCACAAACCGCTCGAGCGCGGTGCGCCGGTAGGCATACAGACCGATATGGTGAAACAGCGGCCCCTCTCCCGTCGGGACCGCAGCCCGGCTGAAGTAGAGCGCCCGGCCGCGACGGCCGTCCTGCCGCCAGGCCACCACGGCCTTGACCACCGACGGACTGTCACGCTCCTGCTCGCGGGTGATTTCCGCCGCGACGGTCCCGATGTCGACCCCTTCGGTTGCGAGCAGGGCAAGCGCGGCACGCACGGTATGCGGATCGAGCACCGGCAGGTCGCCCTGGATGTTGACGACCGCGTCATGCAGCGATTCGGGATCGATGATGCCCAGCGCCGCGTGGATCCGGTCGGACCCCGTTGACAGGTCCGGGTCGGTCATTACCGCTTCGCCGCCGGCCGCGCGCACCGCATCGGCGATCTCCTCCTGGGCGCAGGCAACGACGACCGGTCCGAGATCGCACTCGACGGCACGACGCCAGACATGAACGATCATCGGGGCACCATTGATGTCGGCAAGCGGCTTGCCGGGCAGGCGCGTGGCCTGGAGCCGGGACGGGATGAGGACGACGGGTCGGCGCGGCACGGTCATGTCCTGGTTCTCCGGCGGTGCGGAACCGGCGCGCCCACGGACGGATGTGGCCGGTTCCCGTCACGGTTTGGCAGGACACGGGCATCCCGTCAAACCGGTTGGACAGCGAAGTGCCGACCCGATAGAGTGCGCGCCGTTCGGTGGTTGGCTGCGGGCATGCAGCCGTGGTGCGTGTGGGGACAGGGCATGGCATCCTTGGAATTGAACAAGATCGCGGCGGGCGTGTTGTGCGCGGGGCTGCTGGCGATGGCCTCGGGCCAGATCGCCGGCATACTGGTCAGTCCGAAGATGCCCGAGAAGAACGCCTATGAAGTCGACACCAGTGCGATCGGGGACGGCGCCACGGCCCCGGCAAAGAGTGCGGGACCGGTGCTGGAGCCGGTCATGGCGCTGCTGGCCGATGCCGACCCGCAAGCGGGCCTCAAGGTGTTCAAGAAATGCGCCGCCTGCCACACCACCGACAGCGGTGGTGCCAACAGGGTTGGCCCCAACCTGTGGAACATCGTCGGCGGTGCAAAAGGCGCCAGGGAGGGATTCGGGTATTCCAGCGCACTGAAGACCTTCGAGGGAACCCAGGCATGGGACTACGCGTCCCTGAACGCTTTCCTCGCCAGCCCGAAGACCTACATGCCGGGAACCAAGATGACCTTCGTCGGACTGAGGAAGGTCTCGGACCGCGCCAACGTGATCGCCTACCTGCGCACCATCGCCGATACACCGGCCCCGCTGCCTACGCCGGACGACATCGCGAACGAGGAAGCGGCGGCGGGCGGCTGAGGTCGTGCGCGGACCGCGCCGGCCATGAGCGGGATCCCCGAACGGCTCGTCGCCTTTGCCGACAGTCTCGCCAACGCGAGTCGTCCCCTTGCGCTCAGGCACTGGCGCCGGACCCGTGAATTCGAACGCAAGGGGGACGAAAGCCCGGTCACGGTTGCCGACCGCGCGATCGAGCAGGCCCTGCGCGGCCTGATCGAACACCACTATCCGGACCATGGCATTGCCGGCGAGGAATTCGGCGGGCTGCGCACCGATGCGCGCCACGTCTGGTCGATCGATCCCATCGACGGCACCCGGGCCTTCATCAGCGGTTCGCCGCTGTTCGGAACCCTGATCGCGCTGGTCCGTGACGGTGTGCCGGTCCTCGGCATCATCGATATCCCGGCCCTCGACGAACGCTGGAGAGGCGCCGGCGACGGTCCGGCAACGCTGAACGGCACACCGGTCGGTACCCGGCGGCCGCGATCCCTCGGCGATGCCATACTCGGTTCCACCAGCCCGCTGATGTTCAGCGACGCCGATGCCGACATGCTCGCCCCGGTTCGCGATCGGGTCGGCATGCAGATCTTCGGCGGCGACTGCTACCTGTACGGGCTGCTCGCGCTCGGCACCATCGATCTGGTGATCGAAGCCGGGCTGAGCGACTACGACTACCTGGCGGGGGCCGCGCTGATCCACGCCGCGGGCGGCATCATGACGGACTGGCAGGGGCGTCCGCTCGGGATCGGCACGTCGGACCGCGTTGTCGCCGCGGGCGATCCGGCGGTTCATGCCGAGGTGATATCCCTGCTCGGGGGCGTGGCGGCACGCACCGGGTGAGCAGGGCCGTGCGGCGCGCTGCCGGCGCGGAACGCTGTCGCAGGATGCGACCGGGGCAGCGCAGGCCACGGAATGCCACAGGAATGCGGCATTATCCCGATGAACGTCACTGCACGACGGAGCCTGACCATGTCCATGACACGCCGGACTTTCATCGTGGCGGGGACCGCGCTCGGTTCGATGGTGCCCCTGGGTTCAACCTGGGGCCGGGAACACGCTCCTCGCTCGGCGGTCGCCCTGCACGGGACGCCGAAATACACCGACGGGTTCGACCACTTCGACTATGCGGATCCGGAGGCACCCAGGGGCGGGAGAGTGGTGCTCCAGGCGAACGGGACCTTCGATTCCCTCAACCCGTGGATCGCGAAGGGGCGCGCGGCCGCCGGCATCACGCTGACCCACGACACCCTCATGGCGCGATCCTACGATGAACCGTTCAGCCTCTACGGACTCGTCGCCGAGACCATCTCGATTGCCGAAGACGGCGCTTCCGTCACCTTCGCGATCAGTCCCGATGCCCGCTGGCACGACGGAAGTGCCATCACTCCGGCGGACGTGATCTGGACCTTCAACACGCTCACCACCCAGGGCACGCCGCGCTACCGGACCTACTACGCCGGCGTCGAGCGGGTCGAACAGACCGGCGAGCGGCAGGTGACCTTCCGGTTCAGCTCCGGTGTCAACCGGGAACTGCCGCTCATCCTGGCCGACATGGTCGTCCTGTGCGCGAACTTCTGGAAGGACCGGGAATTCAAGGACACGCTGCTCGATCCCCCGCTGGGAAGCGGACCCTACGAGATCGAGGCTCTCGAGCCGAACAAGCACATCATCTACAGGCGGCGCGGGGACTACTGGGCCGCGGACCTGCCAGTCAACAGGGGACACTGGAACTTCGACACCATCCGGTTCGACTACTACCGCGACCGGGATGTCGCCACCGAGGCGCTCAAGGCCGGGAACTTCGACCTGCGGGCGGAGAACTCCGCCAGGCGGTGGAACACCCAGTACGATTTCGAGGCGGTCACCGAGGGTTTCATGGTCAGGGAACGGATCGACCACGAGATCCCCACCGGCATGCAGGGATTCCTGTTCAACACCCGCAGGGAGCTGTTTGCGGACCCGAGGGTCAGGTATGCCCTCGCGCATGCCTTCGACTTCGAGTGGACCAACAAGACCCTGATGTACGACGAGTACACCCGGACCAGGAGCTACTTCTCCAACACCGAGCTCTCCTCCGAACACGGGCCGCCGGACAGCGCCGAACTCGAGGTCCTCGACCCCTACCGCGGCGTGCTGCCCGCGGAGGTTTTCACCACCCCCTATGCCCCGCCGGCGACCCGGGGCGACGGCAACGTGCGCAACAACCTGCGCGCGGCACTCGGACTGCTGGGCGAGGCCGGCTGGAAGGTGGACACGAACAGCGGACGACTGGTCAATGCCGCCGGCCGGCGGTTCGAATTCGAACTGCTGCTGTTGCAGCCGTCACTCGAGCCGATATCGCAACCCTTCGCCGACAACCTGAACCGGCTGGGGATCACCATGAAGATCCGGATCGTCGAGACGTCCCAGTACCTGAACCGGATCCGGAGCTACGACTTCGACATGATTGTCGCGTCGATCGGCCAGTCGCTGTCACCGGGCAACGAGCAGCGCAACCTGTGGCAGTCCGGGAGCGCCGCGATCCAGGGATCCGGCAACCTGACGGGAGTGAGCGACCCGGTGGTCGACGAGCTTGTCGAGACACTGATCGCGGCTCCCGACCGGGCCCGGCTGGTCGCGCGCACCAGGGCGCTCGACCGCGTCCTGCTGTGGAAACACCTGGTGATCCCGCACTTCCACAACACGCACCACCGACTGGTCTACTGGAACCGGTTCGGCCGCCCGCCGATCTCGCCCAGGTACGGGCTGGGATTTCCCTCGACCTGGTGGATCGACGAGCGCAGGGAACAGGCGCTCGAGACGTGGCGCCAGGGCAAGAGCGGCGCGGGGAAGGCGTCCGGAACCGGACAGTGACCGGATGCTCACCTATCTCGTCAAGCGGCTCCTGCTGGTTCCGGTCACGCTGTTCGTCATCATCCTGATCAACTTCGTGATCGTGCAGTTCGCGCCGGGAGGACCGGTGGAACAGGCGATCGCGATGATCCAGGGCATCGGCGTCGAGGCAACCGCCCGGATCAGCGGAACCGGAGCCGGCGACCTGGTGGCCGGCGGCCAGGAAGGGCTGTCGGAGCGACAGCTGACGGGAAGTCAGACCGGCTACCGCGGGGCGCAGGGACTCGATCCGGACATCATCAGGGCGATCGAGAAGGAATTCGGGTTCGACAAGCCGCTTGGCGAACGGTTCCTGCACATGATGCGGAACTACCTGGTGATGGACTTCGGCGAGAGCTACTTCAAGGACCGGCGGGTGGTTGACCTGGTGCTGGACAAGATGCCGGTCTCGATCTCGCTCGGGCTGTGGACCACGCTGCTGGTGTACCTGATCTCGATCCCGCTCGGCATCCGCAAGGCGGTGCGCGACGGATCCCGGTTCGACGTCTGGACCTCCGGTCTCGTCATCGTCGGCAACGCCATCCCGGCATTCCTGTTCGCCATCCTGCTGGTGGTGCTGTTTACCGGCGGAAGCTTCTGGAAGATCTTTCCCAACCGCGGGCTGCTCTCGCACGGCTGGGAAGCGCTGTCGTGGTGGGAGCTGGTGCTCGACTATCTCTGGCACATGGTGCTGCCGATCACCGCCATGGTGATCGGCGGGTTCGCCGGTCTCACCATGCTGACCAAGAACTCGTTTCTCGAGGAGATCAACAAGCAGTACGTCGTCACCGCCCGGGCCAAGGGTCTCGGCGAAAACCGGGTCCTGTATGGCCACGTGTTCCGCAACGCCATGCTGATCGTGGTCGCAGGGTTTCCCTCCGCGTTCATCGGTATCCTGTTTACCGGGTCGCTCATCATCGAGATCATCTTCTCGCTCGACGGGCTGGGATTGCTCGGGTTCGAGGCGGCACTGGACCGTGACTACCCGGTCATGTTCGCCACGCTTTACTTCTTCACGCTGCTCGGACTGCTGATGGGCATCATCGGCGACGTCATGTACGTGGTGATCGACCGGCGCATCGACTTCGAGACGCGGGAGGTCTGAGCGGTGCCCGGACCACGTCCGGACCGGATCAGCAGGATCAGTCCGCTCAACCGCCGGCGACTGGAGAACTTCCGGCGCAACCGGCGTGGCTACTGGTCGTTCTGGATCTTTCTGGCGCTGTTCGCGCTGAGCCTGTGTTCCGAGCTGATCGCCAACGAGAAGCCGCTGGTGGTCTGGTTTGACGGTTCCCTCCGCTTCCCGGTCGCCGTTGCCTACCCGGAAACGGCGTTCGGCGGCATCTTTCCGACCGAGGCGGACTACACCGATCCCTTCGTGAGCGACCTGATCAACGAGAAGGGCTGGATGATCCGGGCGCCGGTCCCGTTCAGCTACCACACCATCGACCGCCAGCTCGACCGCCCTGCCCCGTCGCCACCGGACGCACGGCACTGGCTCGGGACCGACGACCAGGCCCGGGACGTGCTTGCCCGGCTGTTCTACGGCTTCCGGATCTCGGTGCTGTTCGGGCTGATCCTGACAGCGTTCAGCAGCGTGATCGGGGTCGCCGCTGGAGCGGTGCAGGGGTACTACGGGGGCTGGCTCGACCTGCTGTTCCAGCGGTTCATCGAAATCTGGGCCGGCATGCCCCAGCTCTACATCCTGATCATCATGTCGAGCGTGCTGGTCCCCGGGTTCTGGGTGCTGCTGTGCATCCTGCTGATCTTCAGCTGGCTCGCCCTGGTGGGTGTGGTGCGGGCCGAGTTCCTGCGGGCCCGCAATCTCGACTTCGTTCGCGCCGCCCGGGCGCTCGGGGTCGGTGACGCGGTGATCATGTTCCGCCACGTCCTGCCCAACGCGATGGTCGCCACACTCACCCTGTTGCCGTTCATCCTCAGCGGCGCGGTCACGGCTCTGACCTCGCTCGACTTTCTCGGTCTCGGCCTGCCACCCGGCTCGCCGTCGCTCGGCGAACTGCTGAGCCAGGGCAAGCGGAACCTTCAGGCCCCGTGGCTCGGCATGGCCGGTTTCTGCGTGCTGGCGCTGATGCTGAGCCTGCTGATCTTCATCGGCGAGGCGGTCCGTGACGCCTTCGATCCCAGGAAGACCTTCGCGTGAGCGCGCCACTGCTCGCGATCCGTGACCTCGACGTCATCTTCCGGACCGAAGGCGGCCCGGTCCACGCCGTCAGGGGCGGCGCGCTTTCGCTCGATCGCGGCGAGACGGTGGCCCTGGTCGGAGAGAGCGGGTCGGGCAAGTCGGTCACGGCCCTGTCGGTGCTGCAGCTCCTCCCCTACCCCGCCGCGGCCCACTCGGCGCGCAGCAGCATCACTCTCGAGGGGCGGGAACTGGTTGGCGCCGGCGAGACGTTCCTGCGCGGCGTGCGGGGAAACCGTATCTCCATGATCTTCCAGGAACCGATGACCTCGCTCAACCCGCTGCACGTGATCGAGCGGCAGATCGGGGAGACACTGCGCCTGCACCGGGGGCTCGGACCCGACGCGGCCCGACGCCGGACGCTGGAACTGCTCCACCTCGTCGGAATCCGCGACCCCGCCAGCCGGTTGCCGGCCTATCCGCACCAGCTGTCCGGCGGCCAGAGACAGCGGGTGATGATCGCGATGGCACTTGCCAATGAACCGGACCTGCTGATTGCCGACGAACCGACCACCGCGCTCGACGTCACCATCCAGGCCCAGATCCTCGAGTTGCTGGCCCGGCTTCAGCGCGACCTCGGGATGGCCATGCTGCTGATCACCCACGATCTCAACATCGTGCGCAAGATGGCCGACCGGGTCTGCGTGATGACAGGCGGGGAGATGGTCGAGACCGGGCCCACCCGGACCGTCTTCGAAAGACCGTCACACGCCTACACCAGGCAACTGCTGGCCGCAGAGCCGACCGGGTCCCCAGATCCGGTGCCGGAGGATGCGGAAACGGTGATGGAAACCCGCGACCTCAGGGTCTGGTTCCCGATCCAGCGCGGCATCCTCAAGCGCACCGTCGGACACGTGAAGGCGGTGGACGGGGTCACGGTCTCGATCCGGGAAGGCGAGACCGTCGGCGTGGTGGGCGAGAGCGGATCGGGAAAGACCAGCCTCGGACTTGCCCTGCTGCGCCTGGTCTCGAGCGCGGGGCCGATCGTCTATTGCGGCAGCGACATCCAGGGCCTGCGGTTCCGCCAGACCCGCGAGCTGCGCCGGGAGATGCAGGTGGTGTTCCAGGACCCGTTCGGCAGCCTGAGCCCGCGCATGTCGATGGCGGAAATCATCGGCGAGGGCCTGCAGGTCCACGCCCGGGACCTGCAGGCGGACGAACGCGACCGGCGCATCGACGAGGCCATCGCCGAGGTCGGGCTTGATCCGGCGATGCGGGACCGATATCCGCACGAGTTTTCCGGTGGACAGAGGCAACGGATCTCCATCGCCCGGGCGGTGGTGCTGCGTCCGCGCCTGATCGTGCTGGACGAGCCGACCTCGGCGCTCGACCTCAGCGTGCAGGCCCGCATTGTCGAGCTGCTTCGCACCCTGCAGGCGCGACGTCGCCTCGCCTACCTGTTCATCAGCCATGATCTCAAGGTTGTGCGTGCGATGAGCCACCGTATCCTGGTGATGCGCGACGGCGTGGTGGTGGAGGACGGCACCACCGACGAGATCCTCGGGCATGCCCGCCATCCCTACACCCGCGCCCTGATGGCGGCTGCCTTCGAACTCGAGGCCCATGGCGGCGACGTGGTTCGCCACTGACCGCCCGTGACCCTGACAACCGGGAAGGGATACAGAATGCCGGTGGTGATGTTTCATGATGCGCTCGCCTCGCCCGATGCCTGGAGGGACGGTCTCGCGGCACGGATACCCGGGCTGGACTTCCGGGTCTGGCCGGACATCGGCGATCCCGGAGAGATCGAGTTTGCGATGGTGTGGGACCTGCCGCCCGGCAGCTACGCGGGGATGACCGGCATGCGCTGCATCTGTTCGCTCGGACAGGGTGTCGATCACCTGTTCCTCGATCCCGACCTGCCACGCGACATCGCGATCATGCGACTGGTGGATCCGTGGATGTCGCAATCCATGACCGAGTGGATCCTGCTCAACCTGCTGTACTTCCATCGTCAGGGCCCGGAGTACGACGCGCTCGCCCGACAGCACCGGTGGCGCGTGCTGCCTCCGCCGGAGACCTCGGAACGCCGGGTCGGCATCATGGGCCTGGGCGCACTCGGACTTCATGCCGCCCGCACGATCTCGGGACTCGGCTTCCCGACCGCGGGATGGGCGAGGACGGCGCGCCAGGTCGAAGGCGTGGAGGTGTATTCAGGGAGCGGCCAGCTCTCCGACTTCCTGGCGCGGACCGATGTCCTGTGCTGCCTGCTGCCGCTTACCCCGTCGACCCGCGGCATCATCAACCGCGACACGCTGAACCGGCTGCCCCGAGGCGCCTTCGTGATCAATGCCGCCCGCGGTGCCCATATCGTGGACGAGGACCTGCTCGCGGCACTCGACAGCGGCCAGGTTGCCGGCGCGGCACTCGACGTGTTCCACACCGAGCCCCTGCCCCCGGAACACGCGTACTGGGCCCACCCGGCGGTACGGGTCTGGCCGCATGTCTCCGCCCAGACCAACCCTGCGACCGCGCTGGACCAGGTTGCGGCCGCGATCAGGCGGGTCGCCGCCGGACGGCTTCCGGATAACCTGGTGGACCCCGCGCTCGGGTACTGATGACCCGGGCGGGTCAGCCGAACCGGCTGCGAATCATGCCGTAGACGGCTCGCAGGGCCTGAGCCTCACCGCCTTCCGGCCGCCCCGGCCGGTCGGCCTGGTTGTAGGCAATGAGATCGATATGGGCCCAGGCGACATCCTCCTGCACGAAACGCTCCAGGAACAGTGCCGCGATGATCGCGCCGCCCAGGCCGCCGGTGCCTGATTCAAGAGACCTATTTGGCCGGACGGGCGGTTCTGTTTGAATTGCGGCAGCCGCCACACCCGTCCCGCCAGCTACAAGAAAATGCTCTACTGGCGCACCGCGCTGTCCGTCCTATTTCAGCGCGAATACAGGCAACGCCTTGCAAGCGTCGAAGATTCCGCTCGGCAAGTGGGCCATCGCCGTCTACCTCTGCGTCACGAGCTTCAAATCCATCTCGTCCGAGAAACTGCAACGGGAGATCGCCATTTCGCAGCTGACGGCGACGTTCGTGCTGCACCGAACACGCGAGGCCTAAGCGGTTACCGATGATTAACAGTTTAACCGACCGGTCGAAGTCGACGAGACCTACACGAGCGGAAATCCCCAGACCATGAGCATCGCGCAACGCAAGGAGCTCTACGAGGCCAGCGCCAAGCGCGGCGGTGTCAGCAAAATGGCCATCATCGGCATCAACGACTACGACACGAACGGAGACCACGCAGAAGCCATTATCAACACGAACAGAGAGATATCACAAGGCTTCGCCTTGGAGATCACCCAAGAGGGCGCAACCCTCCAAAGAGGCCAGGACAGACACTATCGCGGCGTTGAGAGCGACTTGGCCCATTGGGCAGTCAATCACAGGGCCGGGTACTACGTGAATGAGCTGACGCACACGAACGGCATGGCGAGTTTCTGGTCGATGTTGAAGCGCAGCCACACGGGCACGTTCCACAAGCTGTCGCCGAGGCATCTGGATCGCTATGTGCAAGAGTTCGCCGGGCGGCACAACGTAAGGCTGCTCGCCTCACGGTGCTATTATAGCCCGCAGCAGTCAGGGTTATCCCTCCCGATCGGCAGCCAAGCGCTCAATCGGATCGGCATGTATGGCCTTCTTTGATGCTTCGCATGTGAAGATTACCGAGAATTTCCGTAGCAACAAAATGTTGGATACCATCCGGATTGCTGAACCGTAGAAATCGCAATGCCCCGCAGCGGGAACCAGACGGGGCGAAGCTAGAAAGGCAGCGAACCTCCCAAACCACATAGCTGGAAGACGATACCATGCCTACTAGCGATGTTGCACATTCAGCAGAGGCTGATACGCCTGAACAAGTTGGGCCTCCAGCACCTGCCACGTCAACTCATCGGTCTCTTGCAGCGCGTCAATCAACCTGAGACTCCGTGGTCTCACCCAGATTGACGCGCTACGGCGGTCACCTGCGCAGGGCCAAGCGCCAGATCGCGATGGTGCGTCGCAACTGTCATCACCGGACCAGTCGCGAACTTGCGAACGCGACCAGCACCATCGTCATCGAGGACCTGCAGCCGCTCCACATGACACAAAGCGCGAACAAACGCCAAAGAGCCGGTACTGAACCGTGAGACACTTGCCACCGACTCAGGCAACCCGCGCAGAACCAAGAGTACAAGAGCACACTGGGTGACTGCGGTCGATCCTCGCCATACCAGCCAGACCTGTGTGGCTTGCGGGCATGTCGATGTCCGGTCGTGGCGCGCCCGGGCACTCTCGTGCCTGGCTCGTGGCCAGACGGATCACCCGAACCTGACCCACGGCTCGCATCATTCGGCATCGGAGACTTACCGCACAGCCTTGAGCAGCGCGGGGCTAATACTGCGACGATGTTCGGTATCCGAACGCCGGCGCGGGACGCCCCTGGGACCGGTATCGGCCTTCTGTGCGGCGCGGTACCGGCACTCGACGGTCGCTTCGGAGACACACCATGTGTAGCCATCCGGTGTCGTTCGATCCTGCCCGGACAGGGTCTGGATTCCCGCCACAGGATACCCTTTGGCAGAAGCAATGCCAGCAACCACACGATGATCGCGAACCGCAACTGAGCGGTGTTCTGGCGGCAGAACTCCTCGTGCTGTACTTTCCGGCCATGGCGCCGTCCCAAGGCGGCGATCGATGAAAGGGACCATGACAATTCAAACAAGAATGCGGTACAAGGCGCTTCAGCAAGTCGGTGTCCTTCATCAGTCGGCCCTAGTGTCATGTCAACTATGATGTGTCGTACGAATTATGCTAGACTATCCGTCCTTTCGGGACGGAGGTCGGAGCATGAAGCGCTATGTGGTGACCCTGGACGAGGCGGAACGGGAAGAACTTTCGGACATCACGACCAAGGGTTCGCACCTGTCGCAGAAGGTGATCAACGCCCTGATCCTGCTCAACTGCGACGAAGGCGCATTCAACGAACGTCAGGTGACTGGGGAAGTCATTGCCGGGATTCTGCGCATCAGCATGCGCAAGGTAGACCGGGTGAAGAAGCGTTTCGTGGAAGAGGGTCTCGAGGCGGCGCTGGGTGGCCGGCAGGGACGTCGTCCCACCTACATGCGAAAGGCCGACGGCGCCTTCGAGGCGCGCCTGGTGGCCTTGAGCTGTGGCGAACCGCCCGAGGGTCACGCGCAATGGTCGTTGAGGCTGCTGGCCGACCGCGTCGTCGAGCTTGGCTACATCAATGCCGTGTCGCACGAGACGGTGCGGCGGGTCCTAAAAAAACCGCCTCAAGCCATGGCAGCGGATCGGGTGGGTGATCCCTCCTCAAGGCAACGCCGACTCCTTCGCCGCGGCCATGGAGAAGGTGCTCGATGTCTATCGACGCCCCTATGATGCCGCCTTCCCCGTGGTTTGCATTGACGAAACACCTCGGCAGCGGATCGGCGAGACACGCCAACCGGTCGCTATGGCGCCGGGACGGTCAGCGCGTGAAGACTACAAGTATCGACGCTGCGGCACCTGCAACGTCTTCATGACTACAGAGCCCCTGGCCGGCAGGCGCATGACCAAGGTGACCGAGCGCAAGACCAAGATCGACTGGGCACAGTTTCTGGCCGACATCGCCAAGCGCTACCGGGATGCCACCACCATCACACTGGTGATGGACAATCTCAGCACTCATCGACCCGGAGCCCTCTACGAGGGCTACCCGCCGGACGAGGCCAAGGCCCTGTGGGACCGCTTCGAGTTCGTCTACACCCCCAAACACGGCAGTTGGCTGAACGTGGCCGAGGTGGAAATCAATGTCATGATCCGCCAGTGCCTGAACCGCCGCATCAACTGCATCGAGGAGCTACGCCGGGAAGTCGCCGCCTGGCAGGCTTCCCGAGACCGCATCCACGCCAAGGTGGACTGGCAGTTCGCCACCGATGATGCCTGCGTGAAACTCAAACGCCACTATCCAACATTTGACGAATGACAGGACACTAGCGGCCAGGTCCCGGAACCGAATCCTCAGGACACGGATGGCAATCCATCTCAGTCCCCTCCAGCCACAAGACACCACCCACACCGACACGCCGATCGGACGCAGCGTCCGACGGCATCATCAGTGCCGTCGCAACAGACGCAAGCCCGGTTCGGTAGGCATAAGCCACCACAGCATGCCCCAGATACAGTACCCTATTGCCCTCAGTCGATACGACACCTAACATCATCTCATTCAATCTATTCGGTCAAGCAAGCTATCATTTTCAAACAGGACACCCACGAGGCTAGAACGATGAACTACGACGAGCATGAAGCCAAGGCCCTAGCCTTCTATCGCGCTTTCAATGAACGAATGGCACGCCGCGACGAGAATGTCGGCAGGAACGACGGCAAACGCGGCTTCCCGACAAGCGCCGCCTCCGAGTACCCTTTCCAGCACGAAGTGATTGCACATGCTCGCCGGACCATGGGGGACTTCGAACTCGGCTTACGGACGATTCGTGAAAACCTTCAAAACGACATTAGTGCTCAAGAACGAAATCGAGATGAACATTATGTTCGCCAACGTGACGACGTAATAGAAGCAAAGAAAGCAAAGCTTGACGCTCTCGATCAGCGCATTGGACGTCATTCCGCAAGGTATATACAGTTGTCTGACCGTCTTAGTGGCGCTAAGGAAAGCGAAAAGCGCATCGAGCTAGAAGTCCAAAGACCCTTGCGAACTTCCATAGTATGGATTTATTTCCCGCTTCTTTCACTGTTAGCCTTGGCGGAAGTTCCTGTTAACCGTTTTGCTTTTGAATTTTTCTTTCGGGAGACTCCCGCGATCAGTCTATTTATTGCCTTAGTGATTGGCCTCATAATTATGTTTTGCGCTCATTTCTCTGGACTGTGGTTACGACAAATTGATCATTCGTCCGGCAAATCCTCCAAGATCTTTCACTACGTTGGCATCGCCATTACCTTTGTTGTCGTGGGCACTACAATCTACTTTATCGCTGCACTAAGACAAAGCTATGTCAACCTATTGGAGCGCGAACAAACAACTGAATTTAGCACTTTGCTTCAGGGGGATGTGTCGGCACTTGGTACTTTAGCGGATGAAGCTCTGTCCGTTGAACTGGGTACCGCGGGATTTATGCTGCTTGTAATCAATATCCTTATATTTTTGGTTGGAATGGTGGCCGCGTATATGAGACATGATCCCCATCCGGATTATGAGAAGGTTACCAAAGAACGGGCTCGAATTCAAAAGCGCATGCATAAGATTGAAGAAACGTTCCAGAAGAGAGCAACTATCTTGTCTACGGAGCATGATCGGCGCATCAATTACCTCGACCGACAACTAGACCAGACGGAAGAGGAAATAGAGAGGGTGAGAAACAAGTTACAGATGATCGAAGCTCGTAGGCCTGAAATTCTGGGAATGGTATCAGAAATAGTCGCTCTACGGCTTTTGGCTTACCAGAAAGGCAACAGATCGGCTCGAAACGGTGAGGACGTACCGGAGTGCTTTGTGACGCCAAATCCCGAGATAATCGTTAAGGAACTTCATGCGACATAACATTGTGGGTAAATTACAATGCACTCAGACAGTGCTGTCCGCTGTTGCACTTGTTTTACTGGTCTTGCTTTGGGAACATGCCGAAGCCCGCAACCAGTATTGCGAGTTTAGTGACAAGACAACACTATTAATAGTCGACAGGACAACCTTTTATGACGCTATCGATCGCGAAATGCTTGCGGAAGGCCTCACGAAACTCTATGAAGATCTCAACATAGGCGATAGACTCATAGTTCATACAATTACCGATGACAGGACAAAGTCGGACAAGATTTTCGATAGCTGTTACCCGGGATGCCCCGAAGAGGGAATAGCCTCGTGGCTCTTTAGCACCTGTAGGGGCGGGTTGGCGCGCTCTGATCGAATCGACTTTCGGTCTGGATTGGCGAGCAAGCTTCGAGTCGTATTATTGGAGCATGAGAAGTATCCACGATCAGCAATCGTAGAGACGCTAGCCAGTGTAACAGCTCTTTACTATTCGGGTGGACTATCCAGAGTAGTCGTGTTTTCGGATTTACTAGAGAATTCGCTAATCTTTCCATGGCCAATGATCTCTCGTGGTAGCTTCAAGTCGATGATTGCAACGGTAAAAGAATTGAACTTGGTTCCTCAGGTGTCAGGTGTCCCCGTGGTGGTTTTCGGGGTAGGTCGCCTACATGATCCAGCGCGCTCGCCGCTGGGACCTAAACGTCGCAGTAAGTTGGAGAGATTTTGGCGAGAACTGTTGGTAGCGAGCGATGCGGGCTCCGTAGCAATAGGCGAAAGGTACCAGTAGACCCAGTTGGCGTCCGCACAGAACCGCATCAAACCGGTTGTACCGGCAAGACCGGGCTCCGTCAGTTGTATGCTTCCGACATGTCGCGGCTACCGAGACAGAGTGGATCCCAACAATGGCCGGCAGACCAGTTTCTGCACAGAGCAGACATGCCGTGTGCCGCCCGCGCCATCTCTGGGCGCGGCTTCCCGACCGCGGGATTGTCGAGGACCTGCTCGCAGCACTCGACAGCGGCCAGGTTGCCGGCGCGGCACTCGACGTGTTCCACACCGAGCCCCTGCCGCCGGAACACGCATACTGGGCCCACCCGGCGGTACGGGTCTGGCCGCATGTCTCCGCCCAGACCAACCCGGCGACCGCGCTGGACCAGGTTGCGGCCGCGATCAGGCGGGTCGCCGCCGGACGGCTTCCGGATAACCTGGTGGACCCCGCGCTCGGGTACTGATGACCCGGGCGGCTCAGCCGAACCGACTGCGAATCATGCCGTAGACGGCTCGCAGGGCCTGAGCCTCACCGCCTTCCGGCCGCCCCGGCCGGTCGGCCTGGTTGTAGGCAATGAGATCGATATGGGCCCAGGCGATATCCTCCTGCACGAAACGCTCCAGGAACAGTGCCGCGATGATCGCGCCGCCCAGGCCGCCGGTACCGGTGCTCGAGATGTCCGCCACCTTCGAGTCGATGTGGCTGTGGTAGCCGGGCCAAAGCGGCATCCGCCACAGTGGATCCTCCTGCTCCTCGCCGCTGCGCAGGATCTCTCCTGCAAGCGTGTCGTCGTTGCAGAACAGTGCCGGCAGGTCCGCTCCCAGCGCGACCCGGGCCGCTCCGGTCAGGGTCGCGTAGTCGACAATCATCTCCGGCCGCTCGCTTGCGGCCTCCGCCAGCGCGTCGGACAGGATCAACCGGCCCTCCGCATCGGTGTTGCCCACCTCGACGGTCAGCCCCTTGCGGGTCTGCAACACGTCGCGCGGCCTGAAGGCATCTCCGGAAATCGCGTTTTCCACCGCCGGGATCAGGACCCTGAGGCGAACCGGCAGCCCGGCTCCCATGATCATCCGTGCCAGTCCGAGCACCTGGGCGGCCCCACCCATGTCCTTCTTCATGTGAAGCATGCCGGCAGCCGACTTGATATCGAGCCCGCCGCTGTCAAAGCACACCCCCTTGCCGACGAGGGTCACGGCCGGATGCCCGGGTTCGCCCCACCGCATGTCGATGAGGCACGGTGGCCTTGCCGCCGCCCGGCCCACGGCGTGGATGCTCGGATAGTCGTGAACCAGCAGGTCGGCCCCCTCGATTACCGAGATCGAGGCGCCCGCGTCCCCGGCGACGGCCCGGGCTGTTTCGGCCAGTTCACGCGGGCCGAGATCGCATGCCGGTGTATTGATGAGGTCACGGACCAGCGCGATGCCTGACGCGCAGCGCTCGACCTCGGCAAGGTCAACGCCGTCCGGCACCACGAGCCGCGCTCCGGGGCGGGGCTTCGCGGCATACCGGTCGAAAGCGTAACAGCCGAGCGACCAGCCAAGCGACCACAGCGTCGCCTGGTGCGCATCGAGGCCGGGCGCGTCCACCCTGTAGTCGCCTTCGGGCAGGCTTGCCGGCAGCCCGGCGAGGCTCCACATGTTCCGGGACGGGTCGAGCCCGACCAGAACCCTGGCGAGGCTCCCGGCCTCGTCGGGAACGAACCTGAAATCGCCCGGCCTGGCCTCGAACCCCGTTGCGCGTGCCCAGCCGTTCCCGTCGGGCAGTTCACCCGCGAGCACCGGGACGATCGGAACGGCACCATCAGCAGCAGTCTCGACCAGGTTCATGTCAGGAATTCCCCTGTGTTCTCGGCTTAACGCGTCTTCCGGACCCGCCCAACATAGTGTTGGCCACCGAACCGCGCCAGAGCGTTCCGGCGGGTCGCAAGGCCCCGCCGGCGCCGCGCCTTCGACGCACGCGCGGCACGAACACGGGACCTCGCACGGTGCCAAGACTGTTGCGTTCGAGCATGGCTCGGGCTCAAATGCCGGCGCGAACCCGGGGGGAAGGAGTACGCGATGGATGATCTTGTGCTGATCATCGGCAACAAGAACTATTCGTCATGGTCGTTGCGGGCATGGCTGTCGCTCTCGGCTGCCGGCGCCGTCTTCGAGGAGATTCTCGTCCCGCTTGATCAACCCAACACGCGCCAGGAAATCCTCAAGCACTGGCGCAACGGACGGGTCCCGATCCTGAAACAGGGCGACAACGTCGTCTGGGAGAGCCTGTCGATCTGCGAGTATGCCGCCGAACTGTTTCCCGAGGTCGGGCTGTGGCCGCAGGACATCCGCGCCCGCGCCATCGCCCGTTCGCTCTGCTGCGAGGTCCACGCCGAGTTCAACTCCATCAAGACGCACATGCCGATGAACATCCGCAGCCGCTTTCCGAACGAGGGGCGCAAGCCGGGTGTCCAGGACGACATCAACCGGATCACCGCGGTGTGGCGCCGAGCACGCGAACGCTACGGACGCGATGGCGGCGGACCATTCCTGTTCGGCCCGTTTACCAATGCCGACGCCATGTTCGCCCCGATGGTCAGCCGCATGCGCACCTACGCCGTCGAACTCGGCGACATCGAGAGCGCCTATTCGGAGGCGATCTGGTCCTACCCCCCGATGCAGGAATGGGTGAGGGCGTCGCACGCGGAACCGTGGGTCATCGAGAACGCGGAGTTCTAAGGCGCGGGCGTTCAGACGATCGAGACCGCGGCGGGCACCATTACCCCGGCTGCGAGCAGCGCGCAGGCAACCGCGTAGAGAGCAAGCGCGCGCCTGATGTCCGGGGCACCGAGTCCGGCACGTCCGTCGCCCATCCAGGCATCGTCGATGCGTACACCGTCGTAGGAGCGGGGACCGGCGAGCCTGAACCCGAGCGCTCCCGCCATCGCCGCCTCCGGCCAACCGGCGTTGACCGACCGGTGCCGGGCCGCGTCACGCCACGCGGCGCGAATCCCGGACCGCCACGACGCGCCGGCAACGGCGGGGGCGGCGAGCGAGAGCAGCGCGGCGGCCAGTCGCGCCGGGACCAGGTTTGCGAAGTCGTCGAGCCGCGCCGCGGCACCGCCAAAGGCCCGGAAACGGTCGGAGCGGTGCCCGATCATGCTGTCGGCGGTATTGATCATCTTGCAGGCAACAATGCCGGGCAGGCCAAGCACCAGGTACCAGAATACCGGGGCTACAACGGCATCGGAAAAGTTCTCCGCGAGTGATTCGACCGCGGCCCGGGAAACCGCTGCCTCGTCCAGCGAGGCCGGTGTGCGTCCGACAATATGGGCAACCGATCCCCGGGCAGCATCGAGGCCGTCCGTTTCGAGTGCGCGGGCAACCTCGGCAACGTGGCGGTAGAGATCCTTCTGCGCAAGCAGGGCCGCGACACACACCACCTCGACCAGCGCGCCTCCCGGCAGGTATGCCGCGGCGCCCGCCAGAGCCCAGCCAGCGCCCGCCGCCGCCGCGACCAGGAACAGGACCGCCAGAGTTCCCAGGGCCCTGCGTTTGCCTTCGGCCAGTGCCGACCGGTTCCATGCCCGCTCGAAGCGGTCGACCATGCGGCCCATGAGCACCACGGGATGCGGGATGCGCCGCCATACCGCGTCGGGGTCCCCGATCAGCGCATCCAGCACCAGGGCTGCGAAGAGGACCGGTGCATGGTCGACGGGCGTGAATGCTTCGGTCACGCGTCGCTGCCGCCGTCCTGTTTGACCAGGAGCGGGAGCCCCGCCACCATCATCACCACCGTTCCGGCGCCGCGGGCTATCTCCTGGTGCAGTTCTCCAAGCCGGTCACGAAACCGCCTCCCGAGGGACGTCGCCGGCACCACGCCGAGCCCGACCTCGCTCGAGACCAGCAGCAGCTGTCCCTCGACACTGTCGATTGCCTCGAGCAGGGCGGCTGCCGGCGGTTCCGGTTCACACCCGGCGACCAGCAGGTTGGACAACCACATCGAGAGGCAGTCGACAAGGACCACCGTTCCGGCGGTCGCCTCCCGGCGCAGAGCCGCGGCCAGTTCCGTCGGCTCCTCGACCAGACGCCATCCCTGCCCGGCCCGGCGTTCACGGTGACGCGCAATCCGCGCGCCCATCTCCCCGTCGCCGGCCCGCGCGGTGGCCAGGTAGACCGGGACCAGGCCGGAGGCGAGAGCGAGTGTCTCGCCGTAGCTGCTCTTGCCCGACCGCGCACCTCCGAGAATGAGCGTGGCCCGGGTCATGCGCCAGGGGTTCCGGCACTCATCACGCCACATGCCTCCACACGCCGACCTGCCGCACCGGCAGGAACCGCTCCGCACGATCCTACCACGCCGGACCGCGGAACCTGAGCACCCGGAACGGGCTGCGGAACACGGCCTGCCCGCACGCGTGAGGAAGCAGCCCGCGAGCCGGGTTCCCGGACGGGCATGGCCCGGGCTCGACACGACCCGTCAATCCCCGCACACTGGCACAGGCAAGGCCGGAACCCTCGGGCACGCGAGCAGGACCGGTCGCCGGAAGGAAGGGAGGTCCGTGATGGGAGGTGAACTCGACCAGAGCGCCATAGAGCGCTACCGCCGCACCGGTGCCCTGTCACCGCTCCGGGTGTTCGACGAAGCGGAAGCCGCCCGGCTGCGAGGGGCGCTCGAGGCCGTCGAAGCGGAGCGCGGCCCGGTGTTTACCGAGAATCGGCCACGACCGGGTGACATGATCCGCGGGTCCTACCGGTTCAAGAGCCACCTGCTGTTCCGATGGCTGGCCGAGGTGGTCCGCACCCCCCGTATCCTCGATCTGGTCGAGGACCTGATCGGGCCGGACATCCTGTGCTGGACCACCCACTGGTTCATCAAGGAGGCCCACTCCCCGCAGTACGTGTCGTGGCACCAGGACAGTCGGTACTGGGGTGTGGAGAGTGACCGCTTCGTCTCGGTGTGGCTGGCGCTCTCGCCCGCGACACGCGCAAGCGGCTGCCTGCGTGTCCTGCCAGGATCGCACCTCGAGCCGCCGATGGAGCACGAGGACACCTGGGCCGAACACAACATGCTCACCCGCGGCCAGTCGATCAACGGCATCGACGAAACACGGGCACTCGAACTCGAACTGGCCCCTGGCGAGGTTGCGTTGTTCGACTATCGCCTGGCGCACGCGTCGGGCCCCAATATCAGCGATGACCGGCGCATCGGCATCGGCATTCGCTACATCGCGCCCTCGGCCCGCCAGGTACAGGCCGACTGGGATTCGGCGTCGCTGGTCAGGGGAACCGACCGTTTCGGTCACTTCGAACCCGAACCGGAACCATCGTGCGACTTCGACCCGGTAGCGGTCGCATTCCACGAGCGCGCCGACGAGGAACAGCGGAAGATCTACTACCAGGGTGCCACCACCACGGGGGACCGGGATCATGCCGCTGCTGGGTAAGGGCGTTGCCGCCATCTGGCACAACGTGTCCCCGTCGGCGCAGGCCGACTACAACCACTGGCATGTCCACGAACACGTGCCCGAACGTGTCGGTGTACCGGGTTTCCTGCGTGGCCGGCGCTATGGCCCGATCGACGCCGACCCGGAGTTCTTCCACTTCTACGAGACCGAGTCGCTCGAGACCCTCACGTCACCGGCCTACCTCGAACGACTGAATTCTCCGACCCCGTGGACCCGAAGGGTGGGCCCGGAGCTGAAGGACAACAACCGGTCGCTCTGCCGGGTCGAGGCGTCCTTCGGGATCGGCCAGGGCGCAGCCATCCTCACCGGCCGGTTCGCAACCGCGGCCGGGGAACCGGATCCCGCGGCGTGGCTCGCGCGCAAGGCACTGCCGGCACTGATCGGCACCCCGGGGATCGTCGCAGCCCACCTGCTGCGGGGCGACCTGCAGGCAAGCCACGTGCAGACGGAGGAAAAGGCGATGCGCGAGGGCGTCGACGCGGTGGCGGACGGCGTGTTCCTCGTCGAGGCCGTCGACGCGGGGCCCCTCGAGGAGCTTGTCGCCGGAACACTGTCACCCTCCGCACTCGCAACCCGCGGCGCGAGCGAGGTCGCGCTCGGCACCTACCGGCTTCACTTCACGTTGTCGGACGGGGATCTGGTCTGAACCGCGGACCTACTGGCTGCTGCCCGAACTCCCGTTACGGCCCTGCAACTCCATCGCGCGTTCGCGCTGCACCTGCAGGTAACCGGACGACAGCCGGTCGCCGTTCCAGCGTCCCATGGTCCACCACCGCTTCGCCTCTTCCTCGCTCCGGTCGACGCCGAACCCGCCCATGTACATGAAGCCGAGCATGCCCTGGGAAAACCCGTCCCCGGCCTCGGCCCCGCGTCGGAACCAGCTGACAGCCTCCTCGAGTTCGCCCTTGTTCTGGTAGATCTGGCCCATGGTGCCGTAGGCCCTGGTCAGGCCGCCGTCAATGGCCTTCCGGGCGAAATTGATCGCCATGGCCTCGTCCTTCGGAACCACCTTGCCCTGGTTGTAGAGCAGGCTCAGATAGATCATGGCCTGGGTATCGCCGGCCTCCTCGGCCGCGCGGTGCAGCAACGCCATGCCTTCCTCCGCCTCGACGTCGCCGGCCGACCGCTTCAGCAGGCCGAGGACCTTCATGGCGTAGGTGATCATCGCCTCGCTGTTGCCCTGATCGGCGAGATCCATGATGACCGTGCGCGCCCGCTGCGGGTTCTCGGGTCCGGCGCCACCGGGCAGGAACTCGAGCGCGGCCTGGATCCGGGCCGCCGCATCATCCGACTTCAGCGCCTGGATCAGCAGCAGCCAGGCTCCCTCGACATCCTTTTCCACCAGCTCGCCACGCGCGTGGTAGCGGGCCAGCATCACCATCGCCGACGCATGACCGGCATCCGCCGCCTGTTCGATCAGCGCCACGCCGGCCTTCCGATCCTCCCTGGCGAAGGCGGCGTAGGCGCTGTGCACCATGACTTCCGTGTCCTGCGGCAATGCCGCGCGCGCCGCGTCGCACAGGCTGCCTGTCTCCTGAACGGCAGCCTTCACCCGCGCGTGTTCTTCCTGCGGCGCGCCGGGTTCGGTCGCACGGATCCACTGCCGGACCCGTTCAAGCGCCTCCACGCACGCCGCCTTCTCGCCCTCGGCACGGGCAGCGGGGACCGTCGCCCACGTCGCAAGCACCGCACCCGCCAACAGGATGACACAGCCAGTCCTGCATCCGATCATGATCATCGCTCCCACGGGGTCCCGCTTCCTCCGGCTCCACGACGCCGGGCGGCAGCATGGAGAAACCGGCGTGGCACGGCAAGGTCCCCTGGCCCGGGCCCGAACGGCACTTGCCCCTGTAGAGACTTGCCCGGCAAGATGGCTACCGGTTCGCGCCGGCGCCGGCATGCTGCCCTCGGCGGCGGTCCGGGGGCGGACCCTCCCGCGGGAGCACCGTGCGAACCCTGCGTGAAGGAACCCCGAGAATGGCACAGGTCTCGTTTCCGGCGACATTCATGCGCGGCGGCTCGTCGAAAGGGGTGTTCTTCCGAAACGTCGATCTTCCCGGCGATCCGGCATTCCGGGACCGGATCCTGCTCGCGGTTCTCGGCAGTCCCGACCCCTACCAGAGGCAGCTGAACGGTCTCGGCGGCGGTCTGTCCTCGGTATCCAAGGCGGTGATCATCGGCCCGTCGACACGTCCCGACGCCGATGTCGACTACACCTTTGCCCAGGTTGATGTCGCGGTACCGGCCGTGCACCTCGGCTCCAACTGCGGCAACCTGAGTTCCGCGGTCGGACCCTTCGCCATCGACAGCGGACTGGTCGACGCGAACAGCTCCGAGACCGAGGTCATGATCCACAACACCAACACCCGCAAGCTGATCCGCGCCAGGGTGCCGGTAACGGACGGCGCGCCGGAGGTCGAAGGATCCTTCGCCATCCCGGGCGTGGCCGGGACTGGAGCGGGGATCAGGCTCGATTTCATGGATCCGGCCGGACCGGCAACCGGTGCGCTGCTGCCCACCGGGCGGCCCGTCGACACGGTGTCGACCGGCGACGACGGGACCGTCGAGGCCTCGATGGTCGATTCGAGCAATCCCTGCGTGTTTCTCGAAGCGGAGCGTTTCGGGCTCGAAGGCACAGAAGGGATCGACGCGCTTGACGCGGATACCGGGCTCACGGCCCGGCTCGAACGGATCAGGTGCGAGGCGGCGGTCAGGATGGGGCTGGCCGCTTCGCCCGAAACCGCCCGTCCCAACGCGCCGATGATCGGCCTGGTCGCCCCGGCGCGGAGCTATCGTACCCTTTCGGGCGCCACGGTCGCAGGCAACGAGGCCGTCATCGCGGCGCGAATCTGGTCCATGGGCCGGGTCCACCGGGTACTGCCGCTGACAGGCGCCATGTGTCTCGCCGTTGCCTGCCGCATCCCTGGCTCGGTCTGCGCACGGGTGCTGGCGCGGGGAGCGGACGCGCTGCGCATCGCGACACCGTCGGGAGTGCTGCCGCTTGACGCATCGGTCCGCACGGAAGACGGAGTCGTCACAGTCGAGCAGGTCACGGCGTGGCGAACCGCGCGGATCCTCATGAAGGGCGAGGTCTTCGTCCCCCGCTCCATCGTCTCCCCGATGCCCTGAACCGCCGTCACCGGCGGGATTTTCGGTCAAGCGTAACCAGGGCCAGGATCGGCAGGCTGGCGAAGCAGGTGGCGGCGTACAGGTAGAAGCAGTTGTTGTAGCCGATCATCGTCGACTGACGGACGGCTTCGGACGCAAGCCTGCCGAGACTGTCGACCCAGTCCACGGACCCCGTGCCGACGACATGCCCGAAGTCCAGGCGCTCGGAGTACGGCGTCACCGTACCCACCATCTCGGAGTAGCGGATCTTCGTGGTTCGCACCAGCAGGAACACGCTGAAGGCCACGAACAGGCTGGTGCCGAGGTTGCGCAGCAGATGGAACAGCGCCGACCCGTCCGGGAGCATGGCCGGCGGCAGGGTGGAGAATGTCACGATCGACAGCGGCACCCACATGATGCCGCAGCCGAACCCCTGCAGGATGCTGGGCCATGCGAGCGCCCACATGCCGACATTGAGATCATGCAGGCTGAGCGCCCAGCCACTGATGCCGACACAGACCATGCCCACCACCAGGCCAACCCGCGGATCCACCCGCCCCATCCGGGCCGCTACCATGAAACCCACGATCATGCCGACACCGCGCATCGCGAGCAGGATGCCGATCAGCCCGTCCGGATACCCCTTCAGGTTCTGCAGCAGCGGCGGCAGCAGGACCAGCGGCGTGAAGTTCAGCGAGCCGTAGATGAAGACGAGGAACAGCCCGATGGTGTAGTTGCGATCGCCGAACAGCCGGGGGTTGATGAACGGCTGTTCGGTGAAGCAGCTGTTCGCGAGGTACATGAGAAACGCAACCGCCATCAGTACCGTCGTCGAGACGATGAAGGGCGAGTCCATCCAGTCGAGGCGTTCGCCCCGGTCAAGGATGAGCTGCAGCGAGACGATCGCGATCGAGAACAGGGCGAACCCGGCGAAGTCGAAGCGAAACGCGGTGTTGTGCCCTCCTTCACGAATCCAGCGCACGACGCCCAGGTAGGTGACGACACCGAGGGGGACCATCATCAGGAACACCCAGCGCCAGCTGTATTCCTGCGAGAGGTATCCGCCGAGCGATGGAGCGATCGCGGGCCCGATCACCACCGACATGCCCATGAAGCCGTTGGCCTTGGCATGTTCCTCCCGCGGCCAGGTCTGCAGGATGATGGCCTGTGCCATCGGCACCAGCGGCGCACCGAGCGCCCCCTGGAGCACCCGGAAGAACAACAGCGATTCGAGGCTGGTGGCGAAGGCGCAGGCGAGCGTCGCCAGGGTGAAGCCGGAGATGCACCAGAGCAGCAGGCGTCGCTGCCCGAACATGGCGACCATCGCCCCGGTGAGCGGCGTGACCACGGCGGTGGCAACCACGTTGAGCGTCACCACCCACGCCACCTGCTCCTGGGTCGCGCCAAGCGCGCCCTGCAGCTGCGGCAGGGCAACGTTCACCATGGTGATGGTGAGCGAATACAGCATGGCGCTCAACGCCATGATGACGAGCACGAGCATCCGGTAGGCGCGGCTGACCGGGGCTTCCTCGGCGCGAGCCGTCATGCATTACCCCGCTCACGGAAACAGAACACCCGGCAACTGTAGACGCCCGCCCCCGCCCCTGCCATGGCACCCGACAAAGAACACCTCCGTGATCACGGACTGGCGGGACATGCCGCGGGTGTCCCTGCCCGCGGAGCCCCGCTGCGGCGAGGCGCCACCGGCGCGCTCACCCGTCCCTTCGATCCGTGGATGACCAGTCACAGGACACGCGGTGACACGGTACGGCGAGCTGTGCGCCACCGCGGCGGCTGGTGCCCGCGCGCGCGGTGCAGCACTTCGCCGCCGGGACATGGACGGCGCGCACCGTCCGGTCCCCGCATGCCCCGGCACCGCCACGCCGCCGCCGGAATCCTGCCGCGATCTTCATCGATCACGTGTCACCGGGGACATCCGCGTGAACACTGTTCCGGAAAAGACAGCCGACCACATCGGTTCAAATGTGATATTGGTCAACTATCAAGCGCAGGTGCACCTGTTGGCTCCGCGCCACGACAAGTTGGCACCGGAGTCATGTAACGGTATAATATACGCTCAGTGAGCGGTCTGTGAGGCTGATGTGAATCAACGCAGTGGGAACATGCAGGAAAAGGTTCTCGCGGTCCTTCAGAAGCACGGTACGCCGATGTCTGCATACGAGGTCCTCGGACAATTGCGCGATGTTCAACCGCGACTTGCTCCACCAACGATCTACCGGGCGCTGGCGGCATTGATCGAGCGTGGCGGAGTGCACCGTCTTGAATCCCTCAACGCCTTTGTTGCCTGTTCAGTCGATCGGCACAGGGATTCACCGATTCTCCTTATCTGCGAGGATTGCGGCTCGGTTGCCGAGCCTGTCTCGTCGGTCGTCACTGACCAGCTGTCAAGCATCGCGGAACAGATCGACTTCACGCCAACACGCCAGGTGATCGAGGTCCATGGCCAGTGCGCGCGCTGCAGAACCTAGCGGCCCGGCGCACGCGAAATGCGCACAGGCCTGAACGCGGGTTGCTGCTCGTCGGGGCGGCGCCGCGGATTGCCGGAGCGCTTCTGCTTCTTCTGGCGCTCTGGCTCGGTTTCCTGTGGGCGACATCCACTCCGGGAGGGTCATGACCTATGCGGTCGCGTTTCAGGAACTGACCCTGGGTTATGACCGGCGCCCCGCGGTGCGTCACGTCACAGGCCAGGTTCCCGATGGCAGCCTGACCGCCATCGTGGGGCCGAACGGTGCGGGCAAGTCGACGCTGCTCAAGGGCATGACGGGTGCGTTGCGGCCACTCGCCGGGCGCGTCCAGTTCGGAACCTGTGCGCGAAACGATGTCGCATACCTGCCACAACAGTCGGACATCGACAGGTCATTCCCGGTCACGGTCATCGACCTCGTGGCGATGGGGCTCTGGCGCGAGATCGGCGCTTTTTCGGGGCTGCAAGCCCGGCACCGGTCCCGGATCGACGACGCCATAGCCGCCGTCGGACTGACCGGGTTCGAGTCCCGGCCCGTCAGGACCCTGTCCGGCGGGCAGTTTCAGCGTTCACTGTTCGCCCGCCTCCTGCTTGAGGACGCACGGCTCATGCTGCTCGACGAGCCGTTCACGGCCATCGATTCCAGGACGATGACCGATTTGCTCGGTGTGATACAGCGCTGGCACGGAGAAGGACGCACGGTGCTCACCGTCCTGCACGACGTCGAGACCGTTCGCACTCATTTTCCCCAAACGATGATCCTGGCGCGCGACCTGGTCGCACACGGACCCACGGCAGACGTACTTACTGCCGCCAACCAGTTCCGTGCCCGTCAGATGTGCGAGGCCTGTTCGGGCCCGCCCCACGATTGCGGAAGACACGTTTCGGCCGCCGGCGGCGGCTCGTCCGCGGCCTGAATCGCCCACCAGCTCGCGGAACTGTACCTGCACGACCGGGATGAAGGTCACTCCGGGTGCGCCAGGCCGAAGCCCGGGGCTGCCCGTGCCGTCGATCCGGGGCTTGACCGACCGGACCGTGCGGCCCGGCGTCCATGGATGGCAGATGTTCCGTTCGATCCGCCTGCAATCACCCGCAAGCTGGAAGCCAGGGGCGTCAACGCCAGTCACGCCGAAGCGATCACCAGGACCGTGCGGGCCGGAGTAACCGGCTGTGTGGCGGCCAAAGCCGATCTCTCGAGTTTCGCAGTCGGACTCAGGGGTGAGATGGGCGAGTTCAGGCGGATCAAGCTGATCGGCGCGGCAGTTCCCGCGGTCCTGTTCCTGCCGTGGCCGGCTGAACTGATCCTGGGCACCGTGCCAGGTCCGTAACGCATCTCCCGCACCGGCGCGATCGGAACGAACAGGGCTCCGCGTGCGCCGACCTGGTGCGGCGTGGCGACCACGGACCGGGTCCCGGCCTGACCGACCAGGTTGGCAAAGCTCTCAAGAGCGGGTGTATGACGGGCGGATCGTGAAACTCCCGGTCGGGTCCAGAGGCCAGGCATCGGAGGAGGCAGCCGATGGAGGAGGCCGGAAGGCGCGAAAGGCGGACCTTTCGCCGCCCAGGGGAGGTCATGGACGCCGGGCGTCGCCGTCGTCTGCCCCGGGCCCGGCCGCGCGGCCGGTTACCCGTGCGCGGGTTGATCCGGCAGAGCCCGGTGCCCGCCAGGGTGTCGGTGCCGTTGCCGGCCTCGATTTGGTCGGCGCCGAAGCCGCGGGCAAACAGGTCATACGGCCACATCCGACTTCTTCGGTCCATTAATCATGGGCTTCGGCATTCTCCTTTCCCGGCACGGTCCCGCCACGACAGGCGGAACAGACCGAAGATCTCCCGGGGTCCCGACACAAGGCATCCGCATGTGCACGGGTTCCCTGACACCGGGGGTTCGCCGGCATCCCGCCAATTCCATGCCTGAGGTGTTGCCCGCAGCCCTCCCGAGAGCCCCGGCACCCCGGATCACTGGCATTTGCGGTGCTGAATGACCGTGCCCATCCGCGCCGCTACCGACGCTTCGCCTGCCCGGCGCTGCCGCCGGCTGCCTCGTCGCCGCTGTCGCACTTGACGCACTGACGGCGGGCAGTCCCATCGTCGGAATGGCCGTGGCCCTGCTCCCGGGTTTCGTCCAGCGCGTCACGGTGCCGCGGCGGGACGAGAGCCTTGACGCGCTCCGCCTCGCATCGCCGGCACCCTGTGTGCCGGTCGGGTCGACCCGCGGTAGCAATCTCGACCTCATGCCCGTGCACTTCAGCATCCTGCCTGTACTTGACAACGCGATGCCGGTCCTGGTGTGCGGCATCGCCAGCCTGATGCCGGTTGCCACTCGCGCTTGGCGCAGTTCGCTCCGGCGCGATAGTGTGTCCCGGATCGGAAACCGAGACAGGCAGGGACACGATGGGAGTGTCGGCAACGAGAGACAGCAGGCCCCTCGCCCTCGGGCTGATCGGGATGGGAGCGATCGGTCTTGACGTGCTCGGGATGATCAGAACCTCGCTCGCAGACAGGATCACCGTCGAGTCGGTACTCGTCCGCACTCCCAGAACGGAGCCTGGCGATGTTCCCGTCACCCACGATCCCGCGCGGTTCCTGGCGCACCGGTTCGACGCCGTACTTGAGGGCGCCGGCCACGCTGCGGTGCGGGATCTCGGCGAACGCATTCTCGCATCCGGCGCCGACCTCATCGTCACCTCGGTCGGCGCGTTCTGCGACGATGACCTCTACCGCCGGTGCGTCGGGGCCGCTGAACGCTCGGGCGCGCGCCTGATCATTCCATCCGCCGGCATCGGCGCCCTCGACACCCTGTCAGCGGCAGCGGTTGGCGGTCTCGACGAGGTCAACATGATCGTGCGCAAGGATCCGTCCGCCTGGTACGGAACGCGGGCGGAGGGCGAGCACGACCTTGCCGCGCTCACCGGGCCGACGGTCATATTCGAGGGAACACCGCGCGAGGGCGCCCTGCTCTACCCGCAGAACGTAAACATCTCCGCGGCGGTTTCGCTGGCCGGGCTCGGACTTGACCGGACACACCTGACCATCATCGCCGACCCGCAGATTGACACCCATGTCTGCGAAGTTCACGCAACCGGCGCCTTCGGGTCGTTTTCCTTCCGCGAGGATATCGCGGTCTCGCCGACCAACCGCAAGACGGGCCAGATCGTTGCGATGGCAGTCATGAAGACAATACGCCAGCTGGTGAGCCCGGTCGTGATCGGCGCGTGATCCACCGACCCCGGATCGTCCGGCAGTTCACAGGCGCTGTTTGAGGCATTCCGGACCAGGGTTCAGGAGCATCTCCAGAGCCCGAGGTCCTGGCCAACCAGAAACGCGGCAACCGCATCCCCGATCACATCCGTATCCTCCTTGGGAAGCCCGACAGGCGCCATCGCCCGTGGGGGGTGGTCCGCATGGTTTCCTGCCGATTGAAGATCCGGATCACGCTGCGCGGAGGCCATGGGCGTTGCTTCCCTTATGTAGCGAACAAGAACTGATCCTCTACAGCGTCTTGTGCAGACTTCCACATAGTGTGGGCAACGTGGGTCGTCGTCAATAGGTGATCAACGTCGCTGACCGAGGCGGGAGACCGGGGAACCGGGCCCTGCAGGTTGAAACGCGGGCCGACTGGAACAGGGTGCAAACCAGCGTGCAACCGCGGGAAACCGGTCCCCGATTGCCATCCCGACCACGCCGGTGGTGGGAATCGCGATGAAGTCGACGATATCGGCGGCGGTAATGCGGTCACAGGCCACGAACCCGCGGTCCGCCATGTGCGGCTCGAAACGGCCAACGAACACCTCCATCGTCTCGCTTCCCCGCCGAACCATGACCGGCAGCTGAGCCGGTCACTCCGTGTCCCCGGGATAACCCTGCCCGAGAACATGGGCACGTGGTTGCGGACTGCGTGGAGCATGGGCAGGAACCCGTCGAGTTCGATCCGGCGACACCACATGTCGATCTCCACCCGCTCGCGCGGTGTGCGCCCGAACAGCGACGGCTCGGGGCGCAACTCCTCGATGTATCGGCATATGGTCATGGACTCGGCGATGACGGTGGCGTCATCAAGCTCGAGAAAGGGCACTCAATTGAACGGGTTCATGCTCGCCCAGGGCTTCGAGCACTGATCGCGGTCGCGCACGTTGACCTCGGCGAAGGGCATCTCGATCCCCTTCTCCGCCAGGAACACCTGGACCCGCTGCGCGTTTGCCGCCGGGCCGAACCCATACAGTTTCATCCTGCTCTTCCCTGATCTCGCGCGCGTCATCCCAGCGCCTGGGACAGTTCGGCGATCAGATCGTCGCCATCCTCGATCCCGACTGACAGGCGCACCAGTCCATCCGATATTCCGAGGCTTTCGCGCACCTCGCGCGGCACAGAGGCGTGGGTCATGATCGCCGGGTGCTCGATCAGGCTCTCGACACCCCCGAGTGACTCGGCCAGCGCAAACAGCGTGCACCGCTCGAGGAACCGGCGTGCATCCTCGAGCCCTCCGGAAATGATCGCCGTCACCATGCCCCCGAACCCGTGCATCTGCCGTTGCGCGAGCTCGTGTTGCGGGTGGCTCGCCAGTCCCGGGTACCACACCCGCTCCACCCTCGGGTGCGCCTCGAGGAAGGCGGCAACCCGGGCCGCGTTCTCGCAGTGCCGTTCCATGCGAATCGGCAGCGTCTTGAGCGCACGAAGGACCAGGAAACTGTCAAACGGCCCTGGCACCGAGCCAATCGCGTTCTGCAGGTAGCCGATCCGCCCGGCCAGTTCCTCGCGTCCTTCCCGGACGACGGCAATACCACCGACGATGTCCGAATGGCCGTTCAGGTACTTGGTCGTCGAGTGCATCACGATGTCGAAACCGTGGTCGAGCGGACGCTGGATCCACGGAGAGGCAAAGGTGTTGTCGCACACCGTCATCACCCCGTGACGTGCCGCGAGTGCCGCAACCGCCTCGAGGTCGACCAGCTTGAGCAGGGGGTTGGTCGGCGTCTCGACCCAGATCATCCGGGTCCTGTCGGTCAGGGCCGCCTTGAGGCGGTCCGGGTCCGACAGGTCGACGAAACTGAAGGTAAGCCCGGAGGAGCGCCGGCGGACGTTTTCGAACAACCGGTACGAGCCACCGTACAGGTCGTCCATCGCGATCACGTGGTCGCCTGTGTCCAGCAACTCCAGCAGGGTTCCCATCGCCGCCTGCCCGGAGGCGAAGGCGAATCCCCTGGCCCCGTTCTCGAGATCGGCAACGCAGGCCTCCATTGCCGCCCGGGTCGGATTTCCGGTGCGAGAATACTCGTAGCCCCGGTTGATCCCGGGGCTTTCCTGGACATAGGTCGAGGTGGCGTAGATCGGGGTCATGATCGCCCCGGTGGTCGGATCGGGCGATTGACCGGCATGGATTGCCCGGGTCGCGAAACCGGGGCGGTTGGGCTTCTGTGTCATGGCATCCCGGGGTGCGGAGGCGGGCATCCGTCCGATTCCCCCTGAGGGGTTCAGGACAGGGCGCGGCGCATGTGGTTGATGAGATCGACCCTGGTGATGATTCCGAGGAACCGCGTACCATCTACCACGATCGCGACCTTGTCGGCACGAAACAGTGCCACCAGGTCGGCCAGCCGGCCATTGACAGGCATCAGGTCGAGCCGCTCGGTCATGTGCCGGCTTGCCGGGTCATTGAAGACTTCCGGCTGGCCATGCACCGCCAGCAGGATATCCTCCTCGTCCAGCACCCCGACGACCGACCCGTCATCTGCCAGGACCGGCACCTGGCTGATTTCGTTGGCGCGCATCCTGCTGTAGGCCGTGTTCAGGGTGTCGGACGGCGACACCGAAATCACCCGGCCCTGATCGGCCTGGTTGACGATAAGGTCGCGAAGGTCTCCCGCCATGGCGCGTTCGACAAGTCCCTGTTCCACCATCCATGCCGGGTCGAAGGCCCGGCCCAGGTACTTGTTTCCGGTGTCGCACACGAAGGTGACCACCCGCATCGGCCGGGTCTGGCGCCGGCACCACCGAAGCGCCCCCGCCAGCAGTGTTCCGGTCGAGCTGCCGGCGAGGATGCCCTCTTCGCTCAACAACATGTTGATGGCCGCGAAGGCTTCCGAATCGGGTACGATCTCGGCGTCGTCGATGAGAGAGAGATCAAGGTTGTCGGGAATGAAGTCTTCTCCGATGCCCTCAACCAGCCAGGACCCGCCCTCGTAGTTCACCTCGCCGGTCATCACCGCCGGGCCGACCACGGACCCGACCGGATCCGCGACCACCACCTTGAGATCGGGATTCATGCGCTTCAGAAACCGGCCGGTGCCGGTAATCGTGCCGCCGGACCCGACGCCGGCGACCAGCGCGTCGACATCGCCGTTCATCTGTTCCCAGATCTCCGGGCCCGTCGTTGTCTCGTGGGCCTGCGGGTTGGCCGGATTGTCAAACTGGCTGGCCCAGAACGCGCCCGGCGTCTCGGCCACGATCCGCTCCGCCATGTCCTGGTAGTACTCGGGGTGACCCTTCGGGACATCCGAGCGGGAAAGCCGCACCTCCGCGCCAAGCGCCCTCAGGTGACGGATCTTGTCGAGGCCCATCTTGTCGGGAATGACCAGGATCAGGCGGTAGCCCTTCCTCGCCGCAACCAGCGCGAGGCCGAGACCGGTGTTGCCGGCGGTCGCCTCGACGATGACCCCGCCCTCGCGAAGCCTGCCATCGCGCTCGGCGGTCTCGATCATCGCCAGCCCGATCCGGTCCTTGATGGATCCGCCCGGATTCTGGTTCTCCAGCTTGACGAACAGCCGGCAGGGTCCGGCATCCAGCCGGCTGAGTTCGAGAACCGGGGTGTTGCCGATCAGTTTCAGTACCGAATCAACGGGTTTCATCCTCGTCTCCACAAGGTGGCACACCTGGAGCAGGCCGGAAATCTGGCAGCCCAAACGCAGACACCCCGGCGACGAGCGCCGGGGTGCCGCGGAACAGGTCATGGCACGAACCGGTAAGGGTTCCGCACATGGCACGGACCGAAAGCAGGTCCGCAGGCCAATACCCTATCCGTCGAACCGGAGCGTGTCCAGCCTGACCACGTCGCAGGAGCCGGTCGGCACCGCTTCAATCCGGACCGCATGGCTTCGACCACCGCGCTCGGATAACCGACCGCGCCCAGCTGCCGTTGCGGCACCGCCGGAACACCGGGAAGCACGGCGTGAAGCCGGCATGTCGGCAAGCCGGATTGAATGAGCCCCGCCAGTCAGGGAGCGCGACCGAGAGGACGCAGGTGGAAACCGGGATCAGGGGCGAGCCCGCGTGGTACAGGGTGATCGACAAGGCAGTCCTGGCGGTTCCGGTCCCGCCCTGGCTGGCTGAACCGATCTCGACGACCCTGCCCGTTCAGCACCGCCGACGTTCCTGGCCCGATGTCCTTCGAGTGGTCGCCGCCGGGGCCAGTGCACCGTCCCCTGCGCTATACTGGCACTCTTCCGCGGGGACGCCCGGGAGGGGACCGATGTCAGCTGTCATTACCGAACGGGACCTGGCCGCCGCCTGTCGGGAGACGCTTCGTCTGTGGCCACGTGCCCAGGCCGCAGTGCTGTTTGGTTCCAGGGCGCGCGGAACGCAGCGACCCGACAGCGACAGGGACATCGCCATCGTGCTTGAGGGCGACACACCCCGTCATCCGGATCTGGCGACGTCGGTGTTTCCGCGACAGGAGATGCTGGCCGATCTGCCCCATGTCGATGTCTGGGCGCTGTCCGAGAATCATCTGCGGCGGCGCGCCTGTACTCTCGGCACCCTCCCCTACGTCATCTGCCGCGACGGCAGGGTACTCGCGGGCGACTGGAACAGACCGGAACCGGCGCGAATGGAAAGGGATGCCGCCATGAACCCGGAAGACTGGACGTACAGGATGGGGCTGGTGGTAACGCCGGCCGATGCCGCCATTGCGCCGATTTGGAAGATTGCGCAGAGACCACTGTGGGCTGGCAGCGGCAGGAATTGCTCGCACCTGTTGCGAAACAGCGCAGACGCCGCCGAGTTGCTGGTCAAGGCGGCGAAGGAGAGACGCGGCGTGCCCGCTGACCGCAGCCACGACATCGCCCGACCGGTCGCAGCCTTCGCCGCGCAGCGGCCCGATGAAGGTGCTCTTCCGTAATGGAGCGTTCCCCGTGAAGCGCGATTTTCCACAGCCGGTTGCCCCGGGTCTCTTCGTCGGCCACGAGCCTCCGCGCCCGTGGCGGGCACGGCGCCCCCACGCGTGGTTGGTTCAGAAGATCCTGGGGGCCATCACGGCTTCCGTTACGGGTTGGGTGATTGTGACGCCTTGAGAAGATGCCGTAATGGGGCTTGGCGCTGCCTGGCAACATTGTCGGCTTGTGGTGATGTACGAGTTCCGGCCACCGGACGTTCCGGCCGCCGTCGCGCGTCCGGGTGGAACCCTGAACGTCTGGGCATCCGAGATCGAAAAGAAGAACGATGACATGGCCGCGCAGATCCCCGGTCTGGCACGGGATGCAGTCTTTGACATGGCTGGGTGGCCGGATCTCACGAGCACACCGGTGAAACCCAAGGCGGACGAAGGACATCCGGCCCAGGCTGCGGCAAAGGCAGTGTTGCTGGGCCGGACGGAGTTGGCCGGGGTGATCGCATCGTTCCGCGAGCGGGTGCGCCGGGTGGTGGACGGCCCGCCGGAACCGACGACACTTGACGACATGTCGTGACGGAACCGCCTCAGAAGCTGTAACGCATGGAGACGACGGTCTTGGTCTCCTCGGTATCCGTGATCCTGACCCCGCCGGTGGTGGCCTCGGCGCTTGCGTGGTTGACGCCGAGATTGGCTGACAGGCCGCGGGCCACGTCGTACCGGGCGCCAAGGGCAGCGGATACCTCTTCTGCGTCGCCGATGCGGCCGTAGTGTCCTTCGAGAGACAGGCTCAGCATGCCGGTCTTGGTGCGCGCACCCGCCGAGACGTACCAGCGCCCTGCATTCGGCCCGCTCGTTGCGAATCGCTCGTACCCGGTACCCAGGTCGAATGCGCTGCTGCCGTAGATCAGCTCCCCGACGACACCGGCGCCCGCGGTGTGAAATCCGCGTGAGCCGTCCGCGTCGGTGTAGTCGCCGGAGATGGCGCGAAACGACAGACGGAGGTCCCTGGTGCCGTGCGGGCGTTGTGACATGGCGCCGAGATCGAACCGGCCTTCCGGGTCGATCGCGCCGGAGATGACCCATGGCCCGAAGCGACCGGAGTATGCGGCGCCCACGTCGCCGATCGCGCCGAGAAAGCCATCGAAGGCGAGAGCGCCGTTACCGATCCCGCGCAGGCGGCGTGTCTGCTCCCTGACCACACCGGATACGTTGCCCGCGGCAAGGGTCCCCCAGACGCTGCCCGCGGTCAGCGCCGCATTGTCGGAATAGGTGTCCCCGACACGGCCATCGAAATCGTCCATGGTGGAATACTGTCCGAAATACTGCGCGCCGACGCGCCAGCGATTGGCGAGCTGGGCGTGCGCGCTGATCTCGACATTGCCGGTGAACCTGGCATCCGTGGAGCTTTCGGTATCGTGGACGAACGCGCCGTCGAGCACCCCGTTCAGCACCAGGGTCACGTCGCCGAGTTCGGCAACGAATGGCTCCTCCATCGACGACAGGCGTTCGTAACTGAGCGGAATGTCCTGTGCCAGGGCCGTGCCGCCGATCATCACGGGAGCGGCAAGGGCCACACCGGAAAGCAAAGGGAGCATGGTCTTGCGGAGTCGCATGGCTTTACGCCTTCCGGGGAAAGGTCGTGTGAAAGGCCTGCCGGGCGAGCGCGCTGCCGGCCGTCATCGCGGCACTGTGGTCCATGTCCCAGTGCACGCCGCCGTAGATGCGGCTCATGCCGTTCTCTTCCGCCATGTGCGCAAGCCCGGTCCAGTGCCGGACGACACCCCTGAGCTGCGGCCACAGCACCTCGTCGGGCGAGCGGCCCGAGAAGGCGATGTCGTCGCGTCCCAGGATCAACGCGAGCATCTCGGCAGCCGCGGCTCCAAAAGTCGAATGCCCCGACGTGTAGGCCGGAAACTCGGGCGTCGGGATGAAGCTTCGCCATCCCGGATCACGCTCGACCCGCGGGTCCGGATTGCCCAGCGCGGGAGCGCGGGCCCGGATCGCGCTTTCCGGCCGCAGCACGTCGTGGTGGTACTTGTTGTCCCAGGCGCATATGGAGGCGTCGCACTGTGTCATGCCGAGCAGCGCGAAGGCGCGGGCGAGTTCGATGAAGGGGAGGTCCCGTTCCTGCAGCAGCTGCATGGCGATGTAGAGAAAGTGCCCCGGCGGGGTGATGCCCCAGGGACCGTCTTCCCAGAACAGCGCGATTTCCGACTGGTCTGCCGTGCGAATGGTGCTGTCCGCACCGCCCAGGCGACGAACGGTGTCGAAGGTCTCGGCGAACTCCGGGCTCGCCGGGTCATGGAAGGCGGCGACGCGGAACTGCTCTCCGCTCTTCATCGTCCAGGGAATGATCATGCCGTGCCCCGGAAACAGGCCCCGGTCGAAAGAGGGAAAGGCCGGACCGGGACTCGCACCGTAGAACGGGCCGGTCGGCCGCCAGCGAAGCGGATCGGTACGCCGCCCGTAGCGGCCGAGATAGTAGTTCGCCTTGCTCGGCTCCGAGCCGTCGCCGGTGCGCATCTCCAGCACCCTGCGCGCGGCCGCCTCGCCCCAGGTCACGCCAAGCGACTTCGCCTCGCTGCCAGGGAAACCTGAGAGAAACGACATGCGCTCGAACAGGAACGGAGTCTGGAAGGCTTCCGCGGCGGCCTTTGCGAAAGCGATGCCGTACGCGACTTCGGGGTCGGCGTCCCGCGGACCCTCACCGATGCCAAAAGGCTCTTCCCAAGCCTGCACGATGCCGTTCGCCGCCAGGAATCCGGCGGCTGTGGCAAGTCCGTAGTTGTAGGCGGCACGGGGTGTCAGCACACGTTGGTCACGCACCTGCTGGAGCGCCGTGTCCATCCAGCAGAAGACGGTATTGTCTTTCCCGGGCTTCAGGATCTGGCTGGTGTAGGAGGACCGGTGCCCGTGGGCCGCGACTCGGGGACCGACACATCCCGCTAAGGCGAGAGTGGAGGCGGCGACGGAAAGAAACTGGCGTCTGGATCGTGTCATGGAGTTCCCTGCTGTGCCGGGTCAAGCGCGCACGGGTTCCATTGCGCCCCGGCGCATGTTCGAAATTCGCTGCGGTTTGTTTGGTGGGAGGTGCGGTCAGCCGCCCCTCAAGCGCACGCGCGGCTCAAGGGTCCACAAGAACCCAATCAGCGCGAAGCGGCAAAACCCGTGGGATCGCGGGACCGGCCGCAGGCGCTCAAGGGTGAAAAGATACAGGCCAGGGGATCCGCCACGGCCGGCGACCCCAGGTCCCTGTCGCCAGGGCCGGACGAGCATTCGGCTTCCGGTCTCACTTCACTCCGAACGAGGCGCGACCCTGTCGGGAGTCGGTGCTTTCCGGTATCGATAGTCATGAAACGCTGTTTCGCCTTGCCCCCGAAGAGGACCCGCGGGCACCGGCAAGCGAAGCTGGACACCCCGCATTCCCTGTGCCGTTGTGACGCTGAAACAAGTGCATCGTCCCTCTCTCGCAAACTGCCTGTCCACACCGGTCTGCCGGAGCATGCAAGCCCGGTCACGACGGTTCGGCGGCGCTGTATGGCAGAACCGGGGCCGGTGCACAAGCCATCCCCGACTGCGCGAACACGGCCATCGCGGTTCCGTGAGCCACTGTCGAGGCCCTCCGGGAGCCAGGTTTCCGTTGCTGGCGACGGCCCACCGACACATGCGCCCGATGCCAACCCGTCGCCCCAAAGCGGACCGCCGGCCGCAGGGTGGCGGTCGGCATGGTCCGGACGACATCCGTCGGGCCTCACGGGTTCACGTACACTCCCGCGATCAGCCACGCCGACGGCCAGGCCCGGGTTCCGGGGACGTCGACGCGCCGTCGGATTACCAGTCCGGGGGATGCATCCGGTGCCACTCGGTCGCGGACTCGAACGCCGCTCCAGCCCGGACCAGCAACGGCTCGGACAAGCGGTGGCCAACCAACTGTACGGAGAGCGGCAGTTCCGAGCGACCCAGTCCGCACGGCATCGCGATGGTCGGCAGGCCGGCATAGTCCATCGGAACCGTGTAGCGCGAATCCCACGCCCGTCGCTCAGGGGAAATCGGGCCGTAGGCCGTACTCGGGGGATAGGGAATCGCGGCCTGCGGCGTGGACGGACACAGCAGCAGGTCGATATCGGCCATGGTCCGGGCAAGCGCACCGTTGCACTCGAGCCGCAGTTGGTGCGCTGCGGCGTAGTCCGCGGCGCTGTATTGCGAACCGCGGTCAAGCCATTCGCCGAACCATGCGCCATACTCGTCGCGGCGTCCGGGCCAGAAATCCCGGTGCGCATGGAGAGCCTCGACCGAGCACAGGACCTGCCATCCCTCGAGATAGCGTTCGAGATCTTCCGGCATCGCCACCTCGACGATGACGGCCCCGAGCCCGCGCAGGACCTCGAGGCCCGCCAGCACCGCATCCGCAAAGTCCGGCGCCAGATCCGCGAGACCATAGGTTGCATCCCATCCGATCCGTATTCCCTCGATACCGCGGGAGATCCCGGCGAGCATGTCGGGAACCGGGTCGGGAACGGCGGTCGGATCGTGTGGATCGGGCCCGGCGATTGCCTCGAGCACGATTCCGGCATCGGCCGCGCACCGCGCCAGTGGACCGACGTGGTCGAGCGACGGCGCCAGGTCGAGGACGCCGAATCGGCTTACCCGTCCCCAGGTCGGTTTGAGTCCCACCGTCCCGCAGACGGCGGCCGGATGACGGATCGAGCCACCCGTATCGCTGCCGAGTGTCGCGTAGGCGAGCCCCGCCGCGGTGGCGGCCCCGGACCCGCTTGATGACGCCCCGGGCCAGAACCCCTTGCGCCACGGGTTTTCGGGTACGGCAAAGCCCGGGTTGTAGCCGGCCATGGCGCCTTCGGTGAGCGCCAGCTTGCCGAGCATGACCGCTCCGGCATCGCGCAGGCGCGCAACGACCGTCGAATCGGTTTCGGGCACCCGGTCTGCCAGTACGGCGCAGCCTCCCGCCGTGACCGTGCCGGCGGTATCGCACAGGTCCTTTACAGCTACCGGGATGCCGTGCAGCCGTCCCCTGTCGTGACCGGCGACAAGTTCGGCCTCGGCGCGCCGCGCGTCTTCGAGCGCTTCCTCCGCCATGACGGTCTGGTAGGAATGCAGCGACGCATCGAGTGCCTCGATGCGTTCCAGCATCATCGCGGCGAGTTCGACCGGCGAGATCTCACGCGCGCGGATCAGCTCCGAGACCTCGACGATTGTTCGATAGTGCAGGGCTTCGTTCATGGTCCCGTTCCAGTCCAGGTCGAGCCGCAGGGCCGCAGATCGAGAGCGTCGCGAATCCCGTCATTGGACAGGTTGAGCGCCACTGCGGCGATGGTGTTCGCCACACCTGCAAAAGCGTGGAGCGCCTCGCAGACGTCGGCAGCGGGATCCGAACCCCAAGGAAGGCGAAGTATGCACGAAATGGGACCGAAACTCCCCTTTTCATCGCGATGGTGCCGGCCATGGCCGGGCACGTGAGGGCAGCGATAAGTGCGATGCGCAGCGCGCGTGCCCGCGGCGGGGGTCCGGAGCGGCGGCTGACCATGATTGCCTGTCTCTTCGTGCACGGGAGACGCCATGATGCGGAAGAGATCACCGCTCCAGGACAGGGGTACTTTCAGTTTTCCGTGGAGTGGCCGGTCCTGAAACCGGTCTTGCGACGTCGAGACACCGACCTGTCGGGCGCAGTGACGTCACGTCACCCTGTCGAAAATGGGCCGTCCGGGTCGGCGAAGGGCGACGTCGAGCTCGGCTACCGGTCGTCCCGCTCGAGGACACTGGCCGCATCGTCGAGCGCCGCCGCCAGGGCCCTGCGGGTGCACAGCAGCGGCGTGACCCAGTCGACGGGCGCCGGCAGCATCATGTCCGCCCCGTCGCGCTCGATCGCAGCCCGAAGCGCGGTGGTCGCTCTTCGGAACCGTCTGGCGGCAGCGGTCAGCAACTTCGCTGTCTCCTGCGGGTTGAGAAAATCCGCTTCGAGTGCGGCCAGTTCCCTGCGCGTGAGATTCAGGATGACCGGCACCCGGTCGATGGCGTGGGCAAGGCTGTCCCGGTCCGCGCCGTAGTATCCGGCAAGGTGGTCGTGTCTCGCAGCACCGTTCATGCGGGCGACGTCGTCAGCCAGCGTCCCGAGGCCGGCCTGGCGCGCCTGGCCCGCGAGTTCTTCAGGTCATGGGTGTGCCAGGCGTCGATCCCGTGGCGACCCATGACGGCCTTGGCCAGATGTTCTGCCGCATCGGCGGCGGCAGCCACGAACCGGTCGACTCTCTCGAAGATATCGTCACGACCCGGCGCGCGCTCGATATCGGCCGAGGCTCCGATTGCCACCTCGATCCTGCCAAGCGAGGCGTAGAGCGATCTCTTGTACCTTTCCGGGTTCATCACCGGCACCCCTTCCATCTTCGGCCTGGACCAGTCCCCGGCGAGGACCCGGCCATCGACGGCGATCCCCCGGCCGACGTGACCGATGCAGAGCGCCTTGCACTCGACGAGCTTCTCCGGAATGGCGATGTCGTTGACCTCGTTCCGGAGGCATTCGTGCCGCAGCGGGAGGCCGTCCGGGACGACGTCGCGGCGATCGCCGTCTCCGGCGGTGATGAAGGCGATGTCCCAGTCGCTGTGCGGCCCGTGGGTCCCCCGCGCCCGTGATCCGAACAGCACCGCCGCCCTGGCCTCGGGTCAGGCGTCGAGCACCGCCCGGGCGGCGCGCCGGATCTCCGCGAGCGTGGCTTCGTCATCCAAGCCGCATGATACCGCCCGGACAGCGATGGAACTACCCGGGCTCACCCGGCACCCTGTCTGCGGCCACGAGCCTCCACTGCCTTGCGACCGGACTGTTCCCGCGCCGGGTCAGTCGTGATTCGGCAACGGGCGTCGCGGCTGCACACGCCCTGGCTGCGGCCACAGACGGAACGGGCCCGGGCAGCCGGGTGCAGCCGCTTCCCGATCTTGCGGGCCGGGGCGACGGATGCGTCGGTATCATGCCGGGACGCGATCAGTCCGGCGTCGGCATCTCCCGCAACAGTGCCCTGACCACCGTCGCGGCGTTTCCGGCCGCAAGCTCGAGGAACACCTCCATCTGGTTGGCGCCCTCACCGCCTCCGGCGAGGTCGGCGAGGCTGCGAACGGCGATGAACGGCACACCGTTCGCGTAGGCGACATGGGCAACGGCCGCGCTCTCCATGTCCAGGACGCGCGCCTTGAACGTCTCGAAGACCCACGTCCGGAAGGCGGCATTGTCGACGAAGGCTCCACCAGACACGCCAGCACCCCCCACGACGACCCGCGGCGTGTCACGCAGGCACTTGTCCTCTGCCACGCAGCGAGCGAGCACTGTTGCCGGGGCCGCCCGGCGGACGCCCGCCAGCATCTCCCCGTCCACCGGAAACCAGAACCGGGTTTCCGGTGACCCGGTACCCTCGCTGGTCACGGTAACCGAGCGCGGGAACATCATGCCGAAATTCGCGTAGGGGTACTCGAAGAAGGGCATCGTGGCCCAGCCGCCCTCCACCTGACGCGCGAACAGCATCTCGAGATACTGCGCCCACCGGTCGGCGATCACGACATCACCGATGTTCAGTCCGGGATCCACCCCGCCCGCGATGCCGGAGAACAGGATGCGATCCACTGTGAAGTGATCCAGGGCGAGTTGCACGGTCATTGCCGCGTTGACGACGCTGATCCCGCTCAGGAACAGCACGACGTCGCGGCTTTCCAGCGTGCCGGTGGCAAACGCTACGCCGTTGAGCGAATGCTCCGACGCCCCCTCGAGTTCCGCCTGGAGAATGGTCATCTCGGGTGCAAAGGCGGAAACCACGGCAATGCGCGGGGTCGCATCTTGGCGGTCATGCGCGCCGAGCGGCGTGACCACCGCGGACAGCAACGCCACCAGGCCGGCTGCGAGCGCGATAAAGCGCGGCACCGCCCGCGCGCAGGGAATGAACCCGACCGGTGTGATCATCGCCTTCCTTCCCATCGTGGCCCTTCTTCGGCCGCCGGCCAGCACTCGGGACCCGGTGGCGCGTCCGTGCTGACGACAACTGCGTCCCGCGAAGCGAGCCTTACTCCAAACTGTTCCGTGCGTCAGCCCTCTCGCGCGGCACCCGTTCCCGCCCCGCGCTCAGCGACGGTCCTGCGGGGTGGCACACCTGAGCGGAAGGCGGGGGTCCCGGGGCCCGCAGACCGGATCGGGACGATGGCGTGTGCGGCATCGGGGGGCTGCCGGTCACTCGCCGGAGTGGCGCCTGCCCAGCCCGTCGATGATGGGACAGTCCGGCCTGTCGTCGCCGCTGCACGCCTCGACGAGATGGGCGAGTTCGTCGTGCAGCGACTGCAGCTCGCGCTGCTTGGACGCGATCTGCCGGAGCCGCCGTGTCGCGATCCGCTTGACGTCCGCGCTTGACCGGCGTCGGTCGGCATACAGGCCGAGCAGCTCCCGGCATTCCCCGATCGAGAACCCGAACTCCCGCGCCCGACGGACGAAGACGAGCCGGCGGACGGCTTCGTCATCGTAGAGCCGGTATCCGGCCTCGGTCCGCGAGGCCGGAACCACCAACCCGATGTCGGCGTAGTACCTGACCGTCTTCACCGGCAGGCCGCACATCGTCGAGGCAGCGGAAATGTTCATCGCCAAGCGTTGACTCTCCTGTTGCTGGAAACCCTACGGTACGACTGCGTGGAGGACAAGGGGCGCGGAGATGACAGACCTGACCGTCCGGATGGCGATCGACTGGCGATGCCGGGGTACGTGGAACCGGGCGTCACGCAACACCGGCTGGTGTCTGCTCGGGTGCGCGATCGGTGACCTCGGGACAATCGCCTTTTTCCAGATGACAGGCATTCCCTGGCCGACGCTGGCGATCATGGCCCTCGCGATCGTGAACGGCCTGCTGACCTCGATCGCGCTGGAGACGGTGATCCTGTCCCGGCAGATGGATCCGGGAGCCGCGTTCCGCACGGCAATCGGCATGTCGTTCATCTCGATGATCGCCATGGAGGCGGTAATGAATGCCGTGGACTGGGCGCTGACCGGAGGAGCCGTACTGACCTGGTGGGTGGTACCGCTGATGCTCGCCGCCGGTTTCGTCACCCCGCTTCCCTACAACTACTGGCGGCTGAAGGCACTCGGGCGCGCATGTCACTGAGACCGACAGCGCCGGGAGCCCGGGCTCGCCGGACCGGCGGGACACGCACGGGTACCGCGGGACGGTGGTGGTTCCCGCCGATGGCAATGGCGGTGCTGGTCACGCTCGTGGCGTCGCCGGCACTGCCCCATTCCCGCGTCGAAACCACGGAGCCGGAGAACGGCGCGGTCCTGAAGCAGGCCCCCGCCCGGGTGGTGCTGACCTTTGCGGACGGTCTGCGCCTGACCCGGGTCCTGATGAGCCACAACGACGGCCAGGAGGTGGAACTCGACCCCGGCTCGCAGACGGGATTCGCGACCCGGTTCGAGCTTGCCATCGAGGATCGGGGCAGCGGACGGTACCGTATCGAGTGGCGCGGCCTGTCAGCCGACGGACATGTGATGAGGAACTCCCTGGAATTCCAGGTGCGCTGAGACATGCCGGACGCCTGGGAACTGGCATCAATCGCGGTCCGGTTCCTGACCAGCCTCGGGTTGCTCGGCTCCGCCGGGCTGGTGCTGGTCCGGATGGTGTTTCGCTCCGAGACCGAAGCCCTGCACCGATACATCGCGACCCGGGCGGGTATTCTGGCGCTACTCGCCCTTGTCGCCACCGCGCTGGGATTCATGGTCACCGCCGGAGCACTTGTCGACGGGGTCTTCGGCATGGTCAACGCGGAACTCCTCGGCATGCTCTGGCACACACCGGTCGGCACGGCGCTGGGAATGCGGTGCGCCGGCCTGGTACTGCTCCTGGCCGGGCTGTTCTGCGGTGCGCTTCCGCTTGCCGCCGCGGGAGGGCTGCTGGCACTCTGGTCGGTCACCGGTGTCGGCCACGTGGCGGAATTCGATGCACCGTGGCTGCGCGCGCTGCTGGTGCTGCACCTCGCCGCCGCCGCGTTCTGGATCGGCATCCTGTTTCCGCTGCGCCACATGCTGATCGACTCCGGCACGCACGCGCTTGCGGCCAGGCTGGGTACCAGGTTCGGTACCATCGCGCAGGTCACCGTCCCGGTCCTGGTCCTCGCCGGAGCGGTGATGGCGTGGCGCCTGCTCGGTCACCCCTCGGCACTGGTCACGACCGGGTACGGAGCGGTCCTGCTTGTCAAGCTCGGAGCGGTTGCCGGTCTGCTGGCGGCCGGTGCGGTCAACAGGTTCCGGTTCGTGCCCGCCCTGCGCGCGGGTGAACGGACTGCGGCGAGAGGACTGCGCCGATCGATTGCCGCCGAGATGGCTCTGGTCGGTCTGGTACTCATGGCGACCGCGGTGCTCACCACGCTTGCCGGCCCGCCACACGGGACCGGAACGTGAAACAGGCCCCGAACGGGAGGGAAGGACCATGATCACGGCCGGACGGATCCTCGCAATTCTGTTCGTGGGCTGGCCCGTGGTCGTGAACGCCGACCACGAACTGGAGAACCGCAACACCGCCAGGGGACAGGTGCTGTACCAGGAGCACTGCGCATCCTGTCATGGCGTCGAGCTCGAGGGAGAGGCGAACTGGCGGACTCCGGGAGCCGACGGCATCCTGCCCGCCCCTCCGCACGATGCGAGCGGCCACACCTGGCACCACGACAACCAGCTGCTGTTCGACTATTCGAAACTGGGTGGCGAGGCGCTGATGCGCGAACGCGGCATCACCGGGTTCGGGAGCGGCATGCCCGGGTTCGCCGACGTGCTCGACGACGGGGAAATCTGGGACATCCTGGCGTGGATCAGGTCCACGTGGCCCGACGACATCCGGAAAATCCAGTCGGGCCGGAACCCGGTACACCGGCGGTGACCCGGCGGCCTCCGGTCACTGTCGCGTGCCAATCCGGTCACGCCACCGGTACCAGGCAACGGCCGCGGGCAGGAACCAGGGCCGGCCGGTATACAACGGCCGGGTCGAAAACGGCACGCTGTCGAAACCGGTACGCCCTTGCGGGCGTCCGAGCACCCGCTGGCCCAGCCTCGTGCCGAGGTAGCACGCCATCGACACTCCGGATCCGCAGTAGCCCATGGCGTAGTGTACGCCATCGTGCTCGCCGACATGCGCCAGCCTGTCGAAGGTATAGGCGACGAAGCCCATCCACGAGTGGCTGACCCGCACTCCCGACAGTTCGGGAAACAGCCGGACAAGGTCCCGGCGCAACAGGGTGCCCGCCCTCAGCGGAGAGGCCTCGCCCGTGGTCACCCGTCCGCCGAACAGGATGCGGGTGCGATCCGGCGATGGCCGGTAGTAGTAGACGACGTCGCGGGTGTCGCTGATCACCCGATCGGTCGGCAGCAGGCGGTCAAGCATCCCCGGCGCCAGTGGCTCGGTCGCGATCATGTAGCTGCCGATCGGGATCACGCGCCGGCGCAACCACGGCATCAGCCCGTCGGTATAGCCGTTGGTGGCCACGATGACCGCGCCGGCTTCGATGTCGCCACGCGAGGTCGACACGGTGGTCACCGCGCCGGTGCGCGCCAGCCGGCTGGCCCGGCAACCGGTGACCAGGATCACGCCCGCTGCGCGGGCCCGGTCCAGCAGTCCGCGATGCAGGCGCGCGGGATCGACCGAAGCGTGGGAGGGGTAAACGACACCACCGCAGTAGGCATCGCTTCCGATTTCATGGTGCTGGTCCGCGCGGGGAACCACCCAGGCATCGCCGGTGCTGTCATCGATCGAACGGGCGAGCCTTTCGTAGGCGGCCCGGCTGTGCGCGGCGTGGAACCGGCCGGGCACCCGGAAGTCGCAGTCAATACCCTCCTCGCGCACGAAATCCCCGATCCAGGCCAGCGCGGCACGTCCCTCCGCCACGACCCCACGCGCAACGTCGGCCCCGTGACGACGGGCCAGATCATCCTCTTCCGGCTTGATGCTGGTACTGATCTGCCCGCCGTTGCGCGAACTGCAGCCCCAGCCGGCGGTCTCGGCCTCGAGCACGACCACCTCGCGACCGGCCCGGGCCAGCTGCAGCGCCGCCGAAAGCCCGGTGTAGCCCGACCCGACGATCACGGCATCGGCGCGGGTGGGGAGTTCGACCTCCGCAGCGGGCTCCGGCGGCGTTCGGTCCCACCAGTAGGGTGCCGGCCGGAAGGTGTCGGTCACGCCCATGCTGTTCATCAACCGTGATCCCCCTGGTTGTGGCCCACCGCATCCGCCAGCGACAACCGGGCGGTGCCGGGGCGCAACGGGCGCTGCTGGACCGGGTGCGGCGCCCAGCCTGTCATGGTCAGGATCCGGAAACTGGCCCGGATCCGGCCGTCCGCGGTTGCATGGCGCTGCCTGTAGAGTTCGGCGGCCCGCATGAACAGCGCTGCCCTCGGGGGCGTACGCCGGCGCTCCACCACCAGGTTGGTCTCCGCCATGCCGCGCAGGTCCCGCATCAGGTCAAAAGCCGTCGCATAGGTGACGGTGATCTCGTCGCTGTCGACCACCGGCAACGCGAAACCGGCGCGTTGCAGCAGGCTGCCGAGATCGCGGACATCCGCCATCGGCGAGATCCTCGGACTCAACCCGCCCATGGTTTCGAGTTCCGCCTCCGCAAGGCAGTCACGAAGCTCACCCAGGGTCCCTGCTCCGAGCATTGACGCCAGCAACAGCCCGTCGGGCCGCAGCGCCCGGCGAAGCTGGACCAGTGCGCCCGGCAGATCGTTGGTCCAGTGCAGTGCCAGGCAGCTCACCACCGCGTCCAGGCTGGCCTCGGCAAACGGGAGCTGTTCCTCGTCGCAGGCGAGCGCCGGTCCCTGCCGCGCCGCAGCCTCGGCCATCGCCACCGACAGGTCTGCATGGACCAGCATGCGCGGTCGGCGGACGCGGGGCCATACCTCGGCCAGCACCCCGGTCCGGCCGCCGAGGTCGAGGACGGTGGAAAACTCCCGGTTGAGATCGAGCAGGCGTTCGAGCAGGCGCGTTGCCGCCTCGCGCAGCAGGAAATCATGTTCGCCGAACCCGGGCGCAGCCCGGTCACGCCGCTCCCGCAGCAGGCGACGGTCGAAAGGTGCGTGGCCGGACTCCATGGTGCGACTATGCCACGAACCGATCGGCCGGGGCATGGACCGGTTGCCGTCTGGCGCCGCGGCGCGTGTCGGTCTATCGTCGGGCTCGACGCCGTGTTGAACGGATCCACGGCGGGGACAGAACCGGCGGGAGAACACGACATGGCGCGAGTAGGCTTCATCGGACTGGGCAACATGGGCGCACCCATGGCTCGCAATCTGATCCGCGCCGGTCACAGCCTCAAGGTGTTCGACCTGTCCGAAGAGGCGATGAACTACGTCGTCCAGTCCGGTGCCGAGCCGGCGCAGTCGGTCACCGACGCGGCCAGCGGTGTCGAGTTCGTGGTGACCATGCTCCCGGTCGGAGCCAACGTCAGGCAGGTCTACATCGAGGACCAGGTGATCGGTGCGGCCGACGCCGGCACCGTGATGATCGATTCCTCGACCATCGACGTCGAGAGCGCGCAGGCCGCCCACGCCGCGGCCGAGGCGGCCGGCTACCGCATGCTCGACGCCCCGGTCTCGGGCGGTGTGGTCGGAGCCGAGGACGCTACCCTGACCTTCATGTGCGGCGGCTCGCCCGCCGTCTTCGAGGCGGCACGCCCGATCCTCGCGGACATGGGCGGCAAGATCGTCCACTGCGGTGCGGCGGGACTGGGCCAGGTGACCAAGATCTGCAACAACATGCTGGCCGGAATCAACGCGCTCGCGGTCGCCGAGACCATGACCATGGGCCAGCGTCTCGGCGTGTCCGGAAGGACGCTTTACGAGGTCATCTCGGCTTCCACCGGACGGTCGTACTTCTTCAACGAGTCCAACCCGGTCCCGGGCATCCTGCCGGCCGCGCCGGCGAGCAACGGGTTCAAGCCGGGTTTCATGGCCAAGCTCATGCTGAAGGACCTTCGTCTCTCCCAGGCTGCCGCACAGGCATCGGGAACCACGACACCGCTCGGAGCCGCGGCGACCGCGGCCTTCCAGGCCCTGATCGAGATGGGCCACGGCGACGAGGACACCGCCAGCATCATCAAGCTGATCGATTCCGAGATCAGCTGACGTCTCCCGGGAGCAGACAATGCCGTCCCTCTCGCACATCAGGGTCCTGGACCTCACAAGCCACCTTTCCGGCCCGTACTGTGCCATGATCCTGGCCGATCACGGCGCCGACGTGGTGAAGGTTGAACATCCGCAAGCCGGGGATTCCCTCAGGCTCACGCCACCGTTCCAGGAAGGCGAGAGCGCCCCGTTCATGCTGTGGAACCGCAACAAGCGATCCATCGCGCTCGATCTGAAGGATCAGGTCGCAAAGCAGCGCCTGATCGAGCTGGTGCGGGTGGCCGACGTGATGATCGAGAACTTCAGGCCGGGCACGGCCGCACGTCTCGGCATCGACTACGAAACGGTGGCCGCGATCAATCCGGCGCTCGTGTACTGCTCGATCTCCGGCTTCGGCCAGACCGGGCCCTATGCTCCGCGCGGCGGGTTCGACCTGATTGCTTGCGGCATGTCCGGCCTGATGGCAATCAACGGACCGCCGGAAGGACCGCCCTACCGGATCCCGGTTCCCGTCACCGATCTTGCCGCCGGGATGAACGGGGCTATCGGTATCCTTGCCGCCCTTGCCGCCCGCGAGAGGACCGGCCAGGGCCAGCACGTCGATACTTCGCTGTTCGAGTCAGGGATCGCGCTCGGCGTCTACGAGGCGGCCGGCCTGTTTGCCACCGGCGAGGTTCCCGAACGCCTCGGCCAGGCGCATCGCGGCAGCGCGCCCTACCAGCTGTTTCCGACAGCCGACGGCTACATCACCATCGGTGGCGCCCAGGACAGTTTCTGGCGCGGCGCCTGCGACATCCTGGGGTGTGCCCACCTCGTCGACGATCCGCGCTTTGCGACCAAGGCAGACCGGGTCGCGAACAACGCCGAACTGGTCCCCGAACTGGAGGTGTATTTCCGCAGGCAGACCACCGAGACCCTGTGCCGCGCCTTCGAGGCCGCCGGGATCCCGGCCGGGCCGGTGATGGATCATCGGCAGGTCTACGACGACCCCCAGACCAGGGCCCGCGAGATGGCGGTCGAGGTCGATCACCCGAAGGTCGGCAGGATGAAGACCATCGGTCTTCCGGTGAAGCTCTCGGCCACTCCCGGTTCGGTTCGCCGGCCGGCGCCGATGCTGGGCGAGCACGGTGACGAGGTGATCGCCGACTGGCTTGCCGGCGTCCCGCAAGCGGCGGATGATTGACCGGCGCGGGACGACGGACCGGGATGGGTCACCGCGGGGTCGCAACGGAGAGGCGGTCATGGCCACGGTCGAGATCTACACCAGCCTGTTCTGCCCGTTCTGCATTCGCGCCAAGCGGCTGCTGAAGGCCAAGGGCGTCGCGTATACCGAGATCGGCGTCGACATGCACCCGACCCGGCGCGCCGAGATGCGCAAGCGCGCGGATGACAGGCACACGGTACCGCAGATCTTCATCAACGGTGTCGGCATCGGCGGGTCGGACGAACTGCACGCGCTCGACGCCTCCGGCCGGCTCGACGAGATGCTGGCCGCGGACTGACAGTGCCACACTCCGACCGACAGGGAGACAACCGATGACAGTGATCAGGGTCGCCTGCATCCAGACCAATTCCGGACCGGACCCGGACCGCAACAGTGTCGAGGTGGGCGAGATGATCAGGCAGGCTGCCGCGGAGGGCGCCGAACTGGTCACCACGCCTGAAATCGTCGGAATGTTCGAGCCCGACCGCGCACGCGCGCTCGCCACTGCCCGCCCCGAAGAGAGCCACCAGGTCCTGGCGCGGTTCCGGGAAATCGCGGCCGGGGAGCGCATCTGGCTGCTGATCGGCTCGCTTTCGATCAGCATCGGTGACGACATGCTGTCGAACCGCAGTTTCCTGGTCGCACCGGACGGCGGGATCGTCGCGCGCTATTCCAAGATCCACATGTTCGACGTGCAGGTCGGCGACGGCGCCACCTACCGCGAATCGCGGACCTACCGGCCCGGCGAAAGGGCGGTGCTCGCGGCCACCCCGTGGGGAACGGTCGGGATGACGATCTGCTACGACGTGCGATTCCCGGCGCTCTACCGCGATCTTGCCCAGGCCGGCGCGAGGATGATCTTCGTGCCCGCCGCCTTCACCAAGGTGACCGGCGAGGCCCACTGGCACGTGCTGCAGCGGGCCCGCGCGATCGAAAACGGATGTTTCATCGTCGCGCCCGCCCAGACCGGAACCCACGCCGGCAAGCGGCGGACCTACGGCCACTCGCTTGTCGTGGCGCCGTGGGGCGAGGTCCTGGCCGACGGGGGCACGGAGACCGGGATCATCATGGCGGACTGCGACCTCGATGCCGTGGACACAGCCCGCGCCAGGATCCCGTCGCTGTCCCACGACCGCCCTTACTCCGCCCCGGTCCCGGTCGACCCGGAACTGCGCCTCGCCGGCGAGTAGGTACCGCGAACCGGACGGTCAGCCGAGTTCCCCGCCGATTGCGAGGAACCGTTCGCGCCGCAACCGGCGCAGTTCGGCCGGGTCGCGGGCCAGCATGTCGGCGAGTTCCTCCTCGACCGCGTCGGCGAGGCTGGTCAGCGCGACCGTCTTCTCCCGGTGCGCCGCGCCGAGGGGCTCCGGCACCACCCGCTCGACGATCGACAGCCGCAGCAGGTCCTGTGCCGTCAGCCGCAGCGCCTCGGCCGCCTCCCGCGCGTGCTCGCCGCTGCGCCACAGGATCGAGGCGCATCCCTCCGGTGAGATCACCGAGTAGATCGCGTGTTCGAACATGATCACCCGGTCGGCGGTGGCGAGAGCCACCGCACCTCCGGACCCGCCTTCGCCGATGATGGCGGAGATGATCGGTACCCGCAGGGACAGGGAGGTCTGGATCGAACGCGCGATCGCCTCGGCCTGGCCGCGTTCCTCGGCCCCGATGCCCGGATAGGCGCCCGCCGTGTCGACGAAGGTCAGCACCGGCATGGCGAATCGGTCCGCCATCCGCATCAGCCTGCCGGCCTTGCGGTAGCCCTCCGGACGCGCCATTCCGAAGTTCGAATCGAGTCGCTGCTGGGTTGACTCGCCCTTCTCCGTCCCGATGACCATGACACTGCGGCCACGGAACCGCCCCGGACCGCCGACGACCGCCCTGTCCTCGGCAAAGTGCCGATCGCCGGCCAGCGGCGTGAAGTCCTCGACAAGGTGTTCGACGACATCCTTGAAATGCGGCCTGTCCGGGTGCCGCGCCACCTGAACCTTCTGCCAGGGCGTCAGCTTCTGGTAGGTGTTCCGCAGCTGCCGCTCGACCTTGGCGTTCAGCCGGGCCACCTCCTCGGCGATGTTGACGTCGCTTTCGTCGGACAGGTGCCGCAGTTCCTCAATCTTGCCTTCGAGGTCGGCAACGGTCTTCTCGAAATCAAGAAATGCGCGCATTGAGGTTCCTCAACCGATGAGAACAGTGAGGATTGTCTCCCTGGGCCGGAGCATGCCTGCGCCGCTGCAGACACGTGGAATACAGTACGAGGCACTCACCGGCAGGACTCACCCGGAGGGAACGGGGGCGTTCCCCGCGATTTCCGGACGTTCCACGACAATCGGCGCACAGTACCCACCACCCTGACGAATACCACGACACAGGTCACGCAGCACATCGTCCGCTTCTCCGAGAGCCGTGACCAGCCACACGGAGGTGCCGGTTCCCGCCTTCACATCGACGAGCACCGGAATGTGCAGGCCGAGATCCGCCGGGTGGCGTTCGAGCAGGATCCGCCATCCCCGCATCGCCGACACCCGGTCCGGATAGGAAGCGAGGTGAGCGCCCCGGGTCTTCCCGGTGTCAGCCGCGCCGGACCCGACGGCGGTACCGCCAGCGCCGGGAAGATCGCGGGCCGGCAGTTTCTCCAGCAGTGATCCGGTGATCACGGTTCGCGCGAGGGCGGGATCAGGTTCCCTGTCCCGGCCGGCTGCGGGCGGGCCGGGACCGGCAACCACCGGCCGCGGAACGATCGAGCCGGCCGCGATCGACGTGGTCACGAGCGAGACGGTCCCGGCGTCCGCGGCAGACGTCGCGTCACGACCGGTTTCGGACACCGGCGGACGCGAGGCCGCCACGACGGCGCCGGTGGCCGGCGCACCGCGTGGCGCCGCGTCCGCGGGGATGGAAGGAAATTCGGCGAGCGGCCTCACGGCCCCCTCGGCCCTGGGGGCGGGCGGCGCGGGCGGGGACCGTGCGCCTGCCTTCCCGCCTGCCCCGGGGGCCGTGCCCTGTTCGCCGCCTCCGGTCGCGGCGAGAACACGGTCCGCCCGTTCCTCATCGATCCCCACCGCCCTGAACAGCGCGTTGACCCGGTTCGCCCGCGCAGCCCGATCCGGGACACGCCGGACAACCGAGGCACGGCCGTTCCGCAGTTCACGCAGTCTTCGCTCGATCCGTTGAACGATGTACTCGCGCCGGCTCCGTTCGCGCCTGTTCCCGCGCTCCAGATCGTTCTGCCCGGCGCTGGCCTCCATCCTGGCGGGGAGCGGCCGCGCCTGCTCGGCAGGGGGGGCGGTGACGGCGCACCCGGCAAGCAGGCCGGCCATCAGCAGACCGGCCACGACTCGAGCCCCAAGCATCAGACACGTCCCCGGCCCGCACCGTCACGTCGTGTCCCTGGCCTGGCCGGGGCGCGCAAGGCCGGCGCCCCGACGACTTCGACCCGGCCTGGACTCATGACGCCGGCATGTACGCAGTGCCTACTCGCGGTTTCCGAACAGGCTCAGCAGCATGATGAACAGGTTGATGAAATCGAGATACAGCCGCAGCGCGCCATAGATCGACTTCTTCGCCTGCACTTCCCGATCGTCGCCTTCCCAGTACTCGTTCTTGATGTTCTGGGTGTCGTAGGCGGTCAGGCCGGCGAACACCAGCACGCCGATGACCGAGATCGCGAAATGCAGCGCGCTTGACGCCAGGAAGATGTTGACGACCGACGCGATCAGGATACCGATCAGTCCCATGAACAGGAACGATCCCATTCCGGTGAGATCGCGCTTCGTGGTGTAGCCGAACAGGCTCATGCCGGCGAACATGCCCGCCGCGATGAAGAACACGCGGGTGATGCTCTCGCCGGTATAGATCAGGAAGATGCTGGACAGCGAGAGGCCCATCAGGGCGGCGTAGATCCAGAACACGACCTGTGCGGTGGAGGACGCCATGCGATGGAGCCGGGCGGCGAACAGGAACACCATGCCGATCGGTGCCAGCATGATCACCCACTTGAGCGGCGAGAGATAGATCGCCTGCCCGAACGGGGTGAGGACGCCGTTCTGCACCGCGGCAAAGTGGGCACCGAGCGCCACCAGGCCCGTGATCGCGAGCCCGATCGTCATGTGGTTGTAGACACCGAGCATATACTGCCGCAGACCGACGTCGATCTGCGCAGCCTCCGCCTGTGCCCGGTTCATGCGGCGCCGTTCAAGAGCCATTTTCGATTCCCTCCGGATCAGAGCACACGTCGTTCACTTGGAGATGGGGGCAATGGCCCCGGGTTTCAACTGTGCGGTTGCCGCAACCGGTCAGATGCCGACGGTCCCGATGTCCCCCCCGACGCCTGTTCCGGCGCGCGGCTCCCGGCGGCGGCCTTGGCGTTCGCTGTCCGAACGCAACTGCCCGCACGCGGCCAGTATATCCCTGCCGCGCGGTGTGCGCACCGGAGATGCGTATCCCGCCTTCATGACGATGTCCGCAAACCTCGCAATCACCGGGGCCGGCGAACACCGGTACCGGGTTCCCGGCCACGGATTGAACGGTATCAGGTTGATCTTCGAGGGGATTCCGCCGAGCAGCCGCACCAGGGCCCGCGCATCCTCCGGAGTGTCATTGATACCGTCGAGCATCACGTATTCGAAGGTGATCCGGCGGGCATTGCTGAGGCCGGGATAGTCGCGGCAGGCCTGCATCAGTTCCGCGATCGGCCACTTGCGGTTGATCGGAACCAGCACGTTGCGCACCTCGTCGGTCACCGCGTGGAGCGAGACCGCGAGGTTGACGCCGGTCTCGCGGCCGCAGCGCTCGATCTCGGGTACCACGCCCGAGGTCGACAGCGTGATGCGGCGTTTCGAGATCGACAGTCCCTCGTTGTCGCTGATCACGCGCAGGGCCGCGGCCACGTTGTCGAGATTGTACAGCGGCTCGCCCATGCCCATCAGCACGATGTTGGTGATCGGCCGTCCGGCACGGCCGGAAGGCCAGGCACCGAGCGCGTCGGATGCCGCCAGCACCTGTCCGACGATCTCGCCCGAGGTCAGGTTGCGAACCAGCCTCTGGGTTCCGGTGTGGCAGAAGCTGCAGGTGAGCGTGCAGCCGACCTGGGAGGAAACGCACAGCGTGCCGCGATCGGTCTCGGGGATGAAGACCGTCTCCGCCTCCGAGCCGTCGGCGAACCGGAACAGCCACTTGACGGTGCCGTCTGTGCTGCGCTGTTCCAGTGCCGGCACCGGTCGACCGATCCGGAACCGCCCGGCAAGCTCGTCGCGCAACTGCCGCGCCAGCGTGGTCATCGGTTCGAACCCGGTCACGCCGCGATGATAGATCCAGTGCCACAGCTGTCCGGTGCGGAACGCCGGCAGACCCAGTTCCGCCAGCCGGCCGGCAAGCTCGCTACGCGACAGCTCGGTGATATCGACCGGCCCGCTGACCTGATGTTCCGGGACGCCGTCGGACCAGCGGTCTTCGGCTACTTGCATGCCTGGTCGATCAGCTTCTTGGTTGCCGTGAAGCCCTTGAGCGAATAGGTGTCGGTCGTCTTGGTGCCGCGACTCGAATACCCGACCACCGTCATCCTGATGCCGCTGATCATCGCCTTGACCAGTCGCGCATCGTCCTCGGTCCCGGAAGTCCAGGCGCGATCGTCCTCGGTGACCAGAGTGAAGTTCCGCTCGCCGATGGTGACAATGACGTCACTGTCCTTCCGGTAGGTGTAGCCGGCAACCAGGCTCGCTTCGCCGCTGACACCCTCCGCCGGATGGTGGGTCACGAGGGCAAACGGATCGTCACGCCTCGTATACTTGCCCTCCATCTTTTCCGGTGCGCTGGCCATGAAACAGACCGTGTTGCCATTGTCCTTGTAGGTGTAGGCAACCCAGGCGTGGTTCTCGCCAATCTTCTTCGGCGTCTGGGCAAAGCCCTCGGCGACCGGCCACAGGCTGCATGCCAGAATGCCACCAAGAAGCACCAACAGTTTCCTCATGCATCTCACCTCTTGTCGCGCCCGAGTTCCGCCCGGACTATTGCAGTGTAGCGGTCATTGATGCAACGAGGAACCGGTCCGACCGGTTTCAGCCGGCCGCGATCCGCTCGAGCCGACCGACAACCCGGTTCCGCGCCGGCCGCCACAGGCCGCGACTCCGTGCCTCGAGCAACCGGGCCGCGATGTCCGCGAGTGCGCGGGGATTGTGCCGCCGGAGGAACCGTCGCACGTCGCCGTTTTCGAGATAGGCGTCGAAGACGGCATCGAAGTGATGGTCGCCGACACAGCGCGCAGTGGCCGCAAAGGCAAACAGGTAATCCACCGTCGCCGCCAGCTCGGCGCCGCCCCTGTAGCCGTGGCGCATGATCCCGGCGATCCACTTCGGGTTGACCACCCGTCCGCGCACGACGCGTGCCACCTCCTGCTCGAGCGAGCGGATCCGCAGTGCGCCGGGGCGGGAGTGGTCGCCGTGGTAGGACGCGGGAGCCCGGCCCGAATAGTGCCGCACCGCCACCGTCAGCCCGCCCTCGAACTGGTAGTAGTCGTCGGAATCAAGCAGGTCGTGCTCGCGGTTGTCCTGGTTGTGCAGGACCAGTTCGGTGTTCTCGAGCCGGGCGCGGAACAGTCCGTGGCCCGCCTCCCCGTCCCCGCCGGCGCCGTAGGCATACCCGCCCCACTCGAGATAGGCCGAGGCAAGATCGCCGGCGTCGCTCCATATCCCCTCGTCGATCAGCGCCTGGAGTCCGGCGCCGTAGGCCCCCGGCCGGGATCCGAATACCCGGAACCCGGCCCGGTGGCGCGCGTCATCGGGTTCCCCTCCGTTGCACGCCATCCGTGCCGCCTGGGCGGCGACATTCGCGGCAAGCGGATTGAGTTCGGCGGGCTCGTCGAGTGCCGCCACCGCCCGGACCGCCCCGTCGATGAGCGCGATCTGGGCCGCAAACGCATCCCTGAAGAAGCCGGATATTCTAAGCGTGACATCGACCCGGGGCCTGTCGAGCACCCCGAGGGGAAGGATCTCGAACCCGGTCACGCGTCCGGACCCGGTTTCCCAGCGCGGACGCGTGCCCATCAGCGCCAGCACCTGGGCTATGTCGTCGCCGCCGGTGCGCATGTTCGCCGTCCCCCAGGCCGACAGGGCCAGGGTGCGCGGCCAGGCCCCGTGGTCCTGTCGGTAGCGCTCGAGCACCAGGCCGGCGGCCTCCCAGCCGAGTTGCCAGGCCGCAGGGGTCGGCACGGCACGGGTGTCGACGGAGTAGAAGTTGCGTCCGGTCGGCAGGACTTCCGGCCGCCCGCGCGTGGGCGCACCCGAGGGGCCGGGCGGGACGAACCGGCCAGCCAGTCCGGCGAGGAGGCCGTCGAGCTCCGCCATGCCGCTGGCATCGACGGCCGGGCGGATGGAGGTGGCCAGACACTGCAGGACGGCCCGGGACCGCGTCCAGCCGGGATCTGGTTTCCCTTTGCCCGAGACCAGTCTCGACGCAAGACACTCCAGGCGTTCCACCGTGTCGCCCGCGGTACGCCACTGCGAGGCGGTATCGAGGCCGGCAAGGACAGCCGGTCTGGGCCCGGTCCAGGGCTCCGCCATGTCACAGTCCAGGGGGTCGAACGGTCCCAGGCGGAGGTCGGCGGCGAGCGAGCGCTGCAGCGAGGCATCTCCTCCGTCTCCGGTGCCGCGGGGTACCCGGACCAGTGCCGTCAGCAGGTCGTCGAGTTGCCGCCCGCTCGGAACCGCGCCGAAGACGTGCAGCCCGTCACGGATCTGCAGCTCCTTCAGTTCACACAGCCACGCGTCAAGCTTGCGCAACCGCTCGGCATCACCGTCACCGGCCACGATTCCGCAGTCGATGTCGAGCCGCAACCGCTGCAAGCGATCGAGAATGGCATCGCCGAGCGGCCCCAGACGCCTCGGATCGAGTGCTGCCGCCTCGTAATACTCGTCGACCAGGGCCTCGAGTTCGCGAAGCGGGCCATAGGTTTCGGCCCGGGTGAGCGGAGGGGTCAGGTGGTCGACGACGACCGCCGAACTGCGACGCTTGGCCTGGGTCCCTTCGCCGGGGTCGTTGACGATGAACGGATACAGGTTGGGCAGCGCGCCCAGTGCCACCTCGGGGTAGCAGGCGGGTGACAGTGCCACCGCCTTGCCGGGAAGCCACTCGAGGTTGCCGTGCTTGCCGACGTGAACCACGGCATGGGCATCGAAGGCGAGCCGCAGCCAGGCGTAGAATGCGAGGTAGCCGTGCGGCGGCGGCAGGGCCGGATCGTGGTAGGTCGCGACCGGATCGATGTTGTAGCCGCGGGCCGGCTGCACTGCGACCAGGCAGTTTCCGAAGCGGTGGGCCGGCAGAACGAACTCATCCCCGGCCACGAAGGGGTCGCAGGCGGGATCGCCCCACCGCCGCGATATCTCCTCGCGCACCGCCCCGGGCAGGCCGTCGAAGTAAGCCCGGTAGTCGGCAAGCGGCCAGGTCACCGCCTCGCCGGGTCCGGGCGCCACCGGGCACTGATTGGTCGGCCCCGACGCGACCCGGCGCATCAGCGCGTCGGTGTCGGACGGGATCGTGCCGACCCGGTACCCGTTGCCCGCCAGGGCATCGAGGATTGCCAGCACGCTCGCCGGCGTGTCGAGTCCGACCCCGTTGCCGATCCGCGAATCCCTGTTCGGGTAGTTGGCCAGGATCAGCGCAATGCGCCTATCATTCGGCGGGGCTCGGCGCAGGCGGGCCCAGCGGGCCGCAAGTTCGGCGACGAACCCGACCCGGCAGGGTTCCGGATCGTAGCCGACGATGCTGCACTCGGTCGCGGGATCGAACCGGGTCTCGGCCTTGAAGGAGACCGCTCGCGAGACAATGCGGCCGTCGACTTCGGGCAGGGCCACGTTCATCGCGACGTCGCGCGCCGACAGGCCGGCGGCCGACTTTTCCCAGGACGCACGGTCGCTGCCCGAGAAGATGACCTGGATCACCGGGCAGTCGGCTCCGTCGAAACAGGTCGCGGTCCGTTCGCCGCCGGGGCGCGAGACCGCAAACCCGGTGGCATTGAGGATTATCGACGCGTCCGTCTCGGCGAGCAGCCGTTCCACCAGGTCCGCCGAGACCGGATCCTTGAGACTGGAGACATGGATGGCGAGCGGATTCATGCCCGTGGCCGCAACGGCATCGGCCAGCGCATCGACCGCCCGCAGGTTTCCCGCCTGCAGAAGGGCCCGGTAGAACAGGATGGCGCACACCGGGCGATGCGGTTTCCATCCGGCCCGGACCTCGTCGAGTCCGGTCATCCCGGCGCCGCGCAGGTACAACCCAGCCTGCGGCAGGGGTGCGGGTTCGGTCCAGTCTGTCGGGTACCCGAGCAGGGCGGCGGCACGGTCGAGCAAGGCGACTGCGTTCGCCGGACCGCCATGGGTCAGGTAGGCCCAGATCCGCGCCACCTCGGCATCCGGAAGGGTCGAATGCGCCATCAGCAGCGGGTCCGGCCGGTCGTCACCGGGCACCACGGCGAGCAGGATCGACCGACTGCGCGCCACCGCCGCGATCTGCTCGATCCCGTAGGGCCAGTAGCCGACCCCTCCGATCAGCCGCACGATCACGAGACGCGCCTCGGCGACCACCGCGTCGACATGGAGATCGACCGACAGGTTGTGGGTCAGCTGCATCAGGTTGGCAAGCCGCAGGCTCGGCGCGGGACCGGACCGGGCGCGGACGGCGGCATGGGCCGCGGCAAGACAGGCAAGGTCCGTGTCCGCCGCGGACAGCACGACGATGTCACCGGGAGACTGCCGCAGGTCGATCGGCTCGTCGGCGCTGGTCGCCCGCCCCGGGGTGGCGGCGAGGAGGTGCACGATTCGCTATCCGGTGATCCCGGCCCTGATCGCGGCGTGATCCATCCCGTCCAGTCCGATCACGACCAGGCTGGAAGTTCGGTCCTCCCCGTCGGACCAGTCGCGGTCGAAGTAGTGCTGGAGCCGGGCGCCGACCGCCTGAACGGCGAGCCGCATCGGCCGGCCTGACACATGCAGGAAACCCTTCACCCGCAGGATGTCATGGCGACGGATGCAGTCCTGCAGTCCCGCCATGAACCGGTCGATGTTCTCGATCGTGCCCGGGTGCAGCACGAAACTGTCGAAGTCCCGGTGATCATGCTCCCCGGCCTCGTCGTGGTGCGAGCGCCGGGAGGCCAGGTCGTTTTCGGCGCCGGCTCCGAGCCCGAGCAGGACCGACGCGTCGACCGCCCCGTGACTGGCGCTGACGGTCCGGACCGCCGGACGGGCGTGCCGGGCGATCTGGCGTTCGGCACGGGCGCGTTGCTGTCCGCTCACGCAGTCGACCTTGTTGAGCACGATCATGTCGGCGCACTGCACCTGTTCCTCGAACAGTTCCTCGAGCGGGCTGTCATGGTCGAGCGCCTCGTCGGCGCGGCGCTGGGCCTGCACCGCCCCGGGGTCGGCGGCGAAGCGGCCATCGGCCACCGCCGCGGCATCGACCACCGCGATGACGCCGTCGACGGTGGCGCGGGTCCTGACTTCCGGCCAGGCGAAGGCCTTTACCAGCGGCTTGGGCAGGGCCAGGCCCGAGGTCTCGATCACGATGTGGTCCGGGGGGTCGGGACGGTCGAGCAGCATGCGCATGGTCGGCAGGAAATCGTCGGCAACCGTGCAGCAGATGCACCCGTTGGCCAGTTCCACCACGTCCTCGTCCCCGCAGGACTCGAGGCCACAGCCGAGCAGGACATCACGGTCGACGCCGACCTCGCCGAACTCGTTGATCACGAGCGCGAGACGACTGCCGTGGCTGGTCTCGAGCAGGTGGCGGATCAGGCTGGTCTTGCCCGCTCCGAGGAACCCGGTGATCACGGTTGCGGGAATCTTCCGGTGTGATGCCGGTGGCAGGACGCGGGTCATTGGCATTCCTCGTCAGGTCGCGGCTCAATCCGGCCCGCCAGCGGCTATTTGGGGCGCAGAACCCGCCGGAGTCAAGCGATGGTGCGCCCTCCCCGGCCGGACGCACGCGCACGATCCGTGGCCTGTCGTTTTACGACTGCAAATCATTCGCATTTTCCTTGACTGGCCCGCCGGCCGCTGGCAGGATGCGTTGCAACTGCAAGTCATTCGCAATGTCGGAGATCTCCGATGACCGCAGCTTCCATGCGAATCGCGGCCGTCTTCGCGGCGGGTCTCGGCACGATCCTGGCCCTCACCGCCGAAGGGATGCGGCGCGCGGACGCCGCAGGCGAGATCAACGTCTATTCCTACCGGCAGCCGTTCCTGGTCAAGCCCCTGTTCGACGCCTTCACCGCGGAGACCGGCATCGCGGTCAACGTGGTCTTCGCCAAGAAGGGACTGGTCGAACGCCTGAAGTCCGAGGGCGACAACAGCCCGGCCGACCTCATCTTCACCGTGACCTCGACCCGCCTCGAGCAGGCCTTCGAGGCCGGTGTCACCCAGCCGGTTCAAAGCGCCGTGCTGGAAGGCGCCATCCCGTCCCAGTACCGCGATGACGAGGGGCACTGGTGGGGCATGACGCTGCGCGCGCGCATCATCTACGCTGCGAGGGACCGGGTGCCGGCGGGATCGATCGGGACCTACGAGGACCTCGCCGGACCCGAGTGGCGCGGACGGGTCTGCAGCCGCAGCGGCAAGAACGGATACAACATCGCCCTGATCTCGTCGCTGATCGAGCATCACGGCGCCGAACGCGCCGAGGAGTGGTTGCGCGCGGTGAAGGCCAACCTGGCCCGCAGGCCCCAGGGCAACGACCGGGCCCAGGTCAAGGCGATCCACGAGGGTGTGTGCGACGTTGCGATCGGCAACCACTACTACTACGGCAAGATGCTGGAGAACGACGAACAGCGCCCGTGGGCGGAATCGGCCTACCTGGTGTTTCCCAACCAGGATGACCGCGGGACCCACGTCAACATCTCCGGCGTCGCCCTGACACGCTCGGCCCCGAACAGGGAAAACGCCATCCGCCTGATGGAATTCCTGGCCGGCCCGGGCCAGACACTCTACGCCGAACAGAACTACGAGTACCCGGTCCGCCCCGGGGTTCCGTGGCTGCCGCAGGTCGAGGCATGGGGCACCTTCAGGGTCGATGCCCTGGACCTCGCGACGCTGAGCCGGAACCGGAACGCCGCGGTCAGGATGGTCGATCGCGTCGGGTTCGACCAGTAGGTGTGCTGCGTCGCGCACATCGGCGCACCCGGGCACGGGTCTCTCCCTTCGTGCCCGGGTGATGTCTCCGGGCCGTCGCAACGCACGTGCAACAGGGACTGATCGCGGGACCGGCACAGTGGCACATGTCGCACCCACGGCACTGATCAGGTACGTCGGGCACCGGATCTCGGTCTGGTCGGTCGGTGCGTTCACGGTCGCGCTTGTCTTCGCCTCGCCGCTGTTCGCGATCGCATGGCTCGCCCTGTTTCCGGAAGAGAACATCTGGGGTCATCTTGCCGACACCGTCCTGCCGCACTACGTGTTCACCACCGTGCTGCTGGGTGCGGGCGTGTGTGCCGGTGTCGTGGTGCTGGGAGCCGGGACCGCGTGGCTGGTCTCGCTTCACCGGTTTCCGGGGCGCCGGTTCTTTTCCTGGGCCCTGGTCCTGCCGCTGGCGATGCCCGCCTACGTCATCGCCTACACCTACACCGACTTCCTCGAATACGCTGGCCCGGTCCAGGGCGTGCTGAGGGCGCTGTTCGGCTGGACGTCACCGGGGGACTACTGGTTCCCCGAGATCCGCAGCCTCGGCGGCGCCACCTGCATGCTTGCCCTGGTGCTCTATCCCTATGTCTACGTGATGGCGCGCTCGGCCTTCGCCGAGCAGTCCCTATGCATCCTCGAGGTCAGCCGCACGCTCGGGCGCACTCCGTTGCAGGGTTTCCTGTACCTGGCCCTGCCGCTCGCCCGGCCCGCGGTGGCCGTCGGGGTCAGCCTTGCCCTGATGGAGGCTCTCAACGATTTCGGCACTGTTGACTACTTCGCGGTCCAGACCCTGACGGCCGGCGTCTACGACACCTGGTTCGGCATGGGCAATGCCGGCGGCGCGGCCCAGATCGCGCTCGTCCTGCTCGTGTTCGTTGTTGCGATCATCTGGCTCGAGCGCGCGTCGCGACGCCGCCAGCGCCACCATCACGGCGCACGCCGGCATCGACCGGTCGCCGAGGTCCATCTCGGCCCGGTCGCGGGGATGCTGGCCGCGCTTGCCTGCGCGCTCCCGTTCTTCGCCGGGTTCCTGCTGCCGGTGCTGCTGCTGGTTGACCACTCGTTCAACGCCACCTCCGGCTTCGCCTGGCAGGCCTATCTCTCAAGCGGCGGCAACAGCCTCATGCTCGCGACCCTCGCGGCACTGCTCACCGTCGCGGTCGGGATCTTCCTCGGCTATGCACGCAGGCTGCACCCCGGGCCCGCGGTCCGCACCGGCGTCAGGATCGCGAGCTTTGGCTACGCGGTGCCCGGCACCGTGCTGGCCGTCGGCATCCTGATCCCGGCCGGCGGCCTCGACAATGCGCTGGACGCGCTGGCGCGCGACGTTTTCGGACACGGAACCGGCCTCCTGCTGAGCGGCAGTATCGCGGTGCTGCTGGTCGCCTACATGGTCAGGTTTTCCACGATCTCGGTGGGCGCCGTCGAATCCGGCCTCGGACGGATCACGCCGTCGGTCGAGATGGCGGCGCGCACGCTCGGACACACGCCGCTGCAGACCCTGGCGCGGGTGCACCTGCCGCTGATGCGCCGCGCCGTGCTGGCGGCGGCCATCCTGGTCTTTGTCGACACCATGAAGGAACTGCCAGCGACGCTGATGATGCGGCCGTTCAACTTCGAGACCCTGGCAACCTTCGTCTACCAGTACGCCTCCGACGAACTGCTCGAGGAAAGCGCGCCGGCCGCGCTCACCATCGTTGCCGCCGGTATCCTGCCGCTGATCGTGCTGAACTACGGGCTGACCCGTACCCGTTCCGACGAGCCGTCCTGACCGGTCAGCCCCGCGCCGCGCCGCGCGCGCGTCCCGGATGCCGGGTTCCCTGGTCCTCGTCGAACAGGTCGGCGAGCTGGTTCATCATCGTCCCGCCGAGCTGTTCGGCGTCGACGATCGTCACGGCGCGCTGGTAGTAGCGGGTGACATCGTGGCCAATGCCGATCGCCACCAGTTCCACCGGTGAACGCGTCTCGATGTAGCGAATGACCTCGCGCAGGTGTTTCTCGAGGTAGTTGCCGAGGTTGACCGACAGGGTCGAGTCATCGACCGGGGCGCCGTCGGAGATCACCATCAGGATCCGGCGTTCCTCGGGCCTGGCCAGGAGCCGCTGGTGAGCCCACAGCAGCGCCTCCCCGTCGATGTTCTCCTTCAGGATGCCCTCGCGCAGCATCAGCCCGAGCGACTTGCGCGCGTGTCGCCACGGCGCCTCGGCGGCCTTGTAGACGATATGGCGCAGGTCGTTGAGCCGGCCGGGGTTGGCCGGCTTGTCCATTCCCATCCACTTCTCACGGGAATTGCCGCCCTTCCACGCCCGGGTGGTGAAGCCTAGGATCTCGACCTTCACCCCGCACCGCTCCAGCGTGCGCGCCAGGATGTCGGCGCTCATGGCGGCAATGGTGATCGGCCGGCCCCGCATCGATCCCGAATTGTCGATCAGAAGGGACACCACGGTGTCCCGGAACTCGGTGTCCTTCTCCATCTTGTAGGACAGCGGGTAGAGCGGCGCCGTTACCACCCGCGACAGCCGGCCGGCGTCGAGGATGCCCTCTTCGAGATCGAACAGCCATGAACGGTTCTGCTGGGCCAGCAGCTTGCGCTGCAGGCGGTTGGCCAGTTTGCCGATCAGTCCCTGCAGGTGGTGCAGCTGCTGGTCGAGCAGCGCGCGCAGCCTGGCCAGCTCCGCCGGATCGCACAGATCGGCGGCCGGGATCACCTCGTCGAATTCCGTGGTGAATACCTTGTAGATCGCCTTGCGTTCGTCGGAATTGAGCAGGTAGGGCGGGGTCGCCGGACTGGCTGGCTCCTCGTCGCCGCCGCCCGGCTCCATGTCCATGTCGTCGCTGTCCTCGCCTTCGGCCGACTCCTCCCCGGCCTCCATCTCCGAGGGCAGCATCTCCGATTCCGACCCGTCCTCGCTGGTTCCGCGGGTACCGGAATCGTTCATCTCTTCCGAATCACCCTCGCCGTCGTCGTCGGAGTCGCTCTGCTCCTCGTCCGACATGCCCTCTTCGCCGATCTCGAGATCGAGATCGAGGATCATCTGCCGCGCCCGGTCCGCGAAGGCCTCCTGGTCGCCGAGCACCTCGCCGAGATCCTGCAGGGTCTCGCCGATCTTCGATTCGATCCAGGGACGCCACAGGTCAATCACGCGCCGCGCGCACGGCGGCGGCGCCTGTCCCGTCAGTGCCTCGCGCGCCAGCAGGCGGATCACGTCGTTCAGCGACGCCTCGTCCTTGTTGCTGATGCGCTCGAATCCGCGGCGCCGGTACCGGTCGTCGAGCGCAGTCTCGAGGTTCTGGGCCACGCCGGCCATCCGCCGTGCGCCGATTGCCTCGAACCGGGCCTGTTCGATCGCCTCGAACACCTCGCGCGCCGCCTGGCCGTGGGGCATGCGGCGCGCGTGCAGCGCCGCGTCGTGGTGGCGCCGGCGCAGCGACAGGCTGTCGGCCTCGCCGCGTACCCTGGAGATCTCGTAGGGATCAAGATCGCGCGGCGGCATCGGAAGGCGGACCTTCTCGCCGGACATGCTCGGTGTCTCGGCGCCGAAGGTGACCTCGAGTTCGCGTTCGCGCGACATCGCGCGCACGCACGCCTCCGTCGAGCGCTTGAAGATCTCTACCGGATGCTGGTCATCGCGCGTTAGCCCGGCCATGGTACTCACCCCGATCGATCAGGCTGCCTTCACCCTTCCCTCGACAAGCTCGGTTCCGAAACAGCGCTGGTAGTACTCGCTGACGGTCGGACGTTCGACCTCGTCGCACTTGTTGAGGAAGGTAAGCCTGAACGCGAAGGCGACGTCGTTGAAGATCGCCGCGTTCTCGGCCCAGGTAATCACGGTCCGCGGTGACATCACGGTGGAGATATCCCCGGCCATGAAGCCGTTCCGGGTCAGGTCGGCGAGCGCAACCATGGCGGAGATCGTCTCGCGGCCCGCCTTGGTGTCGTAGCTCGGCGACTTCGACAGCACGATCCCGGTCTCCTGGTCGTGTCCCAGGTAGTTGAGCGTGGTCACGATGTTCCAGCGGTCCATCTGGCCCTGGTTGATCTGCTGCGTACCGTGGTAGAGCCCGGTGGTATCGCCGAGCCCGACGGTGTTCGCGGTCGCGAACAGCCGGAAGTGCAGGTTCGGGGTGATGACCTTGTTGGTGTCGAGCAGGGTCATCCGCCCGTCCTGTTCGAGCACCCGCTGGATGACGAACATGACGTCGGCACGACCGGCGTCGTACTCGTCGAAGACCAGCGCCGTCGGGTTCTGCAACGACCACGGCAGGATGCCCTCGCGGAACTCGGTCACCTGCTTGCTGTCGCGCAGCACGATCGCGTCCTTGCCGATGAGGTCGATCCGGCTGATGTGGCTGTCGAGATTGACGCGCACGCAGGGCCAGTTAAGCCGGGCCGCCACCTGCTCGATGTGGGTGGACTTCCCGGTGCCGTGATAGCCCTGGATGAGCACGCGGCGGTTGTGGGCGAACCCCGCGAGGATTGCCAGCGTCGTGTCCGGGTCGAACAGGTACGCGTCGTCAAGCAGGGGGACATACTCGCTGGCCTCGGAAAACGCCGGGGCCTTCATGTCCGTATCGATCCCGAAGGCCTCTCGAACATCGACCTCGGTGTCCGGCTCAACAAGGTGATGCGCCGGCTTGCGCTCGTAGATATGTGCTGCCGCCATGTCTTCATCCAGAATTGCAGGGAACCGGCGCTCCGGAAGCTCCACGGCAGAGCCGGTCGCTGTCACCTAGTCCAGAAAGCGCCTGAGAGTCGTATAGGCCTCGTTGATCGATTTCAACCTTTCTTCGGCGGCCCGGTCACCTCCGTTGCGGTCGGGGTGGTTCATCTTGACCAACCGCTTGTAGCGAGCCTTGACTTCGTCAAGCGTCACCGGCGGCTCGAGCCCGAACACGGACAGCGCCTGGACCTGCTCCGGCGGCAGTCCGGGCGCCTTCCAGCCCGCCGCGCGCGATGCAAGGCCGAGCACCTCGAAGTCGTCCCGGATCCGGGCCCCGGCGAAGCCCGCGTCGTGGCGGCGCCGGGTTCCGAACGGCCAGCTCGGGCGCTCCCAGGTCGTCGCGTGCCGGATCGTGTGCTCGATGTCGTTCTCCGACATGTCCCGGCAGTAGTTCCACCCGCGATTGTACTCCCTGACATGTTCCAGGCAGAACCAGAAGTACTCGTCGAGCCGGTCCGGCGACCTGGGCGCCTTGTACTCGCCGCAGCGTTCACAGCCCGCAACGTCGCAGAGGCGCACGCGGGTCTCGGCGGCGGAGCCGACCTGGTCCACCGCGTCCCTCAGTTTCCGTGCCCGTGCCCCGGAGCCGCGTGACATCACGGGTTCCTGCCTCCTGGCGATTGCGCCTGCCGTCCGGCTGTGTCATCCCGACCGGACAAAACGCACCTTAGCAAGCAGCGGGGCCCGAACGCCATGACCGTGCGAGACTCGATTACCAGCAAGCTCACCTCGGCCTTCGATCCGGTTCGCCTCGAAGTCATCGACGAGTCGGCCCAGCACGCCGGGCACGTGGGTGCGCGGCCGGGCGGCGAGACGCATTTCCGCATCGTCCTGCGCTCTCCCGCGCTCGCGGGCCAGTCCCGCGTCGCGGTGCAGAGGCGGATCCACAGGGTCCTTGCCGAGGAACTCGCCGGACCGGTGCACGCGCTCTCGATCGACGCCTCGGCCTGACCCGGTCACGGCCGGTGAAACGAGGGCCAGAACCGGGCCGCCAACGCTCCCTTCTCGTCGAAGGCGTGACAGCTGTTCAGCAACGGCGGGCGCTGCCCGGGCGACAGCTCCTCCTCCGAGGGTTCACCGGAATAGATGGTCTGGTACGCGGTGGTCGCGACCGGCGAGAGCAGTTCGACCAGGTGGGTGCAGCCCTGGACCCCGCCGACGCGCTCGTGCACCTTCCGGCGCCAGCCGGGGCCGACGGTCAGTCCGACCAGCCGCTGGAAGTTCACGGCGATGGCCGGGCAGACCGGGTAGGGTCCGGCGTCGGTCACCGCCTCGATGGCCCGGATCGTGAGCGAGCCGTCGACGGTCATGCGGATCCACATCTCGTGAACCGGCTCGCCAGCGGGAAGACGGCCGCGACCGTAGTCCTCGATGTCCTTGCTCTTGGTGTCGCACAGGTGGCCCTCGATATCCCACAGCCCGTCGGCGCGGCGAAATCCCCTGCATGTCACCACACGGGTGTGGGCGGGCTCGCGCTGGCTGGCAGGTGATAGCGGCATCTCGGGCCTCTCCCGGCTGGACGCCAGGCACCATAGGGCCGCGGAAAACGGGGTCAAGGCCGGCCGCGACCCCCTGCCCGAAACCGACCTTTCGGACCCGGAGCCACGGCACCCCTATTCGGACCCGACCCTCCGGACCCGAAGCTGGGTGACCTGGTTGCGGATGCGCCGCAGCACCCTGAACCGGACGCCGTGGAACAGGAACTCCTGGCCGACATCGGGAATGATCCGCGACTCGTGAAGGACCAGTCCCGCCACGGTCGCCGCCTCCTCGTCCGGCAGGTTCCAGTCAAGGTCCCGGTTGAGATCGCGGATGGTCATGCCGCCGTCGACGATGTAGGAACCGTCCGGCTGCACACGCAGGCCGGCGACGGACACGTCGTGCTCATCGTCGATGTCGCCGACGATCTCCTCGAGGATGTCCTCCAGCGTCACTACACCCTGGAAGGTGCCGTACTCATCGACGACCACCGCGAAGTGCTCCCGCCGGGCCCTGAAGGCGCGCAGCTGGTCGAGCAGGTTGATCGATTCGGGAATGAACCACGGTGGTCCGGCGATACGGGAGATGCTGATTCCCTCCACGCTGCTTCCCGCCGGCAGCTGGCGCAGTGCCCGCAGCAATTCCTTGCCGTGCAGCACCCCGATGATGTCGTCCTGGTTGCCGCGGAACAGCGGAATGCGGGTAAACGGGCTCTCGAGCGCCGCCTCGTAGATGCGTTCCACCGGCAGGTCCGCATCGATCATGGTGACGTTGCGCCGATGGGTCATGATCTCCTCGACCAGCACCTGGTCGAGGTCGAGGATGCTGCGCAGCATCGCCCGTTCCTCGCCGACGTCGAGGCCGGGCCCGCGGTGCAGGTCGATCATGCCCCGCAACTCCTCCTCGCGCTCGTCAGGCCCGGACTCCGCCGTGGTCCTGATCCGGAACAGGCGCAGCACGCCGATCACCATTCCCCGGACCCCGGCGCTCAGCGGGTTCAGGACCCGGACCACCACCGAGATCGCCGGTGCGACTGCAAGCGCGGTGCGGTCGGCGTGATACATGGCGTAGGTCTTCGGCAACACCTCGGCGAAGATGACGACCAGGGCCGTCATTCCCAGGGTCGCGTAGGCGACACCGATCTCGCCGAACAGCACGATCAGCAGGCTCGTGGCGAGTGCCGAGGCCGCCACGTTGGTGATGTTGTTGCCGATCAGGATTGCTCCGATCAGCGTGTCCCTGCGGCTGCGCAGGTCACGAACCATTCCGGCCCGGCGATGGCCGCGGCTTGCGAGCTGGTGCAGCCGGGCGTCCGACGCCGCGGTCAGCGCCGTTTCCGATCCGGAAAAGAACGCCGAGAGCAGCAGCAGGACCAGGATCGCCGCAAGCGCGATCGCGATCCCCTCGCCCTCCAGCAGGAGTTCCAGCATCAGGCGGGTTCCGCGGCGCCGAGCGAGCGGGCAAGACAGTCGGCGACCACGGTCTCGTCGACGTCCGCGGTCACGAACGCATCGCCGATGCCGCGGGACAGCACGAACCGCATCCTGCCGTCACGGACCTTCTTGTCGTGACGCATGTGCGCGATCAGCCCGGCCGCGTCCCATGACTCCGCCCCGGGGATGTCGGCGATCCGGGTGGCAAACCCGCTTGCCGCGAGGTGGCGGCGCGCCCGCTCCGCATCCTGGCCCGGACACAGGCCAAGCCGGTGGGACAGTCCGAGAGCCAGTTCCATTCCGACCGCAACCGCCTCGCCGTGCAGCAGTGTTCCGTCGAACCCCGCGGCCGCCTCCAGCGCGTGTCCGAAGGTGTGCCCGAGGTTGAGCAGCGCCCTGCCCCCCTCCTCGCGCTCGTCTCCGGCCACGATCCCGGCCTTGACCGAGCAGCTGGTGACGATCGCGTGCAGCCGCGCCGCCGCGTCCCCGGCAAGCACCTTCGGCCCGTTCACCTCGAGCCAGTCGAAGAAGCGGTGATCCCGGATCAGGCCGTACTTCACCACCTCCGCATAACCGCACCGCACCTCGCGTTCCGGCAGGGTGTCGAGGACGCGGGTGTCGATCACCACCAGGCCGGGCTGGTGAAAGCTGCCGACGAGGTTCTTGCCGTGCGCGGTGTTGACCGCGGTCTTGCCCCCCACCGAGCTGTCAACCTGTGCCAGAAGGGTGGTCGGAACCTGCACGTAGTCGAGACCGCGCAGGGTCACGGCGGCAGCGAACCCGGCAATGTCGCCCACGATGCCGCCGCCGAGCGCAATGACCAGTCCGCGCCGATCAACGCGCTGGTCCAGCAGCCAGCCCACGATATCCTGCAACCGCTCGAACGACTTGTTGGCCTCGCCGCCAGGGATCATCAGGTGCGAGGCGTCGAATCCTTCCGATTCGAGCGCGGCGCGCACGGGCGCGAGCCAGCGCTCCGCCACCGGCTGGTCGGTCACGATAAAGGCTCGGCGCTGCCCGAACCGGTCGCGGGCAAGGGTGCCGAGCCCGGCGATCAGTCCCTCGCCGACATGGATGTCGTAGGAGCGCTCGTCCAGAGCGACACGTATGGTCCGCCGGGTTTCCTGCCGCATCACGCTCCGTGCCGCTTCGCGGCCATCCGTTTCCTGATCTCGCACCAGACCCTTTCAACCGTTGGCTCGATCGCATCCGATCCGGAATCGACCACGAGGTCGGCCTCGGCGTACTGGGGATAACGGATGTCGATCAGCGCCCTCAGGGTCTCGCGGGCATCCCGCCCGTGCAGGAGCGGCCGGTCGACCCGGCTCGACACACGCTCCACCAGGGTATCGAGATCGGCCCGCAACCACACCGAGACCGCGCTGTCGCGGATGGCCCGGCGGGTGTTCACCGACATGAAGGCCCCGCCGCCGGTTGCCAGTACCCCCGGTGTCCCGCGCAGCAGACGCGCGATCACCTGCTCCTCGCCGCGGCGGAACTCGGCCTCGCCGTGGGTTGCGAAGATTTCCGGGATGGTGAGGCCGGCCGCCCGCTCGATCTCGGTGTCGGCATCGACGAACGCAACCCCGAGGCGACCGGCCAGCCGCCGCCCGACGCTCGTCTTGCCCGCTCCCATCAACCCGACAAGCACCACGGTCCATGGAAGACCCGTTACGCGCGATCCTGCCACCCGTGGGTCTCCGCCCGCTCCCCGCCCGGTTCGCCGGCCTGTTGAGCAGAACGCCCCCGTTGCCTATGGTACCGGCGATTGTTCATGCGCGGACACTACCATGATTGCCTGTGACGTCCAAAGTGCGCGGCCGCGTCAGCCACGGGTCGGGTCCCGGACGGCGGACGGGGTACCTGGAACGGGTTTCGTCGTATGAAACTGTGGCTGACCGCGCTGATCGTCGTGCTCCTGCTCGCGAGCGGCGGGCTCGCGGTCCTGTCGGTTTGGCATATCCCGCCGCCGATCCAGCAGGTCGAAAAGGTTGTTCCCGATGACCGGCTCCTGCGCTGACATCATGGGCCGCCTCGCGCGTCTTCTCGCCATCGTGCTGATCCTGGCCCCGGTCGGGATTTCGGCCCGGGAGCCGCGCCCGCTCCTGCCGGATGGAAGCCTCATCGAGGAGCCGGCGCCTCCGGTCCCGGATGACGAGGTACCGGACGATACCGGGGCGGAGGAGGCGGAAGACGGCGAGGCCGGGGCCACGCCGCCGGCCACCGGCGATTCGGGCCCCGGGCAGACCGGCATCCAGGTCGACCCGTTGCTGGCCATCCCCGTTGACGACATCGGCACGCTCACGCCGGGGACCGGCGGTTTCGCGGCCGACCTCTGGGCCGGACTGTCACGGCCGGCCGTGCTGGGACTGCTCGACCTGGTGCCGGGCCCATCGCGGTTTCACGTGCTCAACGAGCTGAGGCGCCGGCTGTTGCTGACGGCGGCGGCGGCGCCGACGGGCGAGGCCGGAAGCGAGGGCCAGGTGCTGCGCGCCCGGGCAGACGCACTGTTCCGCTCCGGCGACCTCGATGCGCTGTCGGCCCTGCTGGACCGGCTGCCGCCGGACCACGACCGGGAAGACCTGCACCAGCTTGCCGTGACCGCCCGGCTTCTCGTCCGCGACCCGTCCGGGACGGCTCGCCGGCGCGCCTGTTCCGACGCCACCCACTGGCTGGCGCGATCCCTGGACCCGTTCTGGCAGAAGGCCAAGATCGCCTGTGAGACGGCGGCGGGCAACTGGTCCAGTGTCGACTACGCGACCCGCATCCTCATTGAACTCGGACATGAGGAAGACCGGTTTCTCCTGCTCGCGGACGCGGCACTCCAGCAACTCGACGAACCGGTCGACCTTGCGGCCGCGGACCTGGACGGCGTCGACGGCGCCATGCTGATCCTGGGCCGCCTGGTGCTGGCCGATCCGGATACGCAGCACCTGCCTGCGTGGATTCTCGCGGGCTACCAGCATTCCCGGCCGCCGCTGCCGGAGGCCCGGCGTATCGCTCTTGCGCGCAGGGCCGAACTTGCCGGGCTCATGCCGACGGAGGACCTGGTCGAGGCCTACCTCGCCCCGCCGGCTCCGGGCGGCGCGACGCAACGGGAAGAACCGGGTACGGAGGCGCCGGACCAGGGCGGCGGGGAGGACGAGGCGCGCCGATCGATCGAACTCGTGCTGGCGATGCTCTCGCACGAGTCGCCCGTTGCCCGGGCCCAGGCCACGGGGCAGGTCCTGGAACGGGCCCGCGCACGCGGGACCGTCGCCGCGGTGGGCCGGCTGCACGCCCTGCAGTCGCCGATCCGTCCCGACCCGGCCCTTGGCTGGTTCGCGGCCGACGCCGCACTGCTGCAGGTCGCTTCGGGCGATGCCCGGGGCGCCCGTCCGTGGCTTGCACTCGCCGAGCGCGAGAGCGCCGCCTCCGCTGCCGGCGAGACGAGCTGGCACCGGGTCTGGCCGGCGATCCGCATCGGCGCCGGCGACGGGGTCCTGGACTGGAGCGCGCCCCGACTCGAGGGATGGCTGGAGCGCGCCGAAACCTCCGGGGAGCGCCTGCGGGCCGCGCGGCTGCTGGCCCTGCTCGAAGTACTCGGCGACGAGGTCCCGTCAACGGCCTGGCGCGACCTCCTGCAGGTGACCGCAGAGGTCGGGGCCGGGCCTTCCCTGCCGCGCGCGCTCGCGGCCGCCCTCGAGGCGGGGCGTGCCGGCGAGGCACTGGTCCTGGTCCTGGTCCTGGCCGGCTCGGGCGAGCCCGGGACGCGTTCGACCGGCGACCTCGTGACCACGGTTGCGGCGCTGCGGTCGCTCGGTCTCGAGGACGAGGCGCGGCGGCTTGCCTTCGATATCGCGATCGCAGGGCCGTGACGGGGCGGGACGAACAGGACGGCTACCACCTCGAGGCCTTTCTCGAAATGATGCTGGTCGAACGCGGGGCGGCCGCGGCGACCATCAACGCCTACCGCACCGACCTGCGCGACCTCGCGGCCTACCTCGGCCGACGCGGCCACACGCTTGCCGGCGCCGGAACCGGGGAGTTGCGTGACTACCTCTCGAGCCTTCGGGATGCCGGGCTCGGACCGGCGACACGGGCCCGGCGGCGCTCGTCGATGCGCCAGTTCTACCGGTTCCTGTATACCGACGACGTACGCCGCGACGACCCGACCGCGCCGCTGGAGGCGCCGAAGGCCCGGCGGTCATTGCCCGGGACGCTGTCGCAGGCCGATGTTGCGGCGCTGCTCGCCGCCGCGCGCGAGGGAAACGGTGCGAAGACAGTCCGGCTGACCTGCCTGCTGGAGGTGCTGTATGCGACCGGGCTCAGGGTCTCGGAACTGGCCGGGCTGCCGATGTCGGCGATCTCGTCGGACCGGCGCCTGCTCATCGTCCGCGGCAAGGGCGGCAAGGAACGGATGGTTCCGCTCACCCGGGCGGCGACGGCAGCGCTCGAGGCATGGCTCGAGACCAGGCCCCCGGTCCCGGCAGGTCGCACGCGCGGACGGGACTTCCTGTTCCCGTCGCGCGGGGCGGACGGCCACCTGACCCGGCGCCAGGTCGCCGGCTTGCTGAAGAAGCTGGCGGAGCGGGCCGGGCTGAGACCCGAGACGGTCTCGCCGCACGTGCTCCGGCACGCCTTCGCCACCCACCTGCTCGAGCACGGAGCCGACCTGCGCAGCGTGCAGCAGATGCTCGGTCACGCCGACATATCGACCACCCAGATCTACACCCATGTGCTGGCCGAGCGGCTGAAGCGGGTCGTCGAGGCCCACCACCCGCTCTCGCAATCCGCGACGCCGTTCGAGGAGGGGTAGGTTTCGGACCGGACGCGCTCCGCCACCGGGTCTGCGCGGCCCTCCACGCCCTGGTGCACGGCCACGGCTTCGATGATGCGATCCGGCGCACCGGCCTGATCGCCGGGTACCGCTGGTTCCGGTCTGTCCCGCGGTGATCCGTGGTCCGTTTGCCCGGGCCGGACGGGTGCGCGGCAGCGCTGGGGACGGCCCGCAGCTGCGGCCGTTGCTGCCGGGCCCGCGCGGTATCGGCGCCGGAGAGGGTGAAACGGGGTCCGGTCGAAGCCCGCCGCTTCAGCTACACGCAGGCGGATGAGCCATCAATGAGTGACGTCCAGCATGGCCCGAGGGTCCCTCGGCGGAGAACTCGGGAATGCAGGCGCCGAGACACGCGAGCGCGGCATCGCTCTCGCGCGCGGCCGCCCGGCGCTCGAGTTCGTCGAGAGCGGCCGCCAGTTCCTTGCCATCGGCGTTGCGCGACAGCGCCATCCTGATGGCCGGGACCTCGGTGGGAACCAGGGTCTCGTCGTCGTGCAACAGGACCTCGTGCAGCTTTTCCCCGGGCCGCGGCCCGATGAAGACGATCTCGATCCCGGTGTCCGGCGCATAGCCCGACAGGCGGATCATCTGCCGCGCCAGGTCGAGGATGCGCACCGGCTCGCCCATGTCGAGGACAAAGATGCCGCCGGCGGCGTTGGTGGAAGTGCCGTCGGTGATGGCGGCCGCACGCAGCACCAGCGAGACCGCCTCGCGCAGGGTCATGAAGTACCGCGTCATTTCCGGATGGGTGACCGTCACCGGGCCCCCTGCCGCGATCTGCCTTTCGAACAGCGGGATCACCGAGCCGGTCGAGCCCAGCACATTGCCGAACCGGACGGTGGCAAACCGGGTCCCGCCCTCCTGCGCCCCGGCCCGGTCGAGCGCCTGGCACCAGGACTCCGCCAGCCGCTTGGTCGCTCCCATGACATTGCCCGGGTTGACCGCCTTGTCGGTCGAGATCAGGACCATGGTCCGCACGCCGGCTTCCCGAGCGGCGGCCGCGACGTTGCGGGTCCCGATCACGTTGGTCATGATCGCTTCCAGCGGATTGGCCTCGACCAGGGGGACGTGCTTGAGTGCCGCGGCATGCAACAGGATGTCGGGCCGAAACTCGCCCACGACCTCCGTGACCCGGTCCGGGTCGCGCACGTCACCGATCAGGCTCTGCCGCTCGACATCCGGCGCCAGTTCGGAAAGTTCCCGGTCGATGCGGTAAAGCAGGTACTCGGAGCAGTCGAACAGGGCCACCGCCCGGGGTGACCAGGAGACCACCTGGCGCGCCAGTTCGCCACCGATGCTCCCGCCGGCCCCGGTGATCAGGATGCGGCGCCCGGCGATCAGGTCGCGGACCGGAGTGGTCTCGAACACCGCCTGGGTGCGCCCGAGCACGTCCTCGACGTCGATCGGCCGGGGAGCCAGCGCCACCTGGCCCTGCCCGGCACGGTCGAGCGCGGTCAGGCGCGGCAACCGCGAGACCTCGAGGCCCAGCGGTTCGGCGGCGCTGACGATGCTGCGGACCGTCGCACCGTCCATGTCCTGGCGCGTGATGACGAGCTTGCGCGGCGCGGCGCCGGACTGCTGCAGTGACCCGGCCACTCCTGCAAGCGTGTCGAGCCCGCCGAGCACCGGGATGCCGCGTATCCGCCGGCCGACCCTGTCTCCCCGGTCGTCGACGATACCGACCACCCGGTAGGGCGCCTCGTGCCCGCGGCTCATTTCGCGAATGAACAGGTCGGACCCGTCCCCGGCGCCGACCAGGAGCACCGGGACCCGGTCGCCGGCATCGCGTTCGAACAGTGTCCGGATCTCCCGGTCCCGAACCAGCCGGTATAACAGGCGGGGTGTCGCCAGCAGGCCGGTCAGTACCAGGATCTCGATGACCAGGAACGAGCGCGGCAGGGCATCGAGCCGGTTGTAGATGAACTGGCAGACCACGAAGACGAGCACGATGAGCAGCACCGCGCGGACGATGCGGCCGAGATCGCCGATCGACACGTACCTCCACACGATCCGGTGCACCTGCATCCACACCAGCACCAGGGTTCCGACCACGACGAGGATCACCAGGCCGTGGATCACGGTCTCGCCGGGCAGCAGCAGCAGGTCCTCGCCGAGCCTGAGGTAGAGCGCCGCGAAGAACGAGACCGCAAGCATCACCACGTCGTGGCAGAGCGTGATCGCCAGCCTGAGCCCGCTCGGCATCATGTCCTCCGGCACCGGAGCCGAATTGTGCCCGCATCACCGGCCATCGGGCCTCCGGCTCGCGTTCCCGGGCGCGATCATCCACACGAGAGTGGCGGCAACGACCAGGGCCGCCATGGCGACCGCCACCTCGGGCCGCAGCACCGGAAGGCACCAGGACACGAGGACCAGGGCTGCGTTCGCCAGGATGACGCCGCGGCAGACCGTCGCGTGGCTGCGGCCGAGATCGAGCGCGCGCTGATAGAAGTGCTCGCGATGGGCCCGCATGACGTTGCGCCCGCGCAGCGCCCTGCGCACAAGCGTGATGGTGGCGTCGGCCAGGAAGTACCCGGGCAGGATGAGCGCGGCGGCCCAAGCGGACGACCCGGCGAAATCGTCACTGCCGAGCTGGATCAGCAGCCACCCGAGCAGGTAACCGAGCGGAATGCTGCCGACATCGCCCAGGAAGATGCGGGCCGGTTGCCAGTTCAGCACCAGGAAGCCGAGTGCGGCGGCGGTGAGCGCGATGGCCGGGTCGAGCACGCCGGGCATGGCGAGTCCGAGGACCGCCATGCCGGCAAGGCCAATACCGAGGCTCACGGTCTCGACCGCGGCGAGACCGTCGATTCCGTCCATGAAGTTGTACAGGTTGATGAACCAGAGCCACACCAGCGCGGTAAGCGCAAGATCGGCCTGCCAGCTGACCACGCCCTCGAACAGGCCGCCGGAGACCTCCAGCAGCAGGATCCCGGGCACGACCGCAACCACCTGGGCGATCAGTCGCGGAACCGCCGGCAGGTCGAACACGTCGTCGAGCAGGCTGACCAGCACCAGCAGAAGCGCGCCGCCGAGGATCAGGGGATGGAACACCGTGTCCTCGCCGGTGACCGGGATTCCTGCCGTCCAGGCAATCAGGACGGCCCCGAGCACGGCCAGGCCGCCACCGCGCGGCATCGACGCGACATGGCTGCTGCGGTCGTTCGGCACGTCCTCGACCCTGAAGTGCCTGAGCACCCGGACCAGTATCCCGGTCCCGGCGAGCGAGACCGCGAGTGCCACACCGGCAACCATGGCCAGCCGGATGGGTTCCACCATCTCCACGGCTGTCGCCCCGTCGCTATCCGCGTCGGAACCCGACGCCCCCGACCGCCCCGGGCCGCAGGTCATCCGGCGGCGCGAAGGTGTCCGGACCGGAGATCAGGTCGCACACCGCCTGTGCCGCCGCGTCGAGCAGGCGTTCGCCCTTCTCCGGCGTGGCCGGGGACGGGTCCCCGATCACGCCGTTGCCCGTGACCTCGTGAAGGGCCCGCCAGCGGTAGGAATTGGTCCCGACATTCAGGAAGCGGGACTCCAGCGGACCACGCGCCGCCTCCAGGTCGCTGTCGTCGACCAGGTCGGGCTCGAGCGCCATCATCATCGCGGTCTCGGCCTCGCAGGCGTGCAGGACGTTCTCCTGCACGTCGAGAATCTCGGCAAATCGCGGCGCGGCTTCCAGCCAGTAGGTCGTCGCCACCACAGGCAGGCCGAACTCGAGCGCGAGGTCCTGGGCCGCCACCTGTATCGCCACGATGTTGCCGCCATGCCCGTTCAGGATCAGGATCCGGGAGAATCCCTGGCGCGCGACACTGTCGACCACGCCGCGCAGCGTCAGCCAGAAGCTGCGGCTATCAAGCGTGACGGTGCCGCCAAACGACATGTGGTGCTCGGACAGGCCGTGCCAGATCACCGGCAGCACCAGGCTCGGAACACCGTCCCCGGTGGCACGTTCGGCGGCCCTGCGCCCGACCTCTCCCGCCAGCCGGGTATCGACCATGACCGGCAGGTGCGGACCGTGCTGCTCGAGTGCCGCAACCGGCACGATCACCACCGCGTCGCGTTGCGCCAGCTCGCGCAATTCATGCGCCTTCAATCGCGCCCATTCCACCTCAGCCATGTCCGGGCTCCCCTTGCCTGGCGGAAGGCGCCGCACCCTGGCGGCCCTCCCACTCTCACCAGCGCCGATCCTACCGCGATCCGCCCGGTTTCGCGACAGCGCCCCGGAAGCGGTCTCAGCCGGTCCTGAGAGCGCGGATGCGCCGCGCGTACTCCCGCTCATCGCCACCGAACACCGCGGTACCGGCGACAAGTATGTCGGCGCCCGCGGCGACGGCGCGCGGCGCGGTCTGGGGCGTGATGCCGCCGTCGACCGAGATCTCGAGCGGCCAGCCCGACCTGTCGGCCAACTCCCGGACGACCGCGATCTTCGCACACTGGCTCTCGAGGAAACCCTGGCCACCGAACCCCGGGTTGACCGACATCACCAGAACCAGGTCGAGCACGTCGGCGAGAGGCGCCAGGCACTCCGGGCCTGTGCCGGGATTGAGCGCGATTCCGGCCTTCAGCCCGGCGGCGCGGATCCGTTGCAGGGTACGGTGCGCGTGCGGGCCGGCCTCGGGGTGAATCGTGATCATGTCGGCGCCCGCATCGACGAAGTCGTCGATGTAGGGGTCGACCGGCGAGATCATGAGATGGACGTCGAAGGGCAGTTCCGTATGCGGCCTGAGCGAGCGGATGACCGGGGCGCCGAACGACAGGTTGGGTACGAAGTGGCCGTCCATCATGTCGAGATGGATGAAGTCGGCCCCGGCGCCGGCAACCGCACGCACCTCCTCGCCCAGCCGCGAAAAGTCGGCGGCCAGCAGCGAGGGCGCAATGCGAACATCCCGTGTCATTGCGCCTGCAGGTAGCAGCTTGCCACGGCCCTCGCAAGACTTCGCCCTCGCGGCGACGGATCAGGCCTCGCGATCCAGCCTGGCGGCGAAGAACCCGTCCATTCCACCGTGCCCGGCGAGATGGAACGGCATGGTCTGCATGTCGCCGGTCCCGGTCACCGCCGCGTCGAGGCCCCCGATCTCGCCGGCGCTCACCGGTACACGGCGTAGCCCCGGCGCCCGGCCGAGCAGCGCCTCGATCCGGTCCTCGCCCTCTTCGACCTGCAGCGAACAGGTACAGTAGACGATGCGTCCACCGGGGCGCACCAGCTCCCTCGCCGCATCGAGCAGCGCATCCTGCAGCGCGATCAGCCCCTCGAGATGGCCGGGGTGCTTGTTGTGCAGGCTGTCAGGGTTCCTGCGAATAGTCCCGGTCGCAAGGCACGGTGCATCCACGAGCACGCAGTCAAACGGACGCCCGGCTCTCCACGCGGTCCCGTCCGCCACCAGGGTGCGCGCCTTCATGCCGAGCCTGGCCAGGTTGCGGCGCAGGCGGTCAAGCCGCGACCGCGCGCGGTCGACGGCCGTCACCCTGGCGCCGGCTGCCACCAGCTGGGCGGTCTTGCCGCCTGGTGCCGCGCACAGGTCCAGCACGGTCCTGCCATCGAGATCGCCGAACAGGCGCACCGGCAGCGCCGCCGCCGCATCCTGCACCCACCACGCGCCATCGGCGTACCCCGGCAGGTCGCTGACCGATCCGCCGGATTTCCTGCGCAGGGTTCCCGTCGGCAGGACCGTCGCGTCGAGTTCCCGGGCCCAGCGCTCCGCGTCAGCCCGCACCGAGATGTCGAGCGGCGGGATCGCAAGGGACGCGGCAACCGCCCGCTCGGCATCCTCGGTCCCGAACCTGTCGGTCCAGCTCGCAAGCAGCCAGTCGGGCAGGTTCCGCGTTTCCGGAATCCCGGCCAGGGCCGCGCCGCCTTCCCGGGCCACACGACGCAACACCGCGTTCACCAGTCCGCTGAACCGTTCGAGCCCGCGCGAGGTGGTCAGCGAGACCGCGCTGTCGACACTGGCATGCGCGCCCACGCCCAGGAACAGCATCTCGGCCGTCGCCAGCCGCAGGATGTCCTGGACCGCGGCACCGTTTCGCGGCAGCGGCCGGTCAAGGAATGCATCGAGCACGGCGTCGATCTGGCCGGCGCGCCGCAGCACGGTGGAAACGATGAGCCGCGCGAACGCCCGGTCCCGGGCCGGCAGCCGCCGATAGCCGTTGTGGGTCGTCATCTCCCGGTCAAGTGTGCGGCGGCGGGCCAGCACACCGCGCAGCATGTCGAATGCCACACTGCGGGTCGCGGAGATTTCCTGCGCGCGTGCCATGCCGCCTTTCCCCGGGGCCACGGAAAACGGCACATCCGCCCCGGGGCCAGCTTGCTTGCCAGGCTCGATCGTTGCCAGCATAGTGCCCGGCATGACCAGATCAACCCGCCGCTTCACCGCCTCGGTCGTGCGCTCGAGCACCGGCCGGACGCGGACCGAAAGATCTGATTCCGCATCCGCTCCGGCGGCGGACACCACACCTGCGACAGGCGCGCAGGTTCCGGAGATCGGCGGCGTCGACGGGCCGGAACCGACACGCTACGGGGACTGGGAACACCAGGGTCGGTGCACGGACTTCTGAGTCTCCGCCACCCGGCCCCGACGGCCTGACACGGTGCTGCATATCCAGCGACGGCTGGCGGCCCGGCTGCCGTTCTACTACGGCTGGATCGTGCTCGCCTGTACCTGCTGTGCCGGGTTCGCCCGTCAGGGTCCGGCGGTCGCCACGCTCACGATCTTCGTCGTGCCGATGTCCGTGGAGTTCGGCTGGACCGCGTCGGAAATGGCCGGGGCGGTATCGCTGGGCGGTGTGCTGGCGGCACTCTGCTCGCCGCTGCTCGGTCCCGTGGTCGACCGGCGCGGCGCGCGGGTGATGCTGTGCGCTGCGGTGCTGATGACGGGGATCGCGGCGCTGTTGCTGTCGCTCACCTCGTCACTCCTCATGTTCTACCTGCTGTTCTGCATCGCGCGCACCAACTTCGCCGGTCCCTTCGACCTCGGCATCTACGGCGCGGTGAACAGCTGGTTCGTCCATCTGCGGCCGCTGGCGAACTCGATCGTGACGGTGGCACTGATGGTCGGGCTGACCGCCATGCCCCTGATCGCCCACGCCGCGATCGAGGCCGGCAGCTGGCGTACCGGCTGGATCGCGGTCGGCCTGACCGTACTGGTCACCGGCTTCGTACCCTCCTTCGTGCTGATGGCGCGTCAGCCCGAGGATCTCGGGCTCGTTCCCGACGGACGGTCACCGGAGAGCTGGCTCGCAGCGGGAACCCGTCCCCACCGCGACCCCGAATTCAGCCGCGCGGAGGCGATAAGGACCCCGGCGTTCTGGATCCTGCTCGCCTTCATCATGTTCGCCTATCCCGTCCAGGCCGGGGTGAGCCTGCACCAGGCGCCGCACCTGCTCGAACGCGGCCTCGACGCGACCTCGACCGCGCTTGTGGTGAGCCTGTTCTCCTTCGTCTCCGGCGTGACCGGGGTGATCTTCGGCCTCCTCGTTCGCCGGGTCGGAGTCCGCCTCACCCTGTCGCTGACCGGGCTGTTGCTCGCCGGCGGGACCGTGCTGATGCCCGGTATCGAGACGGTGACCGATGCCGTGGTCGCCTCGATCCTGTTCGGAGCCGGCATCGGCGGGCTGCTGACCATCCCGCCGATCGCCTGGGCCGACTACTTCGGGCGCAGGAGCTTCGGCGCCATCCGCGGTGTCGTCCTCACGGTGCAGGTGACCGCGCAGGCCGCCGGACCGCTGGTGTCCGGAGCGCTGCGCGATTTCACCGGCAGCTACACGCTGTCGCTGTGGCTGTTCGCCGCCGTTTCCCTGCTTGCCGCCGCACTGGTGCTCGCGGCACGGCCGCCGGTCAGAACAGGCCCTCGACCTGCCCCTCGTCGTTGAGCGTGATCTTCGTTGCCGCCGGGACCCTCGGCAGGCCGGGCATGGTCATGATGTCGCCCGCGATCGCGACCACGAACTCCGCACCGTTCGACAGCCGGACCTCGCGGATGGGCAGCTCGTGCCCGGACGGGGCGCCCTTGGCCGCGGGATCGGTCGAGAAACTGTACTGGGTCTTGGCGATACAGACCGGCAGGTGCCCGAGACCCATCCCCTCCCACTCCCGGAGCTGACTGGCAACCCGGGCCGGCGCCGAGACGTCGTCGGCGTGGTAGATCGTGGTCGCGATGGCGCGGATCTTGTCCAGCAGCGGCATGTCGTCGGGATAGATCGGACGGAAGTCGGCCTGTCCACTCTCTGCCAGCTCGACCACCGCGTGGGCCAGGTCCTCCGCACCCTGGCCGCCGTCGGCCCAGTGGGTGCACATCACCGCCTCGACCCCGTGGCCCCTGAGCACCTCCTGAACAGCGGCGATCTCGTCGTCGGTATCACCCGAGAACCGGTTCAGCGCCACCACCACCGGGACCCCGAACTTCTGGGTGTTCAGCACGTGCCGCTCGATGTTCACCGCCCCGCGCCGTGCCGCCTCGACGTTCTCGGCGCCAAGGTCGTCGCGTTCGACGCCGCCGTGCATCTTCAGCGCCCGGATGGTTCCGACCACCACCGCGGCATCGGGTCGCAGCCCGGCCTTGCGGCATTTGATGTCGAAGAACTTCTCGGCCCCGAGGTCGGCTCCGAAACCGGCCTCGGTCACCACGTAGTCGGCGAGCTTCAGCCCGACCCGGGTCGCCATGACCGAGTTGCAGCCGTGCGCGATGTTGGCGAACGGCCCGCCGTGGATGAAGGCGGGGTTGTTCTCGAGCGTCTGCACCAGGTTGGGCGCCAGCGCATCCTTCAGCAGGACGGTCATGGCGCCATCGGCCTCGATGTCGCGCGCATGGACCGGCCTCCGGTCCCTGGTGTAGCCGACGATGATGTTGCCGAGCCGGCGGCGCATGTCGTCGAGGTCGCTGGAAAGGCAGAAGATCGCCATCACCTCGGATGCGACGACGATGTCGAACCCGTCCTCGCGCGGGAAACCGTTCGCCACCCCGCCCAGCGATCCGACGATCGAGCGCAGCGCGCGGTCGTTCATGTCGAGCGCCCGGCGCCAGCTGATCCGGCGTTCGTCGAGCTCGCAGGCGTTGCCCCAGTAGATGTGGTTGTCGACCATGGCCGCGAGCAGGTTGTTGGCAGCCCCGATCGCGTGGAAATCGCCGGTAAAGTGCAGGTTGATGTCCTCCATGGGCACCACCTGGGCGTAGCCGCCGCCGGCCGCACCACCCTTGACGCCGAAACACGGCCCGAGACTCGGTTCGCGCAGACACATGATCGCCTTCTTGCCGATCCGGTTCAGCGCATCGCCCAGGCCGACCGAGGTGGTGGTCTTGCCCTCGCCCGCCGGCGTCGGATTGATACCGGTGACCAGGATCAGCTTGCCGTCCGGGCGATCCTGCAGCGAGCGGACGTAGTCCATGGAGACCTTGGCCTTGTAGTGGCCGTAGGGGTCGAGCGAGTCCGCCGGGATTCCCAGGGTGGCCCCCACCTCGAGGATCGGTTTCATCCTCGCTTCGCGTGCAATCTCGATGTCGGACTTGACCATGATCGATCTCTCCCCTGCGCAGGTAACGGTCCGGACGGCATGGACATGCCGCATGCATATAGCACGCGGCTTCGGGCAGTCACGGCGTACAGACTGCTACCACAATGCGCGTGTGAGTTCCGCGAGCGAAATGCGCTGCGCTCCGTCGGCGTCGAAATTCCCCGGATCGAGCCAGCGCTCGTGACACTCCCGCACCGCCGGCCACTCCTCCTCGGTCAGCGAGAACCACGCGGTGTCCCGGCTGCACCCCTTCACCACCATGTGGTTCAGGAAGATGCCCTCGTAGCGGAACCCGAGACGGAGTGCCGCGGAGCGCGACGGCGCGTTCAGCGCGTTGCATTTCCATTCCAGCCGCCGGTAGCGGCAGGTTTCGAGCACGTGCTCCATCATCAGGCACAGCACCTCGGTGGCATGCCGGCTGCGTTGCCACGCCCGGCCGAACCAGATGTTGCCGATCTCCCCGACCCCGACCGCCGGACGCAGTTCCATGAAGCTTCCCATGCCGCCCGGCTCGCCGCTGGCACGGTCGCGGTAGACCATGAACACCGGGTCCCGGGAGGCGGCGCAGCCGGCAAGCCAGTCCTCGACCGCGGCCACCTCGGCAAACGGTCCGTAGGCCAGGTAGTCCCAGATCCGGTCGGGGTCCGTGCCCTCGCGGCCGATCCTGAAGATCGCATCCGCATCACGCGCCGGGTCGATCGGCTCGACGGTCGCACAGCGCCCGTGCAGGACCGGACCGGTAATGGGGGCGCGACCCGCGTCCGCGACGGGTCGGCCATCGATTCCGCGCCGCCCGGCGGCGCTCGCACGTTCGTTCTCGTTCATCCCTGTCACCCCGTTCATGCCGCGGCAACCGCAGCGGCTGGCGATGGTATGTGAATGCTCCCGATACACCCCTGCCCGTCCGGGTCCACCATGGCGCCGGACGCCGTCGCGTAGAGCGACGGCCAGGCGGTAGCGGGCCATGACCGCACCGGGGCAATCGCCTCCAGCGCCGCGACGCCCGCCTCGCCGAGGCGGTCGTCGTGGACGATGTGGTCGATCCCCGACACGTCGATGCGCGGTGCGGCAATGGCGCTGCCAAGGTCCATGCCGAGGTCGTTGACAAAGGAGGCCAGCTGGAAGACCGCTGGCATGATCCGCCGTCCTCCGGATGCGCCGAACCCGAACCAGGGCTCCCCTCCCCTCGTCGCCACCATCGGGCACATGTTGGAAAGCGGTCGCTTGCCGGGAGTGATCGAGTTTGCCTGTCCCGGACGCGGATCGAACCAGTAGATGCCGTTGTTCATCAACACGCCGGTTTCGGGCAGGGTCAGCCGGGAGCCGAATCGCGACAGCAGCGTGGTGGTGAGCATGACCAGGTTGCCCGCCCCGTCGGCGGCACTCACGTGGGTGGTGCAGCTCTTCCCGCCCGCATCACCGGCGTGGCCCATGGTGGCGAGCCGGTGCCGGTAGGCCTCGATCAGGACCCGGGCATAGGCGGCGCAGCGCTCGTCTTCCGGCGTCTCCGGCCCGAGTTCGGGCAGGCGCGAGACCGCGTCGACGAAGGTCGGACCGGCGGTCAGGCCCGGCGGAACGTGGTAGCGGGCCTCGCCGCGATCGATTGCGAGCGGATCAACGACGCGGGCCCGGTACGACGCGAGATCATCGCTTGAAAGCACGCCCCCGGCGGCTTGCACCTCCCCGGCGATGTCCCGCGACAGCGCACCCTCGTAGAACGCGCGTGGACCCTCGGCGGAGAGCCGTGCGAGCGTGCGCTGCAGGGCGGGCATCGGCAGCACTGGCACCCTGTCCTCGGCCGGCATCACCGGCGGATGCCCCCCTGGCAACCACAGTGCGCTCGACGCCGGATAGCGGGCGAGCACACCGGCCTCGGCGGCGACGGACAGCGTCGTCCACCAGGTGACTCGGTGACCGCGTTCGGCCAGCGCAAGCGCCGGCGCGATTACCTGCTGCCAGGACCTGGTCCCGAAGCGCTCGAGCGCCAGCGCGTAGCCGGCAACCGAGCCCGGAACCGCGATCGAGTGGGGACCGTGCATGTTCGCATCGTCCCGGACCGCTGGCCAGGCGAACATGTCGCCTCCGGCAGCCCCGGTCAGCGGGTAGGTGCCGGGATCGAGGTTGGCGGGTGCCTTCATGCCGAAGTCGACCACCCGGACCGCCCGTTCACGTGCGATCCAGGCCACGAGAAAGCCGCCGCCGCCCAGTCCGCTCATCCACGGTTCGGTAACGGTCAGCGCCAGCGCGGTGGCGATCGCGGCGTCGATCGCGTTGCCGCCGTCGCGCAGCGTCGCCGCTCCGACCTCGGCCGCCTCGGCTTCCTGGGTTGCGACAATGCCGCGTGCGCTCGAGCGCGGCGGTTTGGACAACGCCCAGGTCTCGAGCGGAACATTGGCTGAAGGGTTCATGACCTGCATCTCACTCCCGGGAACACGGTACGCAGCGAAACGGCCGCGAGACTATCACGAAGTGCCAGGATCGAAAGCCGTTTGCCGGTCCGGACCGCGAAGACGCGCCGCGCGGCGCCCGCGTGCGGACAGACGCTCGGAAAGTCCCTGTGTCATCGAGATTGGCGAGCGATTCCGCAATGACCGGCGGCACCGTCCCGACCGCGCGCGGTCTCGATAACCGGGATCAACCGAATGCCACCGACCAATGGAGCAGGGGTGGGCAAGCAAGATTTGCAGCGCCTGCTGCATACCTATGTAGCCATGACCCGTCCCAGCCAATTGCTGTGCCCCAGCGGTTCCCCGTTCCGCCTCGGGCGAAGGCAAGACTGCCGATCAAACTGTTGCCCTGCTCAAGGGAAAAGGCTGGCGCCTCGCCGAGATTCCGCGCAATGGTGAGATTGACATGTCAAGCGTCTACCAGGCCCGAAAGCCCCGCGCCTCGTCCACCCCGATCGCGAAACTGCCCCCAACATCATCCATACCCGGAATCCGGGGGAGAGACTTATTCCTATTACTCAGACGGTTAAGCCAATTCAGACGGACACTTCGATCAAATGTCGGTCTCGGTGGTTGCGAGCCCCTGCAACCATTTCTTACCCGCGTGTGGCCCACTCCCTGATCCGGACAGTCTTCCACGACGACACCGGCCGTGGCCCCTGCTGGCCTTCGCCTTTCTTCTGCCCGTCCATGATCGTGTCGTTCCAGGAACCGCCGTGAAGGTCGTCGACCCCGGCATTGCCATTGATGAAGCCGATGTGTCCGTCAATGCCCGGTGCTGCACCGGTAGACGGGGGCGCGGCTGGAACGCGACGTTCCGGTGCTGCCGCCGTTTCGGCCGACGCGGAAACGATTGCAGTGCCGAACCCGCGTGCGCACCCTGACGCCCGCCTGCAGCCACGTATCGACCCGGTCCGTTGCGAAGCGCTCCGGGCGCCGCTGTTCCGGACCGGCTCCCTCACCATCGTCCGGGCGGAAGGACGCGATACTCAGAGTGCGTCGTCGCCGGGGCATGTCGAGCGGCCGGACCGGTCACGCACTCGCAACCGGGCGGCAACGGCCGGGCACGTTTCGCGCACACCGCACCCGGTCAGGACGGCGCGGGCCGGTCCGGGGGCGGAATGTCGGCGAGTTTCGGTGCGATCAGCCGTTCACACGGCACGTCACTGCTGATCAGTCCGCCCGAAATCAGGCCCAGCTTGAGCCTCACCATCGCCTCGACACCGAGTTCGGTAGTCCGTGTCCACACACCGGAAGTCCGGTAGCGCGCGATGATGCGCGCAACCGCCGCCTCCGGGAGGTCGGGGAAGAAGGACCGGACCTCGGCGGCTATCCCGGTCTCGGGTTCCACGGCAAGCGCCGCCAGCGTCCGCTCCATGGCACGGGCCATTGCCCGGCAGGCGGCGTGCTCCTGGGCGGCAAACCGGGCGGTGGTGTAGAAGGTGGTGTAGGCGACAGGCCCGCGGTCGGCGAACCGGTGCCAGACGTGGGCACCCGCCGTCTCCAGCGCGACATCGAGCCAAGGCTCGAACAGCTGGACCACGTCGCAGTCACCCCGGCGCAGCGCCTCGATGTTGGCCGCCATCGTGCTGTCGGAGATGCGGTCGAGCGAGGCCGGATCGATACCGGCCCGGCGCAGGTCCTCCTGGAAGCACATCCACGGCGTCGGCACCTCGCTCACCGTCGCCACCCGCATGCCGGCCAGGTCGGAAAAACGGAACCCGGGCCGCGGTTCGCGCCCGACCAGTGTGAAGGGTTCGCGCCCGACCACCAGGCAGAAACACACCAGCGGGCACAGCGGATCGCGGTCATGGTGCATCATGACCCGCATCGGTCCGCCCCAGGAGACGTCGGCCTCGCCTTCCAGCAACGCCTCGGGAGTGCGGGTCGGAGCCGGAGACAGCCGGATGTCGACGTCCAGTCCCTCGGCGGCGAAGGCGCCGCGTGCCTGCGCCAGGTAGTAGGGGATGTAGACCGGCGCGCGCATGTTCTCCAGCAGCCGGATTGTCCGTGTCATGCAAGCCTCCTTGCGCCGCGCAGCCGCGGCGTCCGTTGCCCGTCGATCCGGGCGACGGTGAGCTGCTGGACATGGCCGCCGGTACGCGAGCGCAGGATGTCCTCGCGCCAGGCCGGCGCCGCGCCCGCGCCCGTGAATGCCTCGTGCAGCACCCGGCCCGTCGCCGTTGCCGGGGCCGGGACGCCGAGCAGGTGGAGCATGGTCGGGGCGATGTCGATCACGCCGGCCGGGCTGTCGATACGACCCGACGGCACCACCCCGTCGCCTCCGAACACCAGCAGGGTTCCGAGCTCGATCGCGTGCAAACCGCCGTGCAGGCCGCCGCCCGGAGGAATGTCGGGGTTGTCCGCAAGGCAGGTGCCCGGGTAGCCCCAGTCGTTGGCCGCGTCGGTGGTCCGGAGCGTGAAGGCGACGTCGGCGGAACGATCGTTGGACACACCGACCGCCTCCATCGCCAGGGTTCCCTCGACGCCGGTGCGGCTCAGGATCAGCCCGCACCAATCCTGCTCGGCAAGGAACCCGACCACCCGGGAAACGAGGGCGGGATCACGGTCGCGCACCACGAGATGACTGCTGTAGCCGGACCTGATCGCGAGGTCGCCGCCGGGCCCGACCCGGAAGCCGCCGTCGCGCAGCGCGCCCACCACGTCGACCTGCCCGTTCACCGTGATCTGTCCGTGATCGGATGCGGCGACCAGGCGCCAGCCGGCCGCCCTGCCCTCGCCGTCCCACCAGTCGAGAATGCGGCCGAACGCCGCGTCGACCGCCCGCAGGGCCGCCAGGCTCTCCGGCGAACCGATGCCGCGGTAGTGGAAGGTGAGATCGGGTTCGTTGAACCAGATCACCTGCAGGTCGGCGTCATGGTCCGGGATGAAGTGTTCGAGCAGCACCCGGACGACGTAGGCGGTCATTCCCGTATCCGGGAAGGTTCGGGAAGGCGGAGGACCGAAACGCCCGACGATCGCCTCGTGGTCGGCGGCCCGGCTCGAAACCAGGTCCGACTGGGTCGAGAACACCGGCTGGCCGAGTTCGTCCGCGTGCAGGTCGAGCAGCATCGCGTTGCCCCGGGTGCCGGCGGTCACGACGGCGTAGCGTCGATCCGCGCGGGCGAGGCACTCGCCCAGGGTCTCGGCCATGTGCACCCGGCCGTAGACGCGCCGGGCCCGGGCCATGCCCTCGAGGTCAGAGGTGTCGAGTGGTCCGGGAAGGCCGAGAGCCGGGTCGAGGAAGCTGTTGGCCATGATGCCGTGACCCTCGGGAAAGGCACCGGTGACCAGGCTCGATACCTGCACCCGGGTCTCGGACGGAAAGGCGGCCGAGCTGTTCGGAAACTCGCACCAGGAGTTGCGGAACCGGTGCAGCCGCGGCATCAGTTCGGGCCGGACCAGGTCACGGCGCAGCCCGTCAAACAGGCAGAACAGCACTCGGGGACGGGACATGGCGCAGGCCGCGGTTGTTCACGTGGCCAGAGCGCCGGGAGCACTCCGACAGGGCACCATTCTGGCAACACCGAACGGACGTGAAAAGACCCGTGGTCGGGCACCGGGCAGGACCATGACCCCGATCAGCCCGAAATCAGGCCGGTGACCAGCACCGGTTGCCAGCTGAGCAGCACGAGTATCGCAATGGTCGAGAGCACGAACGGCAGCAGGGCGAGGAAGATCGCCGCGGGCCGTGCACCGGACATGTCCGCCACCACGTAGAGACCGGCCCCGACCGGGGGTGTCAACAGGCCGAGCACCAGGTTGATGCAGACGGCCACGCCAAAATGGAACGGATCGATCCCGAACACTCCGGTCGCGATCGGCATCAGGATCGGAACCACGATGATCAGGGCCGCGATGCCATCGATCATCATCCCGCTCGACCATAGTTCGCGCCGGCGCGCACGGTTGCGGCCACGGAAAGCCACGGCATCACCGGCCAGACCCAGGGCCTGGCAATGCCGACACAGCTCGAGATCCATTTCGATCGCGTTGACCCGGCCATTGGCGAGCGGATCGTGGACGGCGGCCAACGGCGCCGGACCCGGCGCGGCACCAGGCGCGTTGCAGAAGTCGCGGATCGGTTCGAACGGAGTGATACGCAGCTTGCGTTCGACGAGGTCGTCCGTGCTGGCCGCCGCATCGCGCCGAGACGAACTTGCGCAGCCCCACCATTGCGTAACCGATCCCGACTACACCGGCCCGCTTCGGTGACAGCTCGAGCAGCTGCAGCGCGGCATCGCTCTTCAGCAGCGCACCGGCATGCGCGACAACCCTGACCATGCAGGGCGCGTAGAAGGCTCCGAAGTCGGGCACGCGGTTCGACACACCCCGGCGATGGTCAGGAACGCCATGTCGGGAGCACCTGACTGCAGGAGCAGTATCCTCCGCGCCTCGTTGCCGAGCCGGGGCGCCGGAAACACGTTGACCGAGTGGGCTCCTCCGGTCCGTGCGCCCAGATCCTTGCCGAATTCGGCCGCCGCCTTGGTCCAGACATGCGGGAGCGGGGTGATGAGGCCGAGCCGGAACTCCTTCGCCTGGGCAACGGACGCTCCGCTCGCAACCATGCCGAGGGCAGGGAGCAGGCGGCACGCGAGTTGGGTCTCGGGATCTCCTTCCACAGGACGGGTTCGGGGAGCGCGGTTGACATGACACCCGGCTCGCACGATCAGATCACCGCCCACCCGTCAGGCGGTTCGCGTCCGGGGTGCACCGCGCCGCACGCCGGGCAGGTGCGGGCGGTCTCGTCGGAATAGAAGGCACCGAAGAGTGGCGGCAGATCGGTGACGATGTTGCTGACGGGTAATTCCACCCGATGCACAAGGCTCCCGCACTCGAAGCAGAACCACTCGAAACCGTCCTTCATGTCACCGACGCGCGGTGCCTCGACGACAAGGCCGACGGAGCCGGGAACGGGCCGCTGCGGGGAGTGCCGAACGTGCGGGGGAAGCATGAAGACCTCGCCGGCACGAATGGGCACGTCGTAGATCCTGCCGGCCTCCGCGACCTTGAGGATCATGTCGCCCTCGAGCTGGTAGAAGAACTCCTCGACGGGATCGTCATGGAAATCGACCCGCTGGTTCGGGCCTCCGACCACCATCACCACCATACCCGCCTCCTCGAACACCAGCTTGTTGCCGACCGGCGGCTTCAGCAGGTCGCGGTGGTCGTCGATCCATCGACGGAAATCGAACGGCTTCAGTGTCGGATGGGTGGCATGCAGGCTCATCACCTCTCCCTCTTCATTCGGCGGCACCACGCATCAGCCCCAGCCCGCACCCTTCGAACGCGGCCCGGACCGTCGCCTGTTCGGCCCTGGTCAGTTCCAGCATCGGCGGGCGCACCCGTCCCCCGGCCTGTCCGAGCAGTTCCTGCCAGAACTTCTGGTGCGCGTGCGGCTTGGGTCCCGGACGTGTCTGCTTCAGGGCCTGGCGGACCGGCTCCAGGCTGTCCCTGATCCGCCTGGCCTCCCCGGCCTCGCCGGCCAGGGCGAGATCGGTGTACTCGCGCATCCGGCGATCCACTGCCGTCTGCAGCAGGTACGGGGGCGACGAACAGAGATACAGTTGCCAGCCGAGCTCGAGGATGTTGTCGAGCCATTCATCCTCCGATGCCGTGCTGACCAGCAACCGGTCTCCGGCCAGTCGGGTGAGTTCGGCGTACATCGGCCTCGGGACGCTGTACTTGATCGCAACGACGTTGGGCAGTTCGGCAATCCGCGCGCAGAGATCCGGGCTCATCAGGTAACCGCTGTCGGGATGGCTCCACAGGGCGATGCCGATCTCCATCGCGTTGCTGATGGTCCGGTAGTACTCCAGCAGGATCCGGTCCCGGTCGGTCACGAAGTGAAGGACGGGGGCGTGCACGACGACATAGTCCGCCCCGATCGTCTCGGCGTGGCGCGCAAGCCCGATCACCGTGTCCAGGTTCTGGTCCGAGCACGACATGATGGTGCCGGCGCCGGTCCCGCGCAGGGCGTCGACCGCGATCTCGAAGACCCGCTTGCGCTCCTCCACCGTCATGGAGAAGAACTCGCCCTGCTTGCCGGCAATGAACACGCCGTCGATCCCCAGGTCCTCGACCCAGTGCCGGAGATTGGCGCGCATGCCCGCTTCGTCGATCGAAAGGTCGGGCGCGAAGGGTTGCAGGGCAGCTGCCCAGATCCCCTTCAGGTTGGCACGGGCGTATGCCTTGGCCTCGCTGCGACAGTAGTCCATTGCTCCGGTTCTCCCGGCACCTCCTGTCCTTCAGCCCCGCGCGGTGCCTGCCACGCCTGCCCGGGGGTCGGCGACGGATCTCCGTGCGGCGTCGCCTCGACGGCGGACCCGTCTCCGGGTTGCCTCGTCCCGGGGGTGTCGACAGCGGTCGGGCCGTTCGCGGCTTCCGGGGCGCGCTGCCCCGCCTGTCCCCTTTCCGTGGGAACATCTCCCGCGGACAGGTCACGAGAGCGGTCTCCGCCGCCATGACGGGCACCCCCTGTTCCGGGAGCATGGCGCCCGTCTCGCGTCGGGATCCGCAGACCTCTGCCTGCTGCGTGCATGCCGTCCACTTTCGGCTGGGTCATGCAGGCAGTGTGCGGCGCTCCTGCTATGCCTTCAATTGAAATTAGCGCAATTTGGTATGCGGTTTATGCATGGTCACGTGGCGCGGGGCCTGATCCGACCGCGCGCAGCGCGGAGAGAAGCGCCTCGGCGGTCGGCGAGAGCGGGGAGTTCTTGCGTGTCGAGACCCCGACCGGCCACAGGATGCCTCCGAGGTCAACCGGAAGCGAGACCAGGCGACCGTGCGCCAGGTCATCCGCCGCCACCCCCCTTTGGCCAGGCCCCGACGAGATCACTGGCGTACAGCAGGTTCCGGTTGGTCAGCAGCGACACGGACTGCACCATGCAGCGGGGCGGATCCAGGTCGGCATCAAAGAACACCTTCTCTATCTGCCGGCGCAGCGTGGTCTCGGGCAGCGGCAGGATCCAGTCGGTTTCCTGCAGATCCGCAAGTTCGAGCTCCCCGCGGTGAACCAGGGGATGCTCCGGCCTGGCGACCGTCACGATCTCCTCGGAGTAGACGGGTTCCTGACGAATTCCGGCACGGTGGCGAAACTCGCCGAGACGCCCGACCACCATATCAAGGTCACCGTGCAACAGCATCGGCAACAGGCGGCCGTGGGTCGCCTCGACCACGTCGACACTGACCCGCGGCCGGTCGCGACGCAGTTGCACGATCGCCATGGTCAGGAGCCACGAGAATGCGGCCAGGAGTGTACCGACGACAACCTGGCCCCCGGAGCCGCGGACGAGGTCCTCGATTTCCTCGCCCGCATTCGCAAGCTGGGCGAGAACCCGGCGCGCGTGACGCACCAGCACCTCTCCGTACGGTGTCGGCGAGACCCTGCGATTGCCACGCACGAACAGGGTGACCCCCAGGTCCCGTTCCAGGTCCCGCACCGCCCTTGTGACCGCGGGCTGTGTCCGCCCGACCTGTTCGGCCGCACGGATCATACTGCCACTCTCGGCAATCGCGGCCACGAGGCGCAGGTGCCGGACCGAAACCCGGTGCAGGCCGGTGGACGGGCGGGCCATGGTCAGCGTTGGGTCCCTGGATCGGCGGGTCCGCAGCCGGCGACGCTGTGCCCGCCACCGGGACCCATGTTGCGCGACCCGGCTGGTCCCGCTGCCGCGGTCTCAAAGGTCCGCGTAGACCGCCTTCTCGTAGGCCTCGTAGGTCGCCATGAAACGCTCTTCAACGAATGGAAGCGACTGCGTCATGATCACCGCGGCGACTTCCTTGGTCGGGTCGAGCCAGAAGTGGGTGTTGCAGACACCCGCCCAGGTCAGAGATCCGGCGCTGCGCATTCCGGGAATCGCCTCCTCGTTACGCGCGAAGGCGAAGCTGTGCGTGACCCGCGTACCCGGGAACAGGTCGACATCCGCGGTCACCGGCGGCGCGATGGTGACCATTTTCTGGAAGGTGAGCCCCCGCATGTGATCGACGGTCATGTCGGCGACAGCCTGCTCGGAGAGGATGCGCGCACCGTCCAGCTCGCCCCTGCGCAGCACCGCGCGCAGGAACCGCAGGTAGTCCGGCGCCGTCGAGTAGAGGTTGTGACCCATGCCGTACATCTCGGGACGTGACGGCGGTGCGAGGTCGAACGGGACAAAGACGCCGTCCTCGCCGCGAGCCATCAGCGTGCCCAGGTTCCCAGCCATGCCGCCTTCGAGTTCGAAACCCGTGTTCGTCATCCCCAGCGGCTCGAAGATCTCCTCGCGGCAGAACACGTCGATGCTCCGCCCGTCGACGGCCTCGACCACCTGGCCGAGCCAGTCGATCCCGATGCCGTAGCCCCAGCGGGTGCCGGGATCCGATGTCAGCGGGTAGAACAGCGACTGCTTGAGCCCGGACAGTATCGTGGGGTGACCGGTCACCTCGAGGTACTTCGCCACATCCGCGTTCCAGAACTCGTACTCGAAGCCGCTGGTATGGGTTGCCAGGTGGCGCAGGGTGGCCTGCACCCTCGGCGCCCGCAGGACGGGCGTATCGCCGTCGAACCCGTCCAGCACCTGGACGCGGGAGAACTCCGGCAGAACGTCGACGACCGGCGTGTCGAACTCGATCCTGCCGCGATCGATCAGGATCATGGCCGCGACCGAGCCGATCGCCTTGGTCATGGAAAAGATCCGGAACACCGTGTCCTCGCCGGAGGCGCGGCCGGCCGCAGCCTCGCCTGCAGCGCCGCTGAACCGGGTACCGTCGGCGTCGGCGACCATGCCGACCACAAAGGGAACATCCTGGCGGGCAACCGCCTGTTCCAGAACCGCGTTGATGTTCGCCATGCCGTGTCCCCCAATGCTCCGAATGTTGTCGCCGGCCGTTCGATCCCGTGCGGCACGCCGCACGGCCCGGGCCGAATGCGCAGCCGTTCAACTGCATGTCCGGCCGTTCCGGTCACCGGACCTCAACCCTATCGCACCGGTTTGCCGCCCGTCACGCCGCATCTTGCTCCGCCGAATGTCGGTTTGCGCGGTCCGTGCGGGCCGCTGCCCTGGCCCGCCCCGGTGGCCCCGGTAGCGGCGGGACTTCGGCCTTCTGGGCAGTCGAGACGATGTGACCGGGACCGGCCTGCGAGCGCCGTTCCCGGAGGGTCGCGGTGGTGACAAGCGGGGACCCACACAGTATGGTCCGCTCTCCCGATCAACAGATCAACACGTCCGACGGATCCCGTCGCACAGGTTCTGCGCTCCGTCACGCCGCCCGTGCGCCGGTCATCCCTGCCCGATGTTCCACCCTCGCACCGGTGCCTCGCCAATGCCCCTGTTCGAACGGTATCCCGCCATCCGGGTCGCTCCCTGCATTGCTGCCGGCGCCGGGCCCGGCCGGATGGGGGCCGGCCTGTTCGGACCGGACTGCGGCGCAGCGCCGGCGACCGTGCTCGTCGATGTGCCGGTCTTGCTCTCGCCGGTTGCGTTCGCAAGCCGGAACCGGAACCGGTTCAAGCACCGCTCGATGGAGGCGCCTTGCGGGCGCCCGGTGCCCTGAGGCGCCGATGTATCTCTCGAACCCGGAGCAGAGACTGGACGCCCGGCGCTGGTTCGAGGAACTGCGCGACAGGATCTGCGCGGCGCTCGAGACCATCGAGGACGACCATGCCGGTCCCGAAGCGGGACGTCCTGCCGGACGTTTCGTGCGCACGCCGTGGAAGCGTGACGGCGGCGGCGGCGGCGGCGGGGTCATGGCGCTCATGCGTGACGGGCGGGTGTTCGAGAAGGTCGGCGTCAACGTCTCGACCGTAATGGGCGAGTTTTCCGAAGAGTTTCGCCACCAGGTCCCCGGTGCGGCGGAAGACCCGTCGTTCTGGGCATCGGGAATATCCCTGGTCGCCCATCCCCGCTCGCCGCGGATTCCGACCGTGCACATGAACACCCGCCATATCGCAACCACCCGGTCATGGTTCGGCGGCGGAGCCGACCTCACCCCGATGCAGGACGATGCCCACGCGGTCGCGATGTTCCACAAGGCGTTCGAGGAGTGCTGCGACCGGCACGACCCGGAGTTCCATCGCCGGTTCAGGGACTGGTGCGACCGGTACTTTTACCTGCCGCACCGCGGTGAGCCGCGCGGCGCCGGCGGGATCTTCTACGACACCCTCGAACGGAACTTTGTACGCGACCTGTCGTTTTCCCGCGACGTCGGGCTGACGTTTCTCGACATCTACCCGGCGATCGTCAGGCGGCGCATGGACGAGTCCTGGAGCGACGGGGAGCGTCAGCACCAGCTGGTCCGTCGCGGCCGGTACGTCGAGTTCAACCTGATCCACGACCGCGGCACCCTTTTCGGGCTGCGCACCGGCGGCAACATCGAGGCCATCCTGATGAGCCTTCCTCCACTTGCCGCCTGGCCCGGACCGGAGTGAACCGCAGGCATACCCCTGGGCCTGCGTGGTCCGGACCTGCTTGTCGGCAGGGCGCGGGTTGGCATTCGCCGTTTGTCACCACGGGTAATCCGGAGGATGAGGCGTAACGGACTCTCCTGGCTGGTGCCGACGCTGCGGTCGTCCCCGACCATGGGATTTGCCTGCAGGACTTCAATCACATCGTGCCTGTCATGATATCGCCGATTCGGTACAGACTCCCGGTGGCCTCCCCCCGGTTCAACCTTCGCCGCTCCACACCCATCCGGCTACGTGCTGGTCATGTCCGAGTGCGGTGCAGGAGTGCACCTGTCGTCTGCATCTGGACCGTCAGTGGGTCCGGAGGTATATTCCAATGTCATATCTTTTTTTTGGAGGTGTCCATGTCGAGAACGGCCAAGCTCTTCTGGTCGGGCCGCTCTCAGGCGGTGCGGTTGCCCAGGGATTTCCGGATGGAGGGCACCGAAGTCCGCATCCGCAGGCAGGGCGCGGCGGTTGTACTCGAACCCGTTGCATCGGACTGGGCGTGGCTCGACGCCATTGCGGGCCGATTTTCCGATGATTTCTTCGCCACCGGGCGCTGCCAGCCGGAGCTTCCGTCGCGAACGGAACTCGACAGCGTTTTCGACTGATGCGCTACCTGTTCGACACCAACGCTTGCATCGCGCTGCTCAAAGATACTTCGCCGCCGCTGCGGGAACGTCTGCGCCGTCTGGTGCCCACGGATGTCGGATTGCCTGCACCGGTCGCCTACGAGCTCTACTACGGCGCCTATAAAAGCCGGCATGCGGACCGAAATCTCGGGCTTCTGGATCGACTCGAGTTCGAGATCGTGCCGTTCGACGCCGGCGATGCGCGCGCGGCCGGCGCGGTGCGCAGCGAGCTCGAATCAGTGGGACTTCCCATCGGGTCTTACGACCTGCTGATCGCCGGCCAGGCCCGCGCCCGGAGACTGGTGCTCGTCACCGCCGACAGCCGGGAGTTCGAACGTGTGGAGGGGCTGATTTGCGAGGACTGGACGCTTTCCACCGCTGGCCAGTAGTCCCGCCGCCAGCCAATGGCTTGGTGGCCTCCGATGACTTTCTCCCGTTTCGTTCTTCATCTTGCCGCGCCGCCCGCTACTGGCGACATGCCTTTTGTGCCGGCGGGGACCGTCCTGCGGTCCTCCAGGGAGCCTGCCGGAAGGGTGGTGAACAGCACGAGCTGATCGGGTCTGCATCGGTCGGCGTACGCTCCTCCTCGACCATCACCGCCTGCAACCGGATCCGCGGCTTGCCCTGGTGCTCACGGCTCGTGGGAGCGAGTTCCACTGTCGAGCCATGCACCAGCAGTGTGGCGCTGCGCGCCCTGCGCCCGGCCTTCACCGGGCGCTGCTTCTCCCGGGTCGTGGGGTAAGCCGGTCGACGACGACGATCATCATGCCGGGGACCAGAGCCGCCTGCAGGGTCTCCAGCACCAGGTCCGCCGGGCCTGTGGTGCCGGACACATCGACAGCGGCCACCTTGCGGGGCTTCCTGCCACGCACCAGGATGTCGGCATGCGGGTGCGCCTGTTGTGCGTCGAAGACCTTGAACCTGCCCCCCTCCGAACCATCACGCTGACCGCCCGGCCATCCGGCAGGTCGCGGTACAGTTCCGGTACCCCTCGAGCCCGCGTTCGGTCCTGCCCTGTCCGGGCGTCTTCTCCTCGTCCTTTGCCGAAGGTGCATCAAGGTGGGCCCGACCACTCCCGGCGGCAGGCCGCTCGTGCTCGCCTCCAGGGTCGAATGCAGATGCAGGCCAGCGCCAAGGCGCCGGTCTGGTTCGTGCCGATCACACCGAGCCCCTCGCGGCCCGGACGCGATGCACGGTTCAGGTCGGTTCCGTCCTGGATGCGCGGCACCATCACCTCGGCACGCATGCGCTCCAGCGTGTGGGCACGGTGCGGCGCCGGGATGGCCGCCGGCGTCCGCGGCGGGCACGGCCCTCAGTCGAATACCGTGTCCATGTAGTGCTCGGCGTCGACGACCGCCTCGATCACGGTGGGACCCGGAGCCGCCAGTGCCTCGCGCAGGGCGTCACGCAGTCCCCGCGCGTCACGCACGCCGGTCACCGGCACCCCGAAATAGTGCTCCGGCGGCTCGCCGTATTCCCCCATCTCCACCTGCGATCCCCAGGTGGGGTACTGCCTGCGCACCTGCTTGATCTGGATCAGTGACAGCCAGCGGTCGTTCAGGACCACCACCGGCAGCGACAGGCCGAGCCGGCGCGCCGTGGCCAGTTCACCCACCGTCATCTGGAAACAGCCGTCGCCGATGACACACACCACCGGCAGGTCCGGTCGGGCGATCTTCGCCGCGATCGCGCCGGGCAGGCCGATGCCCATCGACGACCAGCCGTTGGTGACATGGCAGCTGCGCGGGCCGTGGGCGGTCCACTGGCTTGCGATCTGGTGGGTGTGCGCGCCCACGTCGTAGCTGACGATCCCGTCGCGCGGCAGCAGCTCGCGGACGATGTCGATCGCCTCGTGCGGCACGAATCCGGCGGACGCGGGCCGGAGTGCTGCCTGGAAGGCGGTACGGTGACCTCCGACTTCCTCCTGCGTCCACTCGTTGGCCACCGCCGGGCGCTCGAGCAGACGCTCGAGCGACGCCGCGATGTCCCCGGTGACCGTCCCGGCCACCGTCACGGTTGCGTCGACGTCGGGATCCTCGATGTCGATCGAGAGCACGGGCACATCGCCGACCCAGGCCTCGTATTCGACCTCCACCACGTCGAAGCCCAGCCCGATGACGAGATCGGCGGTCCGGATGAACCGGCGCTGGACCTGCCGGCATCCGCGCTCGATGCAGCCCACTGACAGCACGTGGTCCTCGTCGATCATCCCCTTGGCCATTGTCGAGGACGCGAACGGGATCCCGTGATGCTCGACGAAGGCGCGAAGCAGTTCCGGCCTGCGCATGCGCATCGCCGAGGAGCCGAGCACCACCAGCGGACGCCGTGCCGCGGCGATCAGCCCGGCGGCGCGATCGATCTGCGCCCCGTCCGCGGGCGCGGGACCGTCCGCCTCTCCTCCCCCGGCCCCTGCCCCGGTATCGACGGCGGGTGCAAGCGACACGTCCTCGGGCAAGTCGACGTGGACCGGGCCTTGCGGCTCCGAAAGCGCGATCCTGAGCGCGGTGCGCATGACCTCGCCGACGTTTCCGTCGCGCGCGGCGAGGCTCGCCTTGCAGATCGGGCCGAACAGCGCGTGGTGATCGATGCGCATCTGGATGCGCCGGTCGAGCTGCGGCGTGTTCAGGGTGCAGGTGATCGCGATCATCGGCGAGCGATCGAGCCAGGCGCTGCCGACGCCGGTGGCTAGGTTGGTGGCGCCCGGCCCGAGCGTGGCAATGCACAGCCCGGGGGCCCCGGTCATGCGTCCCATGACGTCGGCGGCAAATCCGGACGACCCCTCGTGCGCGGTGAGCACGAACTCGATGCCGCCCTGGCGCATCGCCTCGATCAGGGGCAGAACGTTGCCGCTCGGCACGCCGAAACCGTGGGTGACACCCGCCTCCCTCAGGATCTTCACGATCAGGTCGGAATTGTTCATCGACCGGCTCCGATATCAGGACATTTCGCCGGTGCCGCCCGCGGGCTCGCGCCCGAACCAAATGCGGTACCGGATCATGGTGGCAAGCAGGAACACCAAAACGCCGCCTCCTGCAAGCAGGAAAGCGCCCCGCAGCCCCGCCTCGAAACTCTCGGGCTCCGGGGCGCCCTCGGACCGGGCATACCCGCGCAGCGCGACGAAGACCATGGTCAGGGTCGCGACACCCGAGACGACACCGATGGTCCTGGTCAGCATTCCCAAGCTGCCGGCAACACCGCGCTGCGAGGCCGGCAGGCTCCCGGTCACGATGTAGAGATAGGCGACCTGGAACAGGCCGGTGCCGATGCCCTGGACCGCGAGTGCCGCGACCAGCCATGCGAGCGAGGGCCGGAACTCGATCAGACCAATCGAGAACAGTCCGAACCCGGTCAGCGCAATGCCGACGAAAGCGAGGACGGGCGCGCGGATCCGGCCGATAAGCCGACCGCCCGCGAGCGCCGCCACGCCGACGCCGACGAAACCCGTGGCGAGGACGAGCCCCGCCATGGTCACCGACAGCCCCTCGATGCGCGGCAGCAGGAACGGGATCAGCAGCATCACCGAGAAGCCGGCAAAGTACATGAGACAGCTCGCGGCGTTCACGATCATGAAGTCAAACCGGCGGAACAGGCCAAGCTCGAGGATCGGCTCCCGGGCCCGGCGTTCAGCCCGCACGAACCAGGCCGCGGCCACGGCGAACACGGCGAGCAGGCCCAGCACCGGGATCACCCCGTGTTCCGGGATTTCCTGTACCTGGCTGATCGCCAGCAGCAGGCTGGTCATCGCCAGCACCAGGCTCACGGCGCCCGCGGTGTCATAGGGATGCCTCTCCCTTGCCCGTTCCGGGGCCGGCAGTGCCGCGAGCAGCAGCAGCGAGACCGCCGCGATCGGCGCGCGGAACCAGAACACGGCCCGCCAGTCGAACCATTCCACCAGCTGTCCGCCGAGGCTGGGGCCGAGCATGCTGCCGATCGCAAAGATCACGGTGAAGGTCCCGATCGCACGGGCTCGCTGCCCGGCCGGGTACAGGCCAATGACCAGCGCCGGCCCGACACTGGTGAGCAGCCCCGCTCCCAGTCCCTGCAGGAACCGGAAGAACAGGAGGGTGCCGAAATCCGGTGCGACCGACACCAGCAGCAGCGCACCGATCGAGAGCACGAGACCGCCGGCAAAGACCAGCCGGTAGCCGAACAGGTCCCCGAGCTTGCCGAACACCAGCATCAGGCTGGCATAGGTCAGCACGTAGCAGATCACCACCCACCTGATCATCGCGAGCGGTTCGCCGAACGCGCCCACGATGTACGGAAAGGCGATGTTGACCGAGGTATCGAGCGGCGTGATCAGGGTGCCCAGGGCAACGGCCAGCAGCCCGATCCGGCGACGCGCCAGGTTCATCTGCCGGGCCCTGTCAACTGTCCGGAGCCAGGCGCGTCTCCACCAGCTTCACCCAGTAACTCGCACCGACCGGCAGGATCTCGTCATTGAAGTCGTAACCCGGGTGGTGCCAGTCCGAACCCGGCCTCTCCGCGGTCCCCTGGCCGATGATCACGTAGGCGCCGGGCACCGTGTTCATCATGAAGGAGAAATCGTCGGAGGCGGAGATGGTATCCCCGTTGCGGTCGACCCGGCCGTCCCCGACCACCGACGCCGCGGCGGTACAGGCTGCCTCGAACTCGTCCCCGGCGTTGACAAGCGGTGCGAACACGATCCGGAAGTCGACCTCCGCCTCGGCACCCATCGCCGCCGCCACCCCCGTGGCCACGCGGGCCAGGTTGTCGCGGATCAGTTCCATGGTCGGGGTCGAGAAGGTTCGCGCGGTGCCCTTCATGCGGGCGGTGTGCGGGATCACGTTGTAGGACTCCGCACAGGTGATCGCGGTGATCGAGAGCACGGCGACCTCGCGCGGGTCGGCATTGCGCGAAACGATGGTCTGCGCTGCGGTCGCGATGTGGGCCGCAACCATCACCGGGTCGATCCCCGACTGCGGCCGGCCGCCATGCGCGCCCATGCCACGGACCGTGATGTCGAACAGCGCCCCGCCGGCCATCATCGCGCCGGGGCGGCACGCAAACCTCCCGGCCTCCAGGCCGGGCCGGTTGTGCATGCCGAACACCGACTCGCATGGGAACTTCTCGAACAGCCCGTCGGCGAGCATCGCCCGGGCGCCGCCGATCCCCTCTTCTGCCGGCTGGAAGATGAAGTGCACGCAGCCCTCGAAGTCCCGGGTCCGGGCAAGGTGGCGCGCCGCTCCGAGCAGCATGGTCGTGTGGCCGTCGTGGCCGCAGGCGTGCATCACGCCGGGCCTAGTCGACCGGTGGGCGAAGTCGTTCGTCTCCGGGATCGGCAGGGCGTCCATGTCGGCGCGCAGGCCGATTGCCCGGGTCGAGTTGCCGACACGCAGCGTTCCCACCACCCCGGTCCGCCCGACACCGGTGGTGACCTCGAGCCCCCATGACCTCAGTTTCCCGGCCACCAGTGCCGAGGTCCGGTGCTCCTCGAAGCCGAGTTCCGGATGGGCGTGGATGTCACGGCGCCACGCCGTCATCTCCTCCTGATCGGCGGCAAGCGCGGGTATGACGGCAGGGCGGTCCGGCATCCCTGTCCCTCCGGCGGCGAGGCCCGGTCCGGTCAGTCGTCCGGGGCGAGCTGCGACTCCACGAGCTTCACCCAGTAGCTTGCGCCGAGCGGCAGGATCTCGTCGTTGAAGTCATAGTTCGGGTTGTGGACCTCGCATCCCCACCGGTCGTGGTCGCCCTGGCCGATGTTGATGAACGCGCCGGGGACCTGGTTCATCATGAACGAGAAGTCCTCCGATGCCGAGATCAGGTCCCCGGCCCGGTTGACCCGGTCGTCGCCGACGATGGACGCCGCGGTGTCACAGGCGGCCTCGAACTCGTCCCCGGCATTGACCAGTGGCGCGAACACGATCCGGAAGTCGACCTCCGCCTCGGCGCCCATCGCCGCCGCCACCCCCGTGGCCACCCGGGTCAGGTTGTCGCGGATCAGTTCCATGGTCGGGGTCGAGAAGGTTCGCGCGGTGCCCTTCATGTGGGCCGTGTGCGGGATCACGTTGTAGGACTCGGCACAGGTGATCGCGGTGATCGAGAGCACGGCGACCTCGCGCGGGTCGGCATTGCGCGAAACGATGGTCTGCGCCGCGGTCGCGATGTGGGCCGCAACCATCACCGGGTCGATCCCGGACTGCGGCCGTCCGCCGTGCGCTCCCTTGCCACGGACCGTGATGTCGAACAGCGCCCCGCCGGCCATCATCGCGCCGGGGCGGCTCGAGAACTTCCCAATCGCAAGGCCCGGGCGGTTGTGCATCCCGAACACCGACTCGCAGGGGAACTTCTCGAACAGCCCGTCGGCGAGCATCGCCTGGGCGCCGCCGATCCCCTCTTCGGCCGGCTGGAAGATGAAGTGCACGCAGCCCTCGAAATCCCGGGTCCGGGCAAGGTGGCGCGCCGCCCCGAGCAGCATGGTCGTGTGGCCGTCGTGGCCGCAGGCGTGCATCACGCCGGGCGTGGTCGACCGGTGGGCGAAGCCGTTCGCCTCCGGGATCGGCAGGGCGTCCATGTCGGCGCGCAGGCCGATTGCCCGGGTCGAGTTGCCGACGCGCAGCGTTCCCACCACCCCGGTCCGACCGACACCGGTAGTGACCTCGAGACCCCATGACCTCAGTTTCTCGGCCACCAGTGCCGAGGTCCGGTGCTCCTCGAAGCCGAGTTCCGGATGGGCGTGGATGTCGCGGCGCCACGCCGTCATCTCCTCCTGATCGGCGGCAAGCGCGGGTATCACAGCACAATCGTCAGTCATTCCTGTCTCTCCATGTCTCGAAGTATCGCTACCAGCTGCCCGTGTTGCCCATGCTGGCCCATGGCTCTGCCTGCGGCAGGGCATCACCCTTCTGCAGCAGTTCGATCGAGACACCGTCGGGCGAGCGGATGAACGCCATGCGCCCGTCGCGCGGCGGCCGGTTGATGGTCACGCCGGAGTCCATGAGCGACTGGCACAACGCGTAGATGTCGTCGACCTCGTAGGCGAGATGACCGAAGTTGCGCCCTCCGGTGTAGACCTCCGGATCCCAGTTGTAGGTCAGTTCGATCGTCGGCGCCCAGCGATCGGACCGGGCCCGGTCCTCGTCCTCGGCTGCGGACAGGAAGATGTTGGTGTAGCGGCCGGCTTCGCTCTCGGTCCTGCGCACCTCGACCATCCCGAGCTTGCCGCAATAAAACTCCAGCGAGTCCTCTACATTGCTGATACGCACCATGGTGTGCAGGTACTTCATGACGCCTTCCTCCTGGCAGCGGTCTGTCGGGTTTCGCGCAGTCTACAGTCTCGCCGGAATTTGCATAGGGGCCGGCGGACAGGCGGGACAGGGGACCGTTGCGCAGGTAGACTGCGCCCGTTGGCCGCGAATGCGAGGAAGGGGAGGATCATGGCCCGGGGACTGCTGTTGGCCGCCTTCGACTTTTCCGGCGCCGATGCCGGGGAGTTTCACGACTGGTACGATCTCGAGCATGTGCCCGAACGCGCCGCGATCGCCGGGTTTGACAGCTGTGAGCGCTGGATCAGCGTGGAGAACCCACGACAGGCCGTCGCGACCTACGATCTCGCATCGATCGGAGCACTGCGCGGCGAGGCCTACCAGGCGGTCTCGCACGAGAACGTGAGCCCGTGGACGAAGCGGCTGGCCGCACTTTCCACGCTCCTGATCAGGTTCGAGGGCATCCAGACCCTGCCCGGCGACGCGGCGACACCGGAGGGCGCCGGTGCGGTGCTGGTGAACGCGATCAACATCGCGCCCGAACACAGTCACGACTTCCATGCCTGGTACGATACCGAGCACATTCCGGCACTCGCATCCGTGCCAGGCACCCTCGCGGCCAGGCGGTACATCTCGGCCGAGACCGGCGGCAGCCACCGCCACGTGGCGCTCTACCACCTCGCGTCGGCCGACGTGGCCTCGTCCGATGCGTGGAAGCGTGCGGTCGACACGCCGTGGAGTGCCCGCGTACGCGGGTGTTTCCGTGACCGGCTGCGCCTGCTTGCCACCCGGTACCACAGAACCGGCCCGGCGAACTGACGCCATCCGGCCGGTTCCACGCGCCGCGACCGGTGGCGACCTGCCGCATGTGCAACGATGCGGGCCCGGGATCCGGCACCTGCAGGCTCCTGCGCATCCGGGCTCTTGCGTTCCGCACCGGGACAGCGTGAAATGCGCCGGGCTTGATGGACGGAACGCTAATGACCGATCAGGACAGGAACGGGCAGCCGCAGTTGCGCTGGATCGAGACCCCGCAGGGTCGCGGCATTATCAACGGTGTCACCCTGGTGATCCTGCTGGCGATCACGCAGCATTTCGGGCTGATCGAGCCGGGACCTCCGGTCACGCTCGACAATATCATGATCTATTCGGTCTACGGACTTGCGGTCGGCGTGATCATGTACATCTGGACCGGCTACCGCCAGCGGCGCAGGACTCGCCAGGACGGTCGCAACGACGCCTCACACGGGGAGAACGACAAGTGATCGATGAACGGGACGTCGCATTCTACAACGAAAACGGGTACCTGGTCGTCGATGCAATCTACAGCGATGACGAGGTGGCCGCCATGCGTGCCGTGGTTGACGACCTGGTCGGGAAGGCTGCAGGCATCAATGATCACGATTCGGTCTATGACCTCGAGCCGTCACACACTGCGGAGCGCCCGCGGGTCCGGCGGATCAAGGAACCCTACCTGGTTCATCCGCTGTTCCGCCAGATGGCGGAACACCCGAAGCTGATCGCGGTGATGAAGAAGCTGATCGGACCGAACCTGCGGCTGCACGGCGGCAAGATCAACATCAAGGCGGCCGAGTACGGATCGCCGGTGGAGTGGCACCAGGACTGGGCATTCTATCCGCACACCAACGATGACGTGCTGGCTGTCGGCGTCATGCTCGACGACATGACCGAGGAGAACGGACCGCTGCTGATCGTTCCGGGCTCGCACAGGGGACCGACCTACGATCACCATGTCGACGGGGTGTTCGCGGGCGCCATGGATCCGGTCAGGGACCCGATCGACATCGCGTCCTCCGCCCGCGTGACCGGCAGGGCCGGCGCCTGCAGCTTCCACCACGTGCGCGCGGTTCACGGGTCGGAGCAGAACCGTTCGGGACGGGACCGCATGCTCCTGCTCTACCAGGTGGCGGCAGCGGATGCCTGGGACATGCGGCGCTTCAACGAGGACTGGGAGATCCGCGAGGACCGAATGATCGCCGGACAGTCCACTCTCGTGCCCCGGATGGTGCCGTGTCCTGTCCGCCTTCCCTACCCTCCGGCACGACACGAGGGGTCGATCTACGAGAACCAGCGCGCACTTGCGAACCGTGCCTTCGATTTCGATCCCGACCCGAACGCGGCGCCGCGGGCAACAGAGCGGGTGCTCGAGGACGCGGACTGAACCGACGTCCCACCGCGAGCGACCTTCAGGCGTACGCGGTATCAAGTGGCGGAACGTGCCGAGCGGCGTTCGAGAACCGAACGCTGAAGAAAGTCCCGCCTGTGCTTCCCCGGCCGCACATGCGCTTGGGGATGCAAGCCGTCGTGTAATCGGCTTGAACCGGGGGCGCAGTACAGGTGCCGTTACAGAAGCTTGTCGTGCCGGGGACAGCCGCCATCCGGAAGCGGCGTCAGAGAAATCAACCCCGAGCCGGTCGGGCTCTTTTCGATCGATGGTCTTGCTGGATGTAATCCCCTGCGATTCTAATCAGCAATTGAGGCCATCCGACGTGGACGGATGTCCACCCTGCCCACCTCACCCAATTGCCCGACCTTTCCCACAGCAGATACAATTCGAGCCGCCATGACTGGAGTGAGATTTCCATGGACGGCCAGGACAGGCGAGATACTCGCACCGGAATCATCGTCAAGTTCGCCCGCCGGCTGCGCTCGCGCGCCGAGGTCTGCGCGAGTCCGGAAGGGTTGTCAGTTCCGGAGTTCGTCCGCGCCGCGTCCCGCAAGCACTGCGAGCGGGCCGAGAGCCTCTGCGAGCAGCGCGAGCGCGCTGCCAGGGGGGGCTGCCGCCAGAGCCGGGAGGGGCGCGTGATGGCGGCCACGTTCGACACGCTGGCCGTTGCCCACGACATGGAGAACGCGGGGCTGTCCCACGAGGCGGCGGAAGCCGTCGCCGACGCAATCCGGGCCGGGCAAGGGGAGCACGCGACCAAAGCGGACCTGGACGTGTTGCAGAATGCGACGCAGGCGGACCTGGCCGCGGTTGAGGCTCGCATGACCTGGCGGATCGTGCTTGCCCAGGCGGCGCAAGGCGGGTTTATCGTCGCGCTGCTGAAGTAGCTGCCATGACGGCCGTATGGCGTACCATGCGCAGGACGCTGTGGCTGGCGAGTGCCAGTCTGGCCCTCAGTCTCGTGACGCTCGCCGCCGTTCTGGTAACAGCGTTCCGATGAGCGCCGCCCACCCAACTGGGAAAGCTGGCCGCGCGCGCCGGTCTGTCCAGTGCCCGGCTGCCCCCGCCCGCGGCGACATGGACCATGCCGGCTCTCCTCGCGCGTGCACCGCCGGCTACCGTGATCCGGCCGCCTTCCCGGATTACGCGGCGCACGCCCTCGCGGCCGGCTATCTCGCTGACCCGGGGAAATGCGCGGCACGATGAGTTCGGCGCCGCTATCCAATGTACCGCGGTAGGGGAGCCCGTTAACCGGCTCCGCTCCCGGCGTTGAAGAATTCACCCCGCCGGCCGCGAGTCGGTGCGGCACGGGCCATTCTGGCGGCAAGGGAACCGCAGCCTATTGGTTGGCAGTAGCCCCCCAAATCTAACCATGGAGAAGTTCTAGAGCTAGTCGGCCTCGAGTCTCTTGACCTGGATCTCCTGTTCAAGGTGTCGAGATCGTGCCAGGTCAAAGGCCAGCTGCATCCTCAGCCAGGGTTCCGGAGTGGATCCGAATGCCTTGGACAGACGATAGGCCATTTCGATGGAAATGGATGTCTTCTCATTCACCAGGTTGGACAGTGCCTTCCGGCCGACACCAAGGTGCCGCGCTCCCTGCGTCACGGACAAACCCAGGGAGGTCAGGCAGTCCTCTCGGACTATCGCTCCGGGGTGCACCGGGGTGTGCATGGACATATCAGATCCCCTGGTAGTCATTTGGATAGTCGACATCCTCGGTGTTGCTGTCGTCAAAGTGAAACGTAGCGCGCCACTTGGTCGAGCCGTCATGGAGCGGTCTGTGGACAGTTGCGCATATCGTGTCAGGGCAAACCTGCCCACCCATGTCTGTGTGCCAGGCCGGCCGGCACGCCTGCCCGATGTGGTTTTCCCCGCTGCCGCCGCCTGGTTCCGTCAGGCCGGGGATGCCAGCCGGTCCGCCGTGTCGCGCGGTCTGTGCAACGCGAACCACAGGAGGCTTGCCAGCTGTGCTGCGGCGACCGCGCCAAAGGCCGCCATGTAGGCCTGCGGGTGGTAGCCGCCGTCCGCGTCCTTCGGCCACAGGTCGATCACCTCGCCGATCAGGTACTGGGTGAGAAACACGCCGGAGAAGATCAGCATGTTCATCGCGGTGATCACCCGGCCGGACTGCTCGGGCGGGAAGTAGCGCGTCAGGTAGGCGATGGTGGCCATGGCGATGTTGGCGAGCAGGCCGAAGCCGACCCAGGTCCACAGGGCCTGGGGCAACACCCCGGTCAGGATCACGGTCTGGACCAGCAGGAAGGCGATCGAGAAGGTGACGAAGAACGAGAGCAGCGGAAAACCCCGGCGCTCGGCCCAACTCGCCGCCACGCCGAGCAACACCGAACCGACCGTGAGCGCCAGCGCGAGCGCCAGCAGGTAGAGCGCGACCCCGTCACGTCCGAACCCGGCGACGTCCCGCAGCCACGGACCGGCCCACAGGCCCTGGATCGCGAGGTTCGCCGACATCCCGGCCACCGTGAGCGGCGCCAGGCGCCAGAACACGCGGTTGGTGTAGATGCGTCCGAGTTCCCGGACCTGCTGGATCAGCCCGGAGCGCACGACCGCCGTGCGGCTCTCGGGAACCACGACAAGGATCAGCGCGGACACCAGGACAGTGGCACAGGCGAGTGCGACGAAGATGTGGCGCCAGTCGACTACCCCCAGGGCCGCCTCGAGCGGTGCGGTGGCCGATACCGCGCCGAGACCCCCGACCGCCAGCAGGCAACCGTTGACCACGGGCCAGTGCCGGGTATCGAACCAGATGGTGCCGGCCTTGATCGCTGACATCAGGCAACCGGCGACCCCGAGCCCGATCAATCCGCGTCCGACGGCAAGCGTGACGATGTCGTCACCAAGCGAGAACAGCAGCGCGCCGGCGGCAGCCGCAAGCAGCAGGCAGCTCTGCACCCGCCGCGGCCCGTAGCGGTCGAGCAGAATCCCGAGCGGCAACTGGAAGGCCGCAAAGGTGAGGAAGTACATCGAGGTGAGGAACCCGAGGTCGCCGGCGTTCAGCCCCACCTCGGAGACCAGCTGCGGTGCGATGACCGCGTTGGTCGAGCGGTAGAAGTAGGAAAGATAGTAACCGGCGGCAAACGGCAGGAATACCAGCACGATGGCGCGCACGAGCGCGGACTGCGCCCCGGGCCCGGTGATCCGGCGGACCGACGCGGCCCCCGGCAGTCCCAACATGGAAAACGTGTGTCCGTGCACGACTGCAAGCCCGCCCCGGAAGTGACCGTACGGGCCGCAGTTTCGCACAGTCCCGCCGCGCTGCGCACCCTTGCGTCCGGTATTCGGCTTCACTTGTCCCGGTCATGCTGGTAGGAGTGCCGCCACGTTGAGACCGAGAGGAAGGACCCTCCCCGATGGAGAAGAACTGGAGTCCCAGTTCCTGGCGGCAATTTCCGATCCTTCAGGTCCCCGAGTACCGGGATACGGATCACCTCGGCCGGGTGGAGAAGGAACTGTCGGGATACCCCCCGCTGGTCTTTGTCGGCGAGGCACTGCGCCTGAAGGAATCGCTTGGGCGGGTCGCACAGGGGAAGGGGTTCCTGCTGCAGGGCGGCGACTGCGCGGAGAGTTTCGCCGAGTTCTCCCCCGACACCATCCGCGACACCTTTCGCGTCCTGCTGCAGATGGCGGTGGTCATGACCTTTGCCGCCGGCATGCCGGTGGTCAAGGTCGGACGCCTGGCGGGCCAGTTCGCCAAGCCGCGATCGAGCCCGGTGGAGGTCCAGAACGGGGTGGAACTGCCGAGTTACCGCGGCGACATCATCAACGGTATCAATTTCGCCAGCGATGAGCGCGAGCCCGATCCCGACCGGCAGCTGCGCGCGTATACCCAATCGGCGGCAACCCTGAACCTGTTGCGCGCCTTTGCCCAGGGCGGGTTCGCCGACCTGGAAGAAATCCATCGCTGGACGCTGGGTTTTGTCTCCAGCACGCCGCAGAGCGACCGGTTCCAGGAGATCTCCACGCGCATCGACGAGTGCCTGCGCTTCATGCGCGCCTGCGGAGTGGATGCCGGGTCCACCCAGCAGCTGCGGGAGACCGAGTTCTATACCTCGCACGAGGCCCTGCTGCTCGGCTACGAACAGGCGATGACCCGGCGTGACACCATCACCGATGACGGCGGCTGGTTCAGCACGTCGGCCCACATGATCTGGATCGGCGACCGGACCAGGCAACCCGACGGGGCCCATGTCGAGTTCGCCCGTGGTGTGCACAATCCGCTGGGCCTGAAGTGCGGGCCCTCGCTTGATCCCGATGGCCTGCTACGGCTGATCGACATCCTCAATCCCGACGACGAACCGGGCCGGCTCACGCTCATCTGCCGAATGGGTTCCGACCAGGTGGCCGAGAAACTGACGCCGCTGATCCGCGCGGTCGAACGTGAGGGACGAACCGTGGTCTGGTCGTGCGACCCGATGCACGGCAACACGATCACCTCGTCGAACGGCTACAAGACCCGTCCCGTCGACCGGATCCTTGCCGAGGTGCGGAGCTTCTTCGAGACCCACGCCGCCGAGGGCACCTACGCCGGCGGAGTGCATCTGGAGATGACCGGACAGGACGTCACCGAGTGCCTTGGCGGCGGATCGAACAGGATCACCGAACAGTCGCTCGCGGACCGCTATCACACCCACTGCGATCCGCGGCTGAACGCGTCGCAGTCGCTCGAACTCGCGTTTCTGATTTCCGACATGCTGGGGGCACGCCGGGCCGTCGCGTCTTGACCTCGTGCCGGCTGACCGGCAAAAGCGAAGACTGATGGTGGCAACTGCCCCCTTGGAGGCGGGCCCGTTTCCATGAGCAGACGTGCGCAAGACCGGCCGCCGGCCGGTCCAGGACATGCGGACGCAGATGCGGGGCACGGGACACCCGTGCCCCGCATGACGGTCGAGCCGGGCGAGACCAGCCTGTCGCGTTACGTCGACAGCTACTTCCTGCGAACCAAGGCAATCGTTGCCCGCTTCGGCGACAAGCCGGTCACCTACGCGGTGTTCATGCGCCGTCCGGTGACCTCGGCGCCGAGGCTGGCGATCGCCTGGCTCGAGAACATGGCACGCGAGCGCGGCTCCGGGATCGAGATTGACCTGAAGTACAGGGAAGGAGCCTGGGTCGGTGCCGGCGAGCCGATCCTCTACGTCTCGGGGTCATTCCACGATCTTGTCGACCTCGAAACCCAGTTCCTGCAGAAGTTGGGCGGAGCCTGCGTGGCGGCCTATAACGCCTACGTCATGTGTGTCGAACTGCCGAAGGTGGCATTTCTCGCCATGGACGCACGCCACTGCGCCGGCAACGAGATGGGCGAACTCATGGCCTACGGCGCCAGCGTCGGCTCGCAGAAGGCGCGCAAGAAGGTCGGAGCCATCGGCTTTGTCGGCAGCGCCACCGACAACACCGCCCACTTCTTCGGCCGCGAGCGCGGGCTCGGCACCATGCCGCACGCGCTGATCGGCTATGCCGGCTCGACGGTGCGTGCCGCCGAGATGTTCCGCAACACCCACCCAGACCAGGACCTGACGGTGCTGGTGGACTACTTCGGCCGGGAAATCTCCGACGCGATCGCGGTCTGCGCCCGGTTCCCGGATCTCGTGCAGCAGGGCCGGCTCTCGATCCGGCTCGACACCCACGGCGGGCGCTACATCGAGGGCCTCGACATGGGACGGTCCTACGCGGCGATCGAGCGCAACGCGCCGCGTGCAATCCGCGGCTACCGCTCGGAGCCGGAACTGCGGCACCTGATCGGGACCGGTGTCTCCGCCGCGGCGATCTGGCACCTGCGCGAACAGCTTGATGCCGCTGGTTTCGAGGGCGCCCGGATCGTGGCGTCGAGCGGGTTCTCGCCCGCGAAATGCCGGATCATGGCACTCGCCGAAGCACCGATCGACGTGGTCGGGACAGGTTCATACCTGCCCGAGAAGTGGAGCGAGACCTACGCGACGGCTGACATCGTCGACTATGGCGGTCAACCCGCGGTGAAGGTCGGACGGGAGTTTCTGCTGCGCAAGCAGACATGACCGCTTACCTTGCCGATGGCGGTGCACGCAGTCACGATCAACCCTGTGGACAAACACGCACAAAGACTGCAGATATGATGAAGGGGTCGGTTCCCGGAACCCCCGGGCCGGTCCGGAACACAGGTGGCAACGAGGTACCAGGACCATGCTGACGTTTCCGGAAGAGCTGATGCTGCTGTTGCTGGATGACACCGATGGCGACTTCCTGCCGGTCGCCGAGGGTGCCATCCGCTACGCACTGTCCGGCGCGGTCCTGATGGACCTCGCGCTGGCAAACCGGATCGACACCGATCTTGATTCCCTGACCCTGATCGACCCGACACCGATGGATGACGACCTTCTGGATCCGGCGCTCGCGCTGATCGTCGCCAGCGGCGAGCGGCACACGCCACGCTACTGGGTCGAGACCATCGCGAACGATGCAGTCGACATCCGCGAAACCGCGCTCGCGAGACTGGTTCAGCGCGGCATTCTCGAACGACAGGACGAACGGTTCCTGTGGGTGTTCCGGTCCCGTCGCTACCCGGTGATCGACGGAACCGCCGAACGCGAGGTCAAGCTGCGGATCATGGGCGTGCTGTTCTCCGACGAAATCCCGGAACCGCGCGACATCGTGATCATCTGCCTGACGTACGAATGCGGAATCCTCCAGGAACTGGTGCCGCAGCGCGAATTCAAGCAGATGCAGGACCGGATCGAGCAGATCCGCAGGATGGACCTGATCGGCCAGGCGGTTTCCCAGTCGGTCTGGGACATCCAGACTTCCCTGGTCGCGGCCGCCTACCCCATGGTCTGATCCCTTACGGCTCGACGCCGTCGATGCGATAGAAGGCCGCGGCGTTCCCGCGGAACACCCGGTCCCGCTCGTTTGCCGACAGGTCGCCCAGTATCTCGAACATCCCCTCGAGCTGTTCGCGGTAGCCGATCCGCAGGCCGGCGACCGGGAAGTTCGACGCCCACATGCAGCGCTCGGTCCCGAATATCTCCACCGCCTCGCGCACGACGCGCCGGTTGCCGTCGACGGTCCACGGCGCGTCCTTCAACCCGAGTTCCGACAGTTTCACATGGACATTCGGCAGGGCTGCAAGCGTCTTCATCGCGGTTCGCCACGCGGCAAGTCCGTTCTCGCTGCGATCCCAGGGAAACCCGGTGTGGTTGAGGACTACCGGCAGGTCGCCGTGCGGTCCGATGGCATCGGCCGCCTCCTCGAGGTGCCAGTACGGAACCCTGAGATCATAGGTCAGCCCGAGCCGCTCGAGCACGGCGAGACCGGCACGCCAGGCCGGGTCCCGCATGGTGCCTGCCGCCGGCAGTGACGCGGGGTTCCCGTCCGGCGAGGTCACCGGCTTCGAGCGTACGCCGCGAAACAGCGGGTGGGCCATGTGGCCGCGCAGGATGTTCTCGCAGTCCGGCGCAGCGAGCCACACGTGGCCGACGATGACACTGGGAAGCCCGTACTCCCGGTTGAGACCGGTGAGCCACTCGGTTTCCGCGACCTGCGAGTACCGGTCCCACTCGGCCTCCACATGCACTGTGGCAACGACATCGAACCCGTCCGCATCGCGGCGATAGTCGTCCGGCAGGTACGTCCGCCTGATCGCGGAGTAGTCGCCGAGAAAGAACCCGGGTTCGGGATCACCGACCAGCCACGGGTGGCGGCCGGCCGAAAGATCCCAGAAATGATGATGCGCGTCGACGATCTGCATGGCTCGGGGATTATATCGATGACTGGTGCGCCAGGCTAACTGGTGGGATGTCGCACCAGTCATCGATATAAGTCCCCATGGCTCTTCATCTTCCCGGAGGCGTGGCCCTTAGTGCAATCATGGCGTGAACAGCCAGCACGACAATGATCATGCCGCCGCCGACCAGCGTGAGCAGCGGCGGTGTCTCGGAAATCGCCAGCCACACCCAAAGCGGGCCCAGGATGGTTTCGAGCAGCAGAATCAGGCTGACCTCCGGCGCGGAAATGTACCGCGGCGCGCGGGTCAGCAGCAGGAAGGAGACCGGCAGCAGGATGAGGCCGAGCACCGCCAGCAGTCCGAACCCGACCGGTGCCACGTAGATCGACTCGGCCATGACCAGGCCGCTCAGGCAGATCAGCACCCCGCCGGCGGCGATCGCCGGGGTCATGTCCCTGGGTCGCGCCAGCCGCACCAGAACGAAGTGCCCGCCAAGCCCGATCGCCGTTACCAGGGCGGCGACATTGCCGAACTGGCTGGCGCCGGTCTGCCAGTCGCCGGCGAATACAAGTGCAATTCCCGCAAGCGACAGGCCGATCGCGACCCAGGTGCGCAGCGGGACCCGTTCACGCAGCAGGATCACGGAGAAGATGGCGGCAAACAGTGGCGCGGTGGCAATGATCGCAAGGGTGTTGGCCACCGACGTGCTCTGTACCGAGAGCTGGAAGGCGGCATTGTTGACCGCGAACTGCACGGCAATCACGATCCCTGGCCATCCGATCGCGATGACCCGCGCCGGTGTCGCCAGACCATGCAGAGCGACGATGATGACGGTCATTCCAACCGCCATCAGCGCTCCGCGCCAGGCGATGAAGGTCCAGGGATCGGTATCGACTAGGCGAATGATCAGGGTGTCCGGCGACAGAAGCAGGATACCGAACAGGGCGAACAGCAGGCCCTTCGCCTGGACTCCGCGCTGGCTGTCGACAGTTGTCATGCGCCCTTCCCGGAAGCCCGGCCCTGCGGGCTTCCTACTGCGTCCCCGACGCCGGGGTGGTCGTGATCACGACGATGGACTCAGCGGGCAAGCGCACGCTGGAATGCGGGTCGGGCACTCAGCCGTTCGACATAGGCGGCCACCCGCGGGAACGAGGTCATGTCGGCGCCGAACCTGCTGGCAGCGTAGCAGGCATGCCCGGTCATGATGTCGGCGCCCGAGAAGTCGCCCGCGAGATACTCGCGCCCCTCGAGGCCCGTATCGACCGCGGCCAGCATCCGGGTCAGCAGGCGTGTCGCCCGGTCGACATTGGTCTGGTTGCGGCGTTCCGGCGGCAGGAACACGGTTTCGACCACGATGATGTTGACCTGCGGCATGATCATGCCTTCGGCGTAGTGCAGCCACTGCAGGTACACCGGGAACTCTGGAGAGTCCTGGGCGGGAACCATGCGCCCGTTGCCGTGGCGGGCAAGCAGGTACTCGACGATGGCTCCGGACTCGAACAGGATGACGTCGCCGTCTTCCAGCGCCGGCACCCGGCCCATCGGGTGCACCTTGAGGTATGGCACGTCGCGCATCGCCTTCTCGCCGAGCTTGAAGTCGACGACCTCATGGGGAATGGCGAGTTCCTCGAGCAGCCAGAGGATCCTGACCGAACGGGAATTGGGCGCATGGTAGACCTTCATCAGGATCTCCGCTCGAGCATGGGTGCCGGGGTGTTCCCGCGGGCATGCGCGCAAGGGGGACGGGACTGGTAGCGGAGGAGGGACTCGAACCCCCGACACGCGGATTATGATTCCGCTGCTCTAACCAGCTGAGCTACTCCGCCCCGTCGAACGGGCGGGTATAGGGAGAGAACGCGGCGATTGTCAACTGACCAGACCGGCGTCCAGCGGGGCCGTGCGGCCGGGTAGCCCGCCGGGACCGGCCCGCACCCGGTCCCGGCGTACCCGGATCCATCCGCCGCCCAGTACCGTGCCGTCGTCGCGGTAACACACCAGCGCCTGTCCCGGGGAGACGCCATACTGCGGAACCGGGAAGCGGACATGGCCGCCGCCGCCAGGTGTGGACCGAACCTCGGCCCGGACCGGTTCCTGGGTTGACCTGAACCGGACCAGGCAGCGCATCCCCGCGCGATCCGGTGGCCGGGGATCGAGCCAGTTGACCGCATCAAGCGCAACCTCGTGACAGGCCAGGGCGGCGCGGGGTCCGACCACGACACGGTGTGTCTCGGGCTCGATCCGCACCACGTAGAGCGGTTCGCTCTGTCCGGCACCCGACCTCCGGCCACCGATGCCAAGCCCCCTTCTCTGCCCGACCGTGTAGTCGATCACGCCGTCGTGGGTCCCGAGAACCGTCCCGTCGACATGCACGATCTCGCCCGGTGTCACGGATCCGGGCCGCAGCCGGCGCACCACGTCGGCGTAACGGCCGTTCGGCACGAAACAGATATCCTGGCTGTCGGGCTTTGCCGCGATTGCCAGGCCAAACCGTCGGGCGTGCTCCCTGGTCTCCCGTTTCTCCATCGCCCCCAACGGGAACCGCAGGAACTCGAGCTGGGCGCGTGTCGTTGCGAACAGGAAGTAGCTCTGGTCGCGGGACCGGTCCGCCGCCATCCGCATCCTCACGCCATCCGAACCGGCAACCCGCTGCACGTAGTGCCCGGTGCACAGCGCCGCCGCGCCAAGATCCTGCGCCGTTGCCAGCAGGTCGCGGAACTTCACGGTCTGGTTGCAGCTGACGCACGGGATCGGTGTCTCGCCTCGCAGGTAGCTGTCGGCAAATCCGTCGATCACCGACTGGCGGAACCTGTTCTCGTAGTTGAGAACGTAATGCGGGATACCGATCCGTTCGGCAACGTCGCGCGCGTCGTGGATATCCTGTCCGGCGCAGCAGGCTCCCGGCCGGCGAACCGCGGCGCCATGGTCATAGAGCTGCAGCGTCACGCCCACGACGTCGTAGCCCGCCTCGGCGACCAGGGCGGCGGTTACCGATGAATCCACACCGCCCGACATGGCGACGACCACGCGGGTGGCGTGCGGCGGCGAGTCGAGATCAAGCCCGTGCATCACCGTGCCGCCTGCCCGCGACCGGCTGCATCAAGTCCCATCTGCCAGAAACCGGATTCGAGGACCGTCGCCGAACGGAAGGTGGCGGCGAGCCCGGGTAGCCGGGCATGACCGCCGCGCTGCTCCGCCACCCGGTCGAGCTGGGCGACCGACGCGCGCACCAGGTCGAGGTACTCGTCTCCCGAATACATCTCGATCCACGAGAGGTAGGGGTTTGCATCCCGCCGGGTCGCCGGGTCCGCGGCGAGCGACCGGCCGATCACTCCGTAGCCGACCGTGCACGGCGAGAGCGCGGTGAGCAGGTCGAGCAGGTCGCCGGCCATGCCCGTCTCGAGCACGAAACGGGTATAGGCGACGCACGCGGGATCCTCGTCGACGGCCTGCATCGCGGCCTCGTCGAGACCCCAGTCGGCGCAATAGCTGACATGCAGGCCCATCTCGACATCGATGATGGCCGAGACCGCCCCGGCGGCGGCGCGCATGTCCTCAAGGGTTTCCGACTTGTAGACCGCCAGCCCCCACGCCCGCGCGAAGTGGATCAGGAACAGGTAGTCCTGGGCAAGGTAGTGCCGGAACGCCGCCGCCGGCAGGGAGCCGTCCGCGAGCCCGCGCACGAAGGGATGGCCGATGTAGTCGGCCCATTCCCGCGGGCAGGCCGCACAGAGCCGTCCCATGAGGCTGTCGGTAGGCACGAGTTCCTGCGACATGGCGCCTTGCCCTTTCGCGAAAGGCCGGCACTCTAGCCGCACCGGACGCGAATTGCGACCCGCGCCCCGGCCCGCCGACATGCAGGCGCCTGTGGCACCGCCTGGAACATTGTACCATGGTCTCCGCGGACGGAGGCCATGACGCGTGGCAGGACACTCAACAGGTCGAGGTGACATGACACTCCCACTCGCCAGCCGGCTCAGGCTCGGAATGATGACAATTCACCGTGAACCCGACGAGCTGTCGGGTCCGTGGGAACCCCGGATCGAAGACCTTGTCACTTTCGTACAGGCGGTCGACCGGACCGGGTTCGATTCGCTCTGGGTCGGGGACCACCTCTCGATGCCGTTGCCGTTCCTCGACCCGTTCCAGCTTCTCGCGCAGGCGGCCGTCGCCAGCCGTCGCCTGCTGCTCGGAACCTCGGTCTACCTCCTGCCGCTGCGTCATCCCGGCCCGGTCGCCAAACAGGTCAAGACGCTTGATCACCTGAGCGAGGGCCGGTTCATCTTCGGCGTCGGGATCGGCGGAGAGTTCCCGAAGGAATACGAGGTGGCCGGGGTGCCGATCGGTGAACGCGGCGCGCGCCTCGGCGAGAGCGTCGAGGTGTTGCGCACGCTGTGGACCGGCGAGCCCGCCAGCTACAAGGGCCGGTTCTTCCGGTTCTCCAACGTGCTGATGCGTCCGCCGCCGCGCCAGGCCGGGGGGCCACCGATCTGGTTCGGCGGCCGCCAGGAGGCGGCCTTTCGCCGCATGGGGCGGCTCGCAGACGGCTACGTGTCCTACGTGGTCACGCCGCAGATGTACCGGAGCGCTCTCGCCAGCATCGCCCGGTCGGCAGACGAGGCCGGGCGCACGATCGAGGCCTTCGGGACCGGACACCTGCTGTTCACCCGGGTCGACGACACCCGCGAGAAGGCCCTCGACGTGGCGGCAGCCTCGCTTTCCAAGCGCTACGGCATGGACTTCCGCCGGGCGGCGGACCGGTACGGCGCACTCGGATCGGCCGCGGACGTGGCCGAGGTCATCGGTGCGTTTCACGATGCCGGCGTCCGCCATGTCATCGTCGACCTGGTCGGGCCGTACGAACGGCGCCTGGAACAGCTCGAACGGTTCGCTGGCGAGGTGATGCCCCTGCTCACCGGACTACGCTGAAGCCGCCGGCTGCCCGGCGCTACCGGTTCTCGCCGCTGTCGGGCAACCGCACCACCATCCCGTCGAGCGTGTCGGTGAGCGTGATCTGGCAGCCGAGCCGGGAGGTCTCTGTCAGGCCCTGGGCCATGTCCAGCATGTCTTCCTCCTCGTCTCCCGGCTCCGGCAGCAGGTCGTACCAGGGGGGCATGACCACGACATGGCAGGTTGCACAGGCCATGTTCCCCTCGCATGCCCCCTCGATGTCGATGTCATGAACACGCGCCACATCGAGAAAGGTCCAGCCTGCGGGCACATCCAGGTCATGGTGCCGGCCGTCACGGTGGATGAGGGTCACGCGGGGCATGATGCGGCTGCTCCACTGGTCCCGGTTCCGGATGCGGCCCGGTTGTACAGTGCGAGCCATGCGTCGACCAGCCGCTCGACATCCTGCCGCCCGGTGGTCCAGCCGAGGCTCACCCGGATTGCGCAGCGCGCATCGTCGTTGCCAGGGCGCATTGCGGCAATCACGTGGCTCGCCTCGACCTTGCCGGACGAACAGGCCGACCCGGCACTGACCGCGACGCCGGCGAGGTCCAGGGCCATGACCTGGGTTTCCGCCGCGACCCCGGGCATAACGATGCAACTGGTATTGCCGAGCCGGGGCGCGTCCCGTCCGAGGATCCGGGCCCCGGGTGCCGCTTCCCCAATCCGGTCCTCGAGCAGGTCACGCAAACGGCGAACCCTTTCTCCTTCGCCCGGATCACGCAGTGCGGCTCCGAGCGCGGCGGCAAAGCCGGCGATGCCAGGCAGGTTCTCGGTGCCCGAGCGCCGTCCCCTCTCCTGTCCGCCACCGGTCACCACCGGGTCGAGTCGCACCCGGTCGGAGACCAGCAGGGCTCCGGTGCCGGGCGGTCCGCCGAGCTTGTGGGCGGAGACCGACATCATGTCGAGACCGCTCGAGGCAAAGTCGACCAGTTCCCTGCCCGCGGCCTGGATCGCGTCCGAGTGCACGAGCGCGTCCCGCCGGCGGGCACGGGCCACCACCTCGTCCAGTGGCTGGATGACGCCGGTCTCGTTGTTGGCCCACATGACCGAGACGAGCGCGGCGGGTCCCGGTCGCGCAAGCATCACGTCAAGCGCCTCGAGATCGACCTGACCGGTCCCGAGCACCGGTATCCGCTCAACGCCGGCAACCGCCTCGAGCACCGCGGGGTGCTCGATGGCGGAGGCGAGAACGCGCCGTCGGCCGCAGCCACGCAGGGCCATGATGTCCGCTTCGGTACCGCCACTGGTGAAGACGAGGTTCTCCGGCACGGCCCCGAGCGCGGCGGCGATATCGCGGCGCGCGGCCTCTAGGCACCGGCGCGCATCGCGCCCCGGCCGGTGCACGGAGGAGGCATTCCCGGTTCGCGACATGACCTCGAGCATGGCGGCGCGTGCTTCGGGGCGCAGTGGTGTCGTCGCGTTGAAGTCGAGATAGACACTCACGGCCCGAAGCCTCCCGCAACCCCGCTGCCGGGAACACAACGATTGCTGCACCGCGTTGCCGATGCAATAGTCGCGCCGGTATCCTACCGTCAATCCGAGCGTTACACGGGGACCGCACCGATGCCCGAAGTGATCATCAACGGTCCCGACGGCCGGCTGGAAGGACGCTTCATGCCCGGCCACGACGATCATGCACCCGGGGCCCTGGTGCTGCATCCGCTCCCCGAGCTCGGCGGCACCATGAACAACAAGGTGGTCTACGCGCTCTACCAGAGCTTTGTCGCGCGCGGGTTCGCGACCCTGCGTTTCAACTTCCGCGGCGTCGGCAGGTCGCAGGGAGCCTTCGACAGAGGCGAGGGAGAACTCAGCGATGCCGCCTCCGCACTCGACTGGCTGCAGCAGACCCAGTCGAACGCACCGTATTTCTGGGTCGGCGGATTCTCGTTCGGGGCCTGGATCGGCATGCAGCTGCTCATGCGGCGCCCGGAGGTCTCGGGTTTCCTGTCGATCGCTCCTCCCGCCAACACCTTCGACTTCAGCTTCCTCGCCCCCTGCCCGGCGTCCGGACTGATGCTGCAGGGCGCGGCAGACCACCTGGTTCCGCCCGACTCGGTCCGAAAGCTCGTGGACAAGCTGTCGACCCAGAGGGGAATCGTCATCGAGCACACGCTCATTCCCGGCGCCGACCATTTCTTCTCCGAGCACGTTCCCCAGATGATCAGCGCCGTTGATACCTACCTCGATTCGCGCCTGCCGCCGGAATATGCCCGCCCGCCGGCGTCCTGAACCGAAGGCCCCGCGCCGCAACAGGATCGGAACCGGCGCATGAGGTCCGTTATCATCCTCTTTCCGGGGACCAACCGCTCCCGTGACATGACGATGGCGATCCGGCAGGTATCGCCACATGCCCCCAGACTGGTGAGACACCACGAGACCGACCTGCCGCCGACGGACCTGATCGTGCTGCCGGGTGGATTTGCCTACGGGGACTACCTGCGGGCCGGTGCAATGGCGGCCCGGGCCCCGGTCATGCGCGCGGTGGTCGAACAGGCGCGGCGCGGCGTCATGGTGCTAGGGGTCTGCAACGGCTTCCAGGTTCTGACCGAGGTCGGGCTGCTGCCCGGCGCACTGATGCGCAACGCGGGCCTCGCCTTCACCTGCCGCACGGTCGCGCTCGATGTCGCCACCACCTCATCGCCGTTCACGGCGGGCTACGGCGCCGTGCGCACGATCACCCTGCCCGTTGCCAACAACGACGGGAACTTCCACGCCGACGAAGCGACCCTGGACCGGCTCGAGGGCGAAGACCTGGTCGCCCTGCGCTACGCCGATCCGACCCTGGCCAACGGATCGGTGCGACGGATAGCCGGGATCCTGAATCCGGAGCGCACCGTTCTGGGCCTGATGCCGCACCCGGAGAACGCGATCGACAGGGAGACCGGCGGCGAGGACGGACTGGTGCTGTTCCGTTCCCTGGCAGGGCTGTTCCGGTGAGGGAACAGGAAACGGTCATCACCGAGGAACTCGCGGCCGAACACGGTTTGTCGGCGCAGGAGTACCGGCGGATCCCGGAGATCCTGGGCCGGAAACCCACGCTGACCGAGCTCGGCATCTTCTCGGCCATGTGGTCGGAACACTGTTCCTACAAGTCTTCACGCCGCTGGCTGCGCACGCTGCCGAGCGAGGCGCCGCATGTGATCCAGGGGCCGGGTGAGAACGCCGGCGTGGTGGACATCGGTGACGGTCTCGCTGCCGTGTTCAAGATCGAGAGCCACAATCATCCGAGCTTCATCGAGCCGAAACAGGGCGCCGCAACCGGCGTCGGCGGCATCATGCGCGACGTGTTCACCATGGGCGCGCGCCCGATCGCCAACCTGAACGCGCTCCGCTTCGGCGATCCGGATCACCCCAGGACCCGCCATCTCGTCTCGGGTGTCGTCTCCGGGATCGGCGGCTACGGCAACTGCGTCGGCGTGCCCACGGTGGCCGGAGAGGTCAACTTCCACCCCGCGTACAACGGCAACATCCTGGTCAACGCCATGACCGTCGGGCTCGCCAGGACCGACCGGATCTTCCGGTCGGCGGCGCACGGCCCCGGCAACCCGGTGATCTATGTGGGCGCCCGGACCGGGCGCGACGGCATCCACGGGGCCACCATGGCGTCGGCCGAGTTTTCCGAGGAAGCGGAGGCGCGCCGGCCGACGGTCCAGGTCGGCGACCCGTTCGTGGAGAAACTGCTGCTGGAGGCATGTCTCGAGCTGATGGCCGAGGACGCCATCATCGCGATCCAGGATATGGGCGCTGCCGGTCTGACCTCGTCCTCGGTGGAGATGGCCGGCAAGGGCGGGCTCGGAATGGCGCTCGATCTCGACGCGGTTCCCGTGCGCGAGGAGGCCATGACCGCCTACGAGCTGATGCTGTCGGAAAGCCAGGAACGCATGCTCATGGTGATCAGGCCCGAGGCCGAGCGGACGGCACGCGAGATCTTCCGGCGCTGGGAGCTCGATTTCGCGGTCATCGGCGCGCTTACCACCACCGGGCGGCTCACTGTCAGCAGGAACGGACGCGTCGAGGCGGACATTCCGATCGATCCGATGGTCGACCAGGCTCCCGAGTACGACCGGCCCTGGACCGCGACTCCGATGCCAGGCCCACTTGATGTTGACGCGCCGCCGCCGTCCTCGACCAGGCAGGCGCTCGAGACCCTGATCGCCTCACCCGATCTCGCAAGCCGGCGGTGGATCTGGGAACAGTATGACTGGATGGTGATGAACGACACCCTGGGCGAACCCGGCGGCGACGCCGCGGTGGTCCGGGTGCGCGACACCGCGCGGGCACTGGCGCTGACGGTCGACTGTACGCCGCGCTACTGTGCCGCCCATCCGGAGACCGGAGGAGCCCAGGCCGTGGCGGAGGCCTGGCGCAACATCACCGCAACCGGCGCGCGGCCGCTTGCGATCACCAACAACCTGAATTTCGGTAATCCCGAACGCCCGGAGATCATGGGCCAGCTCGTGGGCTGCATCGCCGGCATGCGCAGGGCCGCGGGAGAACTCGGCTTCCCGGTGGTCTCGGGCAATGTCTCGCTTTACAACGAAACCGACGGCGAGGCGATCCTGCCCACCCCGGTGATCGGCGGCGTCGGCCTGCTCGACGATATCTCGCGCCGCGCCGCGCTGCGGATTGCGAGCGCCGGAGAGGCCCTTGTCCTGGTCGGGGAGACCACCGGCTGGCTCGGGCAGTCCCTCTACCTGCGAGAGGTCATCGGGCGCGAAGACGGAGCGCCGCCACCGGTCGACCTCGCCTCGGAACGGGCGAACGGCGACCTCGTTCGAGCCCTGATTGCCGATGGCCTGGTCACGGCGTGCCATGATCTGTCCGACGGCGGCCTCGTCGTGGCGGTTGCCGAGATGCTGATCGCGTCGGACGGGATCGGAGCCGAACTGGGCAACGGTACCGGTCTGCCGCTGCATTCCTTCCTGTTCGGCGAGGACCAGGGCCGCTATCTGCTGGCAACACCCGGGCCCGGGGAGGTTCTCGTTCGTGCCCGATCGGCACGAGTGTCTGCGGCGGTGATCGGCCGGACCACCGATGACGGGCTGTTGACACCCGATAGCGATAGCCCCATACCGGTTGACGTGTTGCGCTCGCTGCACGAGGCGTGGTTGCCGCGGTACATGCAGGGAGGCTGAACCAGGCGAGGAGATCTGCACCATGCCCATGGATGCCGGCGAGATCGAGCGCCTGATCAAGGAAGATTTTCCGGACGCGGCGGTCACGATCGAGGATCTGCGTGGTGACGGCGACCACTATGCCGCACATGTGGTTTCCGCGGCGTTTGCCGGCAAGACCCGGGTGCAGCAGCACCAGATGGTCTATGCGGCACTGAAGGGACGCATGGGCAACGAACTCCATGCGCTTGCGCTGCAGACGTCGACACCGTAGCGCCGCATCAATTCCAGGCCCATCCAGACAGGGACAGTGAACAATGCTCGATACCGCCACACGTGATCGCATCCAGACCGAAGTCGACGGATCGGAGGTGCTGCTGTTCATGAAGGGTACGCCGGTCTTTCCCCAGTGCGGGTTCTCGGCCGTCGTGGTTCAGGTCCTGAGCCACCTCGGCGTCAAGTTCCGCGGCGTCAACGTGCTCGAAGATCCCGACCTGCGCGACGGCATCAAGGAGTTCTCGGACTGGCCCACCATTCCCCAGCTCTACGTGAAGGGCGAGTTCGTCGGCGGCTGCGACATCATCCGCGAGATGTACGAGTCCGGCGAACTGGTGCCGTACCTGGAAAGCAAGGGCGTCACCCCCGCGGCCTGACGGGATCCCTGTCCGTCGGCACGTCGCCGATGCTGCTTCGCACATCGAGCGGCCGGCCGCTGCTGAAGCGGCTTCTCGACCCGTCCGCCCGTACCCTGTTCGCAGTCGCCTTTCTCGCGTTCACGGGTGCGCTCTACTACGGCTATCCTCATGTCGTCTTCCTGGTCCGGGGTTCGAGCGGGTCGGCGGAGATCGTCGAGGCGCTGCCCGCGGATGGCGGTTCGGCCCGCTACCGGGTCCGGTTGCAGGGCCACATCGAGCCCGCGCCGGAAGGAATTGTCGAGTCGGACCGCTACGGGATCGAGCCTGGCCAGGTGATCGCGGTGTTCTATCGCCGCGACCATCCGGCGAGCATGCTCGCGGTCGAGCTCTTCGCTCCGTGGTCCCGCAGCATCTGGCTTGCCATCGTCGCCCTGGCGGCTTTCGGTCTCGCCATGCGCGAGCGTACCCGCCCCGCGAAGGAGGACAGCTCCGGTACTGCCGCCCAGGCCACCGGCCAGGCCGCCCGCGCAACCCGGCGTGCGCGCACCCGCAAGCGAGCAAGCAGACGGTAACGGCAAGTGTCGTGCGTGGCATCACTGCCAGGTCCCGAAGGTCCGGGCCGGCGGCACGGGAGTTCCCGACGCACCGCGGCGCACGCGGTCCGGGGTCCGTTGATCGGACGCATCGCTCTTCCTATAGTGCCCAACGCACTCGGGGGGCCGTCAACCACCCGACACGGGATCCGCCCGGTTCCGGTCGCCCGGATGACCGGAGAACCGGCGGTCAACACCTGACGGCTCCCGACGTTCCCGAATTCAACCGCATCGATCCACAGTCATGACCGATACCCTCCCCCGGATCCGCTCGCTGCTCGAAGCGTCGGGTCTCGACTTCGAAGTCTGGGACTGCGACCCGGAACTGGCCGATACCGCAACCTTCTGTGCCCATTACGGAGTGGCGCCCGAGGACTCGGCCAATACGATCCTGGTGCGATCGAAGACCGGTCCGCTGAAGTTCGCGGTCTGCGTGGTCCTGGCCACACACCGGCTCGACGTCAACCGAACCGTGCGCAAGAAGCTGGGAGCCCGCAAGGTCTCGTTCGCCACCGCCGAGGAGACCCGTGAGCTCACCGGCATGGAAATCGGCGGGGTGACACCGCTCGCCCTGCCGGATGGCCTGCCGCTGTGGATCGACGCCGACGTCATGCGACGCGAGCACATCATCCTCGGCGGCGGAAACCGGGGTTCGAAGCTGAAGGTGCTGCCGGAACTGCTCGAGCGGCAGGGGGGAGCGGAGGTCGTCGAGGGGCTGGCGCGGCCCCTGCCCGATCAGGTCCGGGAGTAAAACTCCACCACCAGATTGGGCTCCATCTGGACCGGATAGGGCACGTCCTCGAGCTTGGGCTGGCGCAGGAAGGTTCCCTGCATCTTGTCGTGATCGACCTCGACGTAGTCGGGAATGTCGCGCTCGGGCGAGGCAATCGCCTCGAGCACCATCGGGATCTGGCGCGACTTCTCGCGGACACGGACGACATCGCCTTCCTTGCACAGGAAGGACGGGATGGTGACGCGCGTGCCGTTGACGGTGACATGGCCATGGCTGACGAACTGCCGCGCGCCAAACACGGTCGGGACGAACTTCATCCGGTAGATCACGGCATCAAGGCGGCATTCGAGGATACCGACGAGGTTCTCGCCGGTATCGCCGCGCCGGCGTACCGCTTCGCGATAGTACTTGCGGAACTGCTTTTCGCCGATGTTGCCGTAGTAGCCCTTGAGCTTCTGCTTGGCCATCAGCTGAACGCCGAAATCCGACGGCTTGCGGCGGCGCTGGCCATGCTGTCCCGGGCCATATTCCCGCCGGATGATCGGGGACTTGCCCCGTCCCCACAGGTTGACACCCAGCCTGCGGTCGATCTTGTGCTTTGAAGCGATACGATTGCTCACCTGGCAGCTCCCTGCCGATTATTGTTCATGCCCGGGTAGGGCCATGCGGCCGGGAATGCGCACCATCGGCACACTCCGCGTTCCCCAGGATGGGCGGAGCACTATAGCGACCCGGGTCGATTGTCAAATCGAACTCTCGGGCGGACCCTTGCGCGCGGTCAGGGCACTGATCACCCCGTGCAGGGTGCGAACTTCCTGCGCCGTCATGTCCGCGCGTGCGAACAGTGCGCGGAGGTTCCTCCTGATGGTGGGTGCGAGGTTGGACGGGAACAGGAACCCCGCCCGCTCCAGCTCGCGTTCGAGACGGGTCATGAAATACTCGCGTTCCGCGTGTGTCGCCGGAGGTGACGGGCCCCATGACGCCGCGACTTCTGGCTCGTGTCCGGCCTGGAACCACTCGTACCCGACCAGGAGGACTGCCTGCGCGAGATTGAGCGACGAGAACGCGGGGTTGAGCGGCACGTTGATCACCGCGTCGGCCCGGGCGACATCGTCGTTGACCAGTCCGGCCCGCTCCGGACCGAACAGGATGCCGGCGCGACCGCCCGCCGCGAGGCGTGCGCGCATGCGCCCTGCGGCCTGGCGCGGGGTAAGCACGATCTTTGCCATGTCACGCTGGCGCGCCGTGGTGGCGAGAACCAGGTCGAGTCCGGCCACGGCCTGCCCGGTGGTTTCATGCACCGCGACCCTCCGCAACACGTCCTCCGCTCCAGACGCCATCGCCGTGGCCCGGGGATTGGGCCAGCCGTCGCGGGGGCGCACCAGGTGCATCCGGCTCAGCCCACAGTTCAGCATCGCGCGGGCTGCGGCGCCGATGTTGTCGCCGAGCTGCGGTTCGACGAGGATGATCTCCGGTCCGGGTCCGGCTTCGGCTCGCAGGCTCTGGTTGGTTCCGGCCATGGGTCGGGTCGGCTCCTCGGGTGCATGCGGCGTCATCATGTGAAGCCCGCCCGGGCATGGCAACCGCCCGACGCGAGGGACTTGCCGTACCGGCCCGATTCGTGGCGAGATCATGGCCCAACGCTGACCGGAAGGAACCGGACATGGCGAGCACCGTGACCGAGGAGACGGTCGAGCAGTACCACCGCGATGGCGTCGTCCTGCTGCGCGGCCTGTTCGAGCCGTGGATCGAGGGGTTGCGTTCGGCGATCGAGGAGAACAAGGCCGCGCCCAGCTGGCGTGAACGGACCTACCGGCCCGGAGACGGCCGGTCGCCATTCTTCCAGGACTACTGCGTGTGGAACCGGTTCGACGGCTACCGTGCACTGGTTGTCGCGTCACCGATGGCCGAGGTCGCGGCCCGCCTGATGAGATCGGGCACCGCACGGGTGTTTCACGACCACGTGCTGGTCAAGGAACCGGGCAACTCCACCGAGACCCCATGGCACCACGACCTGCCCTACTACCTGGTCGACGGTCCCTGCACGGTCAGTTTCTGGGTCCCCGCCGATCCGGTGCCGCGGGAACGCGGGATCGAGTACGTCGCCGGATCGCACCGTTGGGGCAGGAGTTTCCGGCCAACCCGGTTCGACGGCACCCCGCTCTATGCCGACGACCCGTCCGACCCCGTACCGGACCTTGACGCCGACCGCGACGCCCTCGAAATCAGGAGCTGGGACGTCGAGCCCGGAGACGCGATCGCGTTTGACTTCTCAACCCTTCACCGGGCGGACGCCAATCACTCCGAACTGCGCCGCCGCGTGACCTCGGTCAGGTGGGTGGGCGACGGGGCGCGCTTCGTCGAACGGGCCGGCACCACCTCGCCAGCGTTCCCGGACCTTGTCTACCGCGACGGCGACCCGTTCGAAGGCGACGAGTTCCCGCAGCTGTGGCCGCCTTCGGGCTGACCATGCCCCGCATGGGCACGGCCTGATCCGGCCCCGTGCTGTACAGGCCGCGCGGAGCGGTGGTATAGCTGATCCGGGCACTCCTGAAGGCTGGCCGGAAACGCGATGGGACTGTTCGACTTCATGAGCGCGTTTCTGCGCAGGCACATCACCCGGAACCGGGCCGAGATCGGCATGGGCATCTCCGGGCTCGGAGCGCTTGTCACTCCGCTGCTGCTGTGGATCTCCTGGTCGCCGGACGCTCTGAAGATGGTGCTGATCTTCGGTTTCGGCTGCTTTCTGCTTGCGACCTGGTTTGCCCAGTACGCCGCGCCGGAGACCGTCGATCCCGACGAGGAACGGCTACCCCGGCCCGGCGAACTGCCACTGCCCGGCACCCGGGACGGAAAGCCCGACACCTGGCGTGACGTCACGTAGGACGCCCTGAACACTCTGCATTCAGACCCTTGCAACCCGTGGCGTGACCGGCGCCGGAGGCGGGTACCTTCGCAGGACAGGAGCATTCGAACGCGGATGCCGGGATCACGGCGGCTCACGCTTGCAGGAGCGGTCCAAGACGGAAATACTCCCGGACATCCCCTATCCCCGAATGGCAGGCACTTCGATGACCGCAACAGCCGAGCAGCTTGCGACTTCCTACGAACAAGACGGTTTCGCCTTCCCGCTTGACGTCATGAGCGCGGACGAGGCCGGCGCCGTACGCTCCGACCTCGAGGCGGCGGAAGCGGAACTCGCCGAAGACCCGACGCGGCTCTCGATGCTCCGTTCCTACCCGGACCGGCTGCTGCCGTCGTTTGACGCCATGATCCGCAAGCCGCACGTCATCGACGCCGTCTCCCGTATCCTCGGCCCCGACCTGATGGTGTGGAGCAGCGGTCTCTTCATCAAGGAGGCAAATTCAACCAACATCGTCACCTGGCACCAGGACCTCACCTACTGGGGCCTGGACGATGCCGACGAGCTCACGGTGTGGGTTGCGCTCTCGCCGGCCACCGTGGAGAGCGGCTGCATGCGGTTTGTCCCCGGTAGTCACCGCCACCGGCAGGTGGCGCATACCGACACCTTCGATGCGAACAACCTGCTGTCCCGCGGCCAGGAGGTAGCGGTCGAGGTCGACGAGAACGACGCCGTCGACATCGTCCTGCAGCCGGGCCAAGCGTCCATGCACCACGGTCACCTGTTCCATTCCTCCGGCCCCAACCGGACCGGTAACCGGCGCATCGGCGCGGCCGTCCGCTACATCCGACCGTCAATGAAGCAGCAGACTGGGGACCGTTCCCTGGTCGCACTGGTTGCGGGCACGGACGATTTCGGGCATTTCACCGTCGCGGGATCGCCCCGTGGCCGGCTCGCCAACGAGGATTTCGACCTGTGCCGGCGCGATACCGAGATCAAGCGCCGGGTTCTCTACGCGGGGGCCGAGGACAGGAAAGGTCAGAGGTACTGACCGCCGGACGGGAGATGACCGGAACATGAGCAAGGTCTATGCGGATGCGCAATCGGCGCTGGATGGTCTGCTGCGGGACGGAATGAGCATCGCGGCCGGAGGATTCGGTCTTTCGGGCATTCCCGAGAACCTGATCCAGGCGATCCGCGAGTCGGGCGTGAAGAACCTTGTCATCGCCTCGAACAACGCCGGCGTCGACGATTTCGGCCTCGGCCTGCTGCTTCAGGATCGGCAGGTGACGAAGATGATCTCGTCCTACGTCGGCGAGAACGACCTGTTCATGCAGCAGTTTCTCGCCGGTGAACTCGAGATCGAGTTCAATCCCCAGGGCACACTTGCCGAACGGCTCCGCGCCGGAGGGGCCGGCATCCCGGGCTTCTACACCGCGACCGGGGTGGGAACGCTGATTGCCGAAGGCAAGGAGCACAAGGAATTCGACGGCAGGACCTACATCCTCGAGCGCGGTCTCAGGATGGATCTCGGTATCGTCAAGGCGTGGAAGGGTGATGCCGAGGGCAACCTGACTTACCGGAAGACCGCGATGAACTTCAATCCCGAGTGCGCCACCGCCGGAACCGTGACCGTTGCCGAGGTGGAGGAACTGGTTCCGGTCGGAACACTCGACAAGATGGCGATCCACACCCCGGGCGTGTATGTCCAGCGTCTCTTTCAGGGCAGCCACGAGAAACGGATCGAGAACAGGACCACGCGCGCGGCCTGACACGCGCGCCGTCGCACGGAGGAATGCACCCATGCCCTGGGACAGGAACCAGATGGCCGAACGGGCCGCGGCCGAACTGCAGGACGGATTCTACGTCAATCTCGGGATCGGTATCCCGACCCTGGTCTCGAACTACGTGCCGGCCAACTACAACATCACCCTGCAGTCCGAGAACGGCATGCTGGGAATGGGCCCGTTTCCGACCGAGGACGAGGTCGATCCAGACCTGATCAATGCCGGCAAGCAGACAGTGACCGAACTGTCGAAGACGAGCTATTTTTCGTCTTCTGACAGTTTCGCCATGATTCGGGGCGGGCACATCGATCTCTCGATCCTCGGAGCCATGGAGGTGTCCGAGACCGGCGACCTTGCCAACTGGATGATCCCGGGCCGCCTGGTCAAGGGCATGGGCGGTGCGATGGACCTGGTGGCCGGCGTCAAGCGGATCGTGGTGATCATGGACCATGCCAACAGGAAGGGTGAGCCGAAGCTGCTCCGGGAATGCTCCCTGCCGCTCACCGGCCAGGGAGTGGTGGACCGCATCATCACCAATCTCGGCGTGTTCGATGTCGTCGAGGGCGGCATCAGGGTGGTCGAACGGGCGCCCGATGTCAGCCTGGCCGATATCGAGGCGGTCACCGAGGCGGCACTCGTCGACTGACCCGGGAGCGAGACGACCGATGAGCGACAACCGGCTGGTCTTCGCGATCCTGCCTCCGTTTGCAGACAATGTTCCCGGGCTCGCGGACCGGCTGCGCGAAGACGTGCCCGGGCTCGAGGTTGCCTGTGCCGGGACCGAGGCCGACGTTCCCGCCGTGCTGGAACGCGCCGACGCGGCGCTCGGCTGGATCCCGCCCGGTGCGATGCACGCCGCGAAACGCATACGCTGGCTGCAATGCCCGTTCGCCGCACCCTTTGCCGGCTACTATCACCAGGAGCTGATCGACCACCCGGTGGTCATCACCAACCTGCGTGGCATCTATTCGGACCACATCGCCCACCATATCCTCATGTTCATGCTCGCGCTCTCGCGCGGCCTGCCCTACTGGATGGATGCGCAGCGCACAGGACGGTGGACGAAGGACGCGCGCAGGCGCGGGTACCGCAACATCGTGAACTCGACCGTGCTGATCCACGGGGTCGGCGGCATCGGGGCCGAGACAGCGCGGCTGTGCGGGGCCATGGGCGCGCGGATCGTCGGTATCGACGCGAGGCGCGAGCATGACTGTCCCGGCGAGATCCATCCGCCCTCGCATCTCGACGCGGCCTTGCCTGACGCCGACTTCGTGGTCACCACGGTTCCGCACACGCCCGAAACCGAGCTCATGTGGAACGCGGACCGCTTCGCGCGCATGAAGCCCGAGGCGTACTTCATCAACATCGGCCGGGGCATGACCACCAGCCTCGACGACCTGGTCGCCGCGCTCGCGAACGGGACCATTGCCGGCGCCGGCCTTGACGTGTTCGAGATCGAGCCGCTTCCCGACGGTCACCCGCTCTGGTCGATGGAAAACGTGATCCTGACACCGCACATCGCGGTCGCCGACGCGGAGGATCTCGCCGAGCGGCGCTACCGGATCCTGGTGGAAAACGCGCGCCGGTTCGTCGGGGGAGAACCGCTCGACACCTTCGAGAATGTCGTCGACAAGGCTGCCTGGTACTGACACCGGTCTCTTGCGTCCACTCCCCCCTTCTTCGGGCCTTTCCCTGCTATCGTCATTGATGACATCACGACCCTGCAGCAGTTTCACGGCAAGCTGGTGTCTCCACAATGTTGACAGTGAAGGTTCCACCTTTGCCATTGAAATCGCACGCTTGAAGACATTGCGCGTAATGTGCAGAGTGCGACAGTAAATTAACGGCCCCACAAGATTGAGTCAGAGCAACGTGGAAACAGAGTTATGGAGCGGCCCTCGGATTCCGATGGCCTCCTCTATATCCCTCTGGATAGCAATGATGGATGGCAATTCCGGCTCTTGCGCGAGTTGAACGCTGCTGGCTTACGCGTAGACGCCAACAAGGCATTGTCGTCATAACCGTAAGAATCACCATTCCCTTTAATGGAATTACCACCTTCTGCAGCCCGCGTCGGCTCTCGCACGTGTGCTTGCACCTCGCCTGAGACGCGGGCCGGGCCGGTCGCCACTTGACCGCTGTACTCGGCGCCACTAGGCCGAAGTTCCCCCTGAATCCCAGCTGACATTCGAGCCAAGTCAGTGACCTGGCGGGATTTTTTCGGGCTTTTGGGCCATTGATTGTACCCATGTAAATATGACTTTATCTGTTGACAGCAAGTGCCGATTATGCAT
>JAJEAR010000046.1 GCA_022822665.1 Alphaproteobacteria bacterium | reverse complement strand
ACCGCTTCGGCCTCGGCTTCGGCTGGCGGCTCCAGGACGCGGGCGCGGGGCAGTTCGAGGTCCGCTTCGAGGGCTCGCGCATCGAGCCCGCCAACGACGACGCGGAGCACCGTCTCGGGCTGACGCTCTCGGCGAGGTGGTAAAGTAACGCGGGCACCGGCGGAAGGTTCGAGAGGTGGCGGCGGCGCATCCTCGACATCGACCCGGGGGTTCGGGGCGGTGACGCTGCCGGCGACGGCCGACCGCGCGGTTGCGGACGCGCTGTGCATGGCGGCGGGCGGTGATGGTCGATGAGGAACGTGTGCCCGCCGATGCGGACCCGATCCGCTGGCTGCTGTTCACCACCCTTCCGGCCGACACCCTGGAGGACTGCAGGACGGTGGTCGAGGACTACGCCCGGTGCTGGCGGATCGAGGACCGGCACCGGATCCCGAAATCCGGATGCAGGGTCGAAGAGCTCGAGAACCGCTCGGCCGACCGCCTCGCCCGGGCCGTCGCCATCAACCTGGTCATCGCATGGCGCATTCACCTGATGACGCTGTTCAGGCGCAACCACCCCGAACTGTCACCCGATATCCTGTTCTCCGAACTCGGGATCAGGGCATTGAAGGCCTTCGCGGCCCGACAGCGCTACGCCCCTCCCGATACCCTGGCTATCGCCGTGCTGACGATGGCGCGGATCGGAGGACATATCCATCGCACCACAGGACCGCCCCCGGGAACAAAGGTGATCTGGCGTGGACACGCCACCCTCGTTGAATGGTGCACCGGACACCAACTCATGCTGGAGCTGGAAACGTGAACAAACACGACGCCCTCATTACACGTGAACCGCTTGTGGGGCATGGGCAGCCCGGTCCGGTCCGGGGATGCGTACCGTCGTGCCGGTCCGGGCCGCCTCGTAGGCCGAGAGGATCATCTGCAGTGAGCGGCGCCCGTCCTCGATCGTCACCGGCGGCGGCGTGCCTCGGACCAGGGTGTCGATAAAGCGCAGTGGGTTCTGCTGGTGAAACGCCGGGGTGTCCTGGAACCCCGGGGTTACCGGCACCACCTGCCATGACCGCGTGGCCGGGTCCTCGAGTGCGCCGGAATCGAGCAGGCACAGCCTGAGGAAACCGCCGTTTGTGACGTCGCGCGAGGCAAGATCGACGCCCGAGAGGATCGCGGTGCCCCGGGTTCCGAAGATCTCGACCGAGGCGTCGCCGGCGGCAAAGGTGACACTGGAACACAGTTCGCAGGCCGGGCCGTCGTCGTAGAGGAAGACGGCCAGACCGAGATCCTCCACGGCGCGCCCGAGCGCGCGGTGCGACACCGTCGCCATCACCGCGTCGGGTTCGCCGAACAGCCAGCGGATGAGATCCGCGCCGTGACATCCCTCGTCCAGCAGCGCCCCGCCACCCGCCTGGCCGGGATCGTGCATCCAGCCGGGCAGGACATCCGGGCGGCGCAGGCCGTAGAGGTGGCCGTGCCGGACCCGCACCAGGGTAACGGTGCCGAGCTCGCCGCCGTCCACCAGGCGCTTCAGTTCGTGACTGGCCGGGTCGAACCGCTTGGGGTAGCCCTGCATGAAGATGATGCCGGCGGCATCCACCGCGCGCCTGATCCGGTCGCAGTCGGCCATGGTCGTCGCCAGCGGCTTCTCGCACAGCACGTGGCACCCGGCGGCCGCGGCGCGTTCGACCAGGTCGGCGTGGCGCGCCGTTTCCGAGGTGATGCAGATCGCGTCGCAGGCGTCGAGCAGCCGTTCAAGGTCCGGCACGTACCGTGTGCCCGCGGCCCGTGCGCCCTCGCGCCCGCGCGCGACGTCGTCGTCCCATATCCCCACGAGTTCGGCCTGGTCCGACACGGCGAGCGCCTGCGCCCAGAAGTTTCCGTGGTACATGGCGAGGCTCGCGATCCCCACCCGGACGGGAGGCGTGACGGCCATCATCGGGTCCTCCTGCTGCAGTCACGACGGCAAGTCTACGCGAGCACGGCCCGACGGCGAGGCTTCTGGTAGAGTGGACCCGCCCCTGCCGCCGCACGGAAGCCGCCATGCCCCCGAGCCGCCCGAACATCCTGTTCCTGTTTTCCGACGAGCACGACCCCCGCCACATGGGCGTGAGCGGCTCGCCGCTCGCCCACACCCCGCACATGGATGCACTCGCCGCACGCGGCACCCGGTTCGTCAACGCGTATACGCCAAGCCCGATCTGCGTGCCGGCACGGGCCTCGCTTGCGACCGGGCTGGAGGTGCACGACATCCGCTGCTGGGACAACGCGCTTGCCTATGACGGCCGGGTGCGCGGCTGGGGTCACGTGATGCAGGCGCACGGCCATCGCGTCGAGTCGATTGGCAAGCTGCACTACACCAACGAGAACGACGACACCGGATTCAGCGCCCAGCACCTCGCCATGCACATCTGGGAGGGGATTGGCCAGGTCTGGGGCTCGGTACGCGACCCGTTGCCCTCCCGACCCCGCGGCCGCGTCATGCTGAAGAACATCGGCCCGGGCTGGAGCAACTACAACCAGTTCGACACCGACGTGGCCGCGGCGGCCGCGACCTGGCTGCGCGAGCGGGCCGCGTCGCCGGACGGGAAACCCTGGTGCCTGTTCGTCGGCCTGGTGGCGCCGCATTTCCCCCTGGTGGCGCCGCAGTTCTACTTCGACCGCTACCCGCTCGATGCCATCGAGCCGTCCAAGCTGCTCCCGGCCGACGGCCATGCGCACCACCCGTGGATCGCGCGGCGCGAGGACTACGTCTGCGAGGAAATCCACTTCCACGGACGGGCGGAACGCCGCCGGCTGGCGATCGCGGGCTACCTGGCGCTCACGACATTCGTCGACGAGAAGATCGGCGAGATCATGGCCGCGCTCGGGGAAACCGGCCTCGAGGACGACACGCTGGTGATCTACAGCTCGGACCACGGCGACAACCTCGGCGCCAGGGGCCTGTGGGGCAAGTCCAACCTGTACCGGGAATCGGTCAGCGTGCCGCTGATCATGGCCGGTCCCGGGATCCCCGCCGGACGCGTGGCCTGGACGCCGGCAAGCCTCGTCGACCTGCACGCGACCTTCCTCGACGCCATGGGACTGCCCGGTGTCGAGGACGGCCGGCACCGCGCCTCGCGATCGCTCCTCGAGCTGGCCGGCGCCCGCGATCACGGGCGCACGGTGATGAGCCAGTACCACGCCGTCGGCGCACCGACCGGCGCGTTCATGGTTGCCGATGCGCGCTACAAGTATCACTGGTACGTCGACTACCCGCCGGAACTGTTCGACCTGCGGTTCGATCCCGAGGAGACCGCCAACCGTGCCGGGGAACCGGCGTACCGGGATGTTCGCGAGCGCCTGCACGCGGCGCTGCTCGAACACCTGGGAGGACGCACCCCCGAACAGGTCGACCGGATGGCCAAGGATGACCAGAACGATCTGGTGCAGCGCTACGGCGGCCCGGTCGCCGCGCTCGAAGCCGGAACACCGGCCGCAACGCCGGTGCCCGGGAAGGGGCACGAGTGACCGGTGCCCGGGAGCCCCGGCCGGTGACGGCGGATCCCGTGCCAGACGCGCCGCCCTGGCCGGTCTTTCGCGGCCGTCGCCGCGGCCGTCGGCTGCGCGGCGGCCGTGCGCGGCTGCTCGCGGAACGGCTTCCGGCCTGCGAGATCCGGCTCGATGACATAGCGGAGGGCGCCGATCCCGCGGAGCTGTTCGCCGCGCCGCCGCGCGAGACCTGGCTCGAGATCGGTTTCGGGGCGGGCGAGCACCTCGCATGGCAGGCCGCCAGGGCCCCGGACGTTGGCTTCATTGGCTGCGAGCCGTGGATGAACGGGGTCGCATCCCTGCTGCCCCGGCTGGAACAGGCCGAACTTGCCCGGGTCCGGATCCTTGCCGATGACGCGCGTCCGCTGCTGCCCCGGCTTCGTGCCGCGAGCATCGACAGGATCTTCGTGCTGTTTCCAGATCCCTGGCCGAAGCGGCGCCACGCCGCCCGGCGCGTGGTCCAGCACCACGCGGTCGCGCAGTTCGCCCGGCTGCTGCGTCCGGGCGGCGAACTGCGGCTTGCCACCGATGATCGCGGCTACCTGCGATGGATGCTGGAACACATGGACATGAGCCCGCAGTTCGAGTGGCTGGCGCGCCGCGCATGGGACTGGCGCGAACGGCCCGCGGACTGGCCGGAGACCCGCTACGAGGCCAAGGCCCGTGCCGCCGGCCGCCTGCCGGTGTTCCTGCGCTACCGGCGCCGGCACTGACCGGCGCGCCTGCGCGTGGACGCGACAGGGCGATCCGGGGATGGGCGCCGCCCGCGCGAACGGCGCGGGTGTCCGGCGGGCCGGTCCCCGTCCGGGCGCGCTGCGAGCCGGGACCGGCGGACACGAGATCGCGCTTGAAGCAGACGGCGAATGGCGTATAGTCTGCGGTGTCTCCCGGTCAGATTGATGAAAGGGGTGACCGGGTGTCCTGCCCGGCCGCACATTTCTCCATGGCGTCACCGGTCACCAGGCATGTCGAGCAGATCATCGAGGCTCCGGTCGCGGACATCGGCTACGAGATCGTTCGGGTCTCCCTGTCCGGCGGTGCGCGGCGCATCCTCCAGGTCATGGTCGAGAGGGCGGACCGCGAGGAGATGACGGTCGATGACTGCGCCGCGGTGAGCCGGCTGATCTCGGCGCTGCTCGACGTCGAGGACCCGATCAGAGGCGCCTACAGCCTGGAGGTCAGTTCGCCCGGGATCGAGCGGCCGTTGACGCGCCCCGGCGATTTCGAGCGCTTTGCGGGTTTCGAGGCACGGCTCGAACTGGCCGAGCCGCTGGATGGCCGCCGCCGCCTGCGCGCCAGGCTGCAGGGGATCGACGAGACCGGAACCGTCAGTCTGGACATCGATGGTACATGCCACCTGGTGCATCACGGCGCGATCAGGACGGCGCGCCTGGTGCTGACCGACGAACTGATTGCCGCTGGTCGGCGGCGCGGGGCCGAAACACCGAACAGGATGGAGTAAACCATGGCCATGGAAGCCACCTACCTTCCCAGGACGGAACTGCTGCAGGTTGCCGACGTGCTGGCGCGGGAGAAGGGCATCGACCGGGAAGAGGTCCTGGTCGCCATCGAACAGGCGGTCCAGAACGCCGGGCGGGCAAAGTACGGCCAGGATTTCGATATCAGGGCCACCATCCATCGCCAGACCGGCGAGATCTCGCTGTTCCGCTACGTCACGGTGGTCGACGAGGTCGAGGACGAGAATGTCCACGTGACCGTGGAAGAGGCGAACAGCAGGGAACCCGGACAGTCCTGGCAGGCGGGCGACTTCATCATCGAGGAACTGCCGCCGGTCGAGTTCGGGCGCATCGCGGCGCGGGCGGCCAAGCAGGTGATCAGCCACCGGGTTCACCAGGCGGAGCGCGAACGCGAGTACCGGGAGTACAAGGACAAGGTCGGCGAGATCGTCAACGGCATGGTCAAGTCGTCGGAGTACAGCGGCGTCAAGGTCGACCTGACGCGGGCCGAGGCAATCATCCGCCGCGAGGACCTGCTGCCGCGGGAATCGTTCCGCAACAACGACCGGATCAGGGCCTATATCGTCGATGTCCGCGAGGAGGTGAAGGGACCGCAGATCTTCCTGTCCCGGACCCATCCCGAGTTCATGCGCCGGCTGTTCCGCCAGGAGGTTCCGGAGATCTACGAGGGGATCATCGAGATCAAGGCGGTGGCGCGCGACCCGGGCAGCCGGGCCAAGATCGGGGTGCTGTCGCACGACAGCAGCATTGACCCGGTGGGCGCCTGCGTCGGCATGCGGGGCAGCCGGGTGCAGGCGGTGGTCGGCGAACTCCAGGGCGAGAAGATCGACATCGTCCCCTGGTCGGATGACCCGGCGACATTCGTGGTGAATGCGCTGGCGCCGGCGGAGGTGAGCAAGGTGGTGCTCGACGAGGAGGAGAAGCGGATCGAGGTGGTCACGCCCGACGACCAGCTCAGCCTCGCGATCGGACGCAAGGGCCAGAACGTGCGCCTGGCCTCGATCCTGACCGGGTGGAGCATCGACATCCTCACCGAGGCCGAGGAATCCGAACGCCGCCAGGAGGAATTCAGGACCCATTCCCGGATCTTCATGGAAGCGCTCGACATCGATGACGTGATCGCGCACCTGCTGGTTGCGGAGGGTTTCAACGATGTCGTCGAGATTGCCGAGGCCGACCTCGAGGAACTGATCGACATCGAGGGGTTCGACGAGGACATCGCCGCCGAGCTGCAGGACCGGGCCCGTGCCCACACCGAGATGGTCAGGGCAGAACTGGACGAGCGCCGGATCGGCCTGGGAGTGAGCGACGAGCTCGCGGCGGTCGAGGGGCTGACCCTGGAGATGGTGGTGGCGCTCGGCGAACAGGAGATTCGCACGATCGACGATCTCGGCGATCTCGCGAGCGACGAGCTGATCGAATTGCTTCCCGACATGCCGCTCGACCGCGAGACCGCGGACAGCATCATCATGCGGGCCCGGGCCCACTGGTTCCCGTCCGATCCGCCGGAGGATCCCGACGGGACCGAATGAACCACCGTCGCTGCATCGTCACGCGCCGCTCCCTTCCCCGCGACGGACTGGTCCGTTTTGCCGTGGCGCCGGACGGCACCGTGGTCCCCGACCTCGCGGAACGGCTGCCCGGACGGGGGGTCTGGGTTACTGCCGGCCGGTCGGAGATATCCCGGGCGGCGGCAACCGGCAGCTTCGCCCGCGCGGCTCGTGCCCGGGCGACGGCCCCGCCCGACCTGGCCGACAGGGTTGAGGCCGGCCTGCTCGAAAGGGTGATCATGACCATCGGACTCTGCCGCCGGGCCGGGCTTGCCATGGCCGGGCACGCGAAGGTGGCGGGGGCGATCACGGCAGGGGCGGTGGTACTGCGTCTCGAGGCCCTGGACGGGTCCGCGGGCCCGCGGCGCGAGCTTGACAGGCTGGGCCCGGCCATCCCGGTCATCGCCGTACTCTCGGGCAGCGAGCTTGGGCGGGCGTTCGAACGCGACCGGCTGGTGCACGTGGCGGTAACCCGCGGCTCGGCCGGTTCCGGCGGTCTCGTGGCGCGGCTGCGCCGCGATGCCGGCCGACTGGCCGCCTTTCGCGGAATTCCCGACGGGGGCGGGCCGGAAACCACACGGTGACCGGAACGAAAGGTCACGACGGGCAAAAGCGACGCGAAAAGGCGGAAACCGGCACGGCTGCACGGGACGAACGATGCCTCCCGTCACCCCGTGAATCGTGAAACGGGTCGAAATGGCGAAGCCCGCCGGGCAGCGAAACTGTCGATATCGGTCCCTTCACTTGGAAAATCGTGCCGGGACGTGTATTGAACCCGGGTGTCATCCACATCCTGGCAGGCGTGCGATCAGCGAATGAAGACAACCGACGAGACGGAACGCAAGAAACTGAGCCTCGGCGGCGGCCGGAACCGCCTGTCGCTCGGAAAGTCGGTTGAAACCACAAGGGTTCAGCAGAGCTTTCCGCACGGCAGGTCCAAGGTCGTGCAGGTCGAACGGCGTCGCAAGCGCAGTCCCGGATCCCAGGCTCCGAGCCGCGAGGCAGGGACGCGTGAAGGCACCGGCCGGACACTGACGCCCGAAGAGCGCGCGGCGCGCGAACGGGCGCTCCAGGGCGCGATGCAGCATGACGTTCCGCGCGAGTCCTTGACCGACGCGGCGGAAACGCTGGCCGAGATCCCGGTGGAAAGCGTCCAGCCGGTGGTGGAAGAGGTTGATCGCCGGCAGGCCGAACAGGAGGAAGCCCGCCAGATCGCCCAGGCCGAGGAACAGCGCCAGGCCGAGGAGGCGCGGCGCCTGGCCGAGGAACAGGCGGCTCGCAACGAGCAGGCGCAGCGCCTCAGGGAGAGCCAGAAGAAGACGACCGCGACAGTCCGCCCGGCAGTGACGCCGGAGGAGGCGGAAACCCCGTCGCGTACGCCTGGCGGCAGGCGGCGCGAGGCCGCACGCAAGACCCCTGCGCCATCGGGCCGCCGCGGCGAGCCGCGGCGCCGGCACTCCGGAAAGATGACAATCAACCAGGCGCTCGATGACGGTGCCGGTGAACGGGCCCGCTCGCTCGCCTCGGTCCGCCGCGCCCGCGAGCGGGAACGCCGGCGGTTGCGCGCCGACGCTCCCGAGGCGCCGAAGCGCTCGCGCGAGGTCATCGTTCCCGACGCCATTACGGTGCAGGAACTGGCCAACCGGATGGCGGAGAAGGCGGCGGACGTGGTCATGAAGCTCATGACGCTCGGCGTCATGGCCACGATCAACCAGACCATCGATGCCGACACCGCCGAACTCGTCACCACGGAGTTCGGGCACCGGGTTCGAAGGGTTTCGGAATCCGATGTCGAGACCGGGCTCGGGGCCGAGGCCGAGGACGAGACCGCGCAGCAGCCGCGGGCCCCGGTGGTCACGGTCATGGGCCACGTTGACCACGGCAAGACCTCGCTGCTCGACGCGATGCGCAAGACCACTGTCGCGGCCGGCGAGGCCGGGGGGATCACCCAGCACATCGGCGCCTACCAGGTACAGCTCGAGGGCGGCGAGAAGATCACCTTCCTTGATACGCCGGGCCACGAGGCCTTCACCGAGATGCGAGCCCGGGGAGCCAACGTCACCGATATCGTGGTCCTCGTCGTGGCCGTCGATGACGGTGTCGTGGCCCAGACCGAGGAGGCGATCCGCCATGCACGGGCGGCGAAGACCCCGATCATCGTCGCGGTCAACAAGATGGACCTGCCGGACGCCGACCCCGAGCGCGTGCGCAACCAGTTGCTGAACCACGACCTCGTGGTGGAGGAGCTCGGCGGCGACGTGATGCTGGTACCGGTATCCGCGATGACCGGGCAGGGACTGGACCGGCTGCAGGAAGCGATCCTGCTGCAGGCCGAACTGCTTGAATTGACGGCCAATCCCGACCGTCCGGCGGCAGGCGCCGTGGTCGAGTCGAAGATGGAGCGGGGACGCGGCAGCGTCGCCACGATCCTGGTCCAGCACGGAACGCTCAGGGTCGGCAACATTTTCGTCGCCGGCGCCGAGTGGGGACGGGTACGGGCGCTGATCGACGATCATGGCCGGCGCATCAAGGAATGCGGACCGAGTTTCCCGGTCGAGGTCCTGGGGCTGAACGGATCGCCGCTGGCCGGTGACAAGTTCGACGTGGTCGAGAACGAATCCCGCGCCCGCGAGATCGTCGACTACCGGCAGCGCCAGATCAGGAGCAAGCGGGCGGCCGCGGGTGCGCGGGGCACCGTGGAACAGATGCTGACCGCGATTGCCGCCGGCCAGGCCGAGGAACTGCCGCTGGTGATCAAGACCGACGTGCACGGATCGCTCGAGGCAATCCGCGGCAGCCTGGAGAACATCTCGAACGACGCCGTCGCCGTGCGGATCCTGCACGGCGCCGTGGGCGGCATCAACGAGTCCGACGTCACGCTGGCGGCGGCGTCGGGCGCGATGGTCATCGGGTTCAATGTCCGGCCCAACCCGCAGGCGCGCGAACTCGCACGGCGGGACGATGTCGAGGTCCGCCTGTACTCGATCATCTACAACGTGATCGACGACGTGAGATCCGCCCTCACCGGGCTGCTGGCGCCGGACCTCAAGGAGGAATTCCTCGGCTACGCGGAGATCCGCGAGGTGTTCAACATCTCCAAGGTCGGCAAGGTGGCCGGGTGCATGGTCACCGAGGGCATGGTTCGCCGCGGGGCCAAGGTCCGGCTGCTGCGCGACAACGTGGTCATCCACGAAGGCGCGCTCAAGACCCTGCGCCGGTTCAAGGAGGAAGTCCGCGAAGTCCGCGAGGGCTACGAGTGCGGTGCCGGCTTCGAGAACTACCACGACATCCAGGTCGGGGATCTCATCGAGAGCTTCGAAGTCCGGCAGGTCGAACGGACGCTGGAGTCGATCGAACGGTCACAGGTTGCTACCCAGGCGTGACCGGGCCGATGGTGCGCCATGACCTCGAGCGCGGTGTGCCGAGCCAGCGTCAACTGCGGGTGGGCGAGCTCGTTCGCAAGACCCTGGTCGATGTTTTCCAGCGCGGGAACTTCAGGGACCCGGACCTGGTATCGGTCTCGATCACGGTCTCCGAGGTGGCAGTCAGCCGCGACCTGAAGGCGGCGACGGTCTGGGTCATGCCACTGGCCGGCAGGGACCGGGAACCGGTGCTGGCCGGCCTGTCGCGGGCGGCGCCGTACCTGCGCCGGGAAGTGGCGCGCCGGGTACGGCTGCGCTCGGTACCGGCGCTGACCTTCCGGATTGATTCCGCCTTCGATGCCTCGTCCAGGATGAACCTTTTGCTGTCGGATCTTGAAGTTACGGCGGACGGCGAGGCGGTCGATGGCACGTAACCGGCGCGGCAGGCCGGTCAACGGATGGGTGGTGATCGACAAGCCGGCGGGCATCACGTCGACCCGGGTCGTCAACGTGGTCCGCAGGGTCTTCGACGCGGCCAAGGCCGGTCATGCTGGAACCCTCGATCCCTTTGCCACCGGCATACTGCCGATCGCGCTCGGCGAAGCGACCAAGACGGTTCCCTACGTCATGGACAGGCGGAAGTCCTACCGGTTCGAGATCCGCTGGGGCGAAGAACGCGATACCGACGACTGCGAGGGCACGGTGACCGGGACCAGCGCGGTCCGGCCGGACCGGGAGGCCATCGAGCGGGCGCTCGATGCGTTCCGCGGCCACATCGAACAGATCCCGCCGCGCTATTCCGCGGTGAGGATCGGCGGGCGGCGGGCGTACGATCTCGCGCGCAACGACGAGGATGTGGCGCTTCCGCCCCGGCCGGTCAGGATCGATGAATTCACGCTGGAGGAGATGCCGGATCCCGATCTGGCCATCTTCCGGGTGACCAGCGGCAAGGGCGCCTACATGCGCGCGCTCGCGCGCGACCTTGCCCGAAACGTCGGGACCGTGGGGCACCTCGCGCGGCTTGCACGGCTGTCGGTCGGAAACTTCGACGCGGAAACGGCGGTTCCGCTGGCTTTTCTCGAAACACGGGTGCATAGTCCCGCCGCCTTCGACCACCTGTTGCCGGTAGACGCGGCGCTGGACGACATCCCGGCGCTGGATGTGACGGGTGACGAGGCGGACAGGCTGCGGCGTGGCCAGAGGGTCCCGCTGTTCCGTGCTTCCGACCGGGCTCGCCGTGGCGAGCTGCGGGAGGGTGACCTGCTGTACGCCCGGTGTTCCGGGCTGCCGGTTGCCGTCTCGCGTATCCGGGAAGGATGCATCAGCCCTGTCCGTGTCCTCAATCTGTGATGTAACGGAGTATTCGATGTCGATTACCCAGGACAAGAAGTCCGAACTCATTCGTGAGTACGGCCGGGCCGATGGAGATACCGGTTCGCCGGAAGTCCAGGTCGCGATCCTCACCACGCGGATCGCCAACCTGACCGAACACCTCAAGACCCACAGGAAGGACTTCCACTCGCGGCGCGGCCTGCTGATCATGGTCGGAAAGCGCCGCCGCCTGCTCGACTACGTGCGATCACGCAGCGAAGACCGGTACCGGACCCTGATCGGTCAGCTCGGTCTGCGGCGCTGAACCCGCGGAGTCGTGGATTGAACCGAATGGCACCCGCTGCCAGGAGCGGCGCGGGTCCCGAATTGAGAGTGAAACGAAGGGCTGCACACGATCCGGTGTGCGCGCGCATGGTGCAACACGCTTCTCGTGACCGAACGTCGTCCGAGTGTCGGTGGCCTCCCGCGAGGCTGCCGCAGTGCCCGTCCGCGCCATCCGTACCGCGTGAGCGGCGGATTGGCCCACATGCAAGGAAATGGTGAGAATGTTCAAGATTTATCGCAAGGAACTTGACTGGGGCGGGCGTCGGCTTGTCCTGGAAACCGGCAAGATTGCGCGGCAGGCCGATGGTGCGGTCGTCGTCTCGCTGGGCGAGACCACGGTTCTGTGCACCGCGGTCGGCGCCCGGAACCCCCGGCCCGGCCAGGACTTCTTCCCGCTCACGGTCAACTACCAGGAAAAGACCTTTGCCGCCGGCAAGATCCCCGGCGGGTTCTTCAAGCGGGAAGGCCGGCCGACCGAGAAGGAAACCCTGGTCTCTCGGCTGATCGACCGTCCGATCCGTCCGCTGTTCGTCAAGGGATACAAGTGCGAGACCCAGGTGGTGTGCACGGTCCTGTCGCACGACCTCGAAAACGACCCTGACATCGTCGCCATGCTCGGTGCATCGGCGGCTCTCACCCTGTCGGGGCTGCCGTTCCTCGGTCCCATCGGCGCCTGCCGCGTCGGCTACGAGAACGGGCAGTACGTGCTGAACCCGAAGCGGCGGGACAACGAGAACAATGCGCTCGATCTGGTGGTGGCCGGGACCCGCGAAGGGGTCCTGATGGTGGAGTCGGAAGCGGCCCAGCTGTCAGAGGAGGTCATGCTCGGCGCCGTGACCTTCGGTCATGCCTCGTTCCAGCCGGTCATCGACGCCATCATCGAACTGGCCGAGGCCTGCGCGCGCGAGCCGCGCGAGATCGCGCCGGAACCGCAGGAGGTGGCGACGGTGTCCGAGGCGCTGCGCAGCAGTGTCGCGGACGACCTGGCGAACGCCTACAGGGTTGCCGACAAGGCGGAACGCCACGACCTTGTCACGGCGGCCCGGCAGAAGGCGTATGACGGGTTCGAGACCGATGCGGAGCGCGAGATCGCCGGCGAGGCCTTCAAGGCGCTCGAGGCCGATATCGTGCGCAATGCCATCCTCGAGACGGGAACGCGCATCGACGGCCGTGATACCCGCACGGTGCGCCCGATCATCTCCGAGGTCGGAATCCTGCCCCGGGCCCACGGGTCGGCGCTGTTCACCCGCGGCGAGACGCAGGCGCTGGTGGTGACCACGCTCGGGACCGGGCAGGACGAGCAGATCGTCGACGCGCTCGAGGGCGAGTACCGCTCGAACTTCATGCTGCACTACAATTTCCCGCCCTATTCCGTCGGCGAGGCCGGCCGCATGATGGGCCCCGGCCGGCGCGAGATCGGTCACGGGAAACTGGCCTGGCGGGCGATCCGGCCGCTGCTGCCGGTCAAGGACGATTTCCCCTACACGCTGCGCATCGTGTCGGAAATTACCGAGTCGAACGGCTCCTCGTCGATGGCGACCGTGTGCGGGGCCTCGATGTCGCTCATGGATGCCGGGGTTCCGGTGGCGCAGCCATGCGCCGGCATTGCCATGGGGCTGATCAAGGAAGGCGAGAAGTTCGCGGTCCTGAGCGACATTCTCGGCGACGAGGATCATCTCGGCGACATGGACTTCAAGGTTGCCGGAACCGGCGCGGGCATCACCGCGCTGCAGATGGACATCAAGATCACCTCGATCACCGAGGAGATCATGCGCATTGCGCTGGACCAGGCCAGGGAAGGCCGTCTGCACATCCTGGCCGAGATGGACAAGGCGATCTCCGGCAATCGCGAGGGAGTATCCGATCACGCGCCGCGTATCAGCACCATCTCGATCAGCAAGGACAAGATCCGCGACGTGATCGGCCCGGGCGGCAAGGTGATCCGGGAGATCTGCGAGGAAACGGGGGCGAAGATCGACATCGACGACGATGGCACCGTGATGGTCGCAGCGGTCAATGCCGAGGCCGGACAGGCGGCGATCGACCGGATCCGTGCGATCGTGGCCGAGCCGGAACTGGGCGTGATCTACAATGGCAAGGTGGTCAAGACGGTCGAGTACGGGGCCTTCGTGAACTTCCTCGGCCCGCGCGACGGCCTCGTGCACATCAGCGAGGTGATGCAGGGCCGGGTCAACCGCATCACCGACGTCGTCAATGTCGGCGACGCGGTCAAGGTGAAGGTGATCGGGTTCGACGACCGCGGCAAGGTCAAGCTCAGCATGCGCGTGGTCGACCAGCAGACCGGCGCCGACCTGGGCGACGAGCGCAGGCGCGCGGCCGGCTGACGCCGGCCGGCTCCGGCGGGGCCCTGCCGCCCGCAGGGCTGGCGCGGGCCGCTCACCGCCGTTGGCGTACTCCCGGGCCGGCCGTCACGGCCTTCGGCGGCCAGAGCCCGACCCGGAACGGGTACCGGCTTGCGGCGGTCCGCCGCAGGCCGGTCCTCCATCGGGCCCGGGGGACCCGGCGTCATCGAACGGCCGTTCCCGGCCTGGAACACCATGGCGGTTGCCGGTGGTGGCGTGGGGCTTTTGCTCCGTGCCCGACGGTGGCGGTCAGTCCTGGACTTCCGGGCGGGGGATGCCGACCGCGCGCAGTCCCGCATCGACGTAGTGAACCTCGCCGGTCATGCCCGACGAGAGCGGTCCCAGCAGGAACAGGGCGGACCGTCCGACTTCCTCGAGCGCGATGTTACGTGACAGCGGGGCATTGTCGCGAGAGTAGCGGTAGACGTAGCGCGCATCGGCGATCGCCGAGCCCGCAAGGGTGCGCATCGGGCCGGGCGAGAGCGCATTGACCCTGATGCCGCGCGGGCCGAGATCCACGGCCAGGTAGCGCACGCTGGCCTCGAGTGCTGCCTTTGCCACCCCCATGACGTTGTAGTTCGGAATGGTCCGGACCGAACCGACGTAGCTCAGCGTGATCAGGCTTCCGCCCTCGTCCATCAGTTCGGCCGCCCGGCGGGCAACGCCGGTGAAGGAGTAGCACGAGACATCCAGCGTGTGCCGGAAGTTCTCGCGGCTGGTTTCCAGGTACGCTCCCCTGAGCTCGTTCTTGTCGGAATAGGCGATCGCGTGCACCACGAAGTCGAGCCGGCCCCACGCCGCGCGGACTTCGGAGAACAGTCGGTCGAGGCTGTCATCGTCGGAAACGTCGCAGGGCCAGGCAAGGCTTGACCCCACCGATGCCGCCAGCGGTCCCACCCGCCGGCCGATCGCCGGGTTCTGGTAGGTAAAGGCGAGTTCCGCACCCTCCGCGGCCAGGGCGGCGGCAATGCCCCAGGCGAGCGAGCGCTCGTTGGCCACGCCCATGATCAGGCCCTTTCGGCCTGCCATCAACCCGGAGTGCACTGGCTCGGTTCCGGTCATGTTCCGGTGACCTTCCGATTGAACATGGATGAGACGGATCCGCCCGAACCGTTTCTCAGGCGTCTGGTGCGCGGACCGCGAGGACGGCATTGGTTCCGCCGAAACCGAAACTGTTGGAAAGCGCGACCGAGAACCCGATGTCATCGCGCCGTTCCCTGACGATCGGCATGCCGGTGGCTTCCGGGTCGAGGGTGCTGATATTCGCCGAGGCGGCGATGAATCCGTGTTTCATCATCAGCAGGGTGTAGATCAGTTCCTGCACCCCGGCGGCGCCCTGGGAATGTCCGGTGAGCGACTTGGTCGAGCTGATGGCCGGGATCTCGTCACCGAAGACCTCCGAGATCGCTGCGAGTTCGCGGGTGTCGCCGATCGGGGTGCTGGTGCCGTGGGAGTTGATGTAGGTGACCGGTTCCTCGACGCCCTCGAGCGCCATGCGCATGCACCGGACCGCGCCCTCTCCCGACGGCTGGACCATGTCCACCCCGTCCGAGGTCGCTCCGTAGCCGATGATTTCCGCGTAGACCGGAGCTCCGCGAGCCAGTGCCCGCTCGCGCTCCTCCAGCACCACCACGCCGCCGCCGCCGGAGATCACGAAACCGTCGCGGTCGACATCGTAGGCCCGGGACGCGACCCTGGGCGTGTCATTGAACCTGGACGACAGTGCGCCCATGGCATCGAACAGCACCGTCAGCGTCCAGTGCAGCTCCTCGCCGCCGCCGGCGAACACCACGTCCTGTCTGCCGTGCTGGATCAGTTCCCGGGCGTTGCCGATGCAGTGGGCGCTGGTGGAACAGGCCGAGCTGATCGAGTAGCTCAGCCCCTTGATGCCAAAGGCGGTGGCCAGGGTGGCGGAATTGGTGCTCGACATGACCCGGGGCACCATGTAGGGGCCGACCCGTTTCGGGCCGCGGGAGCGGGCCAGGTCGATGGCGTTGACCATGTTGGAGGTGGACGGGCCGCCCGAGCCCATCACCAGACCGGTCCGGGGGTTGCTGATCTCGTCGGGCTCCAGCCCGGCATCGGCGATCGCCTGCTGCATGGCCAGGAAGTTGTAGGCCGCCCCGTTGCCCATGAACCGCATCTGCTTGCGGTCGATGTGCTCGGCCGGGTCGAGCTTGATCGATCCGTGGACGTGGCACCGGAAGCCGAGCTCGCTGTACTCGTCGCACCGGACCACGCCGGAGCGCCCCTCGCGCAGCGAGTCGACCACTTCTTCGGCGTTGTTCCCGATACTGCTGACGATGCCCAGGCCGGTAACGACCACCCGGCGCATTATCCACCGCTCCGCATTGCCGGGTTGTTAAACAGGCCGACGCGGATGTCCTTGGCCTCGAACACGCAGGTCCCGTCGCACAGCACCTTGCCGTCGGCGATGCCGACGAACAGCTTGCGGGTAACGACGCGCTTGATGTCGAGCTGGAAGCGCAGCAGACGGGCCGTGGGAAGGACCTGGCCGGAGAAACGCACCTGGCCGACGGAGATGGCGCGGCCTGAGCCCAGTCCGCCCAGCCAGCCGAGGGTGAAACCGAGCAGTTGCCACAGCGCGTCAATCCCGAGGCAGCCGGGCATGACGGGATCGCCCTGGAAATGGCACTTGAAGAACCAGAGATCCGGCTTCACGTCGAGTTCCGCCTCGACCTCGCCCTTGCCGTTGGCGCCGCCGCTGTCACTGATTCTGGTGATGCGATCAAACATGAGCATCGGCGGCAGCGGCAACTGGGCATTGCCCGGTCCGAACAGCCGTCCGTTGGCACATTCGATGAGGTCCCGGTAGGTGAAACTCGTCGCGCGTTCTGAGGCCACGGGCGAACATCCTGCATGATCGATCTAGAGCGCCCGCAGGAGCGAGCATGCACGGCCTTCTACCATAACAGGAGCATGATGGCCTGCAAGAATCGCACTTCGCACCCCGCGCGCCGGCCGCCGGTACGGCCACGTGCAGGAAGAAACAGCGACAGGCGGGCAGGTTTCCGGCCAGGCCGGGCCCGGTTTCGTTCAAGCCGCCCGGATCCGCGCGCCCTCGCCCGGGGCGGCGCGCGTTCGGCAGTGCTGGCCTTGCGCGTGCCGGTGCAGCACACTCGTGGCGGTGAAACGCAACCTGCAGAGATGTCGAAATGACCGAGCAACCGCAGCAACCGATGATCATGGCACGCCGGCACATGGTGGTTGCCGGGCACTACCTCGCGACCGAGGCCGGTCACGAGGTACTGGAGGCGGGAGGCAACGCCGTCGACGCCGGTGTCGCGGCGGGAATTGCGCTCGGCGTCGTGCACAGCGACCAGGTGCAGTTTTCGGGCGTCGCGCCAATGCTGATCTGCATGGCCGAGGGTGCCGAGGTGACAAGCCTCGCCGGGCTGGGCGGCTGGCCGGCGGCGGTGCGCCCCGAAATGTTCGCCGACGGCCGCATCCCGCTCGGACTGCTCCGGACCGTGGTTCCGGCCGCACCCGATGCCTGGATCACCGCGCTGCGCCGGTTCGGGACCATGTCGTTCGGCGAGGTCGCAGCCCCGGCGATTCGACTTGCGCGCGAGGGGTTTACCATCCACCCAGCGATGCACCGGTTCCTCGGACGCCACCGCGACGGATACCGGAGCTGGCCGGAAAACGCCCGGATCTGGCTGAAGGACGGGGAGGTCCCGGAGCTCGGCGACCTGCTGGTCCAGGAGGACCTGGCGGGGACCATCCAGTACATGGCCGACGAAGAGGCCGCGGCTGCGAGCGGCGGGCGGGATGCCGGGCTCGCGGCGGCGCGCGATGCCTTCTACGTTGGCGATATCGCCCGGCGCATCGTCGACTACCACGCGGAGAACGGCGGCCTGCTGTCGGCCGGGGACCTCGCCGGGCACCGCACCCCCGTCGAGGCCCCGCAGACGATCAGTTTCCGCGGCATCGACGTCTACAGCTGCCGGCCCTGGTGCCAGGGACCGACGCTGCTGCAGATGCTGCGCATCCTGGACGGCCACGATCTCGTGTCTGCGGGACACAACACGGCTGACTACGTCCACCTCGTTGCCGAGACCATCAAGCTGGTCCTCGCCGACCGGGAACGGTTCTACGGCGACCCCGACCATGTCCCGGTCCCGATCGACCGGCTGCTGTCGGAGGAGTACGCGGCGGGACGCCGTGCGCTGATCGATCGCGATCGGGCATGGCCCGGCATGCCGCCGGCGGGCGACATTCCCGGCTACGGCGGTGTTTCGTGGAGTGCCCATGTCGATCGCAGTCCGAGCGAGGCGGCGGCCGATACTTCCTATGCCTGCGCCATGGACCGGTGGGGCAACGTGTGCTCGATCACGCCGTCAGACGTCTCGTTCGAAAGCCCGGTGATCCCTGGCCTCGGCCTGTGCCCGTCGGCGCGGGGCTCGCAGTCCTTCGCGCTCGACGGCCACGCCTCGTCAATTGCGCCGGGCAAGCGGCCGCGGCTGACACCTAACCCGGCGATGGCGCGGGTTGCGGGTGCGCGGATCATGCCGTTCGGCGCGCCCGGCGGGGATGCGCAGCCCCAGGGCATGCTGCAGGTCTTCCTCAACCACTTCGTCTTCGGCATGGCGATCCAGCACGCGGTCGAGGCGCCCAGGTTCGTGACCTCCAGCCATCCCAATTCCTTCGAACCACACCTCAGCAGCCCGGGCCGGCTCGCGATCGAGCCAGGAATTGCGCCCGACGCGGCCGCGGAACTGGCCCGGCGCGGCCACGACGTGGAGTGGCTGGGTGAACGCTCGGATGCAGTGGCCGGTGTGTGCGCCATCAGCGCCGATCTCGAAAGCGGCGTGATCTGCGGCGGCGCCGATCCGCGCCGGTCCGCCCGGGCCATGGGCCGATGACCGGCGCGGGACCGCTTGAAGGCGTCCGGGTACTCGACTTCACCATGTACGTGGCCGGCCCGTACTGCACGCGGCTGCTTGCCGACATGGGTGCCGAAGTGATCAAGGTCGAGCCGCCGGGCGGCGAGGTCATGCGCAAGGCGCCGCCGTTCCGCGACGGGGTGTCGGCGTATTTCGGGCATCTGAACTGCGGCAAGAAGTCGGTCGAGCTCGACCTGAAGTCCGCGGAGGACCTGGCGACGGTCCGTGCGCTCGCATCCCGGGTCGACGTGGTGGTGGAGAACTACCGGCCGGGAGTGATGGCCCGACTCGGGCTCGCCTGGGAGCAGCTGCGCGAGCTCAAGCCCGACCTCGTGTACTGTTCGATCTCCGGCTACGGCCAGACCGGCCCGGACGCCGGCAAGCCGGCGTTCGCCACCATCATCAACGCGGCCAGCGGCTTCGACATGATGATGATGGACTACGAACCGGCTCTCGATCGCCCGCTCAGGCATCGCAGCAACGCGCCCGACTTCATGGGCGGCGTGCATGGCTGTGCAGCGATCGCGGCAGCACTGTTCGGCCGCGACCGCACCGGCCGCGGCCAGCGGATCGATGTTGCGATGATGGATACGATCCACAACATGATGGCCCACGAGTACCAGGCGGCACAGCTTCCCGATGCCGGGCAGGCGCCGGTGTTCGCGCCGGTGCGCGCACGCGACGGGTTCCTCATGGTCGCACCGATCAGCGGGGCCAACTTCGCGGCACTTGCCCGCGCGCTGGAGCGCGGCGCGTGGCTCGACGATCCGCGTTTTGCCACCGCGTCGGCGCGGATCGACAACTGGGACGAGCTTCTGGGCGAGATCGATGCCGTGACACGGACCCGCCCGGCCGATGAGCTCGACCGCCGCATCAATGCCGAGGGGTGTCCGTGCACCCGCTACCTGACGCTCGCCGACTCGCTTTCGAGCGGGCAGGTCAGGGCCCGGGGAGCCGCGGTCAGGGTGACCGACGGGAGCGCGGTCTACCAGGTCGCCAACACGCCGATGCTGTTCGAGACTGCCGCGGTCTCGGCCCGCCCCTGGGTCGCGCGCGCGGGCCAGCACACCGGGGAACTCCTCACCGAGATTGCAGGCGCAACGCAGAATGCCGGGTCGCTCTGATCGCTGAACCCCGGCGGTGCATCCGCGTCCCGGGCAACTGGCCCGTTGTGTCTCGCCCCAGGTCCGTGGACTTGTTCGACTGCCACTGGCCGGACGGGAGGGAACGCCGGCCATGAACGAGAGTGCAGGTGCGCAGCATGCATGATCGTTCGCCGTGCCTGCGCCACCGAGTTCCAGAGTTGTCGGCGCCGAGGGGAGTTTGGCCAGAGGCCGGAACATCTGGCCAGCGATCGAGGCCGATACCGAGCTGATATACGACGCCGACAGGCAGGGCTCGTTTGCGCCCTACGATTCTTGAAAAGGAACCCTGATGGTCGAAATCTGCACTTGAGTTCCCTATATGTCCCTAACCGCTTACGCACCTGGTTCCGGCTTTCGTATTCATACACTGAATGTTATTATTGCAATCTCCGTGTGGAACATCTATATTGTTCCTTGTTCGTTCTTCAGCTGCGGAGCCCGCCAATGCCGACGTATCCAAAGAACCTTCTCGCTTTCCAACGTCTGTTCCCGGACGATGACGCCTGCGCTGCTTGGTTGATCGAGATGCTCTGGCCGGACGGTCGGTCTCGTTTGCCCCGAATGCGGTCATGACAAGGGATGGGCACTACGCGGCAAGCCTCATACCCTCGAGTGTACCGGGTGTTGCAGCCGGCAGACGCCGGTGACGGCCGGAACGTTGCTGCATGCCAGCAAGCTGCCACTGACAATCTGGTTCTGGGCTGCCTATCTGATGGCGACTCATTCCAACGGGATCTCTGCGCTGCAGCTGCAAAAACAGCTAGGGATCGGATGGTGCTGGAGCGCCTGGCTGCTCGCCCACAAACTGCGCTCAGCGATGCTTGACCCCGAGCGCAACCCGTTGACAGGTCTGGTCGAAGTTGACGAGGCCAGTCTTCCCTCCCGGATCAGGAACGATCCGCCCGCGAGTCGGCGGGGCCGCAGCCACGACGGCAAGATGTTCATTATCCGTGCGCTCGAACTCGGTGATGGAAATACGCCTGGCCGGCTTCGGTTGGCCGAACTCTCCTCGTACGGCGCCGTCGAAATCGAGCAGATCCTCGAAATCGCCACCGATTTCGACGCAACCATCAAGACCGACGGCTGGCCTGGATACGCCAGCCTTCCCTACGACCAACACGAGGTGCATGTCGTCGGGGACACCCCCGCTCATCTCATTTTTCCCTGGATCCACCAGATCTATTCCTACCTCAAGGGATGGGCGTACGGCGTCTACCACGGGTTGAAGTCCAAGCACCTCCAAGCCTATCTCGACGAATTTGTCCTCCGGTTCAATCGGCGCAGAACCAGACACGCCGCCTTCCGTTTACTGTTCAGCCTCGCCATCAACGCCGAACCTAAGACCTGCAACATGTTGATCAAATTAAAACCAAGTGTATAAGCGCTTGTTTATATACAATTTATGTCTTGTTCGAAAGAGGCGCATGACTGGTTCAATCTCACATCGTCGGGTGGAACACGGATTGCTGCCGGAGAAGTCATCGACGTGGCGACGGATGGATTTAACGCTCAAGGAACGGCGTCAGTTCTACAACGCTTCGCTTGCGGAACGGATCGAGCGTTTTCGCAGGGAGGGCGAGACGACTTTTGACCTCGACCAGCGCGAGCGCCTGACCGACTGCCGTCGCGACATCCCTGACATGGCCGAGACCGCAACGAGGTTCCCAGCGCTGACGGACAACAGCCACGCGAGCGGCATCGAATTGAACATCGGCGAGGTCGCAGTTGTTCCGGCCCCAGACGTTCGAAATTTGAAGTCACTTGCCCTGCGCGACCGCACGCAGGTCGCTCCAGCAAAAACGAGCGTGTGCCCGACGAGAGAAGACAACGCATCGGATCGAGGCGGTCTCGGGACAACAAACGCGTGTGTGCCATCCAACCACCGCGAAACGCAAGTCGTTTGCGATACCACCGGACGCCTCGGTCCCCTCGCATCTACCCAATCTGCTGCCCTCTCAAGAGACGGATACGAAGCATCTGGTGCGGTCTGCGGTACAAGTACCTTCGGGTCTGTCTCAAGGAATTCGTCATCTGGCTCAAAACCCGCAATGTGCTGTCCGTTTACTATTCACCCTTGCCTCATGGCGAATTCCATGGCCTGCACCATGTTGGTCATGCCCGAGCAGCGTGCACAAGCGGTCTTGTAAGAAACCGGAGACAGGACATTGGCACAGAAATCCGAAATCGAATGGACAGACATGACCTGGAACCCTGTCACTGGATGCACCAAGATCGGTCCTGGTTGCGACAACTGCTACGCCGAGCGCTTTGCAGAACGGTGGCGCGGTATCACTGGTCATCCCTACGAGCAGGGCTTCGAACTTAGACTCTGGCCATCCAGGCTCGAGTATCCGGTCAAGTGGCGCAAGCCGCGGATGATCTTCGTGAACTCGATGAGTGACCTGTTTCACAAGAACATTGACCGGTCCTTCATAGACCGTGTTTTCGATGTCATGGAACGGGCCGATTGGCACGTATTTCAAGTACTGACGAAGCGAAGCTCCCTCATGCGGAATTATGTCCGTGCGCGATATGACGGAGGAACCGTACCACTGCACATTTGGCTTGGCGTGTCGGTCGAGGACTCGGCGCACATCAGTCGAATCTCACATTTGAAGGCTATCAACTCGGAGGCACGGTTCATCTCGTTTGAACCGCTCCTCGGACCTATTGCGGAGGTGGACCTGCGCGGAATTGCCTGGGCGATCGTCGGAGGCGAAAGTGGTCCGGGGGCCCGGTCTATGAATCCCGACTGGGCGCGCTCACTCCGTGATATGTGCAAACGCGACAAGGTCGAGTTCTTCTTCAAGCAATGGGGCGGTCCCCGACCAAAGTCCAATGGCCGGCTGCTTGATGACAGGTTATGGAACGGTTTTCCTAAACACGTTGTGCCGAAAACCATTCTGGAGTCGCACGTCTTCTAATGGTACCACACCTGGGGAGGTCAGAGTGAAGAAGTCACATGCAGAAAACGTTGTTGGACCATGGGCCAAGCAAAAACTCGATGCTCTGGAAAGTTACTTGGCAGCGTACCACAAGGTGATGAAAAACCAGAAATTCAAGTTAATCTATATCGATGCTTTCGCGGGCGCTGGTTGGTCTAGGATTCGTGCACCGGAACAGGATTCCGTTACCCTTGGTGATCTGCTAGATTCGGAACAGGAAACTGCGCAAGAAGAATACATAAAGGGCTCTCCTTTACGTGCCCTTGGAACGGGCCCCGGATTTGATCAATATTACTTTTTTGAAGCGGATAAACGTCGAGCAAATCTACTTTGCAATCTCAAGGAGGAATATCCTCACAAAAAAGTCTGTGTGGCGGTTGAAGACGCAAATTCGGGCGTTCAAAACCTCGCGCGTAAATTTCCTGAATTTGCCAGAGGTGTAGCATTTCTGGATCCATATGGCCCGCATCTTGAATGGAAGACTGTCGAAGCCCTGGCCGGAACGGGCAAGGTTGACGCGATAATAAACTTCCCAATTAACATGGCAATCAACAGACTTATCACGAAAGATCCAGACGTTCGGCAGAGCTGGATGGATCTCTTGGACAACTGCTTCGGCACCCGTGAGTGGTACGATTTAGCCTACGAACAGCAGACCGGATTGTTTGGGAATGACTTGCCGGAAAAGAGTCGAGAAACAGTTGAACGGCTCCTGGGGCTTTACCAACGGCGACTGAACAACGCCTTTGGCCACACAGTCGCGCCTAGTTTGGTAAGAAATACGCAAGGAAGGCCATTGTACTACCTGATGTGGGCATCCTCGCATGGCCGAGGGGCCCCAATTGCGGATCACATCATGAAACTTGGTGACCGTGTAAGGCCACCATCTTGAGAACACAAAAGGATCGCCTCAAGCCGGACTGACCGTGGTGACAACGAACGGCGACCGTCTACGAGCCACAGGACTTGAGTGCGACCCTTGACGTGCCGGACTGACGCCTTGCATCACGAATACCGATTTCGCATGGTGCGGAGTCAACCACGACGGAGCTTGCATGCAGGCACCCCAACGCGATGAGAAGCCGCTTCGGGTCGGGTTGTTCGTCACCTGTCTCGTAGACCTGTTCCGTCCCTCGGTCGGCTTTGCCGCGATCCGTCTGCTCGAGGACGCGGGCTGCGAGGTCGTGGTGCCGCGGTCTCAGGGCTGTTGCGGGCAGCCGGCCTACAACTCGGGTGACAACGCCGGGGCGCGGGCGGTGGCCCGCACCCTGCTCGACGGGTTCGCGGACTGCGACCACGTGGTGATTCCGTCAGGGTCGTGTGCCGGGATGCTGCATCACCACCTCGCCGACCTGTTCGCCGACGATGCGGAACTCGGCCACCGGGCCCGCCACCTGGCCGCCCGCTGCCACGAACTGGTCTCGTTTCTCGTCGACGTGCTCGGTGTTACCTCGGTCGAGGCCCGGTGTGAGGCCCGCGCCACCTATCACGACTCGTGTTCCGGCCTGCGCGAACTCGGGGTGCGCGAGCAGCCGCGCCGCCTGCTCGCGTCCGTGGACGGGCTCGAGCTCGCGGAAATGACCGAAGCCGAGGTCTGCTGCGGCTTCGGGGGAACCTTCTGCGTCAAGTATCCCGAAATTTCCGACGCGATGGTTGCGAACAAGCTCGCGAACATCGTCGCCGCCGACGCCGGGCTGGTGCTTGCCGGGGACCTCGGCTGCCTGCTCAACATGGCGGGCAAGGCGAGCCGCGAGGGTCACGACATCGCGTTCCGCCACGTCGCCGAAGTGCTCGCCGGGACCGACGGCACGCCGGCACTGGGCCGGGGCTGACATGCAGGGCTCGAACTCGAAAGCGTTTCCGGCCTCGGCGCGGGCAGCACTCGACGACGCCGTTCTGCAGAGCGCGCTGCACAACCTGAAGAGCGGTTTTCCGGTTCGCCGCGCCGAGGTGGTGGCCGACCTGCCCGAGTTCGAGGCCCTGCGCGACGCGGGCCGCGACATCAAGGACCACACGCTCGCAAATCTCGACGCCTATCTCGAACTCTACGAGGAGCGCGTGACCGCCTCCGGCGGGCAGGTGCACTGGGCGCGGACGGCGGCGGAGGCCTGCGACATCGTCATGCGGATCTGCAACGATGCCGGGGCGCGCACCGTGACCAAGGGCAAGTCGATGGTGGCGGAGGAAATCGGGCTCAACGAACGCCTCGATGCCAGCGGCATCAGGCGGGTCGAGACCGACCTCGGCGAGTACATCGTCCAGCTGCGCGGCGAGACGCCGAGCCACATCATCGTTCCGGCGGTCCACGTCACCCGCCAGGAAATCGGCGCCACCTTCCGCGAGGCGCATGACGGGCTCGACCCCGACCGCTCGCTCGATGATCCGCGTGCGATTACCGACGAGGCCCGCGAGCGCCTGCGGGCGGACTTCTTTGCGGCCGAGGTGGGGATCACCGGCGCCAATTTCCTGATTGCCGAGAGCGGATCGAGCGTGATCGTCACCAACGAGGGCAACGGTGACCTGACGCAGACGCTTGCCCGGGTGCACGTGGTGGTGGCGAGCATCGAGAAACTGGTGCCCACAGCGGAGGACGCGATGGCAATCCTCAGGCTGCTGGCACGCTCGGCAACCGGACAGGAGGCATCGGTCTACACCACCGTGTCCACCGGTCCGCGGCGGCCCGGGGACCCCGACGGCCCCGAGGCCTATCACGTGGTGCTGGTCGACAACGGCCGCTCGGCGCTGATCGGAACCGGGTTCCAGGACATGCTGCGCTGCATCCGCTGTGCCGCCTGCATGAACCACTGCCCGGTCTACGGGGCAGTTGGCGGCCATGCCTACGGCTGGGTCTACCCGGGTCCGATGGGAGCGGTGCTGACACCCTCGCTGATCGGCATCGATCACAGTTCCCACCTGCCGAACGCGTCCACCTTCTGCGGCCGGTGCGAACAGGTCTGTCCGATGCGCATTCCGCTCACCCGGATGATGCGCAACTATCGGGCCGTTGCACACGAGCGCGGCCTCGGTTCGCGGCGGGCGCGGCTTGCGCTCACGCTCTGGGTGCTGGTCGCGTCCCGGCCGGTCCTGTACCGCTGGGCCGCCCGGGCGGGGGCGGCAGCGCTTCGCGTGCTGGCGTTCGGCCGCGGGCGCCTCAGGCGCCTGCCGCTTGCGGCGGGCTGGACCGCAACCAGGGACCTGCCGACGCCGGAAGCCGGAGGGACATTCATGTCCCGCTACCGCCGCGGACAGCAGCGATGAGTACAGCCAGGGCCGAAATACTCGCCGGCATCAGGAAGGCCCTGCGCCGCGGCCCGCTGGCGGCGGCGGAACAGGCGGCGCTCGAGGACCGGATCAGGCGCCATGACCGTCACATCATCCCCGAACGCGTGAACCGGTCCACCGGGGAACTGGTCGAGCTGTTCCTCGCCAAGGCCGGCGAGGTCGCGACCACGCTCGAGGAGGTGGACGACAACGCCGGGGTAGCCGGAGCCATCGCCGGGTACCTTGCCCGGGAGAACCTCCCGGCACGGCTGGTCGCGGCACCGGCCGTGCGCGAATTCGGGGTCGACTGGGACACGGTTCCGACGCTCGAGGTCAGGACAGGGAGCGCGAACCGGGACGACGGGGTCGCAGTGACCGTGGGGATGGCCGGCATCGCGGAGACCGGCACCCTGCTGCTGGTTTCAGGCGCTGACACCCCGACCAGCCTCAACTTCGTGCCCCCGCACGGGATCGTGCTCCTGCGCCGCGGCGACATTGTCGGCAGCTGGGAGGACGGCTGGGACCTGGTGCGCCGTTCCCCCCTGCCCCGGGTGGTGAACTTCGTCACCGGGCCGTCGCGGACCGGCGACATCGAACAGAAGATCCAGATCGGTGTGCACGGACCGGTCCGCCTGCACGTCATCCTGGTGGGCTGAACCATGAGCCGTCGACCGCGCTTCCCGCCGGAAGACGATCTTGACCTGTTCCACCGGGTGCTTGCCGATGTCATGCCCCTGCGCGAACAGGACGCGGGCTCCCCGCCGCTGGCATCGCCGGAACAACCGGTGCCCGAGCCGGCGTCCTCACCTGCGGCCCGCACCGTGAAATTGCCGGTGCGCCAGGTCCGCGCTCCCGAGCCGGCCATGGCAAGCGGACACCGCCCCGGCCGTGTTCCGGGACTGGACCGGCGCTCCGCCCTGCGCCTGAAGCGGGGCCAGGTGAGCATCGATGCGACGCTCGACCTGCACGGCATGACCCAGGCCAGGGCCAGGGCCGAACTCGACCGGTTCCTGGATAAGGCGATCAGCCGCGGCCACCGCACCCTGCTGGTCATCACCGGCAAGGGAGACCGGGCCCGCGAGCGGTGGAACCGGGACGACGGGCCCGGCGTTCTGCGGCGCCGGGTGCCGGAGTGGCTCAGGGGCCATCCGCAGGCCCGCGACATCCTCGCGATCTCGAACGCCAGCCCGGCGCATGGCGGCGCTGGCGCACTCTACGTGGTGCTGCGCCGGCGACGGGAGCCCGTGCGGCCTACAAGATGAACTTCGACAGGTCGGTGTCCTCTGCAAGCGCCCCGACGTGGCGGCGGACGTAGGCGGCATCAATCACCACGGTCTCGCCCGGCCGCTCGGTGGCGGTGAAGCTGATGTCGTCGAGCAGCTTCTCGAGCACGGTGTGCAGCCGGCGCGCCCCGATATTCTCGACGTTGCTGTTGACCTCCACCGTCAGGTCGGCAAGCGCGTCGATCGCATCGTCGCGAAACTCCAGCATGACCTCCTCGGTCTCCATCAGCGCCGAGTACTGCATGATCAGGCTGTTCTCGGGTTCGGTCAGGATGCGCCGGAAGTCGTCGCGCTCCAGCGCCGCGAGCTCGACCCGGTTGGGAAGCCGGCCCTGCAGTTCGGGCAGCAGGTCCGCCGGCTTGGCGAGATGAAATGCACCCGACGCGATGAACAGCACGAAGTCGGTCCGCACCGGCGCGTGCTTGGTGGCAACCGTGGTTCCCTCGATCAGCGGCAGAAGGTCACGCTGGACGCCTTCGCGCGAGATGTCGGCCCCGACCCGTTCGGACCGGGCGCAGATCTTGTCGATCTCGTCGATGAAGACGATGCCGTTCTGCTCGACCGCGTCGACCGCCTGGCGCACCACCCGGTCCTCGTCCAGCAGCTTGTCGGCTTCCTCCGCCAGCAGCACCTCGTAGGATTCCACCACCGACATGGTCCGGCGCTTGGTGCGGTTGCCGAATGCCTTGCCCAGCATGTCGTTCAGGTTGATCATTCCCATCTGGGCGCCCGGCATGCCCGGGATGTCGAAGGTCGGCAGGCCGCCGCCCGCATCCGCGACTTCCACCTCGATCTGCCTGTCGTCGAGCGAGCCCTCGCGAAGCAGCTTGCGGAACTTCTGCCGGGTTTCCTCGCGGGCACCGTCACCGGCCAGCGCACTGATGACACGGTTCTCTGCCGCCAGCTCGGCATGGGCCTGGACTTCGCGGCGCATTCGTCCGCGGACCATGGTGATGGCGATTTCCAGCAGGTCCCGGATGATCTGCTCGACATCCCGGCCGACGTAACCAACCTCGGTGAACTTGGTGGCCTCCACCTTGATGAAAGGGGCTTCGGCGAGGCGCGCGAGCCGCCGGGCGATCTCGGTCTTGCCGACACCGGTCGGACCGATCATGAGGATGTTCTTCGGCTGCACCTCCTCGCGAATTGACTCGGGCAGCTGCTGGCGGCGCCAGCGGTTGCGCAGCGCAATCGCCACTGCCCGCTTGGCGTCGGTCTGACCGACGATGAACCGGTCGAGCTCGGATACGATCTCGCGAGGACTGAAAGCGGTCATTCCGGCTGTCCCGACGTCTCTCCCAGGGACTCCAGTGTCACCTGGTCGTTGGTATAGATGCACAGGCCGGCGGCAATTGCCATGGCGCGGCGCGCCATTTCCTCGCCCGTCATGTCATCGCGGTCACACAGGGCGCGGGCGGCCGCGAGTGCGAATGGTCCCCCGGACCCGATGCCGATCAGGCCGTCCTCGGGTTCGAGCACGTCGCCGGTTCCCGACAGGATCAGGGAAGTCTCGCGGTCGGCAACCGCCATCATCGCCTCAAGCCGGCGCAGGTACCGGTCGGTGCGCCAGTCCTTGGCCAGCTCCACGCAGGCGCGGGTGAGCTGGGCCGGATACTGCTCGAGCCGCGCCTCGAGCCGCTCGAACAGGGTGAAGGCATCGGCGGTGGCGCCGGCAAAGCCGGCGATGACCCGGCCGCCAGCCAGCCGGCGCACCTTGCGTGCCCGGCTCTTCAGCACCGTGTTTCCGAAGGTGACCTGGCCGTCACCGGCGATGACCACCTGGTCCGCTGTACGAATCGACAGGATTGTCGTGCCATGCCAGCCGGTCTTGTCGTGTGCCATGCGATGCCTTTCGCTCCGTACCCGGACTCGCCAGTGTTGACGCGACCTGATACATAGCGCGCCGACGGGACTGGAAGAAGACACATGAGCACGACGCGAACCGCCACAGTCGAGCGCATCACCACCGAGACCCGCATCACGGCACAGGTCAACATTGACGGGACCGGGACCTACCGGGTGGCTACCGGCATCGGATTCCTCGATCACATGCTCGAGCAGCTCGCGCGGCATTCCCTGATCGACCTTGAGCTCGATGCCCAGGGCGACCTTCACATCGATGCCCATCACACCACCGAGGACTGCGGCTACGTGGTTGGCGAGGCGATCCGGCGCTGCCTCGGGGAGCGCCGCGGCATCACCCGCTACGGAACCGCCCGGGTGCCGATGGACGAGGCCCTGACCGAGGTCAGTCTCGACATTTCGGGCCGGCCCTACCTGGTCTGGCAGGTGCCGCTGGCCCAGGCCCGACTGGGGGACATGGACACCGAGCTGTTCCGCGAATGGTTCCAGGCCTTCTCGCAGTCCGCCGCCATCACCCTGCACGTCACCACGCACCACGGCAGCAACACGCACCACATCGTCGAGTCCTGCTTCAAGGCACTGGCGCGGGCACTGCGCCAGGCCATGACCATCGACCAGCGTGCCGCCGATGCGATCCCGTCGACCAAGGGATCACTGGGAGGGTCGGAGGGGCCGGTCGTCGCATGACTCTCGCGATCATCGACTACGGTTCCGGCAACCTGCGGTCCGCCGCCCGGGCGCTCGAGCGGGTTGTCGCCGAGACCGGTTCCGCGCACGGGATCGAGGTGACGGCGGACCCGGACCGGGTCGGCGCCGCCGAACGCATCGTGCTGCCGGGTGTCGGCGCCTTTGCCGACTGCAAGCGCGGGCTCGAGGCGATCGACGGCATGGTCGAGGCGCTGGAACACCAGGTTCTGACGCGTGCGCGTCCGTTTCTCGGGATCTGCGTCGGCATGCAGCTTACCGCCGAGACCGGCCACGAGCACGGCGCGACGGCGGGGTTCGGCTGGATTCCGGGCCGGGTGGTTGCGATCGAGCCGGGCACCGACGCGCAGGGCCGCGCGCTCAAGGTGCCGCACATGGGGTGGAACAGCCTCGCCCCGGCGCGGAGCCGGCATCCCGTGCTTGATGGCCTCGATGACGACGATCACCTCTATTTCGTGCACAGTTTTCACCTGGAGCCGGCATGCGAGCGGGACTTGCTGGCGACGACCGACTACGGTGGTCCGGTGACTGCGGCGGTGGGGCGAGAAACCATCGTCGGCACCCAGTTCCACCCGGAGAAAAGCCAGTCCGCCGGTCTGCGGATCCTTGCCAACTTCCTGCGCTGGCGACCCTGATCATGAACGACGCGCCACCGGTCATCCGGGTCGAACGGATCGAGACCCTGCGCCCCACCGACCTGCACGACCTGTGTGTCATCACGGATGACTCGATCAAGGCCGGCGGCGGGTTCGGTTGGCTGAAACCGCCGCCCCGGCACGTGCTCGAGGCCTACTGGCGCGGGGTCCTGATGATCCCGGAGCGAACGCTGTTCGTCGGGTGGCTGGACGGCGCGGTCGCCGGGTCCTGCCAGGTGCACCGGCCGCCGGACAACAACCAGGCCCAGAAGTTCGCCTGCAACCTGACGACGCATTTCGTGGTGCCCTGGGCGCGCGGCTACGGCCTGTCCGGCCAGCTGCTGCGGTCCGCCGAACAGTACGCGAAGGACGCCGGGTTCCGGGTCATCAACCTCGACGTCCGGGCGACACAGGAGACCGCGCTCGAACACTACAGGAACCACGGTTACATCCGGTTCGGCCGCCATCCCTACTATGCCCGGGTGGATGACCGGGACGTCGAGGGCTACTACTTCTACAAGCCGCTGGTCGATGCCGACGGGGAACCGGACGCGTGATCCTGTTCCCCGCCATCGACCTTGCCGGCGGCCAGTGCGTGCGGCTGTTGCGCGGGGACATGGAGCAGGCGACGGTCTACAACCCCGAACCGGCCGACCAGGCCGCCCGGTTCCGCGATGCCGGGTGCCGGTGGATCCACGTTGTCGATCTTGACGGCGCGTTTTCCGGCCGGTCGGTGAACGGCGATGCGGTCGAGGCGGTGATATCGGCCGGGGTCCCGGTACAGCTCGGTGGCGGCATCCGCACCATGGACGCGATCGGGAACTGGCTCCAACGCGGCGTTGCCCGGGTGGTGCTCGGGACCGCGGCGCTGCGCGACCCGGACCTCGTGCGCGAGAGCTGCCGCGCCTTTCCCGACCGGATTGCCGTCGGCATCGACGCCCGCGCAGGCATGGCGGCGGCCCAGGGGTGGTCGGAGACGACCGAGATCAGGGCCGACGACCTCGCCCGGCGTTTCGAGGATTGCGGGGTTGCGGCGCTGATCTTCACCGATATCGACCGGGACGGTGCGCTCACCGGTCTCAACCTGCCTGCAACCGTAGCACTTGCCGCGGCTGTCCAGATCCCGGTCATTGCCTCCGGAGGCGTGTCGTCGATTGACGACCTGATCGGGCTGGCCGGCTGCCGGGACTCCGGCATCTGCGGCGTGATCTGTGGACGGGCGCTGTACGACGGCCGTCTCGACCTTGCCGAGGGCTTGCGGGTTCTCGATGCTGACCGGCCATGCTGACAACCCGGGTCATTCCCTGCCTCGACGTCAAGGACGGCCGGGTGGTCAAGGGAGTGAACTTCGTCAACCTGATCGACGCCGGCGACCCGGTGGAACAGGCGCGGCTCTACGATGCCGAGGGCGCGGACGAACTGTGCTTTCTCGACATCACCGCGAGCAGCGACAACCGGGAAACCCTGCTCGATGTGGTCAGCCGGACGGCGGACCAGTGCTTCATGCCGCTGACCGTGGGCGGCGGGGTGCGGACCACCGAGGACATCCGCCGCCTGCTGCTTGCGGGTGCTGACAAGGTCTCGATCAACACCGCGGCGGTCCGGCGTCCGGAGTTCGTGCGCGAGGCGGCGGAGAAATTCGGTTCCCAGTGCACCGTGGTCGCCATCGACGCCAAGCGATCCCGCTCGGGACGGTTCGAGGTCTTCACCCATGGCGGACGCACCGAAACCGGGCTCGACGCCGTGGAGTGGGCGCGGCGCATGGTTGGGGCCGGGGCCGGCGAGATCCTGCTGACGTCCATGGACCGTGACGGGACGCGGGCCGGTTTCGACATCCCGCTCACCCGGGCGATCTCGGATGCGGCCCGGGTTCCCGTCATCGCGTCGGGCGGTGTCGGAGAACTCGACCACTTCGTCGAGGGCGTGCGCGAGGGAGGCGCTTCCGCCGTGCTCGCGGCATCGGTCTTTCATTTCGGGCAGTTCCGCATCAGGGAGGTCAAGGCGCACATGAAATCGGCCGGCATCCCGGTGCGTCCGTCACCATGACAGGACGCACGCACCCCCTCGACGACCTGCTCCGGGTGATCGCATCACGCAGCGGCGGCGACCCCGATGCTTCCTATACCGCCCGGCTGCTGGCGCGCGGCACCCCGGAGATCGCCCGCAAGCTGGGCGAGGAGGCGGTGGAGACCATGATCGAGGCGCTGTCGGGAACCCCGGACGGCGTGGCGGCGGAAAGCGCCGACCTGCTCTACCACCTGCTGGTTCTGTGGCAGGACGCCGGGGTTGACGCCGAACAGGTCTGGGCCATCCTCGAGCAGAGGTCCGGGACGTCCGGACTGGAGGAAAAGGCGTCCCGCGAGCAGGACTGAGCCCGCCCTACAGTCGCGCCTCGATGGCGTCCCAGATCATCCCTGCCACGTTGATGCCGTCGAACCGGCCCAGTTCCTGGATACCGGTCGGCGAGGTGACATTGATCTCGGTGAGCCAGTCCCCGATTACGTCGATCCCGACAAACACCAGTCCGCGCTCGTGCAGTGCCGGTCCGATCTGCTCGCAGATCTCGTGGTCGCGCCGGGTCATCTCCCAGCGCTGCGGCTGGCCGCCCACATGCATGTTGGACCGCGCCTCGCCCTCGGCCGGGACCCGGTTGATGGCGCCGACCGCCTGTCCGTCGACGAGGATGATGCGCCGGTCGCCCTGGCGGACCTCCGGCAGGTAGCGCTGGACGATAAGCGGTTCGCGCGAAATGCTGTCAAACAGCTCGAGCAGCGCGTTGAGGTTCTCGTCCCCAGGGCCGATGTGGAACACGCCGGCGCCGCCGTTGCCGAACAGCGGCTTGACGATGATGTCGCGATGGGTGTCACGAAACCCGCGGACCTCCTCGACGTCGCGCGTGATCAGGGTCGGTGGCATCAGCCCGGGAAAACCGGTCGAGAACAGTTTCTCCGGCGCATTGCGGACCTGTGCCGGGTCGTTGATCACCAGGGTGCCGGGCTGGAGCTGTTCGAGCACGTGGGTCGCGGTGATGTAGGACATGTCGAACGGCGGGTCCTGGCGCATCAGGACCACATCGACTTCGCCGGCGAGGTCCACCGTCCTGCGCTCGCCGAGCGAAGAGTGGTTGCCGGCCACCCGGCGGACCGCGAGCGGTCGCGCCTTCGCCGTCACCTGCTGGTCGCGCCACGACAGGTTGTCCGGCAGGTAATGCAGCAGCTCGTGACCCCGGTCCTGCGCCTCGAGCGCCAGGGCAAAGGTGCTGTCTGCGTCGATGTCGACACCCTCGATCGGGTCCATCTGGATCGCGACGGTCAGGCTCATGCAGGAAGGTCCGCTGCTGTGTCTTGTTTCACCCGGAAGCCGGCGGATCATGCGACGTGGTGCAATCAGGCGCAACCGTGCGCGGGATCAGTTGAGCCGTATCCGGCATCCTTCGCGCAACCGTGCGAGCTGGTAGCGTGCCGAACCGGACAGCGAGCCTTGCTCGAGGCAGCGGGTGATCAGGTCGATTGCCGCCTGGTACCTGCCGAGTTGCGCGTTGCAGACCGCCGACCTGGCCCAGATGCGCTCGTCATCGGGAGCAAGGACCATCATCCGCTCCAGGATGGCGCCGGCCCTTTCGCTGGAGTCGGTGGCTTCCAGACGCATGGCGGTGTTGTTGAGCAGGCGCAGAACCACGTCGCGGTCGCAGACCCCCGCCGTCATCTGCGGGGAAAGACTGACCGCTTCCCGCTGCATCTTCGCGAGCAGCCCCCGAAGATCGGCGGCCGAGCAGTCCCGTCCGCCGGCAAACGGATCGAGGATCGACCGTAACGGACCCGCGGTAACGCGAACGAGAAAATGCCCCGGGAAGGCCAAGCCTTCCGCGTCCCAGCCCTGAGCGCGCGCGGCGTGGATGTAGAGAATGCCGAGAGCCACAGGCAGCCCCTTGCGCCGGTCCATCACTCGCATCAGGTTGGCGTTCTGCAGATCGTCGTAGTTGACGTTGTCCCCCTCGTAGCCGAGTTCGGTGCCGATGACGCGAGCCAGGCAGGAAACCGGTTCCGACGCCTGCGCGACACAGCGCGAAACGCGGTCCGACATGTCGTCGAGTTCCTGCAGGTAACGCCCGAGCGGGACCGCGGGGCGATCGAGGGCGGCGAGCGCGAGCGCGGTCTCGGCGATGGGCCACGGTGCGGTCCCGAGGCCGGCGGCCCTGCGCAGCATCGCGTCCGGGTTCAGTTCCCCGGTCAAGGAGCTGCTTCCACCGTCACGTAGCTCACCACGTTCTCGACATACTGGACGTTGCCTGCATGCGACTTCACCCGGTCGAGCTCGTCCTGCGAACGCGCCGTCCCGAACAGGTAGACGGTCCCGTTGACGGTATCGACGCTGTAGGTGATCGACCGCACGTGCGTGTCGAACAGCAGTCGGCTCTGCAGGGTCTTGGTCACGATGAGATCGCGTGCCCTGTCCAGAAGGGTTGTCGTATCCGTGATCTGCAATTCGTTGATGACTTCGCGAACCCCGTCGATCTGCCAGACCAGCCGGGTCGCCTCGAGACGGTCATCCGGGGTCTCGACCGATCCGGTGAGCAGGACACGGCCGTTCTCCACGGCAAGGGAAACCGCGCCGAAGAGGTCGACGTCGCGCTGGAACAGGGCATCGTTGATCCGCGCCCGGATTGTTATGTCCTCGACGGTCCTGCTGACCTCGTTCCTGACCTGGGCCGACTCGACGATGGCTGTGGCGGCGGCGCCGGCATCGATCGTCATCTCGATCGGCGCACACCCGGCCGCCATGAACAGGGCGATCGCTGCGGCACCCCACCGGGGTCTTGCTCTCATCCGGTGCTCCCCCCTGTCTGTGAGGATGTTTCCTGAAGCTCGATCGCACGCCGGTAAACACGTGCGCGGGCCGCGCCGGTGGCTTCCACAACACTGCGGACCGCATCGCGCAGCGTGCCGTCACGCAGCGCACTGCGCAACAACTCGTCGATTTCCGCGTCCCCGGTCCCGATGGGAGCGGGTGGTCCGAACAGCACCACCACTTCGCCCCGTGGCGGACCCGCGTCCCGGTAATGGGCGAGCAGCTCCGCAATACTGCCCTCGCGGACTTCCTCGTACACCTTGGTGAGCTCGCGCGCGACCACGGCTTGCCGCCCGGGGAGCTCGAGTTCGGCATCGGCGAGCAGGGACTGCAGCCTGCGCGCTGATTCGTGGAACACCAGCGTTGCCTGGAGTCCCGCGAGACTTGCGAGTCGGGTACGCCGGGCGACGCGCCGGGGCGGCGGGAACCCGCCGAAGTAGAAACTGTCCGTCGGCAACCCGGAAATCGCCAGCGCCGCGACGAGAGCGGTCGGCCCCGGAACGATCGACACGGCGATCCCGGCATCGCGACAGGCCCGGACCAGCCGGAAGCCCGGATCGGAAATGGCCGGTGTGCCGGCATCGCTCACCAGCGCGATGCACCCGCCCGCGGCTAGCCTCTCCAGGATCCGCGGGCGGACCCGGGCCGCATTGTGGTCGTGATAGGAGGCAAGCGGAGTTTCGAGCCCGTATGCCGCCATCAGGCGCCGGGTGACCCGGGTGTCCTCGCACAACACCAGGTCCACGGCTCCGAGGACCTCGACGGCACGATGGCTGACATCGCCGAGATTGCCGATCGGCGTCGCAACCAGCATGAGTCCTGCGGGCCGACAGCTCGTTGCGGACTCTGCAGTACACACGCGCACTTGCCTTGGGTTGCAGGTTCTGTACATCCTGATCCGCAACTCTGTACCCGTGATGGTCGCACCTGTCGAGCGGAGATGGACATGGCGCCCGCAACCGGAGTGTCGAGGCCCGGGTGGCGTGGAACGGTCCTGCTGGCAAGCGGTTTCCTGTCGATGCTGCTGGGCGGCTGCGAGCTGCGCGGTTCCGGCAACGCCGGGCAGCGCCTGACCCAGCCCCCTGTCATCGTGGCGCCGGCGCCCGCGCCGAAGGTTGTCGTCGAGGAGCCCGCCAGGACCAGCGAACCGAAACCGGCACGTATCGCACTGCTCGCGCCGATGACCGGACCGCGCGCGAGGCTGGGACGCTCGCTGCTCAATGCGGCGGAACTGGCCCTGTTCGAGACAGCGGGCACGGACCTCGAGTTGCGGGTCTATGACACGCGCGGTGTTCCGGACGGGGCGCGCACGGTTGCACTCGAGGCCATAGCAGATGGTGTGCGGATCATCCTCGGGCCGGTGTTCGGCACCTCGGCCGAGGCGGTGCGCCCGGTCGCGTCCGCAGCCGGCGTCAGCGTGATCAGTTTCTCCAACGACCGGACCATCGCCGGCGACGGGCTCTATGTTCTGGGAGTGCTGCCGGAACAGCAGGTCGACCGGGTCGTCAGGCTGGCGGCGCAGAACGGGCGGACCTCGCTCGGTGTGCTGGCTCCCCACGGCAAGTTTGGCCGCACGGTGACCGAGGCTGCGCGGCGAACTGCCGAGCAGGTGGGACTGTCGGTCACCCGCGTGCAGGGCTATGACCCGCAGGAGGCCGATCTCGAGGCGCTGGTGCGCGAGTTCGCGGAGTATGACCGCAGGAAACAGGCACTCGCGGACGAGCGTTCCCTGTTGGCATCGCGCACGGATCCGGTCTCGCGCGCAGCCCTTCATCGGCTGCGCTCGATGGAGACCTTCGGGGCGCCGCCGTTCGATGTGGTTCTGCTGCCCACCGGTGGTCGCCATCTGCGTACGGTCGCCGCCCTGCTCGCCTACTACGACGTCGACCCGTCGCACGTGCAGTTCATCGGCACCTCGCTGTGGGGCGGAACCGAGGGGCTCGGCACCGAGCCGTCGCTGCGCGGAGGCTGGTTTGCCGCGGTTTCGCCGGAACACCGCAGCCGGTTCCGCCAGCGGTTCACCGCCCTGTTCGAAGCCGAGCCGCAGGAAATTGCCTCCCAGGGGTATGACGCGATGCTGCTCGCGGTCACCCTCGCCGGAGCCGACGGTGACGGAACCCTCAGCCACGACGTCCTGACCGATCCGGTCGGGTTTGCCGGTGTCGACGGTCTGTTCAGACTGCTGCCTGACGGGTCGAACCAGCGGGGCCTCGCGGTCATGGAGGTTGGTGACCGGACGGTCACTGTCCTTGACCCGGCTCCGGAGCGATTTGACCAGGGCCAGTTCTGACCGTCCCGAGGTTCAGGTCGCGCAGCAGCAGCGCCAGCACCGAATCCAGTCTCTGGCGCCCGGCGGCCGTGGCGCGCAACCGCTCGCCGTCAAGCACCAGGAACCCCTCCCCGATCAGCAGGTCGAGCGTGTCGTGGTCCACCATCGCTTCCAGCGGTCCTCCCGCAACGGACTCGAACCGGGACCGTGGTACCCCTTCGACCAGGCGCAAGCCCATCATCAGGATCTCGGTGACCTGCTGGTCGCGATCGGGTCGCGAGGTTTCCACCACCGCGTGGCCGTCGCGTTCAACCAGCTCGAGCCATCGGGCCGGTGCCCGGTGGGTGCGGGTGGTAAGGACCCCGCTCTGCACCGAATGGCGGCCCCAGGCTCCCGGGCCGATCCCGATGTAGTCGGCAAGGCGCCAGTAGACGAGATTGTGACGGCACTCCGCGCCCGGGACCGCGTAGTTCGAGACCTCGTACGCCGGCAGGCCGGCCTCGTGCAGCATCTGCGCCGTCGTCTCGTACAGGATGCCGCCCGTCCGGTCGTCCGGCATCACGAAGTCGCCGCGTGCGTGGGCTCGGTGGAACGCAGTGCCCGGCTCGATGGTGAGCTGGTAGAGCGAGACATGTTCGCCGGCGAACGCCAGGGCCCGGGCGAGCTCGGCGCGCCAGTCCGCCGGGTCCTGTCCCGGGCGGGCGTAGATCAGGTCGAACGAGACCCGCGGGAACCGGGCATGGGCGACCTCGAGCGCCGCAATCGCCTCGGCCGCGTCATGCCGGCGGCCGAGGAAGGCAAGGGCCCGGTCGTCGAGCGACTGCACGCCGACCGACACCCGATCGACCCCCGCATCGCGGAACCCGGCGAAACGGCCGGCCTCGACCGAGGTCGGGTTGGCTTCGAGCGTGACCTCGAGCTCGGGCGACACCGGCCACAGGCCGCGTGCGGTTTCCAGGACGGCCGCAACAGTCCCGGGCTCCATGAGTGACGGGGTGCCGCCGCCGAAGAACACGCTGGCGAGCGTGCGGTCCGGAACCCGGGCCGCCATGGTGCGGAGCTCGTCCTGCAGGGCGCGTTGCCAGCGGTGGTGGTCAACCTCGGCGACCACGTGGCTGTTGAAGTCGCAGTAGGGACAGAGCGACAGGCAGAACGGCCAGTGGACGTAGAGGCCGAGCTCTTCCATCACCGCAGGGGAAGCACCGTCCCGCACAGTCTCCGGAACGCGGCGGCGCGATGGCTGATGGCGTGTTTTCGTTCAGGCGCGAGTTCGCCGAAGGTGAGGTCGTGGCCGTCCGGCACGAACATCGGGTCGTAGCCGAACCCCCCGGTGCCGCGCGGCGGCCAGGCGAGGTGGCCGCAGACCATCCCCTCGACCGTTTCCACGTGACCGTCCGGCCAGGCGAGCGAGAGCGCGCAGACAAAACGGGCAGCGCGCGAGACCGGCGCGCCCGCACTTCGGTCGCATTCGGCCACGGCATCGTTGACCCGGCGCATCGCGTGGCCGAAATCCTTGCCGGGTCCGGCCCACCGGGCGGAAAACACGCCCGGGGCGCCGTCGAGTGCTGCAACCGCAAGACCGGAGTCATCTGCAAGCGCCGGGTGCCCGGACCCGCGGGCCGCGGCCAGGGCCTTGATCTCGGCATTGCCCGCAAACGTAAGGGCGGTTTCCTCCGGTTCCGGGAGGCCGAGGGTCGCTGCAGGGACGAACTCGCAGTCGAGCGGTGCGAGCAGGTCGGCGATCTCGCGCACCTTGCCCGGGTTGTGGCTGGCGATGACCAGGGTCGTGTCGGCGAAGACCCGTGCGATGGCGTTCACTCCAGTTCCAGCGCCGACTTCTGTGCCGCGACCAGGTCGCGGACACCTGTCCGGGCCAGGTCGAGCATCTGAGCGAATTCGTCGTCGGCAAAGGGTTCTGCCTCGGCGGTGGCCTGGATCTCGACGATGCCTCCCGAGCCGGTCAGCACGAAGTTGGCGTCGGCGGCAGCATTCGAATCCTCGGCATAGTCTAGGTCGAGCACCACCGTTCCGTTCCAGATCCCGCAGGAAACCGCGGCGACCTGGTCGGTGAGCGGGACCCGCCGCAGCACTCCGAACCCGGCCAGCTCGGCCAGTGCCTGGTGAAGCGCCACGTAGCTGCCGGTGATCGCGGCGGTGCGGGTTCCGCCGTCGGCGACGAGGACGTCGCAGTCGATGCGGATCTGCCGCTCCCCGAGTCCCTTGAGATCGGTAACCGCGCGCAGCGAGCGGCCGATCAGGCGCTGGATCTCCAGTGTGCGACCGCTCTGGCGGCCCCGGGCCGCCTCTCGGTCGGTGCGTTCATGGGTCGAGCGCGGCAGCATGCCATACTCGGCGGTGACCCAGCCGCGGCCGGTGTTGCGCAGGAAGAACGGGACCCGGTCCTCGATGCTGGCGGTGCACAGGACCTGGGTTTCGCCGAAACGGGCGAGGCAGGAACCCTCGGCATGGCGGGCCCAGCCAGGTTCGAGGTGTACCTCGCGCATTTGCGTAGCCGCGCGTCCCGACGGGCGCCTGGCGGGTCCTGACATCTCGCGTGTCTCCGGTTGGTCTCGCGCGCACCCCTATAGAGTTCACGCCGTCCCCGGTCCAGCGCGCCGTCCCTGGTAGCGGATCGGCAGCGACACCAGCCCACGCAGGCTGACCCCGTCCCGCCAGGTCACCGCATCGTCCGTCTGCTCGATGTCGTCAAGGGCTGCAAGCACCCGCGGCAGGGCCAGCGTCGCCTCGAGCCGCGCGAGCGGCGCCCCGATGCAGAAATGAATGCCGAAGCCGAAGGCGATGTGTCGTCCCGCCCGGCGGGTGATGTCGAACCGGTCGGGCTCGTCGAACGCGTCCGGGTCCCGGTTGGCGGCATTCAGCATCAGGAAGACCCGGTCGCCGCGGGCAATCCGCCGGCCGCGCAGCTCGAGATCGGTGGCGGCAACCCGCGAGATGGCGGGAGCGGGCGAGTCGAAGCGCAGCATTTCCTCCACCGCCATCTCGGCGCGGTCGGGTTCGCGGCGCAGCAGTGCCTGTTGGCCGGGATGCTGGATCAGCCGCATCAGTCCGTTCGACAGCAGTCCGGTGGTGGTCTCGTGGCCGGCAAACAGCAGCAGGATGCAGTTGGCGACCAGTTCGTCGTCCGACAACCCGGGCTGTCGGGCGAGTTCGGAGATCATGTCGGCGTCGGGCGCGCGCCGTCGTTCGGCCAGCAGGTCCCGGAACACCGCCGCCAGCCCGACAATGGCTTCCTCCGCGCGAAGGTGCTTGTCGGGCGCGGTCTGGGACGAGCCGACAAACAGTGCGACGTCGTGGCTCCAGCGCTGGAAGTCGTCCAGCATGTCAAGCGGGACCCCCAGCATGTCCATGATCACGCTGGCGGGCAGCGGGTAGGCGAAGTCGGCCACGAAATCCATTTGTTCACGGTCGCGCACCGGGACCAGCAGGTCATCGATCCGGCGCTCGATCCGCGGCTTCATCGCCTCGAGCGACCGGGTGGTGAACCAGCGGTTCAGGTGGCTGCGGATGCGGGTATGCGGCGGTGGATCGAGGAAGACCGACCAGGTGCCGATCATCCTCTCGCTCATGGCAAGGGCCCTGCGGCGTTCATCGGACAGGCCCTGGAAGTAGGCCGCCATCCGTTCCGCCGACAGGCGGGGGTCGCGCTGCAGGGCGATGCAGTCATCGTGCCGGGTCACCAGCCAGGACCGGAGCCGCTCGGACCAGGCGACCGGGCTGCGGCTGCGCAGGGTATCGAGCGCCGGGTACGGGTCGGCGATCACGCCCGGATCGGTCGGGTCGTAGGGATCCGGGTGTTCCAGGATATTCATGGCGTCCGCTCCGAACGGCGACAGCGAGGCCGGCACGGGCTTGCACCCCGGTGCCAGCGAGCACTATTGAAGGCACGGGAAAGGTGGGGCAACGGGCATCATGACGCAAGCGGTGCAGGTCCTGGTCACCGGGGGCGCGGGCTACGTCGGCAGCCAGACGGCGAAGACGCTTGCCGCGAACGGCTACCGGCCGGTTGTGTTCGACAACCTGTCGACCGGGCACAGGGAGCTGGTGCGCTGGGGACCGCTGATCGTCGGTGACCTGTGCGACCCCGGGGCGCTCGAGCAACTGTTCTCGGAATACCGGTTTGCGGCCATCCTGCATTTCGCCGCGCTGAGCGACGTCGGTGAATCAGTGCGCGAGCCGGCGCGCTACTGGCGCAACAACCTGACCGGCGCGCTCAACCTGCTGGATGCGGCCCGCAGGCACGGGTGCGTGCCGATCGTCTTCTCCTCGAGCTGTGCCGTCTACGGCGAACCCGGCCCGCTGCCGATCCGCGAAGACGTATCAACCAGCCCCGTCAGTCCCTACGGCCGTACCAAGCTCGCAGTCGAACAGGCGCTGGCGGACCACGGTAAGGCTTACGGCCTGCGCTCGGTGTGCCTCAGGTACTTCAACGCCGCGGGTTGCGATCCGGACGGCGAGACCGGGGAGAGCCACGACCCGGAGACCCATCTCGTCCCCCGGGCAGTGATGGCGGCACTGGGCCTGATTCCGGAGCTCGCGATCTACGGCGATGACTATCCGACGCCCGACGGCACCGCGGTCCGCGACTACGTCCATGTCCGCGATCTCGCCGACGCCCATGTCGCGGCGCTTGCGCATCTCGAGGCCGGCGGCGACAGCCTGGTGGCCAATCTCGGTACCGGCGTGGGGTTCTCGGTCCACGAGATCCTTGAGGCGGTGGAACGCGTGACCGGCCATCCTGTTCCCCATCACACCACCGCCCGCCGCCCCGGGGACGCGGCAATCCTGGTTGCCGACGCGGGCCGGGCGCGGACATCCCTCAGCTTCACCCCGCGCCACTCCGGTCTCAACCGGATCGTCGCCACTGCCCACCGCTGGATCGAGAACGGCCGAACACCGGGCGGGACACACAAGAACAGTTCGGAACGCTCCTGACCACCGGCAGTGAGCGTCGGGAACGACTGACCGCCCGACCAGCGCCGGCACCGCCAGAAGCAGCGTGCAGCCGGTCAAGAAAGGCAGTTTCCTGGCTGCAGTCGGCCACGACCACGCGGCGGCTGCAGTAGCCACAGGGTCAAACTGTCCGCTCCCCGGAAGATCAACACTGCGCCTCGCAGGCCGGGCGCACCGACGACAGGCTCGAGCAGATGCTGGTGTCGACGCCCAATTCCCGCCACCAGACCGGCGATGACGTCCGACATGGCCTGGCTTCGTGAAACCTTGGGATATTGTTTCCTTGCATGGCCGTGACGGGTGGTTGCGGGGTTGCGGGGTTGCGGGGGCTCGCAACCCCCGAGACCGACATTCGATCGAAGTGCCAGTGTGACTCGCTTCAACCCTATGACTTACAAGACGTTCTTGGGCAGGTGCGGCGCACTATTGACTAGTATTCCGTATCACAAATTAGTTTACAGTAAAGTTCGGTCATGGCATGGTGGTCCGGTGCGGGAGGTCATGCCATGGCCAATCATCATACACGGGTGGTGCCCGAACTGTCCGATGATGAGCGTGAGGCGTTGCAGC
>JAJEAR010000083.1 GCA_022822665.1 Alphaproteobacteria bacterium | reverse complement strand
CGGTCTCCTGGATGTCGGCGATCTGCTGCCGGTTCACGCGACGGCCCGAGAAGGTGGTCGACTTCAGGTCGATGATTCGCTGGTCCACTGGCGGCTCCTGCATGTGCCTGACGACAGCATGCAAATCGCGGGCCGCTTGTTAACGGTCTTGCAGAAAAAAATCGCCCCGGCTGAGGAAACCTCGCCTTCTCAATGGCTTGCAGCCCCGAAAAAAGTCACCCGCGAAGGCGCAAGTCTACCCGAATGCCATTGAGGAGCCGGCGGCGACGCATCAGTTGACAAAGTGGTATCAATGGTCAACAGTAATGTTTGTGTACATAGTGGGCGCACTTCCCGCTTGCGGGAAACCGGGAGTCGCAGAACCGGCAGGTCGCGCCCCGCAGTCAGTCCAAATAAAGCAACGGGGAGAATGAGATGAGATACCTTTCTGCATTTGCGGCTACGCTTGCTGGTGCGTACTGCCTGACAGCCGGGGGGCTGGTCCTGGCGGCCGACACACCCCTGGCACCGGACGACTGGGCACACAAGGAATCGCCCATGCTGCGCGAGATGGTCGACGCCGGGCAGCTTCCGCCGCTTGAAGAGCGGCTGCCCGCGAACCCCGCCGTGGTGCAAGTCGAGGAGATCGGCACCTTCGGCGATACCATGGTGAACGGCGTCGCCTTCCTGCGCAACGAGTACATTCCCAACCAGATCGCCAAGGCGACGCTGACCACGCCGACCTTCCCGCTACCCTCCGAGGGGCCGATCCTTCCCAACGTCGCCAGCGGCTGGGAATACAACGAGGACGGAACCGAGATCACGTTCACGCTGCGTGAGGGCATGAAATGGTCCGACGGAGAGCCGTTCACCGCCGACGACATCGTGTTCTTCTGGGAAGACATCCTGCTTGATGAAAACGTGACCCGGACGCCCCCGCTGGTGCTCGCCGCCGGCGGCGAGATGGCGGAACTCGAGAAGATCGACGATTACGCGATCCGGTTCAAGTTCGCGGTGCCCTACTACTTCGCCAATACCGCCTTAGCGACGCTGGACGACATCGCCTGGCCCAAGCACATCGTCGGCGAGATGCATCCCAAGTACAATTCCGAGGCCACCTACGAGGAGCTGAACGAGAATCTTCTCTACTTCCTCGGCCGCGGCAAGGTCTCGATCGGCGCCTGGGTGCTCGAGGAATACGTGCCGGGCGAGAAATTCGTTCTGGTGCGCAATCCCTACTACTGGAAGGTGGACCAGGACGGAAACCAGCTGCCCTATTTCGACCGGGTCGAGATCCGCGAGGTAGAGGACCGGCAATCCGTCGCGCTCGGCAACGTCTCGGGCGAGTTCGATTCCGACGGGATGTGGGTCGGCGTCCAGCACCTGCAGCTGTTCCTGTCCGAGAAGGAAAACCGCCAATACGACATCGGCTATTCCAGCGTTGCCGGCATGGCGATGTATTTCAACTACGATGTCGAGGACGAGACCGTCCGCGAGGTCCTGAGGGACGCCAACTTCCGCCGCGCCTTCTCGGTGGCGATCAATCGCGACGACATCAACTTCGTGTCGTTCAATGACCTCCTGACCACGCGCGGCTGGGCCTGGTCGCCGCTGTCGCAATATTACGATGAAGAGGCCGCGGGCAGCTATGTCGAACATGACGAGGACCGCGCCCGGGAGCTACTGGACGAGGCCGGCATCGTCGATGCCGACGGCGACGGGATGCGCGAGGCGCCCGACGGCTCGGAGTTGCAAATCATCGTCGACGTCTCGCAGCACGATCTCTACGTCCCGATCACCGAGATGATCCGGGAGCAGCTGGCCGATGTGGGGATCGATCTGGTGCTCAACGTGCAGCACCAGGACCTCATCGAAGAGCGCCGCTTGGGCCGCGATTGGCACGTGCATGTCTGGGATCTTTACGGGACCGAGGTGCCGCTCGCCAATCTGAGCCTCTGGGTGCCGGTCTCCGACGGCCAGCCCTATTGGCACCAGGAAGCCGCGTCAGCGCCGTTCTCGCCTGAATTCGCCGAATATTCCGACCTTCTGCTCAGCGCTCCGGCCCTGCCGAACGTCGAGGCAAAGGCCGCGATCAAGCAGGCCGGCGACATCATGTCCGAGAACGTGTTCGGGGTCTATATCGGCGATTACGAGCGGCCGTTCATCAAGAGCGACCGCCTGGGCAACATGCCGGACCGCTATGCGCGGATCCAGGAGTTCGGCAGCAACATGCCGGCGTTCCGCTACGACCAGGTCTTCGGCAGGTGGGATCGCGAAAACTAGGCGCGACCCGGTTGTCATCAAGCTTCCGGCGCGGTCAGACTGATCGCGCCGGAACAGCGCCCCGGAACAGTCCCGACCCCGTGCGACGCCTGCCAGATCCAAGCGGAGTGGGCCGTTGCTCAGTTTTGTAATCCGACGCCTGCTGCTGATGATCCTGATGATGATCGTCATCTCGATGGTCAGCTTCGTCATCATCCAGCTTCCGCCGGGCGACTGGGTGACGAGCTACGCGGCGCATCTGCGCGCGATTAGCTCGCCCGCCTCAGAGGCGACGCTGGAGGCGCTGCGGGAGCGCTACGGCCTCGGCGAGCCGGTCTGGCGCCAGTACCTGTTCTGGGTCTCGGGCTTCCCGCGCGGCGATTTCGGCATCGCCATGAGCATGCAGGACACCCCGGTCGCCGACCTGGTCCTGCCCCGTTTCGGCATGTCGCTGCTGCTGTCGCTCAGCACTCTGGTCGTGGTTCTCGGACTGGCGATCCCTTTCGGCATCATCGCCGCGGTGAACCGGAACGGCCCGATCGACTACCTGTTCTCGACCGTCGCCTTCTTCGCGCTGTCTATCCCCAGCTTCATCGTCGCACTGGGGATATTGTTCATTTCGGTGTTCTACTTCGGCGCCGTCTCGATCGGCGGCCTCTACGACGCGCAGTACATGGGCGAGCCGATGAACTGGGCGAAGTTCAAGAGCACGCTGGAACACATGCCCGGGCCGATGCTGGCGATCGGGCTGGGCGGCCTCGCCGGCACCATGCGGATCATGCGCGGCAACATGCTCGACGTGCTGTCGCAGCAATTCATCGAGACCGCCCGCGCCAAGGGGCTGCGCGAGCGCGTGGTCGTGGTCAAGCACGCGGCGCGGCTCGCGGTGAACCCGATCATCAGCCGTGTCGGGATCCATCTGCCCGAGATCATCGGCGGCGAGGTAATCGTCTCGGTCATTCTCGGCCTGCCGACGCTGGGCCCGCTGTTCCTGCGCGCCGTGCTTGCCCAAGACATGTACCTGGCCGGCACCATCATCATGCTCTTCGCCCTGATCCTGCTGATCGGAAACCTGCTGGCCGACCTGGTGCTCGCCTGGTCCGACCCCAGAATAACCTACAATTAGGCAGCCCTGAATGGACGCGACCGACACCCGACAGGAGGCCCAGGCTCCGGCCCCGGAAGAGGAGCAAGCCTTCAGGCCGCTGTCGGTGCGCCGGCTGATGTGGCGCCGGTTCCGCCGGAACCGCATGGCCATGATCGGTGCGGTGCTGCTCTCCTGCATGTACCTGATGATCGCGGTGCCGGGCTTCTTCGCACCCTACGAATTCGACCGCGGCAATCCGCGCTACGTCTTCGTCGCCCCGCAGGCGCTGCATTTCCTCGACGACGAGGGCGGGTTTCACGTGCGCCCCTTCGTCTATCCGCTCACGGGCAAACGCGACCCGGCGACGATGCGGGTGGTCTACACCGAGGACCGCGAAAACCCGCAAGCGATCCGCTTCTTCGTGCGGGGCTACGACTACACGCTGTTCTTCGGGCTCATCGAGACCAACATCCAGCTGTTCGGCGTCGATGAGGGTACGATCTTTCTCGCCGGAACTGACGGCCGCGGCCGAGACATGCTGTCGCGCATCATCAACGGTGGCCGCGTGTCGCTGACCATCGGCCTGCTCGCAATCGTCATCATGGTGTTCGTGGGCACTGCCATCGGCACCCTGTCGGCCTATCGCGGCGGCTGGTTCGACACCATCGTCCAGCGGGTGATCGAGTTGATCCGCTCGTTTCCGCAGCTGCCGCTTTGGATGGCGATGGCCGCAATCATCCCGCCCGGCTGGCCGTCGATCTGGGTGTTCTTCGGGATTACCATCGTGCTGGCGATGATCGAATGGACCTCGCTGGCGCGTGAGATCCGCGGCAAGGCGCTGGCGCTCAAGACGGCCGATTACGTCGCGGCGGCCGAGGTCGCCGGAGCCCGGGCGCCCCGGATCATCTTCGTCCACATGATCCCGAACCTGTCCAGCCACATCCTAGTGACGGCGACGCTGGCGGTTCCCACCATCATCCTGGCCGAAAGCGCGCTCAGCTTCCTGGGCCTCGGCATCAAGGCGCCGATGACCAGCTGGGGCGTCCTGCTGAGCGAAGCCAACAAGATCGAGATCTTCCGCCTGTCGCCCTGGATGCTGACGCCGGCGATCCCGCTGATCCTGACGGTTATGAGCTTCAATTTCCTTGGGGACGGGCTGCGCGATGTCGCGGACCCACATTCCAGCCGATGAGTGACACCATGACAGACGGGTCCGCCGCCGCGACGTCGCGGCAATTGCTGCGCGTCGACGATCTCCGGGTCGAGTTCGATACCGATTACGGCAAGGTCTGCGCGCTCGACGGCGTGTCGCTGGCGGTCGAGGAGGGTCGCACCCTGGGGATCGTCGGTGAAAGCGGCTGCGGCAAGAGCATTACGGCCCGCTCGATCATGCGACTGCTGCCCCAGAACGCGTCGATAACCGGCGGCTCGATCCACTATTCTGCGCCCGATACCGCGCCGGTCGACGTCACCGCGCTAAAGCCGAACGGCGCGACGATTCGCCAGCTGCGCGGCAACGCCTTCGCGATGATCTTCCAGGAACCGATGACATCGCTGTCCCCGGTCTACACGGTCGGCGCACAGATCATGGAAGCGATCCTGCTGCACACCGATCTCAATCGCAGGGAGGCACGGGAGCGGGCCATCGAGATGCTCGACCGGGTCAACATCCCGGCGCCCGAGAAAAGGGTCGACGCCTATCCGCACCAGCTTTCCGGCGGAATGCGCCAGCGGGTCATGATCGCCATGGCGCTCTCGTGCAGCCCGCGGCTGCTGATCGCGGACGAGCCGACAACCGCGCTTGACGTGACCATCGAGGCGCAGATCCTCGATCTGCTGCAACAGATGCAGGCGGCCGAGAACGCGTCGCTCATAATTATCACCCACGATCTGGGCGTCGTTGCCGAGACCGCCGACCACGTCGCGGTCATGTATGTCGGCCGGGTGGTCGAATCCGGCACTGTTCAGGACGTGCTGGGCGACCCGCAGCACCCCTATACCCGCGCATTGCTGCATTCGGTGCCCCGGATCGGGGCGAAGGCGCGGCTGTCGCCCGTGGGCGGCACGGTTCCGTCGCTGCTGGAAATGCCGCGGGGCTGCAAGTTTGCGCCGCGCTGTTCGGTGGCAAAGTCGATCTGCCACAGCAGCGAGCCGCCGTCCTTCGCGCTGGCGGGCGGCCGCTCGGTCAAGTGCTGGCTACATGACCAAGGCGGGGGAACCGGCCGATGACCGCGGCGGCAGAGACCATCCTAAGCGTCACCGGGCTGCGCGCCCATTTCCCGATCCGCCGCGGCATCCTCTCGCGCGTCGTGGGTCATGTCCGCGCGGTCGACGGCGTCGACTTCTCGCTGCGTGCGGGCGAGACGCTGGGCATCGTCGGCGAGAGCGGGTCGGGAAAGACCACGATGGGCCGGTGCATCGCCGGCCTCGTCGAGGCCACCGAGGGCTCGATAGAATTCAATCTGGACGGTCGGATGACCGACCTGACCAAGTCGGACGCAAGCGTGCGCGATTCCGTTCGGAGCGAAATCAGTATGCTGTTCCAGGATCCCAACTCGTCGCTCAACCCCCGCCTCAGGGTGCTGGACATCGTCGCAGAGCCGCTGCGCATCCACGGCATCGGCACCGCCGAGGAACAGCGCCAGCGGGTCGAGCAGCTTCTGCTGAAGGTTGGCCTCAGCCGGCACCACCTGCAGATGTACCCGCACCAGTTCTCGGGCGGACAGCGCCAGCGCATCGGCATCGCCCGGGCGCTTGCCATCGACCCGCGCCTGCTGATCTGCGACGAGCCGGTCTCGGCGCTGGATGTCTCGGTGCAGGCGCAGGTGCTGAACCTGCTGGAGGATCTGCAGACCGAGCTTGGCCTGACCTACATCTTCATCGCCCACGACCTGAGCGTGGTGGAATACATCAGCGACCGGGTGATGGTGATGTATCTGGGCCATGTGGTCGAGGTCGCCGACGGCAACACGATCTACCATTCGCCGCGGCATCCTTATACCGAGGCGCTACTTGCGGCGATTCCGCGCCACGAGATCGGGCGTAAGCGCGGCAACATCATCAGCGGCGGGATGCCGGATCCATCGAACCCGCCCTCGGGCTGCGTGTTTCACACCCGGTGCCGCTACGCGACCGATCTGTGCCGCCGAGAAAAGCCCGCTCTTCGGCCGGCGGACGAAAGTCGCGAAAGCCTGGCCGCCTGCCATTACGCCGACGAGCTGGAGTTGCAAGGATTCGGCTGAGCCCGGGCCAGGACCCCGGCCCGCGAACCGGCGTCAAAACGGCAGCAGCGTATCCGCCTGTCCCGTCACGCCGGGCCGCAGCGCGAACAACCCACCCGCCTCGGGCTGGCCGTCTAGCACCACCGCCTGTTGCTGGCGGATGGCGCTGGTCACATAGAGCGTCGCGAGACCCGCGCCCCCGAAGGCCGCGCTGGTGGTCAGCCGCACAGGCAGCGCTATCTCGGCGATGACCTTCCCGCCTGGATCCAGCCGGACGATGCGCCCGCCGTTATAGATCACCGTCCACACACCGCCCTCGGCATCGACCTGCATCCCGTCCGGCGTCTCGCCCGGCACGCGCGTTGCGAAGAAGCGGCGGCGTTCGCCCAGCTCGCCCGAGTCGAGGTCGAACTCGGCGGCCCAGATCGTGCCGATATGCGAGTCGGTGTAATAAAAGGTCGCGCAATCGGGGCTCCAACCCATCCCGTTGCTGGCGACAATGTCGTTCAGCACCGCGGTGACCGACAGATCCGGGTCGATCCGGTACAGCGTTCCCGGCATCAGCCGGCTGTCGGTCAGCCATCCGGTCCACAACCGCCCCTTCGGATCAGTGCGCGCATCGTTGAACCGGCCGCTCGGCTTGCCGATGGCCGGCTGGACCAGTGGCGTCAGCCGGCCGTCCGCGGTATCAACCGCCACGATACCCTCGGCGCGCAGCCCGGCCACGACGCCGCTGCCCTCGCGCGGCACCAGGAACCCGACCTCCGATGGCATCGGCCAGATTCCGACCTGCCCTGCCCCGGGTTCGAAGGCGTAGATGCAGGGACGCGTCACATCGGCCCAGTAGAGCCGGTTTTCCTGCGGATGCCAGACAGGCCCCTCGCCGAGTTGCGCGTTGGCCTGCTGCACACAGGCGATCTCGATGCTCCTGCCGCTCATGCGCTCACTCCCAGTTGATTGTCAGCCGGGCGCTCTCGAACCCCGTCACATCGGCCGTAATCTCCGAGGCGTCCCGGTCGCTGGGAGGCTCCAGCCAGTAGGGCGCCGTTATCCCGCCGCAAAACACCACCTGACCGGCACGCAGCCCGGCGCCGACCCGGCTCAGCTGATTGGCCAGCCACGCAAGACAGCCCATCGGCCCGCCATAGGCCAAGTCGCCGCTGCGGCCGGTCTCGCGTACCTCTCCGTCGACCAGGATCCGCCCCCCACGTGAGGCGAGCGGCTCGACGACCGTGGCGCCGGCCGAGATCACCCCGCCGAAGCCGATCATGTTGTCGGCGGCCAGCGCCCAGACCGGCGTTTCCTCCAGGTTCGCAAAACGGTTCTCGATCACCTCGATGGCGGCATGCAGCGACTGCACCCGCCCGGCGATGCCGGCCGCGTCATACGGCGCGCCCTCGGGGCCGAGATCGCCGGCCAGGGTCGCCGCGATCTCGCATTCCACCCCCAACCGGCGGCTGCGCTGCACCGACAGCGCGGCCCCGCTCTCGAACAGCCGTGAGCCGAACACATGGCCGTAGACCGGCTCCGTCAGCCCGAAATTCCCCTGGATCAGCCGCGAGGACATCCCCACTTTGTAACCGGCGACCTGCCCCAAGGCCGAGGCGGCCGCGCGTGCGGCCACCAGCCTTTGCACCAGATACGCCGCCTCGGCACCGTTGATCACCCGCCCGACATCGTGCCCGTCCAGTCGCCCGGCGCCCGCCTGCGCGGTCAGGATCGACTCCGCGACGCGAAAGAAGGGCTCCCTGCTGCAACCGGTCGTCATCACCAGATCCCCCGCGCTTCTATCGGCCACAGCTCCTCCAGCCGGTTTCCGCGCATGGCGTGGATCGCGCAATGCAGGTTGATCGTGGTGTCGCAATGGCTGGGCATGACTGTCACCGCGGTTCCGGGCGGCAGCATTTCGGCGAGGCCGTCGGCGATCAGAAAACCGTGCTCATCGCCGGCATTGGCGAATTCGGCCGCCACGTCCGGCGGCTGAACCAGCCGTCCCGGCCCGCCATCCGGCGCCAGCGCCTTCATGCCGATATTCGTGGTCACCCGGTCGGGTTGGTTGGCGCTGACTACGCGACCCAGAACGAACAGCGCGGGCTGGAACGGGTTCGGGCCGCTCTCGGCAATCTGCACCGCGTCGTACATCGCGTCCATCAGCGCGAAGGAGCCGATCTGCAGCTCGGTAAAGGGCCCGGCCAGATCGATGAGGCAGGTTCCGGTGCCGCCGCCGGAAACGATGTCGGGCGCCAGCCCGGCCGTGGCGAGATGGTCGATCCCGGCGGCGATCTCGGCCTGCGCGGCGGTGACGCGTTGCCGGCGTTCGGAAAAGTCGTCGATGGCCTGAAGGTGCCCGTAATAAGCCTGGATGCCGGCAAGGCGCAGATGCGGGGCCCCTGCCGCCGACCTGGCCACGTCGAGAAGCTGCGCCCTGCCCCGCACCCCGGTCCGCCGCTGCCCGACATCGAGATCGACCAGCACGCCCACCTCGCCGCCCGCCTCGGCAAATCTCGTCTCCAGCGCTTCCACGCCAGCAATCGAATCCACGGCGACCAGCATCTCCTTCGGCCCGTGCGCCATGGCCACCAGCCGCTCCAGCGTGTCTGCCCCGACGACGGGAGAGGTGATCAGCAGGCTTGGTGCCGTGGCAGATTGCATCAGTTCGGCTTCTTCGAGCGTGGTGCAGCACAACCCGGCCGCGCCCGCGGCGATCATCCGGTCGGCGATGGCCAGGCATTTCTGACCCTTCACATGCGGTCTCAGGTGCTTTTGCCCCCTGCGCCCCAGCTCCGCCGCCGCGGCGAGGTTGGCCTCGAAGACATCCAGATCCAGCAGAAGCGCCGGTGTGTTCAGCTTGCCTCGGGCCTCCGGATCGCCGGTCAGTCCGGCGTTGCGGTGACTTGCCGGATCGGAAGAAGTATCGATTTGCACCTTTTCTTGTCTCCGCTATAATTCGGTATGACAGGTATGCCAGTAATGGTGTTATACCACTCTACGCGGAATTGGCCAGCCTGCTTTGCTTGCCATGGCGGTCCGCATCCCGGATTGAAACGAGGGAGGAACGCGATGCGGATCTGCATCATCGGAGCAGGAGCAATGGGGTCGCTCTACGGCGCCATGCTCGCGATAAGCGGCAACGAGGTCGTGCTGTTCGACACCTGGGCCGACCATGTCCGGTCAATAAACGAGAACGGTCTGAGGCTCGGCGGCATCACCGGCGACATCCGCGCCGAAGTTCGCGCCACCACCGAGGTTGGCGAGGTCGGCGCAGTCGACATGTGCATCGTGCAGGTCAACACCAACACCACCGGCGCGGCGGCCGAGATCGCTGCGCAGGTGCTCGACGACAACGGCGCCTGCCTGACGCTGCAGAACGGCGTCGGCAACATCGAGACGCTGATCTCGGCGCTGGGCGCCGACCGCGTGATCGGAGGGCTGAGCTATCACAGCGCGGCGATGGCCGGGCCCGGACACGCGGTCCACACCCACAAGGGCCCGACCTGGCTGGGCGAGATCGACGGCCGCAAGTCGGACCGCATCGTGCGGCTGTCGGAACTCCTTTCCGCCGCGGGCTTCGAGCCGACGCTGGTCGACGACATCGTCGGCTTCATCTGGGGCAAGTTCATCCACAATTGCTCGATCAACGCGCTCTGCGCGGTTCTGGGCATCCGTGTGGGGGAGATTCCCATGTATCCCGCCGCCGACGAATTCCAGACCGGCATCATCAACGAGGCGGTCGCCGTCGTTAGGGCAAAAGGGATCATCGTGCCAGACGCCGATCCGCTGTCGACCATCAAAGACTTCTGCCGCGTGAAGTTCAACAAGCCGTCGATGCTGCAGCATGTCGAGGCCGGAAAGCCGACCGAGATCGGCGCCCTCAACCGGGTCGTGGTCGAGGAAGGCAGGCGGCTGAACATCCCGACGCCCCGCAACGAGGCACTGTCGCTGCTGGTTGCCGCGATCGACGCGCGCAACCGCAATCACCGCGACGGCGAGCCGGATTTCGACGCGCTGGAGGCGGAGAACCGGAAACGCTACGGGGTATCGGGTTGAGCGCCGGGCACGCCCTGCGCCCTGCCGGCCCAGTAATTGTCGGACACGTCGTGAAGATGCGCCCGGATCGCCGCTTCCGCCGCATCCGGATCGCGCGACGCGACCGCCCGCACGATCGCCTCGTGGCCGGCATAGGAAATCTGCTCGATCTGCGGCGAATGCAGCGCGACCGTCCGCTGCTCGTAAAGCCAGCGCGTCATCGCATTGTGGATCGCGACAATGATCGGGTTCTGGGTTCGGCTCGCGAACGCGAAATGCAGGTCGATGTCGGTCTGGATGAAAGCCTTGCGGTTGCCGATCGCCTTCTTGTTCGCCGCCAGTGCCTCCTTCATGCCGTCGATCTCCGCTTCGGTGGCGTTCTTGGCCGCGTCGCGCACCAGCGAGATCTCCAGGTATTCCCGCAGGTTCTGGAAATTCCGCACCCCGTCCGGCTGCGACAGGAAATATTTCGCAGTCGAAGACAGATCCTCCATCACTGCCGAGGCGTCGGGCGCGATGACCAGCGGCCGGCTGCCGCTGCGAAGCTCGATGATGCCGCGCTTTGCAAGGGTATAGAGCGCCTCGCGCACGGCGGGCCGTCCCACGCCGTAGCTCTTCATCAGGTCCCGTTCCGAGGGCAGCACGTCGCCGATCTTCACCGCGCCGGAGCAGATGGCGTATTCGAGCCGCTCGACGATCTGGTCCGAAACACGCGGCCGTCTGATCGGTCCCTCGAGTATTGGCTCCATGAAATTCGCTCCGTCAACTGTATCGATGTTACGACGATCCTGCGACCGCCTGTCGCCTGCCCCGTCCCTCGCGGCCGGGGCTCTCGACAAGTAATATACATAACATACATGGGTATACACATCATGTCCCGCCACCCTCAAGAGCGGCAAAGGGCCGGATCATGAAAGTCGCGGTGATCGGGGCCGGAATCTCCGGCGTGACGACGGCATACATGCTGGCCGCGCGCGGGTGTCAAGTGACCCTGATCGACCGCGCCGACACCGTGGCCGAGGAGACATCCCATGCCAACGGCAGCGTCGTCGGCGGCACCCAGATCGAGCCCTGGGCCACGCCCGGGCTGCAATGGCAGCTGCTGAAATGGATCGGCCGCGAGGACGCGCCGCTGCTCGTACGCTGGCAACAGTTGCCGCGCATCGCGGGATGGGGCGCCCGCTTCCTCCGAAATTGCGGGCACCGGCAATTCATGCGGAACCTGCAAACCAGCGGGCGGCTGACGCGGCACAGCCTGAAGGTCTTTGCCCAGCTTCGCTCGGACGGCGCTGTCGCGGCCCAGGATTACGCGCTGAACACGCACGGTGCCCTCAAGCTCTACCAGTCCGTCGCGGCGTTCGAGCAGGCATGCACCGAGGCCGAGACGATCGCGGCGCTGGGGTTCGACGCCCGTCCGGTCGATCCCGACGAATGCGTGGCGCGCGAGCCGGGACTGGCCCCCGTCGCCGCAACGCTGGCCGGCGGCGTGCTCTATGTCGACGAGGAAATCGGCAATTGCCGCGCCTTCGCGCGCCGCCTGGCCGAGCGGCTGGAAGCGCAGGGTGCCGAGCTGAAGTTGCGTAGCGCGGTCGAGCGGATCGAACGCGACGGCGACCGCGTCACCTCGCTCGGCACCGCCGAGGGTCCGATCCACGCGGATGCCTATGTCGTCGCAGCGGCAAGCTACAGCGCTCCGTTGTTGGCCACGGCCGGCATCCGCGCTCCGGTGATCCCGATCAAGGGCGTCACCATCACGGTGCCGGCGGAGCCCTGGGCGGATGCCGTGCAAGGCGCGGTGATGGATCATTCCCGCCTTTTCGGGCTGATCCGGATCGGCGGCGATCTGCGGGCCTCGGGCTCGGCCGAGATCACCGGATACGACACCCGCCCCTCGGCCGCGCGCTGCGACGCGATCATCCGAAACGTGCTGGAGCTCTTTCCGGACTTCCTGCGCTGCCTGGACACCGCCGAACAGCGGCGCTGGGCCGGGGTGCGCGGCAACAGCCCCGACGGACCGCCCATCCTGGGGGCCACCCGCCTGCGCAACCTGTTCCTGAACATTGGGCACGGGCCGCAAGGCTGGTCCACCAGTTGCGGCTGCGCCGATCTGGTCGCCGATTGCGTGACCGGCGCCACGCCGGCGATCGACATGGACGGCCTGACCCTGGCCCGGTTCGGAGGCTAGGATGGACCCGGAACACGATGGCACCGAAGGCGAAGCCGACATCCGCATCCTGCCGGAGATGCGGGACTTTCTCAACCTGCTGGGGGCGGGCCTCACCGCGTTTGACCCCGCGGCCGTGGATGTCGCGGCCTTTCGCCAGACCGCCGCCGCGTCCCGCCGGCAGCTGGATGTCGCGCCGCCCGACCTCGCAGAGGTGCAGCACATCGGCTTCGCCACTAGCTGGGGCAGTGTCCCGGCACAGATCTTTCGTCCGAAGACCCCTCCGCGCGGGCCGGCGCTGGTCTATCTGCACGGCGGCGGTTGGGTGATCGGCTCGGTCGACACTCATCGCCGTCTGATGGCCGAATATGCCGCTGTCACCGGCTATACCGTCATCGGCCTCGACTACGCTCTCGCCCCGGAACGGCCCTTTCCCGCGGCGGTCTATCAATGCGTCGCATGCCTGGCGCAGATTCGGCGGCAGGCGGCGGCGCTCGGGATCGACCCGGACCGCATCGCGGCAGGCGGCGATTCCGCGGGCGCGAACCTTGCCGTCGCCCTGTCACTGGCCTGCCGGGACTTCGGGATGCCGGGCCCCACCGCGATCATCTCGACCTACGGGACCTTCGACACCGGGCTTTCGTTGGAGTCCCACCGGCGCTTCGACGGCGACGATCTGCTGCTGTCCAGTGCCAAGATGGCCTGGTTCATCGCGCAATACCTGCCTGATCCATCGCTCCGCCCGCATCCTCTCGCGGCGCTCCTGCGCGCGGACCTCGGCGGACTGCCGCCGACCTACCTGAGCGTCGCCGAAATTGACGTTCTCGCCGACGAGAGCGTCGCTTTCGCGGAAAAGGCCACGCAGCAGAGCGCGGGCGTCACCATCGATTTGTGCCCCGGCACCGTTCACGGCTTTCTAGAGGGCGTCGCTCTCTACGACGTCAGCCGCGCCGCTCTCCGGCGGCAATGCGACTGGCTGCAATCGGTCCTGTCGCCGTGACGATGCCCCAGCGAAATCCGAACCGGCGGAGTGAGCCCGCATGACGCGTTATCCCGAGGCCGAGAGCGACATCTTCATCGAATCCTACGAATTGCTGCGCCGCGTGACCGCCATCTTCCAGAAGGCCGGCATGTCCGCCGCCGACGCCGCGTTGCTGAGCGAAACGCTGGTGCAATCCGACTTGCGCGGCGTCCATTCGCACGGAACCCTGCGCGTGCCCGACTACGTCGCGAAGCTCACGAAAGAGGGCGTCGACCCACGCGGACGGCCGCGCATCGCCCGCCGCTCGGGCGCCGCGCTGGTGGTGGACGGCGGCAACGCGATGGGCCAGATCGGCGGAACCTTCGCAATGGACGCGGCGATCGCCGCGGCGGCGGAACACGGGATCGGCTTCGCCGCGCTGGAAAATTCCAACCATTGCGGGGCGATGGACTGGTACGCGATGCGTGCTAGCGCCAGCAGCATGATCGGGCTGTGCGGAACCAACGCTTTGCCGACGATGGCGCCCGTCGGCGGGAAAGACAAGATCGTCGGGATCAATCCCCTTGGGATCGCCTTTCCCGCCGGGCGGCATGCGGATTTCGTGCTGGATTTCTCGTTCGGCGCCTCCGCGCACGGCAAGATCCGGGTCCATGCGCAAAAGGGGCACCCGATTCCGCCGGATTGGGCCTTCGACGCGCAAGGTGAGCCGACCACCGATGCCGAACGAGCGCTGGCGGGGCTGATCCAGCCCATCGGCGGGCATAAGGGGGTGGCTCTGGGCATGGCGGTCGGCATGCTGTCGACGCTGCTCACCGGTGCCGGCTACGGCACCCGCTCGGGCAACATGGTCGATGGCGCCGCCGCCGGCCGAGACGGCCAATTCTTCGCCGCGATCGACATCTCCGCCTTCACCGATCCCGCCGCGTTCAGGTCCCGCGTCGACGATGTGATCGACGAGGTGCACCGGTCGGCCCGGCGGCCGGATGTCGACCGCCTGCTCGTCCCCGGCGAGACCGAGAACGAGACCGCCATCGAACAGGCCCGCTCCAGCATCCGCTTGGCCAAGGCCACCTTCGACCAGATCACCGAGGCCGCCCGCGCCCTGGGTGCTTGATCGCCGCATACGTTCGGCCGGGCGGAATGCAGACCGATCCGGCGCCCGGGCGAACACGCACCACGACTGCGGTTTGCAATCAGGGACACCCAATCGAGGTCGTAACGCATTGCGATCGCGTGAACCAGCACCTCGCGCGGAGTGACGAATTCCTTGCCATCAAGATAAACGTCCACATCGGCCGTCCAGGGATCGACGTCCCCCAGACGATTCGCCCGCCCCCCGGTCACCTTCCAGCACCAGCATGTGGTCCATGACGCGCGTCCTAAGGCTTACGCTGCTCGCGCCCGACATCGTCGAGGCGGTCCTTTATGCCAACGGACTTCGGCCTAAACCCAACAATGGTACGTAAAGTAACACAAGGGGAGAGCGGTCCGGAAGTTACGGTTGCGCACGTTCTTGGCTCAAACCCAACATCGATACCAAAAGTACCACAACGGACCGAATCCGGCAGGATCCGGAGTTCTCAGAGGCCG
>JAJEAR010000043.1 GCA_022822665.1 Alphaproteobacteria bacterium | reverse complement strand
GTTGCCACGCAGCCTCGTGCAGAGGTTGCGGAAGGACCCGATGCTGTATCCGAAGCGCTCCGCGACCTTCGCGGCCTCCAGGCCATCAAGGAAGTGCGCCCTGAGGGCTTCGTACTGGCGGTGGGTCCGCATGTGCGGATTCCGGAAGAGTTCAGCCAGGTCGATCATGTCAATACATGTAGTTTGGATACTATCCCCCATATACTACATGATCTCACCGGCCGCAAGTCACAGGTGCACGAAACCAGGCCCGACGCGCCCTGTGTCGGGAGAAGACACGTGAAACGGGGACTTCATACGGCGTAGAGCGGGTTGGAGAGCCGGAAACGGCGCCGGTCTGGATTTGGAGGCTCCACACCGAGCCTTGATATGATAATGTGACAGTCTATACCAAAAACTGTAATTGAAATGAGATCAGGCCGGTAGCGTCGGGACCGTCGCCGCGCCGGAAGCTGGTCGGAGAGACGGATTATCCCGGCAGAGCCCCCAAAGGCACCTCGCTGAACGAGACCCGCTCCAACCGGCGGGCCAAGCCCGTCGACAGATTCACATCAATTGCGGTCGTTGGATATCGAGGCTCAGCCAGTCGGTCGCCTCTTCAGCGGATGCTCCACGGCTTTCCAACGCCTCCGGGTACATCGTTGGCATCGCTTCGCGGCCGAAAAGGTCCTGAAGGAAGGCAACAAGGCGCCCGAGGCGCTCGCGGCCACCACGGGAGAGCCGGAGCAGAACGTAGATGTTGCATAAGCGGTCCACGACTTCGTACCGGATCCTGCTTTCTCGCGGGAGCCGGACATCCCTGACGTACCCCCGTGCCGCAAGCAGTCTGAGCTGCGCGCTCGCATGCGACGAGTCCAACTTCGCGGTACCAGCAACCTCCCTTGCCAGCATCGGTGTCCATCCTTCGGCCAGGCCGTAGAAGACCTTGCGGGCCTGAGCCGGCAGTTCCTCGATCCGGGCCTTGAAGTACGGCGTCTGCTCGTCGATGAGCCGTTCCAGGACCTCGAAGGCCTCGCCCAGCGGTGCCTCGACGAGTATCTGGCAGGTCAGAACCATCAGGCGGGAATTGCCGCCGGTCAGCCGGCGGATGGTTTCCAGTCGCCCGTGCTCGCGCGCCAACGAAGCCGGACATTCCCGCCTGTCGTCCGGGCCATTCGGGAAGGCGGCCACCATCCGGCGGGTTTCCTCCATCGTGAGGCCCTCGAGAACGAACACGCGGAAGAACTCGTAGAACGGTTGGTCATGGCCGCTGATGCCATCGAAGAAGGCGTTCGCCGAGCCGATCAGCAGGAGATCCGGCCTTTCAATCAGGCTCGCGCGCAGTTCGTGGATCTCGCGCTCGTCGCGGAACTGTTCGAACACGGCGTCAAGGTTCTCCACGAACAGGATCGGCCGCTTGCCGCTCTCCCGTTGGAAATCCGACAGCGCGGCCCGCGCATAAGCCGCCTGTCGTCTCGGGTCGCGTTCGTCCCTGAGGAGTGCGTCCGCCCTACGGAACCAGCGCGAGTCTGCCGTAGCGTCCGCCAGATGAGACAGCGCCGAAAGCCAGAAGTCCGCCAGATCGCCTATGCCGTAGCTTTCCTCGTGGAAGGGGACGGGTTGCCAGTTCGCGGCGAGACACGGGCTTTCTGTGACGGCGTGGAGGAAGCGAAGCCCGAGTGTGGTCTTCCCCATGCCTCTCGGACCTATCAGCAACATGTGCTGGCATGGACAGTCGCGTCCCTGGACGTTCAGCATCTCGAGCATCCGTTCGAGGATGTCCTGTCGTGCGATGAAGGAATCCTTCAGCTCCTCGGGAGTCAGGTGCGCCGGATTGTGGAGACGCCGCCGTGTCATGCCGCTCCTCCCGGCCAGTAGCGCTTTCGCCACCATTCGCGCACGAGGTTCGAACGGAAACACAGCCGTTCGCCCTGGCGCAGAAGATAGCCATCCGCTTCGAGGTCGCGGAGAACGGACGCGAAGGTCCGCGGGTCCCGCTGCCGCACGCTGACAAGTTCCGCCGGACCGGCTCCGTTCCTGCTTCGGGATGCGAAGTCCAGGATCTCACACGCCATATCGTACCCGCCGCCGTCGAGCGCGGCCTCCAACCGCGTGGCATAGTGATCGAGATGGGCGGCCCCCCTGGCACCCGAGAGACGGTCCGCGAAACACTCATCTATGACCTCGCGCGACAGAGAATCCGCTTTGCCCCGGCAGGAGTCGCGCAGCGCCGAGAAGAAGAGCTGGACGTGATAGGGGACGGGGTCCTGCAGGAGGTTCAGTATGCGGGCCATGGCGTCTTCGGGGAGGAGAAACCCGTAATGTCGGCCGAGCTCTCCCAGGAATGCCTCGGCCGTGGACCTCTCCCAGGACCCCAGGTGAAATGGTGCCAGGCCATTGATCGATCCGGACATGCCGGCGCGCCGCAAGACGCCTTCGAGGCCGATCGAGCCGACGACGAGCGTTCTGAGCCAGCCGCGGAACTCCGGTGCCTGGAGCCACTGTCTGAGCCTGGACAGAAAACGGTCGGCGTCGTTTCGTCCCTTGTCGGTTCGCAGCATCCGGGAAACCAGGAGGGGTAACTCGTCGAGCACAATCAGGAGGTTCTCGCGCCCGTACAGATCGTTTCCTGCGACAGCCTGACCGACGATGTTGTGCATGCACATCTCTCCTCGCAGCGAGACACCGTTGAATAGCTTTAACAAAATAACTTTTGGCAACGAATTTTTTGCAAAAAAGTCCTTTGTGAGGTTGACCTGTCGACCGACACGCGCGTCATCATCGCCATCATGTGCCGTCGCCTGCCCGGGGACCGGGCCATTGTCCGACCGCCGGGCCGCGATGCCGGAGCACGCCGGGGAGTTCGGACTGCTTCCGGCGCAACCGGGTGGCAGCACCGTCCGGTTCGCGCCTGACCGCCGGATGCCGATGCAGCCAGGACAGCGACCCGCTGCGGGTGATGCTGTCGGTCCCGGCCGCCGCCCGGGTCCCACCGGACCCGCTGCTGCGCCTGCTGGTCACTTGGCGTCCGGGCCGGATATCGCGGACCGGTGCCGACGAACTCTAGGCCGGCAGCGGACCGGCGTGTAGCATTGCCGCGATGTCCGACGGCTATCCTCTTCACCTGATCTCGCGGCGGCCCGCGGCCTACGGGTTCGGCGGGCTCGACCGTTCCGCGCACTTGCGCGAGGGAGAGGACTGGCTTGAGACCCTGCTCGGGCGCGCCGGTACCCGGCTTGTCCCGGTCTGGCGGTCGCGGTCGCTGGTCCAGGCCGCTCCGGGCGGCGACCTGCGCGCGGCGTGGCTCGACGCCGCCGGGCACTCCGGCCTGGTGGCCCGGGCCGAGGTCGCGGTCTTCCTCGGAGAGAAGGACGGCGTCGCCCATATCGGGCTCGACATGTCCGGTCTCGGGGAGGAGCAGTCATCCACCCTGTTTTCCCGGCACGGCGAGTTCGCCGACCTGCGGGCTGTCGGTCCGCTGCTCGGTCGCTTCGACGGATCCCTGCTCGCCTACGCCCGCGGGCTCATGTACTGGCACCAGAGGCACCGCCACTGCGGCGTGTGCGGCGCCCCGACCCGTTCGATCAAGGGCGGACACCAGCGCAATTGCACGGACCCGGCCTGCGGCGCTCCGACCTTTCCGCGGACCGACCCGGCAGTGATCATGCTGGTGCATGACGGGGAGAGGGCGCTGCTCGGTCGCCAGCGGGTCTGGAAGCCCGGCATGTACTCTACCCTTGCCGGGTTCGTCGAACCGGGCGAGACCCTGGAAGAAGCGGTTGCCCGCGAGGTTCGGGAAGAAACCGACATCGAGGTCGAGGACGTGCGCTACCACTCCTCGCAACCCTGGCCGTTCCCGGCCTCGATCATGCTCGGGTTCGAGGCCCGCGCCCGCACAACCCGGATTACGCGCAACGACGACGAGGTCGAGGACGCCCGGTGGTTCACCCGTGATGAGCTCTGCCGGTTCCACGAGCTCGGCAACAGCCTGCCGCGGCACGATTCAATCGCGCGCCGGCTGATCGAGGACTGGCTGGCAAGCCTGGGGTAGCGGCCGGGCGACCTGCAGCCGGGCGGCTCCGTGCGCCCGGTCATCGACCAGTTCGAGCCAGTCGGGCAATGCAACCGGATGGCGGCGCGCGGTCTCGATCACGACGACGGTGTCCGCACCGATCCAGCCGCAGCGGCGCAGTGCCGCAAGACAGGGTGTCGCAAGGCCGCTGCCGTAGGGTGGATCGAGCAACACCAGCCCGGCAACACTGGTGGCCCTGGTGCCAAGCCTGGTCGCATCCGCTGCAATGACAGTGGCCTGTTCCTCGAACCCCAGGCTGCGGATGTTGCGCGCAAGCACGCGCCGCGCCGCCGGTTCGGATTCGATGAACACCGCATGGGCGGCGCCGCGCGAGAGCGCCTCGAGGCCGAGGGCGCCGGTCCCGGCAAAGCCGTCCACCACGAGACGCCCGGAATAGGGCTGGCCGAACCGTCCACCGTCCAGCAGGTCGAACGCCGCCGTACGGGTTCGCGACGCCGTCGGCCGCGTCCCGCGGCCGGCAAGCGACGCCAGCCTAGCGCCGCGCCTGCTTCCGGCGACGATCCGCATCCCGGTCCCGCGGCTTGCCCGCACCGAGCTGTTCGCGAAGGACCCGCTGCCTGACCTCACTCACCGCCGCCGCCGGCAGGGTCCCCAGCTGGAACGGACCGTAGGAGATCCGGATCAGCCTGTTCACGGCCAGGTCGACATGCTCCAGCAGCCGGCGCACCTCCCGGTTCCTGCCCTCGCGCAGTCCGACGGTGAGCCAGGCGTTGCTCGGTCCCTGGTGATCGAGGCTGATGTCGGCCGGTCCGTAGGCAATGCCCTCGATGGTGACCCCGCGCGCGATCGCGTCAAGCCGCGCAGGCTCCGGCCGGCCGTGCACCCTGACCCGGTAGCGACGCACCCAGCCGGTGGAGGGAAGTTCGAGCAGCCGCGCCAGGCCGCCGTCATTGGTCAGCAGCAGCAGGCCTTCCGACGCGAGGTCGAGCCGGCCGACCGTCATCACCCGGGGAAGGTCCGCCGGAAGGTCGGCAAAGACGGTGCGGCGCCCCTGCGGATCGCTGGTGCTGGTGATGCGGCCGGCGGGCTTGTGGTAACGCCACAGCCGTGGCCGCTCGATCGGGGGAACCGGCTTGCCGTCGACGAGGATGCGGCTCGACGCATCGACCGTCACCGCCGGATGATCGAGGGTTCGGCCGTCGACCCTGACCCGTCCGGCCGCGATCCATCGCTCGGCGTCGCGCCGCGAACAGAGCCCGCTTCGTGCCAGCCGCCGCGCAATCCGCTCCGCTCCGCGTTCGGCGGCGAAGAGTTCGGCGAACGGGTTCATGTCTCCACTGCCCCGGCGCGAGCCTGCTTGCGCACCCAGGCCGGCGGTCCGAACTCGGGCTCCGGCAGCGGTTCGACCGGACCGCCGGCGGAGACCGGCCGCGGCGCGAACCGCCCCAGTGTGATCATCCTGTCGTACATGACCAGGGCTCCGGCAAGCCCGACGTTGATCGCGAAGCCGAGCGGGATGCGCACCACGTGGTCGCAGCGTGCGAGCATGGCACGCGACAGTGCGCCGCGTTCCGGACCGAGCACGTATGCGGCGCGGCGCGGGTGGCGGAAACTCAGCAATTCGATCGCGTCTTCGGTGATTTCCACTCCCACCAGGGCGCAGCCGCGCGGCAGCAGGAGGTCGCAGGCCTGCCGGAACGCGTAGAACGGCAGGCTGCCGGCCGCGTGCGAGGTATCGGACTGTCCGATCTCGCGCGTCGGCAGGGCGTCGCCGACGGTGAACGCGAAACTGGCGCCGAACGCGTGCGCGGTCCGCATCACCGCGCCGAAGTTCATCGGCTTGCTGATACCCTCGACACCGATTCCGAAATAGCCTCGCATCGGCATGCTGTGGCATAGGACGGAACCGGAAGGCAAGTGCCCCGGCACTGCCGGTCCATGCGCTCACCAGGAGATACGGCAATGCCCCTCGACAGTCTCGAACCCGTCGCAAGGCCCGAGGAACTCGGACTGTGCAGGAACCGGCTCGCGCGCATCGGCCCGTGGATGCGCAGCTACGTCGACGCCGGCAAGCTGCCGTTCGCCGCCGTCGCGGTGCTGCGCCGCGGCAGGCTCGCCCATGCCGATCTCTACGGCCAGCGTGACATCGCCCGCAGCCTGCCGGCACTCCAGGACGGCCTGTACCGCATCTATTCCATGACCAAGCCGGTGACCACGGTGGCGGCCATGACGCTGTTCGAGGAAGGCCGCCTCATGCTCGATGCGCCGGTCGAGGAATTCCTCCCCGAACTCGCCGGGCGCAAGGTCTACGTCGGCGGACCGTTCGAGAACATGGAACTGGTCGATGCCGAGACACCGGCCACGGTACGCCAGCTGATGACCCATACCTCGGGCCTGACCTACGGGCTGTTCGACCCGACCCCGGTCGGACGGGCCATGCGGCGTGCCCGCGCCGACTTCTCAGGGACCGACGAGAGCCTGGCCAACGTGGTCGCACGGCTCGCCGACGTGCCGCTCTGCTTCCATCCCGGAACCCGCTGGAACTACGGGGTGTCGACCGACGTGCTCGGCCGGGTCGTCGAGGTGGTCGCCGGACGCCCGCTCGACCAGGTGTTCCGGGAACGGATCTTCGAGCCCCTCGGCATGCCGGATACCTTTTTCGGTGTTCCCGACGACCGGCTCGACCGGTTCTGCTCGCTCTACACCCTGACCGCGGAGGACCCGCTCAAGCTGGTGGAGGATGCCGGGGACAGCCGGTTTCGCGAACCGGTCACCCTGTTTTCCGGCGGCGGCGGACTGGTCTCGTCGATGGCCGACTACCTCAGCTTCCTCGAGATGCTCCGCCGAGGCGGCGCGCTCGACGGCGCCCGGATTCTGGGGCGCAAGACGGTCGAGTTCATGCGGATGAACCACCTGCCCGGTGACATGGCGTCGATGGGACAGTCGGTCTTCAGCGAGATGCCGATGAACGGCATCGGCTTCGGGCTCGGCGGCGCGGTGCTGCTCGATCCGGTGCGCGCCCAGATACCCGGCTCGCCCGGCGAGTTCGCATGGGGCGGGATGGCGAGTACCGCATTCTGGATCGACCCGGCGGAGGAGCTGACCGTGGTGTTCCTCACCCAGCTGATCCCTTCGTCGAGCTACCCGGTCCGCCGGGAGCTCAGGGTCCTGGTCTACCAGTCGCTGATTGACTGAGCGGGTCGCGATGCCCCGCGATCGAGACCGGCAGGACTGATGGCGATCTGGGAACCGCCGCCCCCCGACCAGCCGCGTACCGGCTGGCAACGCCGCTGGCCGCTGCTGACGCTGTTAAGCGGGGTCGGCGTCGTTTTGCTGGGTGCAGCCATCACCTGGACCTGGTACCGGGACTTCGTCGACCACCCGCCGGACCGGGCCGACCGGGCGGCATTGCAGCTGCCGCTGCCCGAGCGCCCGTCCGTGGTGGTACTGCCGGTCGCCCCCGCCAGCACCCGTTCGTCCGATGTGATCGACGCTCGCCAGCTCACGGCCGTGCTGACGGCAACGCTTGCCCGCAACCCGGACCTGTTCGTGATCGCACCGGAGACCGCGGGCCGGCTTCGCGGCGGACAGTTCCGCATCAAGGTCACGGCGGAAGCGCTCGGCGTGGCAAACCTGGTAACAACGACACTGGCCCGGTCCAAGACCGGCATGCGGGCTCACGTGCAGATCATCGACGCGTTCACCGGCGAGGCCGACTGGGCCCGGACCGTTGTACTCGGGGAGAGGGGGCTTCATGAACTGCCGCGGGAGCTGGCGAACGACCTGGTTTCCGAACTTGACGGCGACGAGGATACCCGGGCGCCACCGGGGCCGGGGAACCAGGCTGCCTGGGTCGCGCTCGCCGAGGCGACCTGGTACCGGGTGCCGGACGACCGCGAGAGCATGGCGACAAGCCTGGAACAACTGGCCGGGGCGGAGGAAGCGGACCCCGGCTGGAGCGCCATCCCGGTTGAGGCGGCACGGATCTGGTACGAGGCGGCGCGACGCGGCTGGGCCGGGTTTGGCGGCATCGCCGATCGCGCCGGCCTGGTTGACGCCGGACTCGCAGCAACCGACCGGGCGCTCGCGCACGATCCCGCAGACCCTGCCGCGGCCGTGATCAGGGCCGATCTGCTGGAACTCGCAGGCCGGGACGACGACGTTCTCGAATGGCGCACACGCGCGGCACGACTTGGCCCCAACTCGTTTCGAGCACAGTTCGACCTGGCCAACACGCTGGTCGCGCTGGAGCAGTACGCAGACGCGGAGGCTGCGCTCGCCCGCTCCCTGCGGCTACATCCGCGTCACCCGGTGGCAATGGATCTTCGGCTCGCCGAGTTGCGTCTTCTTGCCGGCCAGCCGGAGCGGGCGCGCGCAGATCTCGACCGGGTGCTGGCCACGCGTCCGGCCGATCCGGAACCGCACCTGATGTTGATCCTGGCGCTCGTTGACCTGGGCGATGACAACGCGATCCGCACCCGGATCGACACGCTGCTCAGGCTCTATCCCGACTTCAGCCTCGCAAACTGGATCGAGCAGCGCCGCCGGCGCGGCCTTGACGACCGTTCTTCCTGGCGGTCTGTCCTGCTCGAGGCCGGGGTTCCCGGCTGACCGGTCGGAATGACAGGGCACATTCCCGAAACCCGGGCTATAGTGCGCCCACGGCAACAGTGGAGACCACGCGATGGCATCACCCGCCCTGCGAGAACAGGCCCCGTCCGACCTGCCGCCTCCGATCGAGGGGCCCCAGGCCTGGTACGGTGCCGAGATGCGCACGAGCAGCGAGTGGATCACCCGGTTCTCCGACGCCGACGTCGCCGAGATCGAGGCCGCGGTCCGGGCCACCGACGGGATGGATATCGCCGACATCACGCGACGCGACTTCCCGCTGCCGGGTCTCGAGGCGACACTTGCGCGCATCCGGGACGAGGTCATCGAGGGCCGGGGTTTCGTGTTGCTGCGCGGCCTGCCGGTCGAGCGCTGGTCGAAGCGTCAGCGGGCCGCCGCCTACTACGGCATCGGAACCCACTTCGGCAATGCGCGCTCCCAGAACGCCAAGGGACACCTGCTCGGCCACGTCCGTGACCTCGGGCGCGATGTCCGCAGGGACCCGACCGCGCGGATCTACCAGACGCGGGAACGGCAGACCTTCCACACCGACTCCTGCGACCTGGTCGGACTGCTGTGCCTTGCCACCGCCCGGCGCGGCGGCGCCTCGGCCCTGGTCAGCTCCATGACCATCTACAACGAGATGTACCGGCGCCGTCCCGACCTGCTCGCAACCCTGTTCGAGCCGATCGCCACCGACCGCCGCGGCGAGGTGCCGAAGGGCAAGGGGCCGTGGTTCGCGATCCCGGTGTTCAACTACCACGCCGGTTACCTGTCGGTGATCTATGCCAGGCGCTACATCGAGTCAGCGGCCCGCTTCGATGACGCGCCGCCATTGACCGACACACAGCGCGAGGCGCTCGACCTGTTCGACTCGCTCGCCGAGGATCCGGACATCGGCATGACCATGGAGTTCCGTCCCGGCGACATCCAGCTGGTCCACAACCACACCATTCTGCACGACCGGACCTCTTACGAGGACTGGCAGGAACCCGAACGCAAGCGTCACCTGCTCAGGCTGTGGCTCGCCGTTCCGGGAGCACGGCCGCTGCCGGAAATCTATGCCGAGCGCTACGGCCAGGTGACCGTGGGGGACCGGGGCGGCATCATCGTTCCCGGCACCCGGCTGCACGCGCCGCTGGAGCCGGCCTGACCGGTCAGCGTGCGGTCAGGCCGCCGTCCACGACCAGGGCGGACCCGGTCATGAACCCGGCGTCGTCCGACGCCAGGAAGACAATGCCGCGCGCGATGTCGTCGGGAATGCCGAGCCTGCCGATCGGGTGGCCGGACAGCGCGATCTCGCGTGCCTTCCCGACGTCGTTGGTACCGAACTGGTCGGCGCGGGAGACAAAGGTCTGATCGCCCATGTCGGTCTGGATCACCCCCGGGTGGATCGAGTTGACCCGGATCCGGTCACCCTTGCGCGCGAAGTTCAGCGCAGTCGACTTGGTAAACAGGGTCACACCGCCCTTGGTCATGGAATAGAGCGCGTCCAGTTCCGATCCGACCAGTCCGGCGACTGACGCGGTGTTGACGATCGCGCTGCCGTGGGCGCTGTTGGCACCGCGCTCGCGCAACGCGTCCGCCGCCATCCGCGTCCCGAGCCATACCCCGGTCATGTTGACCGCGACCAGCCGGTTCCAGTCGTCGAGCGAGACGGTCTCGAAGTCGCGGCCGAGGAACAGGCCGGCGTTGTTGACCAGGATGTCGAGCCCCCCGAACCGGTCCCGCGCCATCTGTACCGCGCTTGCCCAGTCCCCCTGCGAGGTCACGTCAAGCCGGGCAAACACCGCCGCCTCGCCGAGATCTGCCGCGGTGGCCGCGCCCAGGCTTTCCAGAACGTCGCCAACCACCACGCGTGCGCCCGCCTCGACCATCCGGGCGGCTGTCGCCGCCCCGATCCCGCGCGCGCCACCGGAAATCAGCGCGACCTTGCCGTCAAGCCTGTTCATCTCGTTCTCCGTATCCGTCCTGATCTATTCCTTCTCGGGAGGCAGCAGTCTCGCCCGGAACCGCCGGGCAAAGCCGACCGGGTCGTCGAGCAGGTCAACCTCCTCGCGGGTTTCGCGGAAGGTCTCGGCGACGTGGCGACCGGCGTTCTCCACTTTCGGCGCCGTGGTGCTCCAGGCCGCCTCCGCGGTTTCGGCTGCCTTCTGCCGCACCCTGGGGTCTGCCGCGAGCCGGCGCGCCGCCAGCATCAGCAGCCTGCGCCCGATCATGCCACGGCCACCGCTTCGGCAAGCACGGACCGCCGGCTGTCGAGAAACTCCTCGAAGGCTGTGATCGCCGCATCGACATCCGCCCCGGTCATCGGCAGCGACATGTTCAGCATGCTGCGCCTGGCGTGGTAAACACCCGATGCGATCATGTCGAGGTGCAGCAGACCGCGCTTGAGATCGGCCTGGGGGTCGGCGACCGGACGCAGCACCGGCTCGCTGGTGAAGTGGACGCTGCTCATCGAGCCGCGTCCTGTCACCTGCATCGGCAGGCCGCGGGCGGCGATGGAGGCATTGAGCCTGTCGCGCATCCCGTCGCCAAGGCTGTTCAGCGCCCTGCACCGCTCGGGCGTGAACAGCTGGGTCAGCCCGGCAAGTCCCGCCGACATGCTCGCGATGTTGTTGTTGAAGGTCCCGGCATGCGGCCATGCGCCGGGCGAGCGCGGATCGAACCCCTGCATGATGTCCGAGCGCCCGCCGAAGGCCCCGAAGCTGAGCCCGCCGCCCAGGTACTTGCCCAGCGTCACCAGGTCCGGCGTGATCCCGTGTTCGCCATGCAGTCCGCCCGGACCGAGACGCGAGGTCATCACCTCGTCGAGGATGAGGAGGGCTCCGGTCGCCGCGGTTTCCTCGCGCAGGACCTCGAGGAACTCGCGCGTCGCCGGGATGCATCCCGACGATCCCATCATGGGTTCAACGATCACGCAGGCGATGCTGTCGCCCTCCCGCCGCAGCAGGTCGCGGGCGGCATCCGGGTCGTTGTAGGGCAGCAGGGTGAACTCGAACGGTGCGTTGATCGGGGAGGGGGCCGCGAGGAACAGCACTCCGCCGTGGTAGCCGCCCTGCATGCCCACGATCCGCGTTCGCCCGGTACTGGCCCGGGCGGCGCCCAGCGCCATCAGATTGGCCTCGGTGCCGGAATTGGTGAACCGGACCAGCTCGATCGCCGGAAACCGGTCGACAATCGCCCGGGCAAGCCGCGCCTCCATCAGGTTGGGACCGCCGAGCACGATCCCGTCCGACACCGCGGTCTCGATGGCTCCGCGGATCACCGGATCGTCATGGCCGAAGATGCCGGCGGTATACTCGCCGAGAAAGTCGAGAAGCTCGTGCCCGTCCACGTCGACCAGCCGTGCCCCGGTGCCCTTCGCAAAGGTCAGCGGAAACGGGGCGTAGTGCAGGACGGTCCTGGTGTTGCCGCCGGGCATGACCCGGGCCGCGTTCTCGTGCATGCGCTCACTGTTCGGATTGCGTGCCCGGAACTGCTGTTCGGCGTCACGGTAGGCAGATTCGAGATCCGCGTTTGCTCCGGCTCGGTTCATGTCGCTTCCTCCTGATCCCCGCTGTGCTGGCGTTCCGGGAACAGCGCCAGCAGTCCCTGCTCCGACGCCTGTGTAATCCCGCGTTCGGTAACCAGTCCGGCAAGCAGTCGGGCCGGCGTGACGTCGAACGCCGGATTTGCTGCCCTGGTCCCGGGCGGGGTGATGGTGATCGTTGCCACGGTCCCGTCATCGAGCCTGCCTGTCAACCGCGTCACCTCTTCCGCGCCGCGTTCCTCGATCGGAATTTCCGTCATCGCGTCACGGATCGTCCAGTCGATCGTGGGCGACGGCAGTGCAGCGTAGAACGGCACTCCGGTATCCTTCGCGGCAAGCGCCTTCTGGTAGGTTCCGATCTTGTTGCAGATATCGCCCGTCGCCGTGGCCCGGTCAACGCCGGTCAGTACCAGGTCGACCTCGCCGCGACTCATGTAGTGACCGGCGGCATTGTCGACGATCACGGTATGGGGCACACCGTGGTTGGCGAGTTCCCACGCCGTCAGGCCTGCTCCCTGGTTGCGGGGGCGGGTCTCGTCGACCCAGACATGCACCGGGACCCCGGCGTCGTGCGCCATGTAGATCGGAGCCGTGGCCGTCCCCCAGTCCACGGTCGCGAGCCACCCGGCGTTGCAGTGGGTGAGCACGTTGACCGGGCCGCCGTCGCGTCGCTCGGCAATGCGGCTGATGAGCGGCAGCGCCGCCTCGCCGATGCGCCGGTTGATCGCCACGTCCTCCTCGACGATCTCGCCGGCACGGGCAAGGGCAACATCGGCGCGGTCCTGCTCCGGGCACCGGGCGAGGGCGCCGGCGACCCGATCGAGCGCCCAGCGCAGGTTGACCGCCGTCGGGCGGGTCGCAAGCAGGCATGACCGGGCGCGGGCCACGCCCCCGTCGGAGGGATCGTCGCGCACCGCGAGCCACATGCCGTAGGCGGCGGTTGCACCGATCAGCGGCGCCCCGCGCACCTGCATGGTGCTGATGGCGTTCGCCGCGTCGTCAAGGCTCTCCAGCCTGCAGGTCGCGAACGCGTGCGGCAGGCGCGTCTGGTCGATGATCCCCACGCTCTCGCGATCGGGTTCGAGCCAGATGGTCCTGGTCGGTCTGCCGTCGACGCGCATGCGAACACCCGTCTCCTTCCCCGTCGGGACGGGTTTCCCGACGGGATTCTATGGGGAGTATACCGAAAACTCGCCCGGTGTGGCCCCGGCGCGGGAAAACCGGGGATACGCGCGTGCCGGCTGGTACGGGCGAGCGCACCGGTCGCAGTCGGGGCCCGGCGCGCAACCTGCCCGTTCGCACACGCGATACCAGGTGCTCAAGATCTGATCAGGTGCGCCCGCCGCCGCTGGAGTGGGCACCCGGTCCTTCGATCGGCGTCACCGAAACGTGCGCGCGGTTACGTTCACTTTGACGTAAGTCAACACCGACGTACGTTACTCTCGGCGTATGGAGTCGCTGCCGCCGAATGGGCATTCAGTCCGCTCCAGACGGCTCCCTGACCTGTCGGTCAACACTCGAATCCCGGCCTCTCGACACCGGAGACCCCGCGTTGAATGCCCGGGCCCGCATCCACCCTTTACTGTCTGCACCAACGCCTGGCGCGGCCAGGTCTAACCGGGGCTCCCCAGGGGCCAGACCCGCGGCAGCAGCGAACAGCCGGGCGGACAGTCCGGTTGCTGGCCGAGCCCGATCAGGTAGTCCGAGATCTCGCGTGTCCATTCACCGCGTGGCCGGAACCGGGTGTCCTCGGCGCCGAACCTCAGCGACATCCGGTGGCTGGTCCCGGGCTGGTTGCCCGGCAGGGCGCCATGCAGGGTACGCAGGTCGAAAACCAGGCAGTCCCCCGGAGCAAGGTCCCACGACACCAGGCGAGGATCGTGTTCGAGATCGATCTCGGGCATGGGCTCGTAGCCCTCGGCCCGGGCATCGAAGTCGACCGCAGCACTGAAGGGTTCGGCAAAGCGCAGCACACCGTCCAGGTGCGAGCCCGGCAGGAAGACCAGGCCGGAACGCGCGTTCACCTCCTCCAGCGGGATCCACACCGAGCACATGGTCCCGGAGAAGTCGAAGTAGGGTTCGTCGTGGTGCCAGGGCGCGCCGGTGCTGGCCCCGGCCTCGCGCAGGAACCAGTTGTCCATCAGCAGGTAGACCGACCGGGCGTCGAGCAGCCTTTCGACCACGGCGGCAACCGGCGAGTCGAACACGAGAGCGCGGAACTCCGGGATGTCGGGCCAGGTCCAGAAATCGAACAGGTACCGGCCCCCCGACCCTTCGGCGGTGTGGTCACGAAAGAACCGGCCGGGATGCGCGAGGTTGCGCTCGATTCCGCGACGCGTGAGCGCGATCCACTCGGACCCGAGAACGCCGCGCAGGCAGACGACACCGTTCCGCCGGTATTCTTCCCGCCGGGCCGTGTCTGGAAGCGCTGTCATTGGTCCAGGCTCCAGGGGACAGGGGCCGCCCAGTGTGAAAATCACGACCACGCCCTGTCAATGACGCAGCCGGTATCGGGTGGTACAAGCCGCCTTCGGCCGCGATCCCGGAGGACCCCGCATGATTCCGCGCTATTCCCGCCCCGAGATGACCCGGATTTGGGAACCGGAAAACCGGTTCCGGATCTGGCTCGAGATCGAGACCCTCGCCTGCGAGGCCATGGCGGCGCGCGGAGAGGTTCCCGCCGGGGCCGCCCGGGCAGTGCGTGAACGCGGCGGGTTCGACATCGCGCGCATCGACGAGGTGGAGGCCGAGGTCCGCCACGACGTGATCGCCTTTCTCACCTCGCTGGCCGAACACGTCGGCCCGGAGGCCCGGTTCGTCCACCAGGGCATGACCTCGTCGGACGTGCTCGACACCTGCCTTGCGGTCCAGCTGACCCAGGCCGCCGACATCCTGCTCGATGACCTGGACGGACTGCTGGCCGCGCTCAGGCGCCGGGCGTTCGAACACCGCATGACACCCACGATCGGCCGCAGCCACGGCATTCACGCCGAGCCGACAACCTTCGGGCTCAAGCTCGCCGGCCACTACGCCGAGTTCGCACGCAACCGCGAGCGCCTCGTCACCGCCCGCGCCGAGGTTGCCACCTGCGCGATCTCGGGCCCGGTCGGGACCTTCGCCAGTGTCGATCCGGCAATCGAGGCCCATGTCGCCGCCGGGCTCGGCCTCGTCCCCGAGCCGATCTCGACCCAGGTCATTCCGCGCGACCGCCACGCGATGTTCTTCGCCGCGCTCGGCATCATCGCCAGCTCGGTGGAACGACTGGCCACCGAGATCCGGCACCTGCAGCGCACCGAGGTGCGCGAGGCGGAGGAGTACTTTGCGCCGGGCCAGAAGGGATCTTCGGCGATGCCGCACAAGCGCAACCCGGTGCTGACCGAGAACCTGACCGGTCTCGCGCGGATCGTGCGTGGATGCGCGGCGCCCGCAATGGAGAACATCGCCCTGTGGCACGAACGCGACATCTCGCATTCCTCGGTCGAACGCGTCATCGCGCCCGACGCCACGATCGCGCTCGACTTCGCGCTCACCCGGCTTGCCCGGGTAATCGAGGGGCTTGTCGTCTACCCGGAGGCCATGCAGGCAAACCTCGACCGGCTCGGCGGCCTGATCCACTCCCAGCGCGTGCTGCTGGCGTTGACCGGCCGCGGCATGGAACGCGACGCCGCCTACCGGGCGGTGCAGCGCAGCGCAATGGCGGTCTGGCAGGAGAACCGGGACTTTCTCGCACTGCTGCAGGCCGACGAAGAGGTGCGTTCCTGGCTCGGGGAAACCGACCTCGAGGCCCTGTTCGACCTCGATCATCACACCCGCCACGTCGATGCCATCTTCGAGCGTGTCTTCGGCCCCTCACCCGAGATCGAGCGGCAGGGGTGAGCGCAGGGTGACCGCCTCGGTACTCACGGAGCAGTCGTAGCAGATCGCCTCGACACCCGCCGTCGTGGCGGCCGTGAGCGCCTCGGCGTAGTCGGGGTCGATGTCGGCAGCCACGCAGAACCGGTCGCAATCCATGCGCTGAACCACGTAGACCATCACCGCGCGCTCGCCTTCGCTCACCCTGGCGGCAAGGTCGTGCAGGTGGCGCGCGCCCCGGGCGGTGACCGCGTCCGGGAACTCGGCCGCACCGGGGTTCGGACCCTGGTCGCGGCGCAGGTGCACGTTCTTGACCTCGACCCAGCAGCGCTCCCGCCCAGGGTCCTCGAGCAGCAGGTCGATCCGCGACCGGGTTCCATACCGGACCTCGCGGCGCATCCCGGCGTACCCGGCAAGCGCGTCGATCCGCCCGGCCTCCAGGGCCTCGGCCACGATGCCGTTCGGCCGGCCGGTATTGACGCCGACCAGCTGGCCCTCGGCCTCGACCAGTTCGAGTGTATGGGGGTGCTTTCGCCCGGCCCGGCTCGTGTGCGACAGCCACACCGGAGAACCGGGAGCGTCGAGACCGGTCATTCGGCCCGGATTCGGACAGTGCGCGGTGATCTGGGCGCCGTCATCGAGCAGCACATCGGCCAGGAACCGCTTGTACCGTCTCAGCAGCGTCCCGGAATGAAGCGGGCGAGGCAGTTGCATGGTCCCTTTCCCTGCGCGATTGTGCCGCACGACAACCATAGCCCGGGATCGGCGCCATGACGTCCCCGTCCGCAGCTTCAGCAATCGTGACCGCGGCCCTTGTCATCATCGGCGACGAGATCCTGTCCGGCCGCACCCGGGACGCCAACCTCGCATACCTGGCCGAACAGCTGGTCGAAGCGGGCATCCGGCTCGAGGAGGTCCGGGTAGTCACGGACCGGACCGATGCCATCGTCCGGGCGGTCAACGAGCTGCGGGAGCGCCACGACCACGTCTTTACGTCCGGTGGCATCGGCCCGACCCACGACGACATCACCTGCGACTCGGTTGCCGATGCATTCGGGGTCGCGGTCGAACGTCACCCCGAGGCGGTGCGGCGCATGCGGGAACACGCCGCACGGCGCGGGCTCGAGCTCAACGAGGCGCGGATGCGGATGGCGCGCACCCCGGCCGGCGCGGTGCTGATCCGCAACCCGGTCTCCGCCGCACCCGGGTTTACCATCGGCAACGTCCACGTGATGGCAGGAGTACCGAGCGTGTTCCAGGCCATGGTGCAGGAATTGCTTCCGTCCCTGCGCGGTGGTGACCGGCTGCACTCGCTCTCGGTGGTCTGTGATCTCGGCGAGGGCGTGGTGGCAGGGGGACTGGGCGGAATCCAGGAACGCTACCCCGATGTCGGGATCGGGAGCTATCCCTACTACCGTGCCGGCGCCTTCGGAACCACGCTGGTGATGCGCGGCACCGGACGCGACCGCATCGAACTGGCCGCCGAGGAGGTCCGCGCACTGGTGCGCTCGCTGGGCGGTACCCCGATCGATCTCAACGAGGAGACCTGAGACGTGCCAGTCACCGTCGAACACCGCGCCCACGCCGGCGGCACCATCGCCACCATCACCCACGACCGGCAGTCCAGGCTGAACGCGCTGGACAGCGCCTCGGTCGCCGAACTGACCCGCGTTTTCGAGGAGCTCGGCGCGGACGAGCGGCTGCGCGCGGTCGTTCTCACCGGCGCCGGCGCGAAGGCATTCGTCGGGGGAGCCGACCTCAACGAACTGCGCGCCCTTAACGAGGACAGCGCGCGGCGTTTCATTTCCGGGCTGCACCGGCTGTTCCGGTCCATGCGGACCCTGCCGGTTCCGGTAATCGCCCGGGTCAACGGTTACTGCCTCGGCGCCGGGATGGAAATGGCGGCAGCCGCAGACATCCGCATTGCCTCGTCGAACGCGGTCTTCGGCATGCCCGAGGTTCAGGTCGGACTACCATCGGTCATCGAGGCGGCATTGCTGCCGCGCCTCGTCGGATGGGGCCGCAGTTCCTGGCTGGTCATGACCGGCCAGGTCATCGACGCCGCCACCGCCGATCGCTGGGGGTTCCTCGAGCAGCTCGCCGGCGACCAGGCGCAACTCGACGCCGCGGTCGCCGAGACCGCCGAGACCATCGCCTCTGCCGGGCCGCTGGCGGTCCGGGCCCAGAAGCGGCTCGTCAACGACTGGGAACGACTGTCGATCGAGGACGGGGTGCGGGCCGGCATCGAGGCGCTGGCGCGTTCCTACCGGACCGACGAACCCCGGCTCATGATGCAGCGGTTCTTCGATCGCAAGCGGTCGGGCTGACCGGTGGTCGGGCGGACGTGGCCGTGGGCCGCGGCTGTCCTTCTCGCCCTGCTGCCGGTCGCCGCCTGGGCCGATCCGGTTGCGGGAACATGGGGCGTGGTGGACGCCATCGGCGAGCCCAGGTGCCAGTCCACCGACCCGGTACTGGTCTTCGAGGATGGCCGGTACTTCAGGATGCTGCCCGAGGTCGGCTCGAGCACGGGCACCGCACCGCTGGTGATGTCACGCTCGCGCTACCGGCTTGACGGAGACCAGATCGTTGTCGAGCCGTCGCGTGAACTTCACTCTCCCGAACCCCGCCAGGTGTTCATCCTGGAGCGGATGGGACAGACGAGGCTGGTGCGCCAGGGAACGCGGCCGGTCGTCTACAGGCCGTGTCCCGGCATCGCGCTGCCGGTGCCCGGTCAGGCCTCCGGGCCCGGGACGACCTCGACGCGGTAGGTTTCGATCACCGGGTTGGCGAGCAGGGTTTCGCACATGCGGCGCACCTCTGCGTCGGTTGCATCGGGGTCGGTGCCGTCGATGTCGAGCTCGATGTACTTGCCCTGGCGCACGTCGCGCACGTCACCGAACCCGAGCGAGTGCAGGGCATTGCGGATGGCCTGGCCCTGCGGGTCGAGCACGCCGCTGCGAAGCGTGATGTGAACGCGTGCGCGCATGCAGCGCTCCCCGGCCCGCTACTGGATCGCCTTGGGTCCCTTCAGGTCCATCGGACCCGCCTCGGGAAGCACGCCGAGACGCCTTGCAACCTCCTGGTAGGCCTCGCGTTCACCTCCGAGATCCCGGCGGAACCGGTCCTTGTCGAGCTTCTCGTTGGTTCCCGAGTCCCACAGCCGACAGTTGTCCGGGCTGATCTCGTCCGCCAGAACGACGATGACCGAGTCCTCGGTATAGTAGCGGCCGAACTCGAGCTTGAAATCGACCAGGCGCAGCCCGACCCCGATCAGCAGGCCCGACAGGAAATCGTTGATGCGCAGCGACATTGACATCATGTCGTCGATGTCCTGGGGCGATGCCCAGCCGAAGGCGGTGATGTGCTCCTCGGCGACCAGCGGATCGTTCAGCCGGTCGGACTTGTAATAGTATTCGACGATCGAGCGGGGCAGCATCTTGCCCTCCTCGAGGTCGAGGCGCTTGCAGATCGATCCCGCGGCTATATTGCGTACCACGACCTCGATCGGGATGATCTCGACTTCGCGGATCAGCTGTTCGCGCATGTTGAGGCGCCGGACAAAGTGGGTCGGAATTCCGACCTCGGCCAACCGGGTCATCAGGTACTCGCTGATCCGGTTGTTCAGCACTCCCTTGCCGGTGATGACGCCCTTCTTGGCATTGTTGAAGGCGGTGGCATCATCCTTGAAGTACTGGATCAGTGTTCCAGGCTCAGGTCCCTCGTAGAGGACCTTGGCCTTGCCCTCGTAGAGCTTTCTGCGTCGTGCCATGTGAGTGTGCCCCAGGGGGACTGTGGCGCACCGGGCCTGGCGCCAGGTGCTGGTCCCGACCGTCCCTGGGCCGGATACCGGTGCCGGCTATAGCACTTCCGGGCGGTTCAATACAATCTGCGCGCAGCCCCGGACACTGTCAGCGATGGAGCAAACGCCCCTCCCGCGGCATCGCGGCGTACCCGCGTGGTGCACCGCAACATCCGCCCGGACGAGCCAACGTCCACGACTGTTGCTGCCGTGACCGTGTTCGACATGACGGCGCACGGATTCCGCGGATCACGTCCCGTTCCGTGGCACAAGAACCCGACGTCGGTCGCAGTATCGAAAATCCGGGACCAAAGCCCTCGGGTTGCCTCGACGTGCGGCTCTTCAAGTGTGATTCGAGGAAGTCCCGGCGGAGCGAACCCGCACCGGGGAGGCGACGACCGGATCGAGCGGCGGAAACGCAGCGGACAGATCGGGAATCACCGCGCCCGCCAGTACACGAGGCGACATGAAGGTGGGTGCCGGCGAGGCCAGGGGCGCAGATGTCCAGGACCAGGACTTTCGCCCGGATCGCCGAGCGCGCAAGGCAGGAAGATGCGACGCCGTGCGCTGGACCAGGGCGGGCCTCATGACAAAGCGGACCATGCCGCACATGTGCTCACCGGCAGGGCGGTTCACGACGCGATGTCGTTCCACGTCATCTCTTCCGGGTCCAATGACTGTTGTTCTCATGCATATATGCGGCAATCATGCTCCTGGTTTTCTTCTTCATGTCTTGCAGTCTTGTATGACCCCCAACATCAATTTCCCTGTTGATTTATCCACAGGCGGCTGGTGTCGCGAAATCTGTGGAAAACTCGGGAGTTGACACGGTTTCCAGAGTGGCGATGCACTCTGGTGCGGTCTCCGTCCCCTCACCGGGACGGAGACCGCAGGGGCAGGTCGGACCGTTGAAGCTTCCCAGTTTTCCGCCGGGACGTGATCCGTGACAGCGCTTTGGATCGACTGCCACGTCATGAACGAACGTCCGGTATTCATCTCAAAATCGATCAGCAACAATACGCCATCCGTGTCGGGGTCTTCGGCAACTGCGCTAGCTAGCAAGGCAAGCTGCTTCGTTGTCGCCCCATCCTTCAGGAGGTCATGGACATAGGCGCGGACCTCGGAGAACTCCGAAATCAAACCACCCAACTCGCGTTGCCAACGCCACCCGTCGTGTGACTTGCCGTCGAGCACGCCGCTGATCGTCAAATCAACAAGGCGGCGCGC
>JAJEAR010000010.1 GCA_022822665.1 Alphaproteobacteria bacterium | reverse complement strand
GGCCAAAGCCGCGTTTTATGTTCATTCGTTGGGATGGCGGCGCGTCTTGCCGAGGCGCGAAAATCCGTTCTTGTTCAGTATGTTACGGCAGCGGGCAAGACCCCAGCCCGTACCCGGTCTTCATGCAGGAATGGGCGAAATACAACTGCTGGGCACGGCTGGTCCTTCGTGTCCTTGTCGGCGGATTTTGACCGTTCGCCTGCGACCGACCTGTCCCGCCTCAATACTGACTATTGCCGAGTTCGCTTTGTTCCGGAATCGACGCCGGAGCATGGCGGGGAACGGGCTTCAGGGGTGCTCGATTCCGGAGTAATTGCAGGCTGTTCTGGAAGGCCAGCACATCATCGTCGGGCCGGTATCGTTATCGTGCGGGCGGCATGTGCAAGTGTGAGGTGCGAGCCATGGCCTGCTCTTTCAGTTTCAGGTCGGCGTGCAGATGGATGTACGTGGTCTCGACGGATTCATGACCGGGCTACAATGCGATGACCGCGCGGTCGACACCGTTATGAAGGAGTGCCAACCTGGGGAGTGCGGCCTTGAACAACCCCGCTGTCCGCACCGACGCAGGGCGGTGCAGTGAGCGGGCTGCCGTCCCGTGATCCGCCCGCACTCGCACAGGACATGGACCACAAGGCCGTCCTGGTCCGAAGCTGCCGCGACACGGCAAACGGGCAGAACCGGGAGTCAACCGACGTTCTTCCTGGTCGAGAACCGCCTTCACCGTCCGGGCGGTTGCCGGTTCCGGAGCGACGCCAGGAACAACTGCGTAATGCGGTCCGGATCCTCGAGCGCGATCAGCGAGCCGGCATCGTCCAGAACCTCGAGCGTCGCCGTCGGAATGCGCTCGGCGAGAGCCCGTCCCATGGCGACCGTCGGGCCCGCGTGCCAAAGATCATGACCGGGTGCCAGGATCGTCACCGGGGTCCGTATGCGGTCGAGCTCGGCATCGGACAGCCAGTGCCGCCGCAGGGCCTGTATCCACTTGGTGAGGCGTTCGATGTCCGCGTGCACGAAGCGGTCGGCCTCGGCTCGCTGTCGCGCGAGCGCGGCGACACGGCCGAAGTTCGCCTCGACGAAGCCGGGGGTCAGTCCGGACATGAACCAGTAGAGCGCATAGAGCTCCTTGTCGGGCTGGTTCATCATGGCACGCATGAAGGCGACGCCGGCCTCGGCACGCCGCATGTCCGGAAGGGTCGCGAAAGCACCGAGCAAGGTGCAGGAGAGAAGTGCGTCGGCGTGTCGGGCGGCCGCGTGCAGCGCGATGTGGCTGCCGCCGTTCCAGCCGAAAACGTGGAAGCGCGGGTGGCACAGCTCCCGCGCCACCTGGACCGTCAGGTCGGCGTAGCCATCGAACACGGCTCTCGGGTCGTCGAGCAGCGATCCTTCGGGCAGGCGCAGGTCGACGTTGGCGATGGTGAAGCGTTTCGCGAGCCGCGACCAGAGGCCGTCCCAGATTCCGGCGCCGCGTCCAGCCAGCCGGGTGAGGATCACCAGATCGGCACCGTCACGCCGGGTGACGGCGACCCGGGTCCCGGCGACCTCGAGCTGCTCGACGGCGGGCGCGGTCACGACGTCCCGCTCGCGGTCGCGTTCATGCCGCGTGTCCCGTGTCGCGGAAGTCGATCTCGTTCTCGACATCGGCGCCGGCATAAAACCGCGCGAGGTTGTCGAACAAGGCGTGCATCTTGGTCTCGAACGCGTCGCGGGTGCCGGCGGCGATGTGAGGGGTGAGCACCACGTTGCGGAACCGCGCGAGCGGGTTGTCGGGGCGGAACGGCTCGTGCTCGAACACGTCGAGCGCGGCGCCGCCCAGGTGGTTGGTTTCGAGAGCGCGGACGAGGGCGCGCTCGTCGACGAGGTCACCGCGGGCGGTGTTGACGAGGACGGCGCCGGGCTTCATGGCGCCGAGCGCCGTGTCATCGACCAGGTGGCGCGTCCGGGGGGTCGACGGCACGTGCAGGGTGACGATGTCGGCGTTGGCGAGCAGGACCGCGAGGTCGACCTTCTCGAGCCCGAGCTCCCGCTCGCGGGCGTCCGGCAGCCGGACATCGGGATCGGCATAGAGGCCGCGCGTGCCGAACGCACGGAACCGGGCGGCTGCCGCCTGGCCGATGCGGCCCATGCCGACATACCCCACCACCTTGCCGTCGAGTTCGCGGGACTCGAAGCGCAGCGTGTTGACGTGCCAGCGGCCCTGACGGAGTTCGGCATCCGCGAAGGAGAGGCGCCGCATGACCGCGAGTGTCAGCAGCACCGCGTGCTCCGCCACCCCGACCGTCGTGCCGGCCGGGTTGATGGCGAGGCGCGCCCGTGTTCGGCGCAGCGCGTCGAGGTCGATCGTGTCCTGGTATCCGACCCCCTGGTGATGCACGAAGGCGAGCCGTCGCGCCGCCTCGATCATGTCGCCGCCGAGCCGGTGCGATGCGACGACCACCGCGTCCGCCCCGGCGATGCGGACCCGCCGCTCGGCCTGGTCGCCCTCGGCGAGTGTCTGCACATCGAAGCGCTCGCCGGCGGCGGCCCGGACCATGGCGTAAACCTCCTCGGGCGCATGGCTCCAGTACAGCACTCGCGGCCGATCGCGGTCGGGCCCGGTCATTCCCCGGGCGTGTCCAGGTAGTGCACGCGCCCGCTGTCGAGGATGCCGGCAAGCCAGACCGGCGCGTCGAGGCCGCCCTTTACCGCCGTTTCCATGTCCGCCTCCTTCTTCTCGATTGCGGCGAGGGTGTCGAGCACCTCGCGCGCGCGGGGCAGCGGAACCACGACGACGCCGTCGCGGTCGCCGACGATGATGTCGCCGGGCGCCACTGCGACGCCACCGATGGCGACCGGCAGGCCGATCTCGCCCGGACCGTTCTTGAACGGCGAATTCGGCGACAGGCCGGCCGCGTGCACCGGGATGCCGACTTCCTCGATGCCGGCGACGTCGCGGACGAGACCATCGGTCACGGCGGCAGCGATGCCCCGGTTGCGTGCCATGCCGAGCAGAAGGTCGCCGAGGATCGAGGCGTCGGTCGCGCCGCCGTTGGTGGCGACCAGCACGTCGCCCGGTTTCGCGACGGACAGCGCCACGTACGGTGTCAGGTTGTCGCGCGGTATGGTCCAGCACGTGAGCGCCGGGCCGACAAAAGGGCCGCCCTCGTGGATTGGGCGGATGAGGTGGCCGAGAGCGCCGCGCCGGCCGAGCGCATCGACGACGAATCCGGTCGGAACACCGCGGAACCCATCGACAAGTTCCATGGCGGGTCGCGGGAAGTCGCGGCGGATGAGGACGGCGTTCTCGGCGGGCATGGGTGAGCTCTCCAGGCGTTCAATGGCGGTCGAGGGTGACGCCGCTGTCGGCGTCGAACAGGTGCGCTGACGCGGTGTCGAGCCCGAGCACGACGCGGTCGCCCGGCCGGGCGGTCGAATTACGGTCGACCCGGGCGATGATCTCCTGTTCGGTGTTGTCGGGAACCACGAGCAGCAGCGTCTCCGCCCCCAGCGGCTCGATGCCGGTCACCCGGACCGGCAGTGGCGCGGTGCGTTCGGCGATGTCCGCGGGCGGTTGCTCGTACAGGTCCTCGGGACGGATGCCGAATGTGACCCGACCGCCGGTGCGTGGCAATCGCGAGGGGTCAACCCGGGAGGGAAGCGGCATGGTCGCCTCGCCGACGCGGACTGTCGGGCCATCCAGCATCGCGGCTTCCATCAGGTTCATCGGCGGGTTGCCGAGGAACCGGGCGACAAAGGTGTCGGCCGGATCGCGGTAGACCCCGAGCGGCGGGCCGACCTGCACCAGCCGGCCCCTGTTCATGATGCAGATCCGCGTGCCCATGGTCATCGCCTCGACCTGGTCGTGCGTCACGTAGATCATTGTCGCGCCGAGCCGCTGGTGCAGCTTGATCAGTTCGTTTCGGGTGCTGACCCGCAGCGCCGCGTCGAGATTCGAAAGCGGTTCGTCGAACAGGAAGACCTTCGGGTCGCGGACGATCGCCCGGCCGAGCGCCACGCGCTGGCGTTGGCCGCCCGAGAGCGCGTGCGGCTTGCGGCCGAGATAGGGGGTCAGGTCCAGCATCTCCGCGACCTCGGCGACGCGACGCTCCCGCTCGGCGGCCGGCATGCGCCGCCGCTTCAGCCCGAACGCCATGTTGTCCCTGGCGGTCATGTGCGGATAGAGCGCATAGGACTGGAACACCATGGCGATATCGCGGTCCCTTGCCGGCACGCTGTTCATCACCACGCCGTCGATCGCCAGGGTGCCGGAACTCACCGCCTCCAGGCCGGCGACCATCCTGAGCGTTGTCGACTTGCCGCAGCCCGATGGACCGAGCAGCACCATGAACTCGCCGTCGTCCACGGTGAAGGTGACGTCGTCGACGGCGAGTTCGTCGCCGCCGGGATAGCGTTTCGAGATGCGCTCGAGCGTCACGACCGCCATGGCGTCCGTCCGGTCATTTCACGGCTCCCGCGGTCATGCCCTGGATCAGTTTCTCGGAAAAGAACGCGTAGACGACGATCACCGGGACGATGGCGATCATCAGTCCGGTCGAGATCATGCCGATGTCCTCCAGCTGATCGCCCATGAACTTCTGCACGCCCAGTGGAAGCGTGCGGTTGCTCTCGTCGGTGATCAGCACCACGGCATAGAGGAACTCGTTCCACAAATTGATGAAGTTGAGAATCACCGTGGTCGCGATTGCCGGCATTCCGACAGGCATGGTGATCTTCCAGAATATCTCCCAGTGCGAGTAGCCGTCGACCTTGGCGGCGTCGTAGAGGTCCTGCGGAATCCGCGCGAAGAAGCCCTCAAGGATGTAGACCGTCAGCGGCAGCTGAATCGCGATGTAGACCAGTGTCAGGCCGAGCAGCGTGTCGTAGAGCCGGTATTCGACCAGGGACTGGAACAGCGAGATAATGGTGATCTGGGGAGGAAAGATCAGCGTGGAGAAGATCACGAACAGGACCACCCGGTTGCCCGGGAAGCGGTAGCGCGCGAGACAATGGGCGGCCATCGCGCCGATGATCGTGAGTGCGAGGACGGCGGACACCACGACGATGGTCGAATTCCAGAAGTAGGTCCCGTAGTTCGAGCCGGTCCACGCTTCGATGTACTTCTCCCAGTGCAGGGTTTCCGGCAGGGCGTAGGCGTTGGCGCTGATTTCCGAGGTGGTGCGCAGCGACATGCTGGCGATCCACAGGAACGGACCGGCCGAGTAGCAGGTGTAGAGCGCCAGGATGGCGAGCAGGACGGTCCGGCCGAGGAAGCGTGTGGAGAGGGTGTCGCGCAAGGCCCGCTCCCTAGTACTCGAGCCGGTCGCGCTGGCGGAACAGCCAGGTGAGGCCGAGCACGCAGCAGAGCACGACGATGAACCAGATTGCGGCGACGGTGGAGGGATAGCCGAGATCGAAGGTGTTCCACTCGAAGGCGCGTTTGTAGACGTAGGTCGACACGGTCTCGGTCGACCACATGGGCCCGCCGCCGGTCATGATCCACACCAGGTCGAAGACCCGCATCTTGCCGATGAAGGCCAGGATCAGGAGATTCACCAGGGTCGGCCGGATCATCGGCACGATGATGAAGACCAGTTTGTGGAACCAGCCGCAGTTGTCGAGTTCGGCGGCTTCCAGCACCTCGCGGGGAAGGGCATGAATTGCGGCGAGGCAGACCACCATGTTGAATCCGGCCCACTTCCAGGCGTGGGCGAATATGAGCGACCACAGGGCCGTGTCGGGATGGCCGATCCAGGTCTGCTGCCAGTCCTCCAGGCCGACGCTGCGCAGCAGCATGTTGGCCACGCCCCAGTCGTAGTTGTAGATCCACATCCACAGGATCGCGACGACGACGTATGAGATCAGCACCGGCGTGAACCAGGCGACCCGGAAGATCCGGGCAAACGGGACCCTGGCATAGAGGCAAAGCGCGAGCAGCAGGCCGACGCCGACATCGATCAGCGGGGCGACGCCGGCCCAGGTCAGGGTGTTGGTGACGGCGCGAAAGAAGATGTCGTCGTTTGCGAAAAGCTCGACGTAGTGGTCAAGCCCGACGAACTCGGTGCGGCCGCCGGGCCGGATGATATGGACGCTGTTCCAGAACGTCCGGATCACCGGGTAGGCGGTGAAGGCCGCGTACATCAGCAGTGCCGGCGTGACGAAGACGATCACGGCGCCCCAGGCGGTCGCGAGCGCGTCGTCGCCGCGCAGGGCTTCGCGCAGGCGCCCGAACGCCGATTTCCGTGCGTTGGTTTCAGATGTCGCAGTAATCGCCGTTACCGCCTGCCAGCATGAGAAAATCCGGAGGATCGGCTCGGCGCGGAAGCGCGTCGCCGACCCTCCGACACGGGCGCCCGGCCGGCCGCCAGGCAGTGACCATTCGCGATCAGCCGGTGAAGCAGCCGTCGTTCATCATGTCCGTCGCCGTCTCCGAGTCGACGAGGCCGGCCGGGAAACCGGTGTTCATCACCTGCTCGAAGGTCTCGCGACACTTGCCCTTGAAGAACTGCAGCGGCGTGCCGAAGAAGTACTCCGCGCTCTCGTTGACGGCTTCAAGCGTCTTGAAGTAGTCGCGATAGGGGCCGGTGATCGTGGACGTGTCGGCCTTGATGCCGGTCTGAACCAGCACGGTCGAGAGCCACAGGTTGCCGTATTCCGGCGTCGCCAGGATGTTCAGGAATTCGCCCGCCAGATCAGGATTCGCGGTTCCCGCGTTGACCACGAAGCTGCCGGCCACGTTGTTGGTCTTGCAGGCGTTGCAGGCGCCGCCGTCCATCGCCGGGCCGTTCATCATGCCAAGCGGAAAGTCCTCGGGCTGACCGCCCTTGTCCGGCGGATTGAAGGCCCGGCTGGTGTACCAGCTGCCGATCGGGAAGACGACTCCGCCTGGCCTGGTGTGGAAGTAGTAGTGCGACTCGCCGAGCTTCAGCGTGGAGAAGCTCTTCGGGTAGGCGCCGGCCTTGACCAGCCCCTCGACATACCCGAACACCTCCATCACCCGCGGGTCCTTGAAGGACAGCCCGCCGTTCAGCAGCTTGCCGTAATCGTCCGTGCCCAGCTTCTTCAGCAGCAGTTCGTGGGTCACGTAGGCGCCTGGATACGGCCGGTCACCCACGCCCTGGACGATCGGGGTGACCCCCTCGGACGTCGCCTTCTCCACCAGCGCCTGGAAGTCGGTCTGGCTGAGCTGATAGTGCGGCGGCCCGACCTCGTAGCCGAGCTGCGCCAGGAGATCCCTGTTGTAGTACCACTCGACGGTCGATGCCTCGAGCGGGAAGCCCCAGGTCTTGCCGTCGTGCTGCCAGGCCGAGCGTGCCCAGCCATAAACGTTGTCCCAGTTCACCAGGTCGTCGAGCGCCAGCAGCAACCCGTTGTCGATGTACTCGGTGCGGTCCGGGTCGAGATAGAATATGTCAGGGCCCTGACCGGCGCGCAGGGCGGACTGCAGCGCCGCGTAGAGCGGGTTCTTCTGGTACCACGTGATCTTGACCGTAACGTCGGCGTGCCGACTCTCCAGTTCCCGCGCCGCCTTCTCGACGAAGGCGACCTTGGTCTCGTGATCGGCCCAGTGGCTCCACAGCGTGAGTTCCCGCTCGGCCTGGGCCGGCACGGCGGCGCCCGTCAGTGTGGCGCCCGCCAGCGCTGCCGCCGCCATCCATGATCTCGCTTGTCGCATGTGTCTTCCTCCCGGTCCTGCCGCTCTCGATGCGGCAGAGTGGTCGCCACGGCGTCGAGGGGTCCGCTTCCCCGGTCCGCGGCTGCGCCGGTGTCCCTGAGCCGGCATTGTCGACGATTGTCTGTATCACGTGTCAATGATATTATCAATAATATAGTCGACAATTCCACGATCGGTGGGCCCCTGGGAGAGCCTTCGATGTCCTGTTGTCATCCTGACGTGCGGCCGGTCGCGGGCGGGAACGGTGCAAGGATCGGGGCGCCGCGCCTTCCTTCGATCCCTGACGCCGGTTTCGCCGAGCTGAGCACAGCGCCTGGCGAAAACCAGGTCGTCTTTCTGCGCGGCCAGCCAATGACACCCGCGCAGGTGACAGCCTTCACGGGAAACCTCGGCCCGCTCTGCCGCGTTTCGCACGCGTGCCGGGAACGCGACGGCTATCCGGAGGTACTCGAAGTGGTCGACAGCGGGCGTTCCGGTAACCCGCGCCATGTTGGCGCCAGCCGGAACTTCGTCGTGCCTTTCCTCGAACCGCCGCCAGCACCATGTGTTCTGCCGGAGAAGCGAGTGACCCCACACGGCGGCGACACGTGGTCGGCAAGTCCCGCGGCCGCCATCGGCGCGCTGTCAGGGGAGTTGCGTGCGGCGCCGGACTGTCTGGCGAGCGCGCATGCCGCCGCCCGCATCGCCGGGTCGCGCCCGGTTGGCGGGTACACGTGCGGTGCGCGTCCGCCGATCGATCAGATGGAAGGAGAAGTCGTCGATCCCCTGGCGCGGACACATCCCGGGTCCGGGCGGCGGTGTCTGTTCGTCAATCGGTCCAAAATCCCGCGGTTTGTCGTCCGGACAGGAGTCGAGAGTGCCGTGCTGCACGATATTCTGCTTGACCACGCAACCCGGTCCGGGTCCACCTGCCGGTCCCGCTGGAGCCCGGGTGCCGGATCGACCCGGGACAACCGGTGCACGCAGCACTTTGCGATCGACGAGCTTGGGCCTGGAGGACGCGTCATGCACCGCACCTCTGTCGAGGGCGATTGACCTGCATGAGCGAGGCACGAGGGCACGCAACGGCGCCTGAGCGTGAAAGCGACATAGTCGACCGTGTGGTCTCGGCCCTCGAGGACGACATCATTTTCGGTCGGCTGCGTCCGCGCGAACGCCTGGTCGAAGATGCGCTCATGGATCGCTACGGCGCCAAGCGGCATGTCGTCCGCCAGGCTCTCGACCGCCTTGCCGGCCTCGGTATCGTTGAGCGGGAGCGCAACAAGGGGTGTGCCGTACGCGACTTCGCGCCGAGCGAAGTCGAGGAGATCTACGAGATTCGCGGCCTGCTGCAGGACCACGCGGCGCGGCGAATTCCGCTGCCGGCCCCGTTGGCCCTGGTCGAGTCACTGACCGACCTGCACGACCGGCACTGCGCCGCCGTCGACGCTGGCGATCTGCGGTCGGTCCGGCATCTCAACAACCAGTTCCACGACACGCTGTTCGGGGCCTGCGGCAACGCCCATCTGGTCGAGGCGATCGCGCACTACGCATGGCTCGCGCACGCGATCCGTTCCTACCGGATCGGCGACCCCGACCTGCTCGCCCAGGCGCGCATCGAGCATGCGCAGATGATCGAGGCACTGAGGACCGGGGATCGGGAAGTGCTGGTCAGGCTGTGCGTCGAGCACATACTGCCGTCGAAGGAGGCGTATCTGAAGGCAGAAGCAGGGCGCGACCTGGCACAGGGATGAGCACGGTATTGCCGGGAATTCGAAGTGACGCACACACGTCCGGGAACCGTTGCCAACAGTGATGCCCGGCCGAACGAGGAGCAGGGTGCGGACAGGTGCCGCCACCAGCAGCAACCCTGTCCCGACTTTTCGATCATGCTCGAAAGACGGGTTACGCGTGTTGCCACGAGAAGGAAGAATGGTGCCGCAGGAGGGACTCGAACCCCCGACCCACGCATTACGAATGCGTTGCTCTACCACCTGAGCTACTGCGGCCTTTCCGGAGCGGCCGGCACTCTACGGTCCCGGTCCCGCCGGGTCAACGCGCCTGCGGTGCCCTGTTGGCGAGCGAGCGTGGGTCCGGGTAACCCACCCCGACCACGGTTGATGAGCCATCCCGTTCCGGCACCGAACGGGTTTCGCAGTGTGCTCACGACGGAGTTCGCCATCTTTCGCACGCAAGCCCGCCGGGCGTGCTGTCCTGACCGGATCCCGTACCCGCTCAAAACGGCCCTGGTTCGCCTCGCACCGTCTTGGCCGGCGGGCGCCCGGAACTCCCTCGCGACGCCTCGCGGATCGTCGCGGAGGGACCCGCACCGTTGCCTGGTCCGGTCTGCACCGCGGCAGCGCAACCGTCTCCGTCAGGCTCGCCCTTTCGGATCGTGGCGGTTCTCTGTATGCTTCCGGCACCCACCTGAATGAACCTGTGGAAGGGGGGCCATGCCCGACGACGTGCTGGAGTCCAGGGTCGCCCAGCTCTGTGTCGAGAAGGGGCTGAAGATGACGGAACCGCGGCGAATCATCGCCCGGGTCCTGTCCGACGCTGACGACCACCCTGACGTCGAGGCGCTCCATGAACGGGTCCGCAGGCTTGATCCCTCGATCTCGATAGCCACGGTCTACCGGACCATGAAACTCTTCGAGGAAAGCGACATCGTCACCAAGCGTGACTTCGGTGACGGGCGGGCGCGCTACGAGGAGAGCAAGGCCGAGTATCACCACCATCACCTGATCGACGTGACGAGCGGCGAGGTGTTCGAGTTCTACAACGAGGAGCTTGAGCAGCTGAAGATCAGGATCGCCCGGGAACACGGGTACAAGCTGGTCGACCATCACCTCGAACTGTTCGGGGTCCCGCTTGCGTCCGACGAGGAGTGACCGGTCCCCTCAGCCGCGATCGATGACGTGGAAGAAAGACCCGAACACCGGGCCCGAGCGCAGGCCGGCGGCGCCGAGGTCGGTTCCGGCGGAATCCTCGAGGTCGAACAGTGCCTCGCCGTCCTCCCGGATCACGCGCGCGTGGTGGAACTCATGGCCGCGCAGCACCGAGCCCCTGGCCGCCAACGGCGTCGCGCCGCGCGCGGTGGCGAGGCGGTATCCGAGCGACAACCTTCCCCCGGCCATGCCGGTTTCCAGCGCCAGCAGCCCCGCCATCGGGTGGGCGGCGCCCCGATCATCGTGCAGGACCGAGCCCAGCACCATGTAGCCGCCGCACTCGCCGTAGACCGGATGGCCCGCACATGCGTGCGCCCGCAGGCCGGACATGAACCGGGTCGCGGCCGCGATCCGGCCGGCATGGAGCTCCGGATAGCCTCCCGGCAGGTAGACGGCATCCGCGTGGGCCGGTGGCGGCTCGTCGGCCAGTGGCGAGAACACCGCGATCTCGGCGCCGCGCGCACGCCATCCGTCGAGCAGGTGTTCGTAGGCAAACCCGAAGGCCCGGTCGCGGGCAAGCGCGATGCGCTGTCCCGGCGGCGGCAGCGTAGAGGTGTTCTTGCCCGTACCGGGCGCCAGGGGCGCTGCCGCGGCGACAAGCGCGTCGAGGTCGACCGCACCGCCGACGATCTCGGCTGCAGTATCGAGGAACCGTTCGAGTGCTTCGATCTCCCCGGCCTGGACCAGTCCGAGATGGCGTGACGGCACCACGATCGCGTCGGTGGCAGGTATCGCGCCGAACACGGGCACGTCGATCCGTTCCAGCGCGCCGCGAAGCAGGCGTTCGTGCCGCGGCCCGGAGACCCGGTTCAGGATGACGCCGGCGATCGTGGTTCCCGGCCGGAAGGTGCGGAATCCGTGCACCGTCGCCGCCACCGACTGTCCCTGGCGTCTGGCATCGATGACGAGGACAACCGGCAGGCCGAGCAGCCGCGCCATCCCGGCCGTCGACCCGTCCGAGACCGGCCCGGCGCGGGGCGCGCCGTCAAACAGTCCCATGACACCCTCGATGATCAGCAGCTCGACGTTGCGCGCCGCCCGTCCGGCAAGTTCACCGATCAGGCTGTGGCGCATGGCCCAGCCGTCCAGCGTCGTGCACGGCCGTCCGCTTGCCGCCTCGTGGTAGCGCGGATCGATGTAGTCTGGACCCACCTTGGCTGACCCGGCACGCAGGCCCTGCCGGCGACAGGCCCGCAGCAGGCCCAGCGTCACGATGGTCTTGCCGGAACCGGACGCCGGTGCCGCGATCACCAGGCCGGTTGCGGTCACGTCAGCCGGCAAGCCCGCAGGACGCGGGACCGAGCGGATTGGGGTCGAGCTGGCGCCCGGCTGCGGCTCCGAGCCAGTCGAGACCGGCCCGCAGCTTCACCACGTCGCCGATCACGATGATTGCCGGTGGCATGACGCCGGCCGTCTCGGCATCTCCGGCGCACCGTCCGAGCCGGGTCTCGAGGACCGCCTGGTCCGGTGTGCAGGCACTGGCGATCACCGCGACCGGCTCGTCCGGATCCCGTCCGCCTTCCAACAGCCTCGCGGCGATCCGGTCCAGGTGTTTCAACGCCATGTAGATCACGATGACCGGCGAGCTCCGCGCCACAGCGTGCCAGTCCACACCGGAGACCTCACCGGTCGCATCGTGGCCGGTGACCATGGTCACGGCCTGGTTGGTCTCGCGGTGGGTCAGCGGGATGCCGGCGTAGGCAAGACCGCCGATCCCGGCCGTCACACCCGGTACGATCCGGAAAGGTATTCCGGCCGCGACCAGCGCCAGCGCCTCCTCGCCACCGCGCCCGAACACGAACGGATCGCCACCCTTCAGCCGCAGGACCCGCTTGCCCCGACGCGCGAGCTGAACGAGGCGCAGGGAAATGTCGACCTGCCTGAACGAGGGCTTGCCGCCACGCTTGCCGGCGAATTCCCGCGGCGTGTCCGGTGGTGCGAGAGCCAGCACGGCATCGGGGACCAGCGCATCGTAGATGATCACGTCGGCTTCCTTCAGTCCCTGCAGCGCCAGCAGGGTCAGGAGGCCGGGGTCCCCCGGGCCGGCCCCGGCCAGCCACACGCTGCCGGGGCGGAATTCGGACCCGGGCACCATCACCGGGGAGTCGCGCCCGGCCGGTATTGTTCCGGCATCTGCGGGTTGTTGGCCGGGTTGGTGTCATGGCGCGCAAGACGGCGGATCACCGTGCCGCCCGCAAGCGGCCTGAGCTCTGCCTCGATGGCATCGGCCGCCGAACGGGGATAGACCTCCTGGCCACCGACGTGGATCGAGAAGGACGCCAGGTACTTCTCCTGCTTCGCCGGATCGGCGAGGACCGCCCGGGTCCAGGCATAGAGCGGGTACTGTTCGATCCCCTCGCGCTCGGCCTCGGCACAGTAACCGGCGAACAGGTCGTACTGGCACATCAGCGCGGCGTCGTGGCGCGCAAGGATGCGCCGAAGCCCGGCCAGTCGGGGATGGTCCCGGTTCTCGCGCGCAAGACGGGCGGCGTCACCGGCCAGCGTGACGCGAAGCTGGTACTGCCATCGCACCGGCGACTCCTGTTTGGTCACGGGACACACCTCGCGTCGAATGGGTCCGGAACGGAGTCTACGCCACCCGTATTCCGGCGCCAACAGGCGGCGTGCCGGCATCGTCCTTCAACCGGTGTTCGCGGCGACGTATCGTGGCCACCTGGCCCGGATCCCGGACGGAAGGGAGCATCGTGGAACGACATCCGCAGGGACCCCTGAGGCGCGGCTGGACAACCGGAGCCTGTGCGACGGCGGCGACGCGGGCGGCCTACACCGCGCTTCTGACCGGACGGTTCCCGGATCCGGTGCAGATCACCCTGCCGCGTGGACAGCAGCCGAGCTTCCCGCTGGCGCACGGGAAACTCCGGGCCGGACGGGCCTGTGCCGGCGTCATCAAGGACGCGGGCGACGATCCCGATGTCACCCACGGCGCCCTGGTCACGAGCACCGTCAGCCACGCGCGTGCCGGCGAGGGTGTCCTGTTTGCCGCCGGTCCCGGTGTCGGGACGGTGACACTGCCGGGACTGCCGGTCCCGGTCGGGGAACCGGCAATAAACCCGGCGCCGCGCCGGATGATGCGCGCGGTGATCGAGGAGGTCTCGGCGCAACACGGGGCAACCGGGGACGTGTTGATAGAAGTGGCGATCCGCGACGGCGCCAGGCTCGCTGAACGGACCTGGAATCCGCGGCTCGGGATCATGGGCGGACTGTCTGTGCTCGGAACGAGTGGAATCGTGGTTCCCTATTCCTGCTCGGCATGGATTCACTCGATCCGGCGCGGCATCGACGTCGCACGCGCAACCGGAACCCGGCATGTCGGGGCTGCCACCGGGTCGACCTCGGAGGCCGCGACCCGTCTGCATCACGGTCTCGACGAGACGGCAATGATCGACATGGGCGACTTTGCCGGCGGCATGCTGAGATACCTGAAATCGCATCCCGTCCCGCAACTGACCATCGGCGGCGGGTTTGCCAAGCTGACGAAACTGGCCCAGGGGGCGCTCGACCTGCACTCCTCGCGCAGCCAGGTCGACTTTTCCCGCCTGGCGGCGCTGGCACGCGAGTGCGGCGCCGGCCCGGCGACAGCCGACGACATTCGCCGCGCGTCGAGCGCGTTGCGGGTGCTTGAACTCGCCCGGTCCGCAGACGTGCCGCTCGCCGATGCGGTGGCGGCGGCGGCCCGCAACACGGCGCTCGACGTGCTCGGGCGGTCGCCGGTCGCGGTTGAGGTACTCATCTTCGACCGTGAAGGGACACTCGCCGGAGAGGCACATGGCTGGTAACCCGGTTCTGGTTCTCGGCGGGACGGCGGAGGCCCGGATGCTCGCGGACCGGCTACACGGCGTCACCGGCTGTGACGTCACCACTTCGCTTGCCGGCGTGACCCGCGATCCGCACCGGCCGGCCGGCCGGCTTCGGGTTGGCGGGTTTGGCGGCGCGGACGGGCTCGCCCGCCATCTGGAGCGGACCCGGACGGCCGTGATGGTCGATGCCACCCATCCCTGGGCGGTTGTGATCAGTCGCAACGCCGCCGAGGCCGGGCGCCGTGCCGGGGTGCCGGTGCTGCACCTGGTCCGCCCGGCCTGGGAACGGCGGGATGCCGATCGCTGGCACGAGGTGGAGAACGCGGCCGCCGCCGCACGCTGGCTCGACGGATCGGAACTCGCGTCGGGAAGCGTGGTGTTTCTCACCGTGGCAAGGGCGGAGCACGCCGCCTTCGCCGGGGTGACGCGGTTTCGCTACATCGTCCGGACCATCGACCCTGTTACCGACAGCCCGCTTGCGGCCGAACCGGTCCAGGCGCGCGGACCGTTCACCCGTGCCGGAGAGACGGCGTTCATGCGCGAACGCGGCGTAGCCTGCCTGGTCACCCGCAACAGCGGCGGTGCGGCGAGCGTCGCCAAGATAGACGCGGCCCGCGATCTCGGGCTTCCGGTGGTGATGTTCGAGCGGCCGGCTCCACCCCAGGGAGAAACCGTTGCGAGCGTCGAGGAGGCTGTCGCCTGGGTACGTCGCCTCATCGGTGACGGTCACCCGCGCCTCGGGCGCAGCAGATGAACATGGTCGGGGTCGTAGAGCGCACTGTCGCGCCCATCGGCTGCGCCGATTGCCGGTCCGACCAGGATCAGCGCCGTGCGGGTGACCCGGGCCGCCCTGACCTGCCGGTGGATGGTCGCAAGCGTTCCCCGGATGATCCTCTGGTCGGGCCAGCTCGCGCGGTAGACCACCACGACCGGGTAGTCGGGTCCGTGGATATCCCCGAGCACCCGGCAGACATGGCGCAGGTTGCGCACCGAGAGATGGATGGCGAGCGTTGCCGAGGATCTTGCGAACTCGGCGAGGTCTTCGCCCGGCGGCATTTCGGTGGCCTGCATCGCGGTGCGGGTCAGGATCACCGTCTGCGCCACCCCGGGGACGGTGAGTTCCCGGCCGATCGCGGCGGCGGCGGCCGTGAACGCCGGCACACCGGGGGTGATCTCCCATGGGATGGACCGGGCATCGAGCCTGTGGATCTGTTCCGCGATCGCACCGTAGATCGATGGGTCTCCGGAATGGACCCGGGCGACGTCGAGGCCCTGCTCGTGGGCGGTGGCCATCTCCTCGACGATGGCCCCGAGCGTCATCGACGCGGTGTCGAGCACCCTGGCGTCGGCGGGCGCGTGGGCGATGACGTCCCGGGGCACCAGCGAACCCGCGTACAGGCACACCGGGCACCGCGCGATCAGGCGCTGGCCGCGAACGGTGATGAGGTCGGGTGCCCCGGGGCCGGCGCCGATGAAATGCACCGTCACGACGTGGTCCCTTTCACCGCGTAGCCGCGCGGAGTGTAGACGTGGCCGCCGACCGTCCTGGTCCGGCTGTTGCCCACCAGCAGCAGCGAGAGCATGTCGACGGTTTCCGGGTTGAACCCGGCGAGCCCGGTGACCTCGATCCGCTCCTCCGGCCGCCCGATGGACCGGCCGTGCACGACCGGGGTATCCGGCGGGCGGGAGGCGGCCAGGATCCCGAGTGCGTCGACCAGCAGGTCGCGGCGTCGCGACGATGCCGGGTTGTACAGCGCCACCACGAAATCTCCCTCGGCCGCCGCCCGCAGCCGCGCGAGGATCACGTCGCGCGCGGTCAGCAGGTCGGACAGCGAGATCATGCAGAAGTCATGGCCGAGCGGGGCCCCGATGCGGGCAGCGCAGGCAAACGCAGCCGAGATGCCCGGCGCCACCTCGACCGCGATCCGGCGCCAGTCCTCGCGCCCGGTGCGGTCCAGGGTCTCGAACACGAGGCTCGCCATGGCATAGACGCCCGGGTCGCCGGACGAGACCAGCGCGACCGTGCTGCCGCCGGCTGCGAGCTCGAGTGCCGCGACGACCCGTTCCCGCTCGGCGCCGAGCGGGAAACGATGACAGCGCTTGCCGGCGGCAAGCGGGCCGAGCAGGTCGAGGTAGAGGCCGTATCCGACCAGGTCGTTCGCGGCACCGACAAGCCGGTCGGTCTGCGCGGTGCGCCAGTCCGCCCCACCGGGACCGGTTCCGACCACGAACAGCCGTCCCCGTCCCTGTCCCGCCCGGGCGGGATCGATCACGCCGGGCGCGATGGCGACGGCACAGGTCGCGTTGGCCGAGCGTTGTTTCGGCACGATCAGCCGGGCTTTGTCACCCGCGGCCGCGAGTGCTGCCGCCTCGGCGACGCCGTGGGTTCCGACCGCGGCGAACACCACGTCGGACGGAGTCGCCAGCCGCGGGGTTTCGCGCTCGAGCTGCCCTGGCGTGAAGAACCGGGCCGGGCGGCCCAAGGCGTCGGCCGCGGCGTGGACGGCCGGCTCGTCCATCTTCAGGTCGATCGATGCGACCAGGGCCACGCTGTCGGGCGCGAGGGCATTGTGTGCGAGGGTTGTGCGCACGAGCGCGACGAGTTCCGCCGGGTCGGCCGCCCGCACGCACCCGACGCCCACTGCCAGCACCTCAGGGTGGTACAGCAGCCCGTCGGCCGGCACCGGTTCGGCTCGGTGGCCGGCGCGCAGCGACAGCGCAGCTGTGTCACGCCGGTTCAGTTTCGCCGCGTCGAGCCAGGCGAGTTCCGGGTCGACGCTGACCGCCTCTCCGGCGAGCAGGCGGGACGTGACCGCTGCGTAGGATGGGGCCGGGGCGAGGTGCCAGCCCGACGGCGGCGCGTCGAGCGCAACCCCGAGCACCAGGTCACTCGCGGTCGTAATCGCAGGCGAAACACCGAGCACGTCGCCGATCCGGGCCGCCAGGTCATTGGCGCCGTGGTGCCCGCCGAGGACCGGCACCACGGCGCTTGCGTCATCCGCGACCGCGACGACCGGCGGGTCGGTGCGCTTGTCGTCGATGACCGGCGCCAGCATCCGGACCAGGGCGCCGATTGCCCCGACGAAGACAACGGGTTCCCCGGAACGGAACAGCCCGCGCAGGTGCGGACCGAGCTCGGTGATTGCGACATCGGCCGCCGGGTGCCGTGAGTGCACCCTCGCCTCCAGCGCACCGGCGATGCGCCGCGCCGTCCCGAGTCCGGAGGGCGACACGGCAACGATCGTGGTCATTTCCAGGCCCGGCCACGCCGGTGGAACAGGATCATCGAGAAATACGGCACCGTGGCGGCCTCGACCCGGGCCAGCGGGATCAGTCGTTCCGTTCCCATCGTCGCATGTTCGACATAGGCCGATCGCGAGTCGAGCCCTTCGCGGACCAGCAGGGCCCGTATCCTGGCAAAGTGACGGCCCAGCTTGACGATGGCCGCCGCATCGGTGTCCTCCAGCTGCCGCACGATCACCGTATCGGCCAGGGGCGCCGGGATCACGGTCAGCACGTCGTTGCGCGCGGCGAGCGGGGTTCCCAGGCGGGCCGCACAGGCCGTGAGCGAGGAGACACCCGGGACCACCTCGACCGGGTGGCTGCCGGCAAGCCGGGCAAACAGGTAGGCGAAGGACCCGTAGAAGAACGGATCGCCCTCGCACAGGGCCGCCACCGAGCGGCCGGCATCGAGTTCGGCCCCGATGCGTCGGGCGGCATCGTCGTAGACGTGATCGGGAGGAAACCGTGCCGCGGCCATCGGGATGCGTATGGCAAACTCGGCGCAGCGCCCCGGCAGATGCGGAGCGGCGATGCGCCGCGCGAGGCTCGGACCGTGCTCCGGCGCCGGAAACACCACGAGATCAACCTGCTGCAGGATGCGCACCGCCTTCAGCGTGATCAGGTCCGGGTCGCCCGGCCCGATGCCGATACCGTACAGCGTGCCGCTCACTGCCGCTCCCTGGCCACGCGCCACCGGGTGACCGGCATCATTGGCCGCCAGCCGCGGAACGAGCCGACCGGGGCCGACCGTGCGACCGATATCCGCACCAGTTCGCCGCCGAGACGCGCCTGCTGTTCGAGCAGGACTGCCTCGCCTTCCAGGGTGACGACATTGGCAACGAGGCGCCCGCCGGGACGAAGCGCCGACCAGCAGGCCTCGACCATGCCCGGCGTCGAGATGCCGCCGCCGATGAAGACCGCGTCGGGCACCTCGAGCCCGTCGAGCGCATCCGGCGCCCGCCCGTCGACGATCTCGAGCCCCGGGGTTCCCAGCCGCGCGGCGTTCTGGGCCGCGATACTGCGGCGTCCGGCGTCGGGCTCGATGGCGATTGCACGCGCGCGCCGGTCCGATCGCATCCATTCGATGGCGATCGAGCCGCATCCGGCTCCGACATCCCACAGCAGGGCGCCGGGGCCCGGAGCCAGGGCGGCGAGGGTGGACGCCCGCACCTCGCTGCGGGTGATCTGGCCGTCATTGAGATAAGCGTCGTCCGGCAGGCCCGGCACGTGTGCAAGTTCGACTGCACCGGGACCGGCGACGATCTCGACCGCCAGCGTGTTGAGGTCAGCCCCGTCGGAATGTTGCCAGGTTCCTGCGATGCCCGAGCGGGTCGCCTCGTTGTCGGCACCCATCCGCTCAAGCAGGTGCAACCGGCTGTCTCCGAAACCCCGGTCTGCCAGGTACGCCGCCACCCGGGCCGGGGTGGTGGCGTCGTGCGACAACAGGACCAGGCGGGCGCCGTGGCGAAGGGCAGGTGCGAGCAGGTCGATCGGCCGGCCGTGAAGCGTGAGAAGTTCGACCTCGTGTTCCGGCCAGGCCAGCCGGGCACAGGCGAGCGCGAAGGCGGACGGCGCGGGAACGATGTGCAGCTCCCCTGGCTCGAAGTACCGGGCAAGGGTGGTACCGATTCCGAAGCACATGGGATCGCCGGTGGCGAGCACGCACACCCTGCGGCCGCGCCATTCGGCCACGCGTGCGACGGTGCCGGTCAGGGGGCGCTGCCATACCAGCCGGGGCCTGGCATCGCCCGGGAGCATGGCGAGGTGCCGGGCGCCGCCGACCAGGCATTCGGCCGCGTCCAGCAGGGCTTTCGAGGAAGCCGGCAGGTTGTCGATGCCGTCGGCGCCGACCCCGAGAACGCTGAGCCAGGGCGTGCCGGTCATTGCGGCAGGCCCGCAGCCAGCCGGGCCAGCGCGTTGACCGCGGCGGCGGCCATGGCACTGCCGCCGCGCCGTCCGAGCAGGGTAGCGGCGGGTACCCGCGGGCCGGACCCGGCGAGTGCGGCCTTCGACTCGGCGGCACCCACGAACCCCACCGGGAAGCCGAGCACGATCGCCGGCACCGGGCCCCCGGCCTCGATTTCCTCGAGCAGGCGGAACAGGGCCGTGGGCGCGTTGCCGATCGCGACGACGGCGTCGCGCTGGTCAGGGCGCCACAGGGCCACCTGGGCGGCCGAGCGGGTTGTCGCCCCGGCACGGGCAAGCTCCGGCACCCGCGGGTCGCCGAGGCGGCAGATCACCGGGCTGCGAACCGCCTCGGGCGGCAGCGAGACACCGGACGCGACCATGCGGCAGTCACACAGGATCGGTGCGCCGCGCCGCAGCGCCGCAACTCCCCGCGACACGGCGGCGGGGGAGAACCTGAGATCGCGGGTGATGTCCGGCATGCCGCATGCATGCACCAGCCTGACGGCGACCGCCCGTTCGTCAGCGCTGAACCTGTCGAGGTCGGTCTCGCGCAGGATCGCTTCACGGGAAGCCCGGTAGATGAGATCCGGGTCCTTCAGGTAGCGGTGCGCCATGTGTTCACCCGTTCTCCTTCATGCTGCGTGGTCCAAGCGGGTGGTCGGCGTGGGGGTAGGGGTGGTGATGATGGGAATGGCCGTGCCCGTGATCGTGCCCGTGCCCATGCTCGTGCCCGTGATGATGGTCGTGGGCGGTTCCGATTCCCTCGACATGGTGATGGTGGCTCTCCTGGACCAGTCCGACCTCGTCCTCGAACCCGATCATCTGCTCGCGGTACTTGCACATCTGGCAGTTCATGTTGCCGGTTCCGTCCACGATCTCGCTGATGCGTTCGAGCATGGTGTCGATCACCTGGGGATGATGGCCGAGATAGCCGGCCTTGATGATCTCGATGTCCGGGTAGCGCGCGGCTGCCTCGTCGGCATGGCGGTAGATGCGCTCCACCAGCACGCCGGTAAACAGGAAGTACGGAAACACGATGACCCGCCGGAACCCGAGCCCCGAGACCGCATCGAGCGCCGGTCCGACCAGCGGAAAGGTCACGCCGGAATAGGCGGTCTGGGCCCAGCCGAATCCCATGCCTTCCCACAGCAGCCGGGTTACCTTGGCGACGTTGGCGTTGGCGTCCGGGTCGGAAGCCCCGCGCCCCACGACCACCAGGCAGGTGTCGTGGCGCGAGACCCCGGTTCCGGCCGCCGCGAGCGCGGCCTCGATCCGGTCGCGCGCGGCCCGGAGCATCCTTGTGTCGATCCCGAGTTCCCGGCCGTAGCGGATCGCAAGCCCGGTCTCCGCCTGGTAGCCGTTGAGCACCGAGGGGATGTCGTTCTTGGCATGACCGGCGGCGAACAGCATCCCGGGTACCGCAAGGACGTCGCGAACACCCTGCTCGCGCAGGCGGTCGAGGCCTTCGCGGAGCACCGGCCGGGCAAACTCGAGGTAGCCGTAGGAGACATGCCGGTCCGGCAGCCGTTCGGTCAGGTGGCGGGCGAGGGTGGCAAACTCCTCCACCGCCCGGGGATCGCGGCTGCCGTGGCCGCAGATCAGCACTCCTGGGGTATCCCTCACCTCGCGTCCTCCTGTTGCCGGAACGGTCACGCGAAGCGCCGGAACCCGGGGGTCCGGACCAGCAGTCGCGGATATCCGTCCTGGATCTACCCGGTTCCGTTACTCGGAACGCCCGTCACAACCGGTGTGTCCCGGGCCGGCCCCGACATGTACGCGCGGCACGCCGGGCGGTCAATCGCCGGTTCGGGATCCTCCATATTCGAATGGTGATCAGTCGGGACGGAAGTTCAGATTCGCGTTGCAGGATGCTGCCCGCTTGCTCCACCCTCGCGGCCGGGACCGTAGCGGGCACAGGGATGGGTGGCCATGGATTTCGGAACGTTTCTGCTGTTGCAGTCGCCGTCGGCGCGCAGTCAGGAGGAGATCTTCGCGCGCGGGGTGACCATCGCGCAGACCGCCGACCGGCTCGGCTTCGACAGCGTGTGGTGCGCCGAACACCACTTCTCGACCTACGGGTACCTGTCACGCCCGCTCATGTTCGCGACTCACCTCGCGGCCCGGACCGAGCGCATCCGGGTCGGCTCGGCGGTCGTGGTCCTGCCGTTGCACCATCCCCTGGTGGTTGCCGAGGAAATTGCGACCGCGGACCTGCTGAGCGGCGGCCGGCTCGACGTCGGCCTTGGCCGCGGCTACCAGACCTACGAGTTCGAACGCTTCGGCCACTCGCTCGACGAGAGCCGGGAACGGTTCGACGAGGCGATCGACGTGCTGTTGCGCGCCTTCCAGGGCACACCGTTCAGCCACGACGGAACACACTACCGCTTCGGCGAGACCACGGTGTTCCCGGTCCCGGTGCAGCGGCCGCATCCGCCGATCTGGATTGTCGGGCAGAGCCTCGAATCGGTGGTCGGAGTCGCCCGGCGGGGATTCAACCTGGTCTCCGGCGGGTTCGGTGTTCCGGTCGAGAGGTTGCGGTCGTTCCGCGAGGGTTTCGATGAAGTCGTCACTGATCCCGAGGCCCGCCGGCGGATCAGGGTCAGCACCCAGCGGCCGGTCTACGTGACCCATGACAGGTCTGAACTTCCCGCGGTGATCGAACAGGCGCGCTGGAACATGCGGGTCACGCTCAGCCTGCGCCAGGGTCTCGAGCGGGTGGAGCGGGGCCGGGCTCTGGCCGTGCCCTTCGACAGCGAGCCCGGTGACGCGGACCTGCTGGAGCGGTACTTCATCATGGGCACGCCGCAGGAGTGCATCACCCGGCTCGGTGAACTGCGCGACGCCATGGGCATGGACCACTTCAATGCCAACTTCTGGTTCGGTGATCTCGAGGAGCAGCAGGTCCTGCGTTCGATGGAACTGTTTGCCCGCGAAGTCATGCCGGCCTTTGCGTGACGGAGGCGGATGATGCGGATCGGGTTCATCGGGCTCGGGACCATGGGCGCGCACTGCGCGGCCAACCTGCAGAAGGAGGGATTTGACCTCGTCGTGCATGACATCGACCGGCAGGCGGCGAGCGCCTGTCTCGATGCCGGTGCCGGGTGGGCGGACACGCCGCGTGCGCTCGCCGCGGCGAGCGACATCATCCTTACCTCCCTGCCGGGGCCGGCGGAGATCGAGGCGGTTGCGCTCGATGCCGAACACGGCCTCGTTGCCGGTGTGCAGGGCGACGCGGTCTGGTTCGACCTGTCCACCGGGTCGCCGGCCCTGATCCGGCGTCTGCACGATGTCTTCGCCGCCCGCGGCGCCCACGTCCTCGATGCACCGGTCAGTGGCGGTCCGCGCGGTGCCGAAAGCGGCCGGCTGGCGATCTGGGTCGGCGGCGACAGGGAGGTCTTCGAGCGTTCGCGCGCGCCGCTCGATGCAATGGGTGACCGGATCCGCCATATCGGGCCGATCGGTGCCGGGACGGTGGCGAAGCTGGTGCACAACAGTGCGGGGTACGCCATCCAGGCCGCGATCGCGGAGGTGTTCTCGGCCGGTGTGAAGGCCGGGGTCCCGCCGCTCGACCTGTGGGCCGCCCTCCGCCAGGGAGCCCGCGGACGGGTCCGCACCTTTGACAGCCTCGGTGACCATTTCCTGGTCAACCACTACGACCCGCCCGATTTCGCGCTGGCGCTTGCACACAAGGACATTTCGCTCGCGTGCGAACTCGGGCGTGAGGTCGGGGTGCCGATGCGCCTGGTCAACCTGGCGCAGCAGGAGATGCGCGAGGCGCTGAACCGCGGCTGGGGGGACCGCGACAGCAGGTCCTACCTGCTGCTGCAGCTCGAGCGCGCCGGCCTGGTCATCGAGGAAGACAGGGCCGGGGTGGCGGCGATCCTGGACGAGGGCTGACCGGTCAGTCCTGCGCGGCCAGGGCCGCCCGGATTCGCCCGGCGTGGTCCTTCAGCACGCCGGGATCGGCCATGGTACCCGGCCGGCGCATGCCCGTACCGGCATGACGCGGCAGCAGGTGGAAGTGGAGGTGGAACACCTCCTGCCCGCCGGCAGCCTCGTTGAACTGCTGAACGGTCAACCCGTCGGCCGCAAACGCGGTCATGAGCGCGCGGCCGACCTTCTGCAGGCTGGCCATGCAGGCGGCCAGCGCTTCGGGGGAGGCGTCGAGGATGGTGCGGGCCGGCTCCCTGGGCAGCACCAGCACGTGCCCGTCCGCGCGCGGCATGATGTCCATGATGACGACGGTGAGGTCATCCTCGTACACCCGCTCGCTGGGCAGTTCGCCGCGCAGGATCCGCGCGAAGATGTTGTCTGCGTCGTAACTCATCTGTGCGCGTCCCCCGCAATGGCAAACCCGGCTTGATCGAATTGCCGGGTGATACGCCACTGCCGGAGCGGGGCGCAACCCGGCACGATCCGGCCGCAGCAGGCGCTTGCCGTCGCCGGGCAATTCCGACAGGGTCGGGCAGGCGCCGGAACAGGAGGACGGGTCATGACGGATCTGCCGACATCGGTACACATTCACGAGGAAGGACCCCGGGAGGGCTTCCAGATCGAGCCGGGACCGATCGGAACCGCGGAGAAGATCAGCCTGATCGACGCTCTGTCGCAGACCGGGTTGCGCCGCATCCAGGTCTGCTCCTTCGTCAACCCGCGGCTCGTGCCCGGATGGGCCGACGCCGAGGCCGTGGTCGAGGGCTTCAGCCCGGCCGGTGACATCGAGTACTCGGGGCTGTACTTCAACGGCAACGGGCTTGACCGGGCGCTGAAGTTCCGTGACCGGCTCACGATATCGGGATCGATCTCGCTGTCTGCGTCCGAGGCGTTTACCCGCAAGAACCTCAACCGGGGTCACGCCGAGAACCTGGCGGCGATGAAGCGACATGCCGAGGCCCACCTGCAGCACGGAATTCCGGTCAACCGGATCGGCGTCATGGCGGCCTTCGGCTGCAACTACCAGGGCGACATCGCACCGGCCACGGTCGTCGATACGCTGGCTGACGGAATGGCCATCGCCGATGAGACCGGTGCAACGATCACCGTGTTCTCGCTGGCCGACACCATGGGTTGGGCGGCTCCCCATCGGATCGAGCGGGTGATCGGCGCGGTCCGCGAACACTGGCCGGACATGACCATCTCCCTGCACCTGCACGACACCCGCGGGCTTGCGGTGGCGAATGCGCATGCCGGGCTCAGGATGGGTGTCTCGCGGTTTGATTCGACCGTCGGGGGCCTGGGAGGCTGCCCGTTTGCAGGCCAACCCGGGGCGGCGGGCAACATCTGCACCGAGGAACTGGTCATGCTCTGCGAGGAAATGGGGATCGAGACCGGGGTCGACCTTGACCTTCTGATCGAGGCGGGGCGCATGGCGGAAGCGATCGTGGGACACCCGCTGCCGAGCGAACTGCTGCATGCCGGCAGTCTCGGCCGGTTCCGGCGCACGGCGCTGGATTGATGCCGGCACGACCGCTCGCGGGACTGCGGGTTCTCGAATTCGCCCATACCGTCATGGGGCCCACGGCCGGGTTGCTGCTGGCGGAACTCGGGGCTGACGTGATCAAGGTCGAGCCGGCTCCCGACGGGGACCGGACACGGCGCCTCGGCGGATTTGCCTCCGGCTTCTTTGCCGGGTTCAACCGCGGCAAGCGCAGCCTCGCGATCGACCTGAAGCGACCGGAAGGCCGGCAGCTGCTCCATCGGCTGGTACCGCATACCGACGTGGTGCTCGAGAACTTCGCTCCGGGCACCATGGAACGGCTTGAATGCGGGCACGAGCAGCTGACCGCGCTCAACGAGCGGCTGATCTACCTGGCACTCAAGGGATATCTCAGGGGACCCTACGAGGATCGTCCGGCACTCGACGAGGTGGTGCAGTTCCAGTCGGGGCTTGCCTGGACCACCGGTCCGCCGGGAAGGCCGTTGCGGGCGGGAGCGTCGGTCATCGACATTACCGGCGCAATGTTCGGGGTCATCGCGGTGCAGGCGGCGCTGCGCGAGCGCGACGCGACCGGCAAGGGACAGAGGATTTCGAGTTCGCTGTTCGAGAGCGCGGCCTTCCTGATGACAACCCACATGGCGGGAATGGCCGCGACCGGCCTTGACGCGCAGCCGATGCCGGTCCGTCGCGCGGCGTGGGCGATCTACGACGTGTTCGAAACCGGCGGCGGGGGACAGTTGTTCATTGGCGTGACCTCGGACCAGCAATGGACACGGTTTGTTGGTGAGTTCGACCTGCGGCACCTGGCGGATGATCCGCGCCTTGCCACCAACGCCAGCAGGCTGGAGGAACGGGAGTGGCTGATCCCCGAGATCGGCCGGGTCATCGGCCGGTATTCGCGGGAGGAGGTGGAGCGGCGCTGCACCCGGTGCGAGGTCTCGTGGGCACCGGTTGCACGGCCGGGGGACCTGTTCGACGACCCGCACCTGCTGGCCACTGGCGGCCTGGTCGACGTACTGGTTCCGCACCTGGCCCGTGACGGGAGCAGCGTGGTCGGACTTCCGGCGCTGCCGGTGGAGTTCGGTCCCGGACGGGAACGTCCGCGCCCGTGCGGCCAGCCTCCCGGGATCGGCGAGCACACCGCGGCGATCCTTGCCGAGTGCGGAATATCGGATGCGGAGATTGCCGAACTGGCGAAACAGGGCGTCATCGCGCTGAATGCCGCGTAACGCCGGTACCGGGGAGTTCACGAGTGCCGATGCCGAATGTGACTGGGCCTGCCGGGTCGGGGGAACGGAGCCGTGGCTCCGGGCGGCGTTTCTGGGTCCTTGCCCTGGCCTGGTTGCCGGTTGCCGAAGTCGCGCTGGCGCTGGGCCGGTTCGGAGCGGATGCGGCCACCATGGTCGTTGAGCCCGCGGCATGGTTCGGGCTGCTGGTGTTCGCCGTCTGCGGTTTGCCGCTGGCACTCGGCTGCCGGCGCCTGTGGCGTCTCGGGTATCGGCGGGCGGCATGGGTTTCCGGCGCGGGGTTCGGTCTGATGACCGTCCCGGTCACACTGTTCGCAGGGCTCCTCGGCCCGATCATCGTGGCGGCAGGCGCGGTGTTGTTCAGCCTTCCGGTGTGGGTCGCAGGGTGGTGGCTTGCACGCCGGGTTTCGCGTCAGGGAGGGCGCGGATAGCATGACGGCGAGGGGAGGGCATGCCGTGCGGATCCGCAAGCTCGGGGAACATATCGGTGCGGAGATCACCGGCGTCGACATCCGCCGGCTCGATGAGGACGGATTTGCCGGCGTGTACCGGGCGTGGCTCGACCACGGTGTCACGGTGATCCGTGACCAGGACCTCGGTCTCAGTGACTTCCTGCAGCATTGCCGCCGGTACGGAACCGTGGTCCGTCATCCCTCGAAAGCGACCCGGCATCCGCAGTGCCCGGAAATCACCGTGCTGGGCGTCGACAAGTTCAATCCCGACGGCACGCTGAAGCAGCACGTCTACAAGCGCGGCGCCGCCAGTTTCCACACCGACGGCGCCTACGAGAAGCAGCCGTTCAAGGCGACCGCCCTGCACGCGCTTGCGGTTCCCGGCAGCGGTGGCGATACCCTGTTCTCCTGCATGACCATGGCCTTCGACGCCTTGCCCGGGCACCTGCGACGAGTGCTCGACGGGCGCAAGGGCGCCTTCACCTTCGGCGGTCGCAGCAGTGCGAACCTGCTGCTGGAGCCGGAGGACAGGAACGAGCCGCCGGCGTTTCACCCGTTGCTGCGGCCCCACCCTGAGACCGGGCGTGTGTCGCTCTATTTCGATCCCGGCAAGATCCTCTACATCGAGGGCCTGGAACCGGAGCACAGCGACGCCGTCATCGAGGAACTCACCGAACGGATGATCGTGCCTGGTGCGGGCTACGTGCACTCCTGGCGGGTGGGGGACGTGGTGGTCTGGGACAACCGGTGCCTGGTCCACAAGGCCGCGGGAGACTATCCGCCACACGAGGACCGGATCCACTGGCGGGTCTCGATCGGGCAGGACTGACGGTCGCCGCCTTCCGATTACCGAAAGGGCCAAGCTGCGATGTCCATACCGCTTCCGGTTCCCTCGATCCCGGCGGGTCACCTGTTCTGTTTCGGTCTCGGCTACACCGCCGGCCGGCTCGCCCGGCGCCTGCTCCGCCACGGCTGGCGGGTATCGGGCACCGTTCGCGATCCCGCCAGCGCCGGCGTGCCCGGATGCATGGTCCACGCGTTTGACGGTGTCCACCCGCTGCCGGCCGCCGCCCTTGCCGGCGTGACACACGTGGTCAGTTCGATTCCTCCGGCCGAGGACGGAGACCCGGTCCTGGCGCTGCATTCGGACGACCTGCGCGCGTCCGCGTCGGTCACCTGGATCGGCTACCTCTCGACCCCCGCGGTCTACGGTGATCGCGGTGGGGCGCTGGTCACGGAGAATGAACAGCCCAGCCCCTCGAGCGGACGAGGGAGGCGACGGTGCGCCGCCGAGCGCGCCTGGCTCGACCTGGGCGGCGCAGCGGCTGTCCAGGTGTTCAGGCTTGCCGGCATTTACGGGCCCGGGCGCACCGTGCTTGACCAGGTGCGGCGGGGCACCGCCCGGATCATCGACAAGCCGGGCCAGGTGTTCAACCGCATCCACGTTGACGACATCGGCACGATCCTGATGGCGTCGATGGCGCGACCGCGCGACGGCGGCATCTACAACGTCGCCGACCGGGAGGCGTGTCCGAGCGGCGACGTGGTTCGCCATGCATGCGCGTTGCTGGGCGCGACGCCGCCGGAGCCGATCGCGTTTGCCGATGCCGACCTGTCGGAGATGGCTCGGTCGTTCTACAGCGAGTGCAAGCGCCTGGATACGAGCCTGCTCGGGAACGAACTGGGGGTGACGCTCACCTACCCGACCTACCGCGAGGGGCTGGCTGCCCTGGTGGAGACGCCGTGAGGGTTGCTGCCGTGCTGGTGAAACCGCGCCACGCAGCCAAATCCATGGCCGCGATCCGCGCCAGGTCCGGACTCTGTCCAGCCATGACATCATCCCGTCGTTCGATCTCCGACGTCCGGAGATCGAGTGCTCCGGCTGGTGTCAGGCAGTTCCGATCGCAGGAACACCGACGTCGCCAGGCCCGGGTGACGGGGCCCGTCGCCCTCAAGCACGATGGCGATTTTCCAGTCGCTGTGGGGTTGTGCCGGTCCGAGCGCCCGGGAACCGAACAGCACCGCGGCCTGGGTTCGGCCACTGGCGACTGGTGTTCCGGTTTCGTGACGGCGAGGCGGTGGACGCGGACCTGGTGTAGTATCACTGACGAAGGGCAGGCGCATGAGCAGGCATGAACCCACCCATCCTGGCGAGAGCATCCGTGATGCGATGCGCGATGCCGGCATGAGCGCAACGCAACTGGCCGTCGCGCTCGGTATGGAACGTGGCAACCTGTACCGGCTGCTGCGAGGGCAGATCTCGATCTCGCCGCGCACCGCTGTCGCGCTGGAACGGTTCGGCTGGAGCAACGCCGAGTTCTGGTGCCGGCGCCAGGCCTTGTACGACCTAGCGCGGTATCGGCGTGATTCGGCGGCGTAATGCCGCTGGAACACAGCTTCCTCCTCTGCAACGACAGCGGGAGCGACGACGGCCACGTCGATCACGTCCACTTCACGCGGCGGGAGACCGCCGGAGTCACCGTCCACGGCCTCCAGGTCCACGACGTGCTCCGGATTGAGGGTGTGATCGCAATGCAGGACCAGGTCGCCGCACGCGGCGTCGCCTCCATCCAGATCGCGCAGGTGCAGGGGGTCTCATGATGCGGCCTCCCGACGCTCCCCTGTACATCACCACCCGGATCCTCGGCGGGTTTCTGTCGGGAGATGTCTCCCGGGAAGACGCGATGCGCTACCTGCACATGTCGTCCTGCTCGGAGCCGCTGAGCGCCCTGGCTGACCGGGACATCCCGCTGTCAAAGCCTCCTTCGGAGCAGGTCGAGACGGAACTTGCTGGCGCGATGTCAATCCTGTCGATGATGGAGGCGGCCCGACATGACGCTTGAACTCGTTATACCGGACAGCGGCCTCTCCACAGGGCGCTGTCAATTGGCAAAGGGCGCGTCAACGACGGCTTCTCCACGAAGATGCTGCGCCCGACTCCATATGCTCCTGTAGTTTCCAGGCAACCTGATCGAGGCCGAGCGCGGCGTGGGTACCGTCCGTGGTTCGTCATCGATTGCGGGACCGCATCAGCCCGGGTTACCCCAGTTTCCGGGGAGCGATCAGGTCGGCCAGCGGATCAGCCAGCACGCCGAGGATCGCGACCGCACCGATCACCAGCCCGACAAGGGTCAGTACTCGATGCCGGCCTGGGCCTTGAACCCCGAGCGGAACGGATGTTTCACCTGGGTCATTTCCGTAACCAGGTCGGCCGCATCGATCAGTTCCTGCCTGGCGTTTCGGCCGGTGACGATGACATGCAGCCCGTCCCTCCTGTCGGTGAGCCGTTCCACGATCTCCTCGATCGGCAGGTAGCCGTAGCGCAGCACGATGTTGAGTTCGTCGAGCAGCAGCATGGAGAGATCGGGGTCCTCCATCATGCGCAGCGCCTGGTCCCAGGCGGCCCGGGCGGCGGCGATATCGCGATTCAGGTCCTGGGTGTCCCAGGTGAAGCCTTCGCCCATGGTCCGGATCGTGACCTGTTCGGGAAACGCCTCCAGCACCGCGCGTTCGCCGGTCTGCCAGCGGCCCTTGACGAATTGCACCACGCCGACCTTCATGTTGTGGCCGATGGCGCGGCACACCATGCCGAAGGCGGCGGTGGACTTGCCCTTGCCGGTGTGGACGATCAGGAGTCCGCCGGTGCGGTCCTTGGTCGCCATGATCTTGTCCCGCGCCGCCTTTTTCTTCGCCATCTTCTCGGCATGGCGCTCGGCGCGGGCCGGGTCGATCGGTGTCGTGGCCATGCTGCGCTCCTGGTCCGGGTTCGCCGGGAGAGTCTTGCACACACACCGGAAGGGGAAAAGCCGTGCCCCAGGCACATTGCCATGTCCGCAACACCGCCGACGCTTGACGACCTGGAGGCGCTCGCCCGAACGGCGATGCAGTCCATCCCGGAGCACCTGCGCGCGATGACCAGGGATGTCGTGTTCGTGGTCGAAGAGTTTCCGTCGGACGAGATCTGCCAGGAAATGGGCATCGAAAGCCCGTTCGACCTGCTGGGCCTGTACTCGGGCCAACCGTTCGGACAGCAGCAGCTGGCCGGCCAGCCCGAGGACCTGAACATGATCTTTCTCTACCGCCGGCCGATCCTCGATCACTGGTGCGAGACCGGGGAGGATCTTGCGCAGATCGTGACCCACGTGCTGGTACACGAGATCGGCCATCACTTCGGCTTCTCCGACGAGGACATGGAGCGGATCGAGAACTCGATGTGACCGGCCGGCGCGGTCACCCGGTATCCCCGGATGCGCTTCGTCGCCGGTCGTCCTGATCGACGGGTTCGGCCCGGTTGCGTCGAAGCCTGGGGTGGCTTCGTCCGGACAGGCGAGCTTCGCTCCAGCCCGGGACTGTCCGCATCCACCGGGCGTTACGCAGGTTCAAGCGGCGTGTGCAGGCTTTCCAGCGCCCTGCTCAGGCTGAAATAGTCGATCGAACCCTCCCTCAGGCGTGTTCCCGCATCCGGGTCGGCCAGTACGATTTCGCCGAGCACTTCCAGCGCCCCGGCAACGCCGCCCAGTCCCGGCAGGCGGGAGTGCGAACGGCGCCGGGGCACGAAGTAGAGCGAGACCCGATCGCCGCAACCATGGCCGGTGGCAACGAAGTTCGCTGAGAGGTCGTCGAGACGTTCGCCGTTGCGCCGTGCCCACGCCGTCAGCCAGTCGGATGCACACGCCACCACGAGCTCGGTGGATCCTGTCCATACGACCGCCTCGACCGGGTAGCGCCGGATCAGCATCGACGCGTCAGCGTTCTTCCCGCGCCCGGACCGCGCTGCGAGTTCGAGGGGAAATGCCGCAACACCCCCGGGACGGGTCACGAATTGGTAGTGCAGGTGCTCGGGAATCGAACATCCGGCACCAATTCCGTTGTAGAACCCGACGTATTCCGGCATCCGTGCGGCGAGGAGAACGAGGTCCTCGACCAGTTCTTCAACGGCAACGCCCGACGGGTCGCGGAAACGCCATTCCTGGGTTCGGTGTTCCTCCGAGGCGATGACGATATGCCCGGGCAGAACGGGAAACGGGTTTGTAAGGGCGAAGAACGCCCGCTTGCCCGATTCGATCCGGTACCCCAGCTGGGCGCCCTGCTGCTGCCATTCGATCGTGTCCAGGCACAGAAAGCAGCCCTTCGCCGGAATATCGGCAGCGAGCGTTCTGCCTGCGCCGCGGAACCGGTGGGCGCGTCTCGGATTGTACTGGGCGCGGAAAAACCGCTCGGGATGGTCAGGATGGAAGAAGGACCGGCTTTCGACCTGCCGCAGGGTGTCGGTGAGGAACCCGTTGTCCAGATGATGGCATTCCAGTTCCTGCAGGGCGGCCCCAAGCCCCGCCACCAGTTCCAGCCGACGCAGCCGTCCGTTCAGGGCCAGCCATGCATTCTCGAAATCAGGGGACACGCCGGGTGCCCGTGCGCCGACGGCGTCTCGACGAAGGATGCGTGTGCGGTGAAGGGCGCATACGCGATTGTCCCCGGGCAAGCTGACCGCATCCGCATCCGGGCGGAGCACGAATTCGCTTCGATCGGCGCAGTCCCTAGTATATGCGCAAGTCCCTGCCAACCGGAATCGTGACCTGCGTGGAAACGTCGGGACCGGGGGTAGGTGAAAGTGGCAGGAGAAGCACGAATGCGAGGCGACTCGATCATCATCGAACCCCATCACCGCAAAGCGGCTGCCGGGATCCTGTCCATACTGAAACCGGTGCTGACGGCAGGGTGTGACCGGTACGCCGTTTCGATCGCCGGACAGTCGGGAAGCGGAAAGTCGGAGACCGCGGCGGCGCTTCAGCAGGTGCTCGGGGAGAATCGGATCGAGAGCATGGTCCTGCAACAGGACGACTACTTCATTCATCCGCCGAGGACGAACGACCGCACGCGACGTGACGACATCGCGTGGGTCGGTCCGCAGGAGGTTCGCCTGGCGTTGATGGATAGGCACGTGGGCGCGTTTCTCGACGGCGCCGACGAGGTCGTCAAGCCGCTGGTCGACTACGAAGCAGATGCCGTCGGGTCGGAGACGCTGGAGGTCGGGCATGCCCGCGTCATGATCGCCGAAGGGACCTACACGACGTTGCTCGCCCGCTGCCAGACGCATGTCTTCATCGACCGGACCCACCTGCAGACCCGCGAACACCGGCAGAAGCGGATGCGTCACGCCGCCGAACTCGACCCGTTCATTGACCGCGTCCTGGAAATCGAGCACGGGATCATCTCGGCTCACAAGGCCCGGGCCGACATCGTGATCGATGCCGACTACGCGGCGGTTCCCACAGGCTGAACCCGGGGATACCGGTACTCTCATGCACATTTCCTTTCTCAATCCCCAGGGCAACTTCGATCCGGCTGATTCGTACCTGACCGAGCATCCCGACTTCGGAGGCCAGCTGGTCTACGTGAAGGAAGTCGCGCTGGCCATGACGGCCGCGGGCCACCGCGTCGATATTGTCACGCGGCGAATCGTGGACAGGGAGTGGCCCGAGTTTGAAGCCGGGATCGACCGGTATCCGGGGACGGGTGACGGTCTTCGGATCGTACGGCTTTCCTGCGGCGGGCCGCGCTTCCTTGCCAAGGAGCAGTTGTGGGACCATCTGCCGGAATTCGTGGGCAACCTGGTCGCGTTCTATTCGGGCGCAATGCCGGACTTCACGACAGCCCATTACGCGGACGGCGGTTTCTGCGCGGCGCTGTTCGAGTGTGACACCGGTGTTCCGTTCACCTTTACCGGACACTCGCTGGGCGCGCAGAAGCTTGACCGGCTCGGAATGTCGAAGGTCAATGCGAAGGAACTCGAGGCCCGGTTCCGGTTCTCCAGGCGGATTGCGGCCGAACGCCTGGCAATGGAACGCGCGGTCCGTATCGTGACGTCGACCGAGCAGGAACGGCGCGAGCAGTACGCGCACCCGCTCTACTCCGGCGCGGTCGACGTGGAGGACTCCCTCAGGTTCTCGGTGATCCCCCCCGGCGTCAACACCGGGATCTTCACTGTCGATGAAGGTGAGGCAGAGCGCCCGGGCGCTGCCGCCGTGCGCCCGTCGATCGTGGTGTCGAACCGTCTGGATGCAAAGAAGAACACCATCGGCGTGGTCAAGGCGTTCGCCGCTTCAGGGGAGTTGCGCGAGCGCGCCGACCTGCTCCTGTGCTTTCGCGGGATCCGGGACCCGTTCGGGGAACTGGACCGGCTCGGCGGCGACGACCGATCGGTCCTTGCACCGATCCTGGAGACCATTGTCCGTTACGGACTGCGCGAGCGTGTTCGGTTCCTCGATGTTCCGTCCCAGCAGGCACTGGCGGCGACCTATCGTGCGGTCGCGAACGGCGGCGGGGTCTTCGCGTTGACGGCGTTTCACGAGCCCTTCGGGCTGGCGCCGATCGAAGCGGCAGCCTGTGGCCTGGCCTGCGTCGTGACACGCAACGGCGGGCCGTCGGAAATCTTCGCCGACGGTTCGGGCGTGCTGGTCGATCCGGACGATCCCCGCGACATTGCCCGGGGCCTGCTGGAGGCGCTGGACAACCGGCAGGTCCTGGCGGTCCGGGCGCGCGAGCGCGTGCTGAAGACCTATACGTGGCAGCGTACCGCCGAGCGGTACCTCTCCCTGATCGAAAATGCACTGCCGTGCGAGCGCGCTCCGGCTTGCGGGGTTCCTCCCCTCGACGCGTCGCGACTGATCCGGGATTACGCCTCCGCGTAGGCTCTCGCGCGCCTATCGTTCCGCCGCGTAGGTGGGTTGGTACCTGGTCTCCTGTCCGAGCATGCTCCGATTGACCACGACGACACCGCCCTCGCTGATCATGAACCTCTTCGCGTCCGCGCGGAGGTCATCCCCGATCACGGTGCCGTCAGGCACGATGCAACCGTTGTCCAGGATCGCATTGCTGAGGCGACAGCCCTCGCCGATCTCGCAGTCGGGCAGGGCCAGCACACCCTGAAGCTCGCTGCCCGCGCCCACCTTGACGTTGGAATAGAGCAGGCTGCGGTCGAGGTCGGACTGGTGGACGACGCAGCCCCCGCTCACCATGACGTCCCTGACGTGGCACATCGTGCCCGCGCCTACAAACCGGGCGGCCGGCAACTGTGGCTGGAAGGTGCGAATGGGCCAGGCCGGGTCGAAAATGTCGATCGGAGGTTTCGCCGACAGGACTTCGAGACTGGCTTCGTAGTAGCTGTCGATGGTCCCGACATCGCGCCAGTATCCGTCCAGGCCCGACGGAGACGTGCGGAAGGGAAATGCGCGCAGGTGGTCACCGCCGGTCACGGCGGCGGGGATCAGGTCCTTGCCGAAATCGTGGGACGACGCTTCGCTTGACGCGTCCTCATGCAAGCGTTCCCGCATGTAGTCGTATGACAGGACATAGATGCCCATGCTCGCGAGCGCGGTCCCGGGATCGTCGGGAAGCGGTTGCGGGTGTTCAGGCTTCTCCGCGAATTCCACGATCCGCCCCTCCTCATCGACCCGGATCACGCCGAACTGGCTGGCCGTGCTGCGGGATACCGGGGTACAGCCGATGGTAAAGTCGGCGCCCGACTCCACGTGTTCGGCAAGGGTCTCTCCATAGTCCATGGCATAGACATGGTCCCCGGGCAGGATCAGGACGTGTTTGGGGCGGTAGGCGTCGATGATGTCGAGGCACTGGAACACCGCATCCGCAGTTCCCTGGTACCAGGATTCGTCATCGAGCCATTGCTGGGCGGGTATGATGTCGATGAACTCGCCCCGCTCGGTACTGAAACCGCTCCAGCCCTGCGTGAGATGCTGGATCAGTGCATGCGACTTGTACTGGGTCAGCACGCAGATGCGCCTGATGCCCGAATTGAGGCAGTTGGACAGGGCGAAGTCGATGATCCGCAGCTTGCCCCCGAACGGTACCGCGGGCTTGGTTCGCCAATCCGTCAGGACTCCGAGGCGGGATCCCCGGCCACCAGCCAGCACGAGTGCCAGCGTGTCCTGGGTGAGGCGGCTCACGAAGCGTTTGGGCGCCCTGTCCATCTCGAAGCCACACTCCTTTCGTGTCGACGGCGGCCTGATCCTGTTCCTTGCGGTGCGGTGGGGTGATCCACACCGCACCCGGGAAGATCGGGATGAATCCAGGCGCTCCACGGACCGCCTCCGCCATGCCGTCACCACCATAGCACGCGGAAAATCTGCGCATGCCGCGCTGGCGTAAAACCCGAATCGGGGGTTGCAGGAACTGGCAGAATAGCTCCCTGAGTCCTTTATCCTTCTGACATCAAGGAAGTCATTGGTCCTACCCGGGTCTCGGCGGCACACTCCTTCTCGCATGCGACTGGTAGCCGAAGCAGTAACCAGACGTGAAATAGCGTCCCGGAATGCTCTCCGTCACCTTCGTCAGAAACGTCAGCCTCCCTGGACGCTGCGGTGACGGGTGCAGCGACCGCGGACTGGGCCTGCCCGTCAAGCCCGCCTCGCGCGGCTGCTTCTCCAGGTCCTGGTCGCAGAGCGTCCGCTTCGGCGGCAAGCCCGCCGGCATCGGCCTCGGCCGTTACCCGGTGAGCCCCTGGCGATGGCCCGCGCTATCACCGAGGGCCATGACCCGCGCCGCCGTTCCGCGTGTACCGCACCGACCTTCGCCGAAGTCTGCGAGACGGTCATCGCGGCCCGCGCTGGGAACTGGAAGTCCGGCGGCAGGGCCGAGGAGAACTGGTGCGTGACGCTGCGCGACTATGCGCTGCCCCAGAATGGCGACATGTATGTCGACGCGATCGCCAGTGCCGACACCATGGACGTGCTGCTGCCCATCGGGTTCACCAGGCGCGACACCGCGCGCAGCGTGCGCCAGGGCATCGGCGCGGTGATGAGGTGGGCCGTCGCCCAGGGCCACCGCCCTGACAACCCCGCCAGCGACGCGCTTTCCGCAGCGCTGCCGAACAACGCGTGGCCGTGCCGCCACCAGCCTGAAAGCCGGTCGGGGAAAACGCAATGACACTTGCGGGCGCCTGGGCAGGACTTTGGTGCGCCTCGAGCTACGCTCTCGCTTCGGACATGACCCGAACTTGCACTTCGGAGTGGAGGTGGGGAGGGGTCAAGTCACGGCTTGAGCGATCACTGGTGAACTGTCCGGCCGCATGCGCGGACCGTAATGGCTGGACGGTGTGGCAGCCAACCTGCGCAGTCGCATTTGATGCAGTGACGCTTGATCTTTACTCTCTTCACCATGCGAACGACCATTTCCCTTGACGACCGGCTCGCCAGACAGGTGCGCCGGGAAGCGGCCGCTCGGGGCGTCAGCGTGAGTGCGTTCATTGCCAGAACTCTGGACGATGCTCTCAAGCAGCGAGAGTGCGTCGAGCCACCCCCTTTCCGGCTGGTGACGGTGCGCGGCGTCCGTCCGCGCCCGGGTGTCGATCTCGACCGGCCGCGCGCGCTTGATGCGGAGGACGATGAAGCCCGTCACGGCCAGCGTTGAATCGCCATGCTGCTTCCGGATGTCAATGTCCTCATCTATGCGCAAGTTGAGGACACGGTCTCCGATTATCACCGATACGCGGATTGGCTCGTGCGCATGGCGACCGGACCGGAACCGTTCGCCTTGTCGGTCCTGGTCCTTTCCGGGTTCCTTCGCATCGTGACCAATCCTCGCGTGTTCGACCCGCCCTCCACGCTGGACACGGCATTTGCCTTCGTGTCCTCGCTCACGGAACACCCAACCGCCCGTATCGTCGATCCGGGGCCGGACCACATGGCCATTCTCGAGCGGTTGTGTCGGGTCGCGGGGGCCACTGGCAAGTTGGTCGCGGACGCCCAGCATGCTGCGATCGCCCTAGAGTACGGTTGTACCATGATTTCCACCGACTCCGATTTTGCCCGCGTTCCGGATCTCCGATGGCAGCACCCGCTGCGTCCTTGACCGGACTCCATCGGCGCTCACCGCTTCTCGAAGAGACCGCCGCGTGCGCAGGCGGCCTCGGCCCGGTTCCTGACTGTATGCGCAATCGCCGCTTCCATGACCGCGTGCGGCGCCTGGGTTCCATCGGCGGCGGCGTGCGCAATTCGGCAGCACCAACGCGCGGCCCGAACGCGCTCAGGGTGTTGCCGTCGATCACGCAATGGAGACAGTCTCTGTTCTTGGCACCGGCCAGAATAGGGCCATAAAACAGTACGTTACCGAAGTGGGTCGCTTTGGAGCAAACGAAGCGCACACGAGGGCGATCTTGGCTCAGGCGCTGTCCGAAGCCGGGGGGACTGCATGACCGCCACTTCGACCGCAGCGGACCTCCAGGCCGGCCCGGGCAACCCCGACAGCGGTGTGCTGGCGCGCGGCTGGCACTGAAAACGCGCTCGCGCAGTGGGAGTTCGGCCCGGGAAACGCGAAACGATTGGCACCGGGTCTCGACCTTCTCGTCCTCGTTTCCAATGTTCACTGCGCAGCGAATATTGGGAATTCCCAAAATATATGCGATTGAATGGATATTTGCTGCACAGCAAAATAGTTGAGAAATGGCAATGCTTGGCTCGGACCTACAGGAAGGACAGCTCCTCGATGGCTTCCTGGAAGCCCTACGGGATCTGCCCGAGGTGCGCGCGAAGTCCAGCAGGGTCGAACAGCCGGATGGTCCCGAGCGAGTACAGGACGTTCAGGTGGACCTCCGGGTGGGTGACGAGGCGGTGACCCTGCTGATTGAGATAAGGAAGGTTGTGTATCCGCGTGACGCGCGGCAGATCCTTTGGCGGTTCCGCGAATCCGCACGGAGATCGCCGCGCCCGGGGGAACGGCGAAGAGCGGTGTTACTCCTGGTCGCCCAATCGATATCACCCGGAGCCAGGGAGTTGCTGAGGAACGAGCGGGTTGGCTACTACGACAGCGGAGGCAGCCTGTTTCTTCCCGCCGGCAACATCTACGTGTTTGTGGACAAGCCACCCCCGAAAAGCCTGTCGCGGTCCATCCGTTCCGTGTTTTCGGGTCGTCGTGCGCAAGTACTGCACGCGATCCTGCTGCGAAATCGCGATTGGTTCGGAGTGAAGGATATCGCCAAGCAGGCCCGGGTATCGCCCGCAACGGCCTCGCAGGTGCTGGCGGAACTGGAGAAGTTCGAATGGGTGGCATCGCGCGGACAGGGGCCGGGAAAGGAGCGCCATCTGCAGAAGCCGGGTGCGTTGCTGGATGCATGGGTAGGCCAGCTGACCGTGCTGCGACCGCTGTCGATGCGGCGTTACTTCGTGCCGTCCGTGCGCGCTGAGGGGCTGGTGGAGAAGTTCGCCGAAGTCTGCGCGCAGAGCAAGGCAGAGTACGCGATCACTCATGAAGCGGCAGGGCAACGGTACGCACCGTTCCTGTCGACTGTCGCCCAGGTGCGATGTCGGCTGCAGGACGGCCCGGCAGCGGACGGTGTACTCGGCGCACTGGATGCCCGAGTGGTTGACCACGGCGCAAACCTCGCGGTCATCAAGGTCAGGTCGCCCGGCGAGTTGCTGTTTCGAGAGTGCGTCAACGGGATCTGGCTGGCGGGCGCAGTGCAGGTCTACCTCGACCTGATGCGCAGCGAAGGCCGCGCGAGGAAAATGGCCAGGCACCTTCGGCACCATAGGATCGGCTTCTGATGGCGAAGCTCCTCGCGACTGGGCCCGCCGGACCGGCCTGTTGTGCGAGCGTTACGCGGCGTCGCGGGGTCGAATTGCACGAAGGGCTTTGGCGACATCGCGGCTCGCACATGCGAGTTCGTAGTGTTGCTGAAGGTTCATCCAGCTCTCGGCATCGGTGCCGAAATACCGGGCAAGGCGGAGAGCCGTTTCGGCCGTGATGCCACGACTACCGCGCACGATCTCGCTGATCCGCGCTGGCGTCACGCCGATTGCATGTGCGAGCGCCGTTGCCGATAGCGAGAAAGGCTCCATGAAATCATGTTTGAGCACCTCTCCGGGGTGGACCGGCTTCAGTCTCGTCATCGTCGTCTCCTCAAGCAGTGCTCGTTCAATCCACGATTTCGACATCGCGGGCATCGCCATCGGCAAAGCGGAAGCAGAGCCTCCAGCGGTCGTTGATCCGGATGCTGTACTGGCCGGCGCGGTCGCCTCGCAGTGCCTCAAGATGATTGCCAGGCGGAACGCGCAGAAAGGTCAGGGTCGTAGCGGCGTTCAACTGCGCAAGCTTGCGTCGGGCTGCCCGCTCGATGCTCTCGAACCGACGCACGCGGAAACCTCCGGCAAGTCGTTCGGTCTCCCCGCAGCGAAAGCTCTGGTTCATGGACCGATATATCGATTTTCGATACGCGCGTTACAAGACAGCCCCTCGCCGTTCGACCGACGGGTTACCGGGACGGATGGTCGTTGACCACCAACCGCCCTCCCGAGCCGGCCACGACTCCTGGTCGGTTGCGTTCGAGATGAAGGGTACCCCGATCGCGGCGAGCTGGCCTTGTGACGCAATCGCTGCGTGGATTCCGGCTTCAGTGGCCGGATTGTACGGCCCATGGTCCGGGGACGGCAGAGGTTCCGCTCGGCACGCTCGCGGTCACGCGCGGGCTTGAGGCCAAGGGTTTCGACAAGGGAGCATTTGGATAGGGCATGTCGAACCGACCCTTCCCGGCCTAGGGCTACGGGTCCACCACACGCTGCATCCCGTCGCGGAACGAGGCGATCGCGTCGGCCAGCGCCCGACGGCCCTCAAGCGCTGCTTCCACCGCAGCCTGGGCCGGATGACCCTCGTCTGTCTTCGGTTTCACCTGTGAACTCAAAAGGCTGGGCCACGCGGCCGCCTGATCGGCTGCAATCCGGGCCAGTCCCGGCAACTGCGCTGCCATGCCGTCGGTACCCGGCTCGATCTCGGATGCCCAGAGATCAAGTGTTCCGGCAAGGCGCCTGATGGCGGCTTCGACATCCGGCACCGCAGGCGGCCGGAATTCGTACATCGCCACATGATGCCCGCGGCTGTCACCGTTCAGTGCTGCCATCCGCCGTGCTAGCGCGTGTTCATTCGGGCGTTGTGCAGCGAACTCGGCGGCCAGTCCGGCAATGTCATGGCTGCGGTCGGCGGGCACGCCGCGCCGCTCGATCGCTGCCTTGACCAGCAGCTCGGCAGCATCGGCGGTGGTCTGCAGCAAGACGCTGCAGTGTCCACCGCTGACGGCCCAGGTCCCACTCCCCGCCATGGCGTCGATCGGGGTGAGGGCGGCGTGGACCTTCACCATCACCAGCCTCATCCTGCTGGCCCAGTCTTCCGGGTTCACGGCGCTCGCCCCCTCCATCTGCTCCGGACCCGGCTTGGCCCATTCGCCCGCGAGCACCTTGCCGTCGCGGCAGACGGCGTAGGGCAGGGTGCCGAGGACACGGCAGCGCCGCCGCAGGTCGTCCTCGGACAGCGCCCAGGCATCGATGCGGACAAGGGCGTCAGGCAACTCCGATCGCGGAAACACCGACGTCGCCAAGCCTGGGTGGCGGGGCTCGTTGCCCTCGAGCACGATTGCTATGTCCCAGTCACTGTGCGGGTGTGCCGTTCCACGCGCTCGACTGCCGAACAGGACCGCGGCCCTGGCGCGCGGCCACTGGCTCACGGCCTTCTGACAGGCGGCGACCAAGTCCCGTTCGGTGAGTTCGGTGATGACAACAGACATGCGACGCCTCGCTGCTGGAACCGCGAAGGCTCGGGAGCGCGGTCAGTATAGCACGGAGAAGCGGGGAGCCGGGCTGTCCAGATCAGTCTCCAGTCGCAAGGCGCGGCTTCGGACGCATCCTCCGGCTCCCGCAGGTTCTCCCGGCCGGGAATGTCGTTGCGCGTGAACTGCTGCTGTCCCTTCGCAGTGGCTCCGACCCGGCAGAATGGTATCCAGCCGACCGCAGGCAAGGCCGGGATTGTGCGCCACCATCGGACTGACGGGAGGGGGAACGTGCCGGCACGCCGGCCCTGAGTGCTCTCGGGATCGCTCCCGGACCGGGTTTTGCTTCAGAAGTCGGAACCACCACAAACCGTTTGCAGCGCCGGCCCTTTCACGCAGACGTTGCAGGGCGATCTTGCTGCGCCCACTCCACCGGTACCATGCGGCTTCAATTTGGACGCCAGACGGTCTTGATCTGGCAGGCCAACGATCCGGTGTTTCGCACGGGCACCCAGGGGATCAGGGAATATAGCCTGATGGCTATATAGCTGTTGTGCTATTGTGAACCATGGCGTGGATCGTCGCGTTCTTTAACGCGTCTGCCGCGTCCTCTTCGCCTTCGGCCCTGATCGCCAGGCAATCCTTCTGGCAGCCGGCAACAAGTCCGGCGTCAGCGAGAAACGGTTTTACCGGCAGCTCATAGCCAGGGCCGATGAACGCTTCGACCACCATCTCGATACGATGTGAGGATAGGCCGATGCCAACGACCCTGAAAGCCAAGATGTCCACGCTCGCCCCTGCGCGTCGGGAGCGCATTCACGCAGAAACCGAGCGGCTGCATCAGGAGTTTTTGACTCTCCAGCAATTGCGGAAAGCCAAGGCGCTGACGCAGGTTCAGCTCGCTGAAACGCTGGGTATCCGCCAGGCAACCATCGCCAAGATGGAAAAGCGCAGCGATCTCATGATCTCCACCCTTCGGAGCTATGTCGAAGCTATGGGTGGTCGTCTTGATTTGGTCGTCCAGTTTCCCGGGCGCTCGCCTGTCCATCTCTGCGGCCTCGGTGACGAGGAACAGCCAGTACTATCAGGCGAAACAGGACGCCGTTCCTGATACTTCGCGACGTACCAATTGGCAGACCTCCAGTCGAGACAAGAGAGGAGCAGACGCGTTCCACGCTCCTTCCACCAGCAGATTTGCCTCGGTCTGCACCCGGACCGGAATCTCCGCCCGCTCGAAGCGGGGCCAGTCGGCATTCGCCGCCCAAACCGAGCAATAGCAGGGAATACGCCAGGTGCGGGTGGGATGGTTTGTCACACCGAACCCGACGGTCCGCATTTCCTCGCTGCCTGCCAGCGCCTCGGAGATGACCTCGAACACGGCATCCACGACCTCCCCGCCGGCCGGTTTCGCGAGTCCGGTCCGCCCGGCTGCGCGAGCGGCGGGGCCAGTTCTCCGGTTTGCGCGGCTCGCTTGCAGGCGAGGTCCGCGTCAGGTTCCCGCCCTTGCTGGTCCTGGTGAACCATTCCACGGCCTCCGCAGAGACCTGTCGCAGCCCGATCTGCATGACTGCAGGCTTTCACGGAATCCGATCGGGAGTTGAGTGCGTGTCATTGATAAGCCCCGAACCCGATTACGACCCGCGGGCCCTCGCGCCGGCGTTCTCGCCGATGCAGGTGTAGGCCCGGGTTTCCCCGACCCTGATCGGGCAGCCGTGCCTGAGTTCGGTGGTGGTCTTGCCGGCCTCCATCTCCTCCAGGATCCCGACCACTGCCTTCCAGCGCCTGGCCGCTTCCTCGGCCGTGTCGCCGAACCCGAGGATCATCTGTCCCTGGTCCCGGCCGATCGCCTGGTCGCGAAGGCAGTACACCTTGCCGAAGGCGACACAACGTGCCCTGACCCGTGTCGGCGAAGACACATACTCGCCGGGCACGAATACCTCGTTGTGGAAGTTGTTGGGATCAAGCTTGCGGAACGCGTGCTCGACCGATGCGGTCTTCATGCGCAGTCCGGCAAACGGGGTCAGGACTGACAGGGCCGGCGCATCCGCGAAGCCCGGCGAGAACAGGACCGCCCATTTAGCCCGAAGTTCCCCCTGAATCCCAGCTGACATTCGAGCCAAGTCAGTGACCTGGCGGGATTTTTTCGGGCTTTTGGGCCATTGATTGTACCCATGTAAATATGACTTTATCTGTTGACAGCAAGTGCCGATTATGCATTATG
>JAJEAR010000086.1 GCA_022822665.1 Alphaproteobacteria bacterium | reverse complement strand
GAAGGTTGTCTGGATACGTCGGCATTGGAAGCTCCACGGGTCATGAACGAATGAAGAACATTCTAGACGTTCCACATGCAGGCTGCAACCACAACATCTAGTGGTTGAACGCCACAACCGGAGCCAAGTGCATAAGCGGTTTAGCCAATATCAGAACTGCCAACCTGTATGGAAGGCTCGTCTGACTGCTAACGAGTGAAACTAGGAACCGTAGCACGACCCGCCTCTCTTCATGGGGGCAGATGTCGAACGGAAACCTTCGCGGGACTTCGGGCCAGGTAGGGGAGTCAGGAAAAGCTGCTATTTGAAGAACCTGTACGGTGTCACGCCCAAAGCCTGGCGAAACATATAGGTAAATGCACTTTGCGAGGAATATCCAAGATCGATCGACACGTTCAGCACGCTCTCGCCGTCCGCCAATTTCCGTAATGCTTCAAGCAATATGGCTTGTCGTTTCCAGGCGCCGAAGGACATCCCGGTTTCCTGCTTGAAAATGCGCTGAATGGTTCGAACACTAGCACCTACTTGTCTCGACCAGTCCTCCAGGTTCATTTGGTTCCCGGGATCGTTCCGCATTTCCTCGACAATCTGCTGCACCCGCTTGTCCTTCGGCAGCGGCAGATGATACTCACCGACCTTCGCCGTTATCCCCGAGAGCTCATCGATAACCAGGTTCATGAGGCGCTCGTCACGTCCACCGGGGTGGTAAAGGGTGGGGACGTCCATCGCTTGAATCAGCAACTCCCGAAGGAACGTCGAAACGGCAATCACACAACAACTGGTGGGCATCGCATGCGCCGCGCATTCCTCAATGTAGACAGTACGTAGCTCGACGTCGGTTTTGAACTTGATGGAATGAACGGTTCGGGCCGGGATCCAGACAGCTCTTTGCGATGGCACGACCCACGCGCCGGCATCCGTGGTCACATTCATGATGCCCTTTGAAGCGAACAGCAACTGGCCACGATCATGGTAATGCGGGGAGCTTTCCGTGTTTTTAGGCCAGTCCATGGCGAGCGCAACGACAACCCGCCCGGGCTCGATTGGCAAATAGCGCGTCGACGACGACTCAGCACTTTCCAGCAAACTTGTCATGTTTTCAAAAAAAATCTCCGATCATCGAGAAATAATAGGCGCCGTCCTGATGGTCATCAATCAAATTTGTTTCGAATACTGACCAAGCGGTAATCCTTACCGCGGCATCGGGGTGCTTTCCCATTCGGATGTCCTGCACTTCATCTTTTCCCGCCGAAGGGGCCGTGGATGTATCGAGCTAAGGACGAATCTTGGTGACGGGTTGATTTGAAGGCGGCGTATCCAGGCGATGATGAAGTCGCCGATTTCCCAGAAGGAAGGATACGCCATACACGAAGATACGGTTGTTTCGTTTTCACATCCAGACAGGGTCTCAATTGAGGATCCTCTGACGGAGGTCTTGCGGGCTGGCGCGCGGCGCCTGTTGACGGAGGCTGTCGAGGCGGAGGTATCGGCCTTCATTGTCGCGCATGCCGATGTTGTCGATGAGGCAGGCCGGCGACGCGTGGTGCGCCACGGTCATCTGCCGGAACACAATGTCCAGACCGGCATCGGGACGGTCACCATGCTCCGGCCACGGGTTCGCGATCGGCGCTCCGAGGCTGACGGTGGACGTATCCGCTTCACGTCCGCGATCTTGGCGCCCTATCTCAGGCGTGTCAAGCGACACCCAGTTTTACGCGCTAAAGCGACATCTACTGTTACGCACCGGTGTCGTGCCATCGTCATGGTTCGGTTCACTGCCTCAAGCTGATGGCCTGCTCGAGGTCCCGAAGTCGGTAGCTACGGCCCTTGATGTTGAGCACGTGGCTATGGTGCAGGCACCGGTCGAGGATGGCGGTGGCCAGGACCGCGTGGCCTGCGAGCAGCTCCGGCCAGTCCTTGATCCCCTTGTTGGTGGTGATGAGGACGGAGCCTCGGCCGTAGCGGTAGCTCACGAGCCGGAAGAACAGGCTCGCCTTGGTCCGGGTCATAGGCTCGAAGTCCATTTCGTCGATGACCAGCAGGGCGACGTTGAGGTACTTGCGCCGTCGCAGCCTTGCGGGCGGCAGCTCGGCATCGGCTCGAAGGGCGGCGAGCAGCTCCTCGAGGCGGTAGAAGGTGACCGAGAAGCCGTTCTCGATCGCCTTGACGCCGAGGGCGACCGACAGATGCGTCTTCCCGACCCCTGGCGGCCCTTGGATGAGCAGCGTCTCTTTGGCCCGGACCCAAGCGCAGGTGGCAAGCGTCTCGACCCGGGAGCGCTCGACCGAGGGCTGGAAGGCGAAGTCGAAGCTCACCAGGGTCTGTCCGGTGGGAAGTCCGGAGAGCCGAAGCGAGGTCTTGACCCGTCGTTCCTCGCGCTCGTTGAGCTCGATGTCCAGGAGCCGGTCGAGGAACGCGTGCTCGGGCAGCTCCGCCTTGGCGCTGTGGGCGTGGCAATCGGCCAGGTGCTCGGCGCCGTGGCCGAGCCCCAGGCGCGTCAGTCGCTAGACGGTGGCGTCGAGGTCGACCTTGGGGCGCACCTTGCCCGGGGCGCTCATCGCGCCACCTCGGCAAGCGCTGCGTACAGGTCCAGCGGCCGACTCTCCGGCGCAAGAGCCGCGATCTCCGCGATGCGCGTGCCCATGCGCCCCAACGGCGCCGGAGCGATGACCGTCTCGGTCGATTCGCCCTGGAAGTGCCCCGGGTCGAGCACGATGCGATGGGCCGTTGCCCGCGGGTGAGCGGCGACGATGTCGGCGCCGGCGAGGATCTGAACGTGCCGGGCGCAACCGCGCACCTCGACCCGCTGGCCGACGAGCGCAAACGGAACGGAGTACGTCCTTCCCTCGAACGCGACGGTGCAGTCGGCGCCGACGCGCCGTGTGACGGCGATGTCGAACGGCTCTGGCATCGGCTCGGGAAGCGGGCCGAGGTGCGCGCGCGCGCTCCCAGGCACGGAGCACGTCGGTACCGGTGGCTGGGCACACCCGCGGGCGCATCGTCTCCACGCGGCGTGCGTCGGTGTGCGCCTGGAGCTCCTCGAGCGCGTCTCAGTGCCGGCGGTACGGGCTGCAGCCGGAACGTCCGTCGCGCACCCGCCGCTCGACCTTGCCCTTCCCGCTGGGCTCCTCGGTCTCGCGTGGATGAGCGCGATGCCGAGTTTGGCGCAAACCAGGGCGGTCTGGCGCGACCTGTAGCTGGCGCCATGGTCGACATAGAGTCGCACCGGCAGACCACGGCGCAGGATCGCCTGTCGCAGCACCTGCAGGAAGTCAGGGGTGGCCTCGGAGAAGCAGAATGCGCTGTAGGGGACGAGGCGCGTTGCATCGTCGAGCATGTTGATCAGGTAGGTCTTGCGCGCCCTGCCGCCCTGGTCCCGGACCCGTGGGCCATGCATGACATCGCTCATCCACAGCTCACCGGCCCATGCGTAGCTGAAGCGGCGGCGTTGGACCGGTACCGTCCCGGTCATGTCCATCATCCCCTCGCTGGTGAACAGCCGATGCACCGTGGTCGGCGGCAACGGCGCATCCGCGGCGACGGCGCCGCTGCCGCGGACCTTCTCGATGACCTTGCGCACGCTGAGTTCGAGATGCCCGCGCTTGATCGCAAGCAGGGTCTCGATGGTCTCGACGTCCATGCGCCGCGGCTTGCTGACATCCGTGCGCGGCTTCGGCAGCAGCCCGTCGAAGCCGTGGATGCGGTAGATCCGGATCCAGTCGCGCATCGTGTTCACGGCAACCCGGGTCCGGGTCGATCCGGGAATGCTCCAGCTCCGCGCGGCCTGCTGCCTGAGCGTCTGTGCAAGCTGCGGCGACGCGGGGTCCAGCGGCAGCAACGGCGCAATCACCGTGTACCGGAACAGGGCAACGTCCTGGCGGTGTGTCGATGGGTCGGTCCTGGCGCTGGTCATCGCGGCTTCCTCCGCCGGTGCTGCTCGTCACCGCCAAACTAGGCCGCCCCGCCCGGCGGATCCCGGGCCCTTGAGTGTTGGTGGCTCCGAACCGAATCCGTTCGCCCGTTCCGGCGGCGGAACCCGACCGGCGCCGGCACCGACTGAAGCGGCATCGCATCCGTGCAGCGCAGGGACAGCAGCAACGGGTGTGACCCGCAGGCCGCCTGCATCGCGCACAGCGTCGCCGGACACCCGCCAAACAGCTCGGGGAACAGACCGCGGATCACCGCCAGACAGGCCAGAACCAGCGCCACCCGGCGATCAAGACGGCGTATCGCATCACGACGCCCGACACCGGCCGGCGTCTGCGCCCGCGGGTGGCTCTCCGGTGCCGCCGCCGCCACACCGGCACGCTCGGCCAGTTCCACCTCGGCCTCAAGCTCGACCAGGGTGCCGGTCAGGTGCGCGGCGAAGCAGTCCGGAAGCAGCGAGAAGGTCTGTGGCGCACCGCGGCAATAGTACCGCGTGATCTTCGCCGGACCCCAGGGCGTGTACCGGCTGTAGGTGCCGTGACGAGAAAAACACCGGCAGTCCGCGCACCGTGCACCGGACAGGCCGACAGTGTTGCGTCCCGCCACGCCTGCGTGGCAACGTGCTCCTGGCTGGTGAGGGGTGACGGATACCGAACCTGCACTTCTCGGCCACGGTCCGGCAGGGTGGCGACCCTGACGGACCGCTTTCATCTTGGTGGGTCAAAACAAGATGATACCGGATCCCGCCGATCATGCAGACCAGCGGGATCCGGACTACCTGAAACGAATGACTGCTTGGAAAAGAACAGCGGCCGGAAACCGGCCAGGGGAGAAGCCCTCAGCTCGTGGCCTGCTCCGCGCTCCTCCGGTGCCTCACCACTTCGCCACCGGAACTGTCCGGGACAAAACAGCCCCCGACCTACGGATTACTCCGGGATTCAACAGTCGCCTAGCCTCGATATCCAACGACCGCAATTGATGTGAATCTGTCGACGGGCTTGGCCCGCCGGTTGGAGCGGGTCTCGTTCAGCGAGGTGCCTTTGGGGGCTCTGCCGGGATAATCCGTCTCTCCGACCAGCTTCCGGCGCGGC
>JAJEAR010000051.1 GCA_022822665.1 Alphaproteobacteria bacterium | reverse complement strand
CGTTTTGAACTAATTTTCTGTGATAACTGCTTTCAACAGTGCCAGGTACAACCCAGTATGGATTGATCGCAGAAAAGATCCAGGAGCAAGGAATTGTGACAAACTCAACGGCCCGGACTTCCCGGAACCCTTGTGTTTGATCGTTTCATTGACCAACTTGTTCTTGCGTCTTTGTCCATGGTATTCGTCAGAACTTTCACGAGTGATTGACAGTCGCACTAAGGTTGTCAGGGAAATCTCATACGGATCTGGTCCTCCGACTCCGAACGAGATTGCGAAACTTCGCCCGAAGTTCGTCAACGAATGTTCTCAGTGACGAGTCCGTCTTTCCGGCTCGGTACAGATCCATTGCGTCCGCCAATTCCAGCGCAAACTCTATCCCGCCGAGCGTAGGTGGGTGGTGTCCACGGCGAATCGCATTCGCCAGGAGCCGCTTGTAGTGGTGTCGTTCGCACTTCCTGCGTCCGACTGATGGCCGGTAACCCACGATTTCATGGAAGGAATCAGGGTCGGCCAGGTACCAGCGCTCTACGTGAGGGTCCGGGCATGCAGCTACCAGCCTGTCTTCGAACGTGGCCCGTGTGGCGTTTTCGATCTCCGTCCTCTTCTTGCGGAAGGTAGCGCAGTTTCCATCGATCGCAGCAACAATCAGTTCCGGCGGGTCGTCCAACTGTCTCTGCTCAACCAGTGCCTGGTACAGACGAAGTTCCTGGAGAGCTCGAGCGTGGCCTCCCCGAGCCGAGCGGATTCGTACCGTCGCTTCGATCATTTCCTCCCGGGCGATCCGTTTTACCAACGCACCTACAAACGCTTCATGGGCTCGATCCTCGACGAAGAGATCGACGGTCACATGGCTATTCATCGGCAAGTCCACGCAGCAGAAGATGCTCGAAGAGCCCGTCCTCGGCACCACTGGCGAGTGCCTGATCAATTTCCTGGTTGTCAGCGGTATCGAAAATCGGACCCATCGGTTTGAATCGCCTGATGTCCGTTGCGCGACCGACACGGCGGACACTGAACAGGGCGACTGAACCGTCTGTTCTCCAGTTGGCTTCCTTGAGCACCGCATCGCAGAACAGAGGCGAGTGCGTCGTGACGATGACTTGCCGGTCTTGATCCAGCGCAAGTGAAAGCAGCAGCTGGGCGATCAATTCCAGCCTGCGCGGATGGACTCCATTCTCGGGCTCCTCGAAGGCCAGGAGAGAGCCGCCCCATGGGTTCACAGCGATGGCGCAGAGTCCGAGCACACGAAGGGTGCCCTCCGAGACAATTCGCGAGGAGTAGTCGATACCGTCCTGGCGTACGAGGAGATCCAGGGTACCTTGACGACGATCCAGGCTCACATCGAGTGTCTCGATGCTCGGGATCATCGACCGCAGTGTACGAAGAACCGCGGCGAAGTGTTTGCTGTGCTCGGCCTTGAGCTTGTACAGGAACGGTGCGATGTGCTCGCCGTGGACGCCGATGTCGCGAACGTCGGATGGCGGTTGTGCGGCTCGCATGGCGACGCGCGGATCCAGATAGTACGTCCTCCACTCGGTCAGTTCCTCCCGGGTCTTTTCCAGCCACCTGTACTCGGGTCCGCCAAGGCGCGGGTCCGACAAGACGGCGTAGTTGAGGCCGAGGGGCTCCTGCCGGGGGCGGCCTCTGCTCCTGCGGCGGATATCCAGCGTCTCCTCTCCCCGCTCGATTGCCGGCCGGCCTTTGGGCTCTCCTCCGGCAGTCAGCAGGGCCAGATACTCATCGGCCGTTGTGAGTTTCCCCGAATCCGGGTGGATGCGAACCTCAATACGGTACTGGTAGGCCTCCCTTCCAGTCGTTACGCGGGATTCCAGGGTGAAGGAGGTTGCATTCCGCGAGAGCAATGCAGGCAGGCCGCCGTCGGGAAACGTGAATGCCTCGACGGGGTAGCCTCGTACCGGATCGCTGAGTGCATCCGCCAGGGTTCGTTGTGTTCCAATTCGCGAGAGCGCCTGTATCGCGTCCAGGAGGTTGCTCTTCCCGGCTGCATTTGGCCCATAGAGGACTGCGAGACGTGGAAATTCGATGGAAACGTCGGCCAGGGACTTGAAGTTGCGGATAGTCAGCTTCTCGAGCATCGAATACCCCCGCGGTGCACTCCCAGGTGCCATTCAGCCCACAAGGTCGCGACTAACGCCAGGCGACGGGCCGGCCAATCGGAATTGCTCGTGCAGTCCCTGACTGCCGTGTATCGAATCATGCTCATCTTCGTACCCGCAGGAGCCCGCCGTCCAGAGGCTTGCAAGGCATGAATGTCAAACAATTGCAGCGCGACAATCAACCTGGGACCCACGCGACCAACAGGGCGTGAGACGGGGGAGGGCCAATCCCGAATTCAGTAACGTGCCTGTCGGATCGGGTGTTGCTCACGTCCTGTCGTCTTCAGAGGGCAGATCGGCTCGGGGTGAAAATCGCAGTGACAGGCAGGACATACCGCCATCAAGCTTGGCTGCTTGCGTGTTTCGGACGGGTCTGAGGTTGTATCCGAGAGAAACGAGAAGTTCGGCGGTCCTCGGAAAGCCGTCCGGCACCAGCACAAGGTCATTGAATCTGACGGCGTTGGCGGACGCCTCTTCACCTTCGGCGGTGTGAATGACGCGGTAGCCCTCGAAGCAGCCGGTTGCGGAGAGCCGTGGTGTGGCCAGAACGGTCTCCTCGTCGAGAACCGCGCAATCGGTCTTGAAGTGCAGGACGCCATGCGGCGTCGACACCTCCCGTAGAGAGTATCCCCATGCGGCGACGATGGTTCTCAGTGCGTCGATTCCGTCACGGTCGGTGCGGGCGGAACGCCCGACCAGGATTTCCCTTTCGGTCACCAGGATATCGCCGCCTTCGATGAACCCGGGCGCCTCGATGCGCCGGATATCCCCGTAGTGCTTCACGAGGTGCGGTGCGATCGCCTGCGCCTCCCCGAGCCGCGACGGTGCACCGGGGCGCATCACGACCGCACCTTCGGGCAGGCAGAGGGCCGTGTCCTCGATGAAGACCGAGTCCGGGAACGCCTCGAGAGCGGACAGAACCTCGACGCCCGCCCCGGTCGATCGAAGTGCGTCCACGTAGTCCGCATGGTGCTGTTCGAACGAGGAGTGATCCGGCGCGCCCGCATCGACTGCGCGCAAGCCATCCACGACTGTCGCAGCGGGCCTGCGCGCGATGGCGTGGCTGAAGGTGAAGGAGCGGCCTGTCATTCGCGAACCTGTGACGTACCGGGTTCCAGACGATCACGTTAGCCGACATCGACCGTCTGTCAAAGCCGGTGGACTGTCCGGGGTGTAGTTGCCTGCTCCCGACAGCACGGAACGGTGCCGGGAACGCCGGACGGTGGCACACCACCATTGCGCGCTGCTCCGACCGGCCCGAAATCCCCGCATGGCGCGACCGGGACCCCCCTTTCCCTGGTCTGTTCCCTGTTCCTGGCGAAGATCACGCATCCCACTTCCAGGGGCCCGTTTGCGCCGCCCGGCACCTGTCCCGCCGTTCAGTGCGTCCCGGCCTACAGTCCGTAGGTGCCGGCTCCGCGCACCTGCTGGTGCGCGCGCAGCTTCTTCAGGTATTCCATCGGGTCCTTGGGCCGGACCAGGGCTCCGGGCGGGTGGTTGAGCCAGTCGTAGAGCCGGGTGAGCAGGAACCGGATGGCTGACCCCCGGCAGAGCGCCGGCAGCGCGGAGCGCTCGGCCTCGTCGAGGGGACGGACCGCTTGGTAGCCAGAGACGAGGAGCCGCGCCTTGGTCACGTTGAAACTGCCGTCATTCTCGAAACACCAGGCGTTCAGGCAGACCGCGAGATCGTAGGCCAGAAAATCATTGCACGCGAAGTAGAAGTCGATGATCCCGGAAACGTCGTGGCCAAGGAAAAAGACATTGTCGGGAAACAGATCCGCGTGGATGACACCGTGCGGCAGGGACCGGGGCCAGTGGGCCTCCAGCCAGCGCAGTTCGGCATTGAGTTCGTTGAACAGGCCGAAGTAGATCTCCCGGTCCTCGAGCTGACACGACGCCAGCAGCGGTTTCCACGCATCGAGCGAGAGCGCGTTGGTCCGGGTCCGGCCGAAGCCGTCACCGGCGAGGTGCAGCCGGGCCAGCGCGGTCCCCAGCGACCGGCAGTGTTCGGGCGTGATCCGCCGTGGCCACACGCCTTCGAGGAAGGTGACCATGGCCGCGGGGCGGCCGTTCAGGTGGCGCAGCGTGATGCCGTCACGCCCGGCAACCGGTGTCGGACAGGACAGGCCACGGCTGGACAGGTGGCGCATCAGCTCGAGAAAGAACGGCAGGTCGTCCGGGTTCACCCGCTTCTCATAAAGGGTCAGGATCCAGCTTCCCGCGGTTGTGCGGACCAGGAAGTTGGAGTTTTCCACACCCTCGGCAATGCCGGCAAAGGACGTAAGCGTGCCGATGTCGTAGTCGCGAAGAAACCCGTCGAGATCCTCGTCGCCGACCTGCGTGTAGACGGCCACGGCGAAACCCGGGTCAGGCCTCGAGCCCGCGCGGCAGTCTGAACCGGGCGTCTTCCCGCGTGATCTCGACCTCTTCCACCGTCAGCTCCCGGCTCTCGCCGCAGGCATCGATAAGCTGCCGGACCAGGATGTCCGGAGCCGAGGCCCCGGCCGTGATCCCGACCACCGACTTGTCCCTGAGCCAGTCGGGATCGAGTTCACCGGCATCCGCCAGCAGCACCGCGTCCGGGCAGCCGTTTGCCTGCGCGACTTCCACCAGCCGCCTCGAGTTGGAGGAGTTGGATGCTCCGATCACGATCAGCCCGTCGCAATCGGGCGCGATGGTCTTCACGGCGTTCTGCCGGTTGGTGGTCGCATAGCAGATATCGCGTTCCGCCATCCCGAGGATTTCGGGAAACCGTTGCTTCAGCGCCGCGACAATGGTCGCCGTGTCATCGACCGACAGCGTGGTCTGGGTGATGTAGGCGAGCGGCTGGTCGGCGGGGAAGTCGAGTGCCATGACATCCTCGACCGACTCGACCAGTGCGATCCTGCCCGGCGGCAGCTGCCCGAGGGTGCCGACGACCTCGGGGTGGCCGGCATGGCCGATCAGGATCACCATCCGTTCGGCAACGCTGTAGCGCTCCGCACTCTTGTGCACCTTGGTTACCAGCGGACAGGTTGCATCGAAGTACACCAGGTCGCGCCGCTCGGCCTCCATCGTGACCGCCTGGGGAATTCCGTGGGCGGAAAACACCACTGGCCGGTCGTCGGGAACCTCCTCGAGCTCCTTGACGAAGATGGCGCCTCGCGCCTCGAGGTCGCGCACGACATGCTGGTTATGGACGATCTGGTGGCGGACATAGACCGGCGCGCCGTATTTCTCGAGGCAGGTCTCGACGATCTGGATGGCACGCGTGACGCCGGCGCAGAAACCGCGCGGAGCCGCGAGACGGATGGCGAGCGGGGGCTTCGTCATGGGGCCTGGCCGTGCTGGTCGAGCGATGGCGACAGTATGCACACACACCGCCGCCGTGGCCAGTTCGCATGCGCCACGCGTCACTGCGGACCGCTTTGCACGGACCGGGGCAAACAGCTAGGGTCTGGCGCGTCGAGCTTGTGCGGGTGGTGTTCATGAAACTGCGAGTCGTGGTGCCGGTGGCCGCGTTGCTGCTGTTCGGCTGTGCAACCGAAGAGATTCCCGAACCCTGCCCCCCGGTCGGGCTGGTGGACGGTCTTGCGCGGGTGACCGCATTCGAGCCCGAGGCCTCCGTGGACCCTGACCGGAAACTGTGGTCGGCCTACCTTGCGGACCTGCGTTCCGAGTGCACGCTCGAAAGCCGGGGCATGTCGATGACCGTCGGGTTCCTGGTGCTCGCCGAACGCGGGCCCGCGAATGTCGACGGGAGTGCACGCCAGCCATTCTTCGTCGCCGTGACCGGTCCGGACGGCCGGATCCTTGCCAAACAGGAATTCGCGCTCGAGCTGACCTTCGAGGGCAAGGACAGTCGGGTCATTCACCAGGAAGTGATCGAGCCGTTCCTGCCCGGGACCGACCAGCCCTGGCTGGACTACCGGATCCTGGTCGGCTTCCAGCTGTCGGAAGCACAGGTGACGCACAACCGCCGCGGCGCACAGCCCCGGTCCTAGCGCGGCAACCTGGGTTTCCTGGCGATGACGTCGGGAAGCAGTGCGCGTGCCCGCACCACCCAGTCGCACAGCGCCGGGCGGGTCTCGCGCGGGTCGATCATGTCGTGAATTGCCAGGGATTCGGCGCGCGGCACCGCGGAGTACCGGTGTGCCATCGCCGCCTCGAGCTCGGCCCTGCGGCGTTCGGGATCGGGGTGGGCGTCGATCTCCCGGCCGAAGGCCACGGCGACACCGCCCTCGACCGGGACGGCGCCCATCTCCGCCGACGGCCAGGCAAGGACATAGGCGCCCGGGCCGTAATGCGCCACGGCCGCCACTCCGAACGACCGGCGCACGATCACCGAGGCCCACGGCACAGTGCAGTCGGCGGCAGCGAGGACAAGATCGGTTCCGTGGCGGATGGTTGCCGCCTTTTCCGCCTCGGCGCCGATCATGAACCCGGGCTCGTCAACGAAGGTGACGATCGGCAGGTTGAAGGTCTGGCAGGTCTGGATGAACCGGCGGACCTTCTGCGATCCCTCCGCGGTCATGGCGCCGGCATAGTGCCGGCAGTCGTTGGCGAAGAGGCCGACCGGCTGGCCGTCGAGTCGGGCGAGGCAGGTAATCTGTCCCCTGGCATGGCTTCGCGCGAGTTCGAAAACCGAATCGCGGTCGACAACCAGCGAAATGATGCGGCGCATGTCGTAGACCTTGCGACGGTCTTCCGGGACCATGTCGACGAGGGCCTGCTCGCGGCGGTCGACCGGATCCGCGGACGGGATTGCGGCGGCACTCTCCCAGGCGTTGGCCGGCATGTAGGACAGGAAGCGGCGGATCTGGCCGAACGCGTCCTGCTCGTCCTCGGCGACATTGTCGACAACGCCGTTGCGCGCGTGCACGGCTGCCCCGCCCATTTCCTCCTTGGAGATCGTCTGGCCCAGGGCACGCTCCACCACCTTGGGTCCGGCGACCAGAACCTGCGACCCGGTGCGGGTCATGACTGAAAAATGCGAAGCGACCAGCCTGGCGGCCGGCAGGCCCGCAACCGGCCCGAGTGCCGCGGCCGCCACCGGGACCGCGCGCATGGTCCGGGCGACCGACTGGAACCGGGGCGGGTGAAACACCGGGGAGCCGACCGGGGCGCCTCCCTTGCCGCTGGCGCCGGTCACGCTGCCGCCCCCGCCCTCGTGCAGGCGCACAAGCGGCACCAGGTACTGCAACGCCAGTTCCTCGGTGTAGATGCTCTTGCGCAGGCCGGCCTCGTTGGGCGAGCCGCCGCGCAGCGTGAAATCCTCGCCGCCGATCACGCAGGAACGGCCATCGATTCGTCCGAAACCCAGCACGAAGTTTGCCGGCGAGAATTCGACGATCTCCCCGGCCTCGTTTCGCTCGACACCGCCGGCACCGGGACCGATCTCGCGAAAGCTCGCCTCGTCCAGCACGCCGTCGATCCGCTCGCGAACGGTCAGACGACCCTTCGCATGCTGGCGCGCCACGTTCTCCCTGCCGCCCTGCTCCCCGGCGATCACGAGCTTGTGCCGGAGTTCGGCGAGTTGACGTTCCCAGGCCACGGGCGGTCTCCGCAATGGTGGGGCTGTGGGATCCTATGCGCGCCGGCGCGGCGACGGAAGGCTCGCGGCGCTCGCGGGGGCGGACAGTACGCGTGATCTGCGAGACAATGGGGCCAGCCGTATCACAGGTCGGGAGAACCGCAGCCATGGCAGAACTCGAGGGCAGGACCGCCGTCATCACCGGAGGGGCGAGCGGCATCGGGGCAGAGACGGTGCGGCTGTTCGTCGCCGAGGGCGCGCGGGTGGTCATCGCCGACATGCAGGATGAGCGCGGCGAGGCGCTGGCACGCGAACTCGGACCGCGAGCCGTCTTCTCGAGTTGCGAGGTCCGGTCCGAGGAGCAGGTGAAGGCGGCCGTCGACCTGGCGCTCGACCGCTGGGGACGGCTCGACTGCATGTTCAACAACGCCGGGTTCGGCGGCGTGCTCGGTTCCATCGAAGCGATTCCGGCCGACGCCTTCGACCTGACCTTTGCCGTGCTGGTTCGCGGTGTCTTCCTCGGCATGAAGCATGCGATCCCGGCGATGAAGGCGCAGGGCAGCGGCAGCATCGTGAACACCGGCAGCATTGCCGGGATTACCGCCGGGCGGGGACCGCAGGTCTACTCCGCCGCCAAGGCGGCGGTCATCCACCTCTCGAAGGTCTCGGCGATGGAACTCGGCGAGCACTCCATCCGCGTGAACTGCGTCTGTCCCGGCTACATCGCAACGCCCCTCGCGGCCAACACGGTGGGCAGGCCCGACAGTCTCATTGAGGAACAGGTGGATGATTTCGCCCGCCGGCAACCGATCCCGCGTGCCGGCAGGCCGCGCGACATCGCCGAGGCGGTCCTGTACCTCGCGAGCGACCGGTCGAGCTTCGTGACCGGCCAGGCCATCACCGTGGACGGCGGTGCCGCTACCGGCGTGCCGTGGAGCGAGCAGAAGCCCTTCTACAGGGAATTCCGACCGATCCGGGTCTATCATCCGGACCGGCGATGACGTCGCGAAGACCCCACCTTTCAAGGAACAGGCCATGACGACCCAGGCCACGCAATGCCGCATCGGAGTCGATGTCGGCGGCACCTTTACCGATGTCGTCGTCGACAGCGGGGGTGCGCGCACCATCACCAAGGTGCCGACAACGCCGTCCGCACCCGAGACCGGGGTGATGCAGGGGATCGTGGCCGCGCTCGGGCGCGCCGGGATCAAACCCGCGCAGGTCGGCCTCGTCATCCATGGCACCACGCTTGCCACCAACGCGCTGATCGAACGCAAGGGTGCGCGGACCGCGCTGCTGACGACCGAGGGGTTTCGCGACTCGATCGAGATGGCCTACGAGCACCGCTTCGAACAGTACGACCTCGCGATGGAACGCCCGGACCCGCTCGTGCCCCGGGAACTGCGCCTGGGCGTTCCGGAGCGGCTGGCCGCCGACGGCACGGTGTTGCTGGAACTCGACGAGGAAGCGGTGCGAGAACGGGCCGCCGCCTTCCGGGCCGAACGGGTCGAGGCGGTTGCCGTCGGCTTCCTGCACTCCTACCTGGACGCGGGTCACGAACGACGCGCCGCCGCCATCCTGGAACAGGAACTGCCCGGTGTAAGCATCTGCCTGTCGTCGGAGGTCTCGCCGGAGATCCGCGAGTACGACCGGCTGTCGACCACGGTTGCCAATGCCTATGTCCGCCCCCTGATCGCCGGCTATGTCGGTCGCCTCGAGACGTCCCTGCGCGAGCACGGTCTCGCCTGCCCGCTGCTGCTGACCATGTCCAGCGGCGCGGTCACCACCGTCGAGACGGCCCGGCGGTTTCCGATCCGGCTGGTTGAATCGGGACCGGCCGGCGGCGCCGTGCTGGCACGCACCATCGCCGCCCAGCATGGTCTGGCAAGCGCGCTTTCCTTCGACATGGGCGGTACCACGGCCAAGATCTGCCTGATCGACGACTACCGGCCGCAGCTCTCGCGACAGTTCGAGGTGGCACGGCACTACCGGTTCCTCAGGGGAAGCGGCCTGCCGTTGAGGATACCGGCCATCGAAATGGTCGAGATCGGTGCGGGTGGCGGATCAATCGCGCGTGTGGATGCACTCGGGCGCATCGTTGTCGGCCCCGAGAGTGCTGGTGCCGAGCCGGGCCCGGCGTGCTACGGTCGCGGCAGCGGTCGGGCGACGGTGACCGACGCCGACCTGCTGCTCGGGCGCATCGATTCCGACAGGTTCGCCGGCGGAACCATGGCGCTGGATGCCGGCGCGGCGCGACGGGCGGTCGAGCGGGACGTCGCCGCGTGCTCCGGGATGACCGGAGAGGTGGCCGCCGCCGGCATCAGTGAAATCGTAGACGAGACCATGGCCAATGCCGCCCGCGTTCACGCGATCGAAAGCGGCAAGCCGCTTGCCGGCCGCGCGCTGATCGCGTTCGGCGGCGCGGCGCCGCTGCACGCGGCCCGCCTGGCCGTGAAGCTCGGGATCGACACCGTCATCGTGCCCTCGGGCGCAGGGGTCGGGTCGGCCATCGGGTTCCTGTCGGCGCCGATCGCCTACGAGGTGGTGCGCTCGCTCTTCGTCCCCCTCGAGGGTCTCTCGCCGGCCCGGGTCGAGGCCCTGTTCGACGACATGCGACGTGAGGCGCAGGCCGTGGTCGGCCTCGGCGCTCCGGGAGCGGAGCTGATCGAGACCAGGACCGGCTACATGCGCTACCGCGGCCAGGGTCACGAGATCGCGGTCGACCTGCCGGAACGGCCGGACGCCGGGGACTATCGCAGGCGGTTTGATGCCGGCTACCGGCAGCTGTACGGCCGCACCATCCCGGCGCTGGAGGTGGAGGTGATGTCGTGGAGCCTGTCGCTCGGGGCCGCGGAGGAGGACCCGGCCAGGCTGCCCGGCACAGCTCCGGTTGATGCGCCGCGTGCCACCTCGATCTGCCCTCTCTACGACACCGGCTCGGGAGAGACGGTCAGCGCGGCCGTCCACCTGCGCACGGGGCTCGTTCCCGGCGCCCGGCTCGCGGGACCGGCCGTGGTGGTGGAGGACGAGACGTCGACCGTCGTGCCGGCCCAGTTCGATCTTGCCGTCGCCGCATCGGGCGCGCTGGTCATGACCCGCAGGAGTACCGGGTGACCGCGGCGATGTCCGCCGGTGTCCGGGCATGTTATTCCGGTGCCGGTGACTGCCATGACAGCGGTTCCACGGATCAGGGAGGAAGGCGTGGTGAACGCGGGTTTTGACGCGGTGCGTCACCAGGTGATGTGGAACCGGTTGCTCTCGGTGGTCGAGGAGCAGGCGCAGACCCTCGTGCGCACCGCGTTCTCGACCTCGGCACGGGAGGCGGGCGACATCTCGGCCGGGGTTTTCGATCTGTCCGGGCGCATGCTCGCCCAGGCCGTCACAGGCACGCCCGGTCACGTGAATTCGATGGCGCTGGCGGTCGGCCACTTCGTCGAACGGTTTCCGCCGGCGTCGATGCGCGAGGGAGATGTCTTCATCACCAACGATCCGTGGAAGGGGACGGGGCACCTGAACGATTTCACCGTGGTTTCCCCGACCTTCCGCGACGGACGCATCGTGGCGCTGTTCGCATCCACCAGCCACGTGGTGGACATCGGTGGTCTCGGCCAGGGTCCCGACGCGCGCCAGGTCTACCAGGAGGGGCTGTTCGTGCCGCTGATGCCGTTCGCAGAGGCCGGGACGGTAAACGAGTGGTTCCTCGAGATGGTGCGCGCCAACGTGCGCGAACCGCGCATGGTGATCGGCGACCTCTACGCCCTTGCCGCGTGCAACGACACCGGGTCGGAGCGGCTGTGCGCCATGATGGACGAGTACGGACTGAATGACCTCGCACCGCTCGCCGACTTCATCTGTGACAGCAGCCGCAGGGCCATGGCCGATGCGATCGACGCCATGCCGCAGGGAAGCTGGTCGCACACCATGACCATCGACGGCTTCGACCAGGAAATCGAACTGGCGGCGCGATTGACCGTGGCCGACGGCACGATCACGGTCGACTTCGACGGAACCTCGGGGGTGTCGGACTACGGGATCAACTGCCCGCTCTGCTACACCATTGCCTACACCAGTTTCGGGATCAAATGCGTGGTGGCGCCGGAACTGCCCAACAATGCCGGTGCGCTCGACGCCGTACGCGTGACGGCGCCGGAGGGATGCATCGTCAATCCGCCGCACCCCTGCGCGGTATATGCACGGTCCAACATCGGTCACATGCTTCCGGACCTGGTGTTCGGGTGCCTGCACCAGGCGATCCCCGACCGCGTGCCGGCGGAAGGGTGTTCGGCACTATGGACGCTGCGCCTCGGCGCCGGGCACGGGATCACGGCGCGTGCCGGTTCGCAGTCGACGCCGTTCCAGATCATGAGCTTCCATTCCGGGGGGACCGGGGCCCGTCCCGGCCTCGATGGCCTGTCGGCAACACCGTTTCCGTCAGGCGTGCGAAACGTGCCGGTCGAGGCAACCGAGGCGATCACGCCGCTGGTGTTCTGGAAGAAGGAGCTGCGCCCCGACAGCGGCGGGCCCGGACGCATGCGCGGCGGTCTCGGACAGACGATCGAGGTCGAGAACCGCGAAGGCGCACCCTTCGGGCTCTACGCCACCTTCGAGCGGACCGTGCACGCGGCCCGGGGCCGTGACGGCGGCGGGCCCGGCGCACTTGGCCTGGTGCGGCTCGCATCGGGAAGAAAGCTGCGCAACAAGGGCTTCCAGGTCATCCCCGAGGGCGAGCGGCTGATAATCGAGATGCCGGGCGGCGGCGGGCTCGGTGATCCGGCGGAACGCGATCCCGGGGCGGTTGCGCGCGACGTCCGCCGCGGCCTGGTCAGCCCGCGCGCCGCCCGGCGTGACTACGGTTTCGCGAACGGAGCCGGACGCACCGGGCCGGACCGGGAGGATCCCGGCTGAGGGGCACTACTCGCTCACCCGGAACACCGGTTCACGCGACCAGGGCGTGCCGCCCAGGTGGCGGGCGAGAAAGTCGGTGGAAAACGCGAGCTCCTCCGGCGGCACCGCCGGATGCAGGCCGGGATTGGCATGGAGCCGCTTGTCGGCCGATCCCAGTGCATCGAACAGGGCCAGGCATTCCTCGCGGGTGAAGAGCTCGTCCCCGAGCTGCCAGATGAACATGACCGGACAGGTGACCGCCCGGGCCGCCTCCCTGATCACCGGGGCGTAGTGTGCGGGCTCGCGCACCAGCCCCATCAGGCCGATCACGGCTGCCGAGATCCTGGGTTCGGCCGCGATGAAGGGCACGCCGTAGATCGTGCCCATCGACAGTCCCCAGTAGCCGACAGGCCCCGATCCGACCTCGGCGAGGCCGGAGACCGTCGCCAGTGCGAGCTTCCAGTCGCGGACCATGTCATGCGCGGTACCCGCGCGCTGCCACTCCGGCCAGAAGGCGTCGCGCCCGCCCGGTCCGACCTGTCGGCGACCGTGTACCGGTCCGTCGAGCGCAAGGCCGAAGCAGCCGTGTGTCGTGCACAGGTCCCGGGCAATATCCGGGATCGGCCGCTGGTGCCGGTCGCCGGACGCACCGTGACCGAAACAGACCAGCGGTGCACCGGGCCCGGTGTCCGGGCCCGACCACAGCACGCCGGTGACCGGTCGCGCCGGGGCGTGGATGGTGAACTCGCGAACAGTGGCACCGTCGTGCGCCCGGGTTTCGTGCCATTCGAGTCCATTGCCTGAAGAGGTCATCGCATGCATCCTGAACCGCACAGCCGGTGGAACACTCTGCTGGAGTTTCGCTCCGGTCAAGAACGACCGATCGAACGCGGGGAGCACCGGATGGCAAGGATGAGGGGGCCCGACCGCGTGCGAGCGGCACTTCGGGAGCTTGGGCTCGACTGCGAGGTCGTCACGCTGCCCGAGAGTACCCGAACCGCCGAAGAGGCGGCGCGGGCTGTCGGCTGCTCGGTCGGCGAGATCGCGAAATCCCTGGTGTTCCGCGCCGGCGGGCGCGCGGTGGTCGCGGTACTGAGCGGCGAAGACCGGCTCGATCCGGCAAAGCTCGCCGCGGCGGTCGGAAGCGAGGTTGCCAGGGCGGACGCCCGGTTCGTGCGCGACGCGACCGGGTTCGCGATCGGCGGCGTGCCTCCCGTCGGCCATTCCGGACCGGTAACCCTGTTCATGGATACTCGCCTGCTCCGGTACCGGCGGGTCTGGGCCGCGGCCGGAAGTCCGCACGCGGTATTCGCCGTCGAGCCCGACCGGCTTCGCGACGCGGGAGGTGTTGCGGTCGCCGACCTCGGTACCGGGTAGGGCGGCGACCATGGATTTCGGCTTTGCAAGCGTGGTCCGACCCGATAGCATGCGACCCGCATACCGATGACCCTTGGGGAAGAGACCGGCAGGCCCCGTGCCGTGGCCGGCGCCGAAGGAGCAACCGCCCCGGAAACTCTCAGGCACCCGGACCTCAGGGCGAGGAGCCTCTGGAAAGAAGACCGGAACACGGTCTCACCGACGGGGAAAGCCGTGCAGCGATGTGCGGCGAATCTCTCAGGTTCGCGGACAGAGGGGGCAGGCGCGCCACCGGTGTGGTGCACGAGGCCTGTGCAGTCCGGGAGCCCGAGCAATGGCTGAACACCCGCCGCCGCGAGTAACGCCCCTGCATGACCTGCATGTCCGGCTCGGAGCACGGATGACGACCTTTGCCGGCTACGACATGCCGGTGCAGTATCCCGGCGGGATCAGGTCCGAGCACCTGCATGTCCGTGACCGGGCCGGGCTGTTCGACGTCTCCCACATGGGTCAGGTCCGGATCAGCGGACCCGGCGGAGCGCGCGAACTCGAGGCCCTGACACCGGCAAGCCTGCAGGAACTCGCGCCGGGCCAGATGCGCTACGGCCTGTTTACCACGCCCGCAGGCGGCGTGCTTGACGACTTCATGGCGGTGTGCCGGGACGACCACCTGCTGCTGGTGGTGAACGCGGCATGCGTGGCCCAGGACGTCGAGCTGGTTCAGGCGGGTCTTGTCTCGGCGCGTGCCGAGCTGCTCGAGGACATGGCCCTGCTGGCGCTGCAGGGTCCCGCGGCGGAAGGTGTGCTGGCCGGGATGGCTCCGGAGGCAGCCGGACTTCGCTTCATGTCCGCCGGCGAGATCGAGCTTCTCGGCACACCGTGCCTGGTGTCACGCTCCGGCTACACCGGCGAGGACGGGTTCGAGATCTCGGTGCCGAACGAGCGTGCTGTGGCCCTTGCCGAGGCGCTGCTGGAACACCCGGATGTTCGTCCTGTCGGCCTCGGGGCCCGCGATTCACTGAGGCTGGAAGCGGGGCTCTGTCTCTATGGCCATGACCTGTCACCCTCGATCACGCCGGTCGAGGCGGCGTTGACATGGTCGATCGGCAAGCGGCGGCGCGCGGAAGGCGGGTTCGCGGGCGAACAGACCATCCTTCGGCAGCTGGCGGACGGAGCTCCGCGCCGCAGGGTCGGACTGCGGCCTCTCGGCCGGGCGCCGGCGCGGGAACACTCCGAGATCGTCGGGTCCGACGGCAGGGTGATCGGGGAGGTGACCAGCGGCGGGTTCTCGCCCAGCCTCAACGCCCCCGTCGCCATGGGCTACGTCGATGTGAACAGCAGCGGCGAGGGGACGGAGGTTGATATCCGGGTCCGGGGCACACCGCGGCCGGCCCGGGTTTCACGGCTTCCGTTCGTGCCGGCGCGGTACAAGCGGTGATGTGCAGTACAGACCGACTGGGGGGAGCAGCGGTATGAGTGGACTTCGTTACACCCGGGATCACGAATGGGTGGTTGTCGACGGGTCGACGGCCCGGGTCGGAATCAGTGACTACGCCCAGGACCAGCTCGGGGACATCGTGTTTGTCGAGGTCACCGCGCTGGGCGAGACGGTCTCGCAGGGCGACGTGGTTGCCGTCGTCGAGTCGGTCAAGGCGGCGAGCGACATCTACACCCCGGTCTCCGGATCGGTCAGCCGGTGGAACGAGGCGCTGGAGGCCGCGCCGGAGACAGTCAACGAGGATGCGGCCGGTGCCGGCTGGATATTCGAGATCACGCTCAGCGACGCGAGCGAACTCGACGGGCTGATGGACCAGAAAGAGTACATGACCTTCCTGTCCACCATCCAGGGCCCGTCCACAGGAGCGATGACGAGGGAGTAATCGGACATGCCGGCAAACGGATCGAAGGCACCCTCCTGGGAAGAGGAGAACTTTGCTGCGCGCCATGTCGGCCTGCACCCCGCCGACGAAGCCAGGATGCTCGAGACAATCGGGGTTGCGGGCATGGACGAGTTGATCGGCAACACGGTGCCGGCCGGAATTCGCACCTCCGAGCCGCTGGACCTGCGTGAGCCGCTCACCGAGACCGAGGCCCTGGCCCGACTCAGGCAGTTCGCCGATCGCAACAAGGTTTCGACCTCGCTGATAGGCATGGGCTACGCGCAGTCCGTCATTCCCGGCGTCATCCAGCGCAACATTCTCGAGAATCCGGCCTGGTATACCGCCTACACGCCCTATCAGCCCGAGATCTCCCAGGGCCGGCTCGAGGCGTTGCTGAACTTTCAGACGATGGTTGCCGACCTCACGGGCCTCGAGATCGCCAACGCCTCCCTGCTCGACGAGGCGACGGCGGTGGCGGAAGCCGTCAGTTTCGCCCGCAAGCTTTCGAAGTCGCCCTCCGATGTCGTGTTCGTGTCGAACCGTTGCCACCCGCAGACCATCGACGTGGTGAGAACCCGGGCCGAACCGGTCGGCATGCGGGTCGTGGTCGGTGACGAGAGCGAACGGGGTCAACAGGACTGTTTCGCGCTGGTGCTGCAGTACCCGGCGACGGACGGTGAGATCGTCGACTACAGGGATCTGGTCGAGGCGGTGCATTCCGGCGACGGCATGGTGATCGTGGCGGCCGACCTGCTGGCTCTCGCACTTCTGACGCCGCCCGGTGAATGGGGCGCGGACGTGGTGGTCGGGTCTTCCCAGCGTTTCGGGGTCCCGCTCGGTTTCGGCGGTCCGCACGCGGCGTATTTTGCAACCAGGGACAGGTTCAGGCGTTCGGTGCCGGGCCGTCTCGTCGGCGTTGCCATCGATACCATCGGTTCTCCGGCACTTCGGCTCGCGCTGCAGACCCGCGAACAGCACATCCGGCGCGAGAAGGCGACCAGCAACATCTGCACCGCCCAGGTCCTGCTGGCGGTCATGGCATCGATGTACGCCGTCTACCACGGGCCGGACGGCCTGCGACGCATCGCGCGCCAGGTCCACCGTCTGGCCGCGGTCTGTGCCGCCGGCCTGCGCGAACTGGGCTACAAGGTCCGCACGACGGCGTGTTTCGACACCATCATGGTCGAGACCGGCGACTGGACCGCCTCGGTGATCGAGGCAGCCCGGGTCGAGGGGATCAACCTGCGGGTCTATGGAAACGGGGTCGGAATTTCCTTCGACGAGACCGGATCCCGCCAGCTGGTCGAACGGCTGTGGTCGCTCATGGCGTTCGACTCGCTGCGCTCCCTGTCATTCGTAGCGCTCGACGCGGCCACACCCGACATGCTCCCGGACGCGTTGTTGCGCAGCTCGCCGTTCCTGCAGCACCGGGTCTTCAACCGTTACCACTCCGAGACCGAGATGCTGCGCTACATCCGTTCGCTGTCGGACCGGGACATCGCGCTCGACAGGTCGATGATCCCGCTCGGATCCTGCACGATGAAGCTCAACGCCACCACCGAGATGGTGCCGGTGACCTGGCCGGAGTTCGCGGACATTCACCCGTTCGCGCCGCGCGAGGACGTGGAGGGATACCTCGAGATGATCGCCGATCTCGAGGCGATGCTGTGCGCATGCACCGGGTACGCCGCCGTGTCGCTGCAGCCGAACGCGGGGTCCCAGGGCGAGTACGCCGGGTTGCTGATCATCCGGGCCTATCATCGCGACCGTGGCGAGGAAGGGCGGGATGTCTGCCTGATCCCGAGTTCGGCACACGGCACCAACCCGGCGTCGGCCGCCATGGCCGGCATGCGGGTGGTGGTGGTCAGGTGTGACGAGGACGGCAATGTCGACCTGGACGACCTGCGGGCCAGGGCCGAGGAGTACTCCCGGTCCCTCGCGGCGCTGATGGTGACCTATCCCTCGACCCACGGGGTATTCGAGGAGGCGATCGGCGAGATCTGCGACATTGTCCACGAGCACGGCGGCCAGGTCTATGTCGACGGCGCCAACCTGAACGCCATGGTGGGCCTGTGCCAGCCGGGCCGGTTCGGTGCCGACGTCAGTCACCTGAACCTGCACAAGACCTTCTGCATTCCGCACGGCGGCGGTGGACCGGGCGTGGGACCCGTGGCGGTTGCAGCCCATCTCGCGCCCTACCTGCCCGGGCACCGGTTCGGGAACGCGGGCGAGACGGCGATCGGGCCGGTCAGCGCCGCGCCCTGGGGCAGTGCCGGCATCCTGCCGATCTCGTGGTGCTACATCGCCATGATGGGAAGTGCCGGGCTTACCCGGGCGAGCGAATGCGCGATCCTCAGCGCGAACTACCTGGCGGCGCGGCTGCGGCCGCATTACCCGGTGCTGTATACCGGGGCCAGGGGTACCGTTGCCCACGAGTGCATCATCGACCTGCGACAGATCAGGGAAGAGACCGGTGTTACGGTCGATGACGTCGCCAAGCGGCTGATCGACTTCGGCTTCCACGCGCCGACGATGTCGTTTCCGGTTGCCGGAACCCTGATGATCGAGCCGACCGAGAGCGAGCCGAAGCGCGAACTCGACCGTTTCGTCGAGGCAATGGTGGCGATCCGGGACGAGATCCGGGCGATCGGGGCCGGCGACATTCCCTATGCCGACAGCCCGCTTGCCTACGCGCCGCATACCGCCGAGGCGGTGGCGAGCGATGACTGGGACCGGCGGTATTCGCGCGAACAGGCGGTCTTCCCGGTGGAAAGGCTGCGCTGGAACAAGTACTGGCCGCCCGTTGGCCGCGTGGACAATGTCTGGGGCGACCGCAATCTCTTCTGTTCCTGTCCGCCCGTCGAGGACTGGGTCGACGCTGCCGAATGACCGGGGCCGTCAGGCACGCTCCCGGGCGCGGGCTTCCTTCTCGGCCATCCGGGCCTTGAGTTCCTCGGGGGTGAGACGGACGATGTCGCGGTTCTGGTGGCTGAAGATGTCGTAGGCCGCGGTATCGAACTCCTCGAGAACCGTGCGTCCGGCAAGGACGTCGCGTTTCCAGTCCTCGTGTTCGCGGTGGCGGTCGTGGAACTCCGGCATCACCTCGCGCGCGAACAGTTCCAGGCTGTCGCAGATGTCCTGGTGGCTGGTCTTGCCGGCCTGGTTCAGCAGGATGATCTGGTCGACATGCGCGGCCTCGAACAGTCGGAGCCGCTTGCGGATGGTCTCGGGCGAACCGATCAACCCGCTCTCGAGCGCCTGGCGCTCCTGGTCGCTGCCCCTCCAGTCCTGGTAGGCGTCCCACAGGTTGCCGGTTCCCGGCGCACTGATCCCGGCACGGCCGTAATGGCTCAGCGCGAAGATGAAGAAGGTCCAGCCGGAGGCCTTCTCGCGCGCTTCCTCGTCGGTCTCGGCACACATGAACCCGTTGACCATGGCGATGTTGGGGTTGTCCGGGTAGTCGGCGAGCCGGCCGGGCGTGTGCAGGAGCGAATTGTAGTAGCGGTGTACCCAGGCCCGCGCGGCCTCGGGACTGACGAAGGTGAAGCCGAGTGCCCCCATGCCCCATTCGCCGGCCTTGGCGATGGTCCGGATGTTCGAACACGCGACCCAGAGCGGTGGATGCGGTTTCTGGTACGGCTTGGGAACCACGTTGCGGGCCGGGAAGTCGTGGAATTCACCGTGAAACTCCCACGAGGTGCTGGTGAACATCGGGATGATTGCCCGGACAGACTCCTCCCAGCGTTCGCGCTTGGTCCGCACCCGGGTTCCGAACGGGTGAAGTTCCGCCGGTCCGGCTCCCTCTCCGAGACCCAGTTCGACCCGGCCGTCCGAGAGCAGGTCGAGTGTCGCGACCCGTTCCGCGACCCGGTGCGGGTGGTTGGTGGTCGACTGGATAATGCCGTGGCCGAGCCGGATCTGTGCCGTGCGCTGGGATGCGGCGCCCAGGAACACTTCCGGCGCCGAACAGTGCGAGTATTCCTCGAGGAAGTGATGTTCCACCGCCCACGCGTAGTCGTAGCCGAGCCGGTCCGCGAGCTCGATCTGGGAGACCGCGTTCTTGAGCAGCGTGCGTTCGCTTTCCTCGGTCCAGGGACGCGGCAGCTGCAATTCGTAGAAGATACCGAACTTCATTGCATTCTCCGGGGCAGATCGCGGCGCGATCCTATTCGATCACGCCCCGGTCGTCATCGGGATGGCGCGATGCATCACGTGGCGGGTCCGAGGATGGCTACAGCGCGCGGGTCAGGATCTCCCGGACCTGGTCGGGCGAGCGGATCGGCCTGGGATTGGAGAAGGTCCAGTCGTCCAGCATGCAGTTGGCGGCGAGTTCGGGCAGGCTTTCGGCCCTGACCCCGACATCGCGGAGCCGTCTCGGCAGTCCGAGGCCGCCGATGAGGTCACCGATGACCTCGGCTGCCGGTATCCCGGGCCGCCCGAGCGCGGCCGAGAGTTCCGCCTGGCGCCGGCCGTTGACCGCACGGTTCCAGTCGAGCACCACCGGAAGCATCACGCAGGACGTGTGCCCGTGCGGCACACCGGCGCTGCCGCCGAGAATGTGGCCGATGGCGTGGCTGGCACCGAGGCGGCACCCCGATACCACGCCCGTCATCGACAGCCAGGCACCGACGAGGCACTTCTGGCGCGCCTCGGTATCATCGGGGTTCGACCTGACCCTCGGCAGGGCTTCGCCGAGCAGTCGCAGTGCGTGCAGCTCCGAACTGTCCCAGTAGTCGTTCGCATCGATCGACAGGAAGGTCTCCACCGCATGATCGACTGCACGGATGCCTGTCGACAGGAACAACCACTCCGGCGTGTGCCGGGTAATGGCTCCGTCGAGGATGACCGAGACCGGGATGATCCCCGGATGCATGTACGACTGCTTGAGCCGCAGGCGCGGATCGGTGATCCCGGCACGGGCGTTGAACTCGCCACCGGACAACGTCGTCGGTACCGCGACCTGGCGTACAGTCGGACCGGCGTAGTCGGGCAGGTGTCGTATCCCGTCGGCGTCAACCCTGGTCCGAAACCGGTCCAGCCCGTCCATGTCGGTAACCTCGTGACGCAGACAGATCGTCACCGCCTTGCCGCCGTCGGCCACCGACCCGCCGCCCACGGTAACCAGCAGGTCGGTATCGACGGACCTGGCGGCGGCCGCGCAGGCGATGACCGCGTCGCGCGGAGAATGGGCCGGCATGGCGGAGAACCGCCCGGCGAACCGGGCCCCGAGGGCGCCGGCGATGGTTTCCACTTCGCCGGTGTTCCGCGCAAGGCTCCCGCTGGTCAGCAGGAATACGCGGCTTGCCGCCCGGCGTTCCGCCTCCTGTGCGATCGCCTCGGCGGCCGGATATCCGGTCACCACTCGCTCCAGGGCGGTAAACGTGAACTGGTTCTGCGTCATGGGATACGTCAACCCGGGGTGTGAACGGGATGTGTGCTGGTGGCGGCGGCAGGCCGGCGCGCCCGGCTCTGCAGGCTCCCTGGCTCCGGCCGCCCGGGCTCAGTAACCCGGGGTGCCGTCCCAGTATTCCCGGTTGATCCTGCGCAGCAGCTGGTCGTGCTGCTTGCGGATACAGCCGTGCATCCGCACCGAGTAGCCCTGCTCGACGTAGTGACTGCACCGGTCATAGACGTCGCGGGCATCGCGCACACCGGCCGGCGAGAGCCGAAGCCCCTCCACCTGGTCCATGACATTCCGCCACGCCGGCTCCATGCCCCGGGCCGGGGCGGCGGCACTGACCGGCATCAGGTTGAGCAGCCGGTTCATGACCAGCACGGTGTCGGTGCGTCGTGTCGGTCGCTCGAAGAATCCCTCAGCGTCAAGTCGTGCCGGTCCCGTCGCCGTCTCGATATCGTGCTTGCGCAGTGCGGCGGTCATCTCCCGCCTCGGTACCAGGGCGGTATGACGGGGCACCAGAACCGCGACCTCGGTCGCATCCAGGGCCGCGAGACGGTTCTGCGGCATGGTCACGCGGACCGAGGTGTACTCACCCTCGCTGGTGAACGCGAGCATGCCGGTTGCCGAGAACCGGACGACCTCGCCGTCGGCCCGGGTCACTCGCATGGTGAGTTCGCCACTGCCGGCAAGGTCATATCGCTGGCCTGCCGTCGGCCGAGGACGCTTTTCCTGCATGCAGAAGGCGCTGAGCACGCCGGAACACCTGTTTCCGTCGCAGACGAGCGGCGTCGGCTGCCGGGTTGCGACCAGGCCCAGGACCTGTGGCGGCAGTGGTTCCGCGGCGCTGACGACCGGCATCACCACGAGGCACAGCACCGCTGCGAGCAAACCCGACCGACCCATCATGACCTCGCCCTCCAGATGCAGACGCACCGATCAATCCGACAGAACAGCGAAGTTTAGCATGACCGGCCGCAGGGTTCGAGGTTTCGGCGCCGCGGATGCAACCTCTTCGTCCCCGGAGCGACGCGTGATGGCGGCTCGAGGACAAGGACCCTGGACCGGCGGGCCGAGAATCTGCCAGATCGGCGGATCGGCTGGCGGAGACAGGGTCGATGACCGGCAGTGATACAGTACCGCACCGCCGCGCCAGGGCAGGCGGCAGGGCAGTTCGTCGCGCGGAGCGGACCCGTACGACGGTCGAGCAGGTCTCGGGGATCATCCGCCGCATTCCGGTGTTCGAGATCCTCGATGCCGAGGCGCTCGAGATCATCGAACACAACGCCGAGACCATCCTCGAGGAGGTCGGGATTGACTTCCGCGACGATCCCGAGGCACTGGCCATGTGGCGCGACGCCGGCGCCGAGGTCGACGGGGAGCGGGTGCACATGCCGCGCGGCCTCGCCCGCTCGCTCGCCCGCACCGCGCCTGCGCGGTTCACCCAGCACGCGCGCAATCCGGAACGCTCGGTCGAGATCGGTGGCGCGACGACGGTGTTCGCCCCGGTCTACGGACCACCCTTCGTTCACGACCTGGACGGTGGCCGGCGCTACGCGACGCTGGAGGATTTCCGCAACTTCGTGAAGCTCGCCTTCCTGTCGCCGGGACTGCACCATTCCGGCGGAACCGTGTGCGAACCGGTCGATCTGCCGGTGAACAAGCGGCATTTCGACATGCTGTACGCTCACATGCGCCTGAGCGACAAGCCGATGATGGGCTCGGTGACGGCTCCGGAACGGGCAGCGGACTCGATCGAGATGGTCCGGCTGCTGTTCGGTGCCGGTCCGGACGAGACCCGCACCATGCTGGTCAGCCTGATCAATGCCAATTCCCCGATGACGTGGGACGCGATGATGATCGGGGCGCTCAAGGCCTATGCCCGCGCCAACCAGGCGGCCGTCATCTCTCCCTTCATCCTGTCGGGCGCGATGTCGCCGGTCACCGTTGCCGGAACCCTCGCGCAGACACTGGCCGAAGCGCTTGCGGGTATCGCCTTTTCCCAGTTGTGCCGTCCCGGCGCGCCGGTCGTGTTCGGCAGTTTCGCCAGCTCGATCTCGATGCAGTCGGGTGCGCCGACCTTCGGAACGCCGGAGCCGGCGCTGGTGCTGTACGGATGCGCGCAGCTTGCCCGTCGCCTCGGTGTCCCGTTCCGCTCGGGCGGGTCGCTGTGCGGCTCGAAACTGCCGGACGCCCAGGCGGCCTACGAATCCGCCAACACGTTGCTTCCCACGGTGCTGGCCGGCGTGAATTTCGTGCTGCACGCGGCCGGGTGGCTCGAGGGCGGGCTGGTCTCGTCGTACGAGAAGTTCGTCATGGACGCCGATCAGCTCGCGATGATGCGTTCACTGCTCGAGGGCGTCGACGTTTCCGAGGCCGGCCAGGCGATGGATGCGATCCGCGAGGTCGGTCCCGGGGCGCATTTCCTCGGCTGCAGCCATACCCAGGCCCATTTCGAGACCGCGTTCTTCCGCTCCTCGATCGCGGACAACGGCACCTTCGAGCAGTGGCAGTCGGAGGGTAGCCGCGACGCGGTGACCCGGGCATCGGCCCTGGTGAAGCGCCTGCTCGGTGACTACGAGGCACCGCCGATCGACCCTGCGGTCGACGAGGCGCTCCTCGACTACATCGCCCGGCGCAAGGCGAGTTTTCCAGACTCGAACATCTGACCCTGCCCCCGTGCCGCGGGCGAGCCCCAATTCCCGGCCCGCAAAGGACGAACAGCGTGTCGGCACCGTCCTGTCCGTCCCGCTGAACCGGGGTCCCGGCACCTGTGCCGGACGCGCCGCCCCGGAGGACCGCCAGTGTCGAAGTCGGGTGGCTGGCCTGCACGTGCACCCTACAGCTGGCCGGACCCGTCGTGATCTCCTGGACGGTCAACGGTGACGAATCCCAAGTTGGCTTCTGCACCCCGATCCCGTCCAGCACCGAGGCCAGCGCGCGATCCGCCTGTCCCCGGAGGGCCGCCTCCGAGGAGGGGGCGGCAGGCTGAGCCCCAGCTTGGCCATACTGCCGTCGCCGGGTCCAAACGCCCGCCCGGACGGGACCAGGATCTGCAGCACCTCGTCGCCGAGTTCCGCCTTGAGGACGAACCTTCCGTTGAGCAGCCCGAGCAGCGGCATCGGGTCGGGCCAAGAGACGGGCCGGCCCCGGCGCCGCGGCCGGCAGTCGATCCACCCGAAACCGGACCGGGCAGCGCTGCCGCGCGCTCCGCTATCCGCGCCCCGGGTTCAACCGGTCCCGGAGGACCGGCCCGGCCCGCGGCTTGCGCCTGGTCCGCGCGAGCGCGCCGCCGATCGACGTCGGCGCGGCCTTGACCGCCGCGTCCGCCGCACGCAGCCCCGCCCCAGCGCGGACCGGCCTCGATCGCGTCATCCCGATCCTCCTTCAGAACGGATTTCCGTCGACTGCTCCGTCACCGTGCCAGCCCCCCGGCTCAACCATCGGGCGGTCACCCGCACCGTGTCGCCCCGCGCGCGGTCGAGGATGATCGCGAACTCGAGTTCGGCGTCCGGGCCCTCGTCGGCCCGGGCGTCGGCGACGGAGATCGCCACCGGACCCGGGATCCTCGTCGCGATGCCGGCCTCCAGCGGCCAGCCCACCACCGTGCACAGCGCGTCCGCAACCGCGCGGTCGGCCGTCGCCGG
>JAJEAR010000056.1 GCA_022822665.1 Alphaproteobacteria bacterium | reverse complement strand
TCGGGCTACGCCCTCGCTCCGGACATGGCCCGGTGACGCGCCCGGTGTTGCAGGTGTTGCACTTCGGAGTGGCGGCGGCGCACCAAAGTGGAAGATAGGCGTTGTGTCGTTGAATTCCCGCATCCGGGGATTGAGCATGGGCCGGCAACCGGCCGCCGATGGCACAAACCGCCCCGCAACCACAGGCGAGAATTCATGCAATTGCGCGGCGAGTGGATCGATGGGAGCGGCGCCAAGCGGTCGGGCGACATGTGGGCATTGGGTGAGTGGGAACCGGAATCGGATGTCGTCCGCACATTCAGTTCCGCCCGAGAGGGCTCCGGGTATGCTAAGTTTGTGTCCTGAGATTTGGGCAGGTGCGAAGCTTGGAGGAAGTCGGAATAGCGTAGCCATTGGGTCGTAAACCCATGGAATTGAACTGATTTCCTTTCCCGTAGGGTGTCAGGGCCGGGCAATCGACCAGCATCAAGGATGCGTCGTGTGTGACTACGATATGGCACGATGTCCCGGCTGCGGCATCCGCGATCGATCCGTTCCTGTCCGGGAGACCCCGAGCCATGACCAGTCGCGAATTCGAGCACCGCTTCGCCGACCTCGGTGACGTCACGATTCACTACGTCACCCTCGGTGATCTGTCGGCGCCCACACCGCCCATCGTGCTCCTGCACGGCTGGCCGCAGACCTGGTACGAGTGGCGCGACGTGATGCGGCGGCTCGCCGGCCACTACCCGGTCATTGCGCCGGACCTGCGCGGCCTCGGTGACTCGTCGCGTCCGGCCGGCGGTTACGACAAGCGCACCGTGGCAGGCGACATCCACCGGCTGCTGTCGGACTATCTCGGGCTTCGGACATGGCACTGCGTGGGCCATGACTGGGGTGGTCCGGTCACCTTTGCTCTCGGTGCCTGGTATCCGGAGCCCATGCTGACCATGACGATCATCGACGTCGTGATCCCCGGCGACGGAGGAAATTTCTCGCAGGGAGGACGGCGGTGGCACCACGCGTTCCACATGACGCCTGACCTGCCCGAAGCACTGGTGACCGGTCGCGAACGGGAGTACCTCGGGTGGTTCTACCGCGAGTTCTCGTGGCGACGGGACGCCATCGACGATGCGGCGGTCTCCGAATACCTGCGCACCTACAGCGATCCGGCCGCCCTGCGCGCCGGCTTCGCGTACTACCGTGCCCTGCCGCGCGATGCTGCCGACAACGCGGCCCTACTCGAAACCGGCTTCCGGCTGCCGATGCCGGTGCTCGCGCTCGGAGGCGAGAAGGATGAGGCCAGGGGGCGCGGCGCCGAACCCGAACAGTCGATGCGGCGCGTCGCACGCGACGTGACGGGTTTCACGGTTCCCGACAGCGGTCACTTCGTCCCGGAGGAACAGCCCGAAGCGGTGGCCCGCCACATTCTCGACCACGTCGCGCGCGCCGGATAGAGGCGTTCACGACGGCGAGCCGGCCGGACTTCGGGAAATGACTTGGTTGATCCGATCCGCCGGCCGGGGTCGCCGACACGGCTTCACGTCTTCTCGCCGTCCTTCACCCCGGCCTCGGGGAACAGCCACAGGGCGAGGACCATGAATGCCGTCAGTCCAAGGATGACCCAGAACACCAGCGTCTCGCCGTAGGTTCGTTCCAGCCAGGCGCACCCGGCGCCAATCGCGATCACGGCTACGCTGAGAGCGAGCTTCACACCGGTCGGCATCGATCTGTCCTCCGGGACGGGTCAGGAATGTCCGTCCTGTCGATGTCTCAATCTTGTACCCCGCCTCGGCCCGCAACGCCAAGCCCGGTCGTCGCACTGCAGGGGCGCACCATCGTCGAGCCATGGTCAGCGCACACCTGCCCGATTTCGCTCACGGGCCGTCGCGGACGCGTCCACCCGCATCGCCCCGGGGTCGATCACGACACCGTACATCGAGCGCGCCTCGTCAACGGTGTACCGGCCCAGGCGGACATCCTCGAGGACGAGTTCGGGATCGCGCTCGAGCGGGTTGCCGAAACCGCCGCCGCCGGGTGTACGGACCCGGACGCGGTCACCGGCCACCAGCGGAATGTCCTGCGCCTTGGAGAGGTGCTCCGGTGTCCATTGCCTGCCCTTGCTGGTAACGGTGACCCTGTTGGGCCCGCCGTCGCCCCCTCCCCGCGCACCCTGGGGACCGAACCGTCCATGGTCCATCACGAAGCTCGCGGTCGCCTCGCCGCGGCGCAGCTCAACCTCGTAGTCGAGGCCGAAGCCGCCGCGGTGAAAGCCCGGCCCGCCCGAGCCCTCGTGCAGGGCGTACCGCCGGTAGAGCACCGGAAAGTTCTGTTCCATGATCTCGACCGGCTGTGCCTTGGATATGCCGATTGTCGAGCATCCGTTGCTCAGGCCGTCGGTCTCGCTGTTGCCGCCGTAGCCGCCGCCGGACAGCTGGTACATCACGTAGCCACGGTCCGCCACGGGATCGTGACCGCCGAGCGCAAAGTTGCCGCTGGAACCCGCGGGAGCCGCCGTCACCCGGTGCGGCAGCGCATCGACCAGGGCCGCGAATACCGCCTCGGCGATGCGCTGCGAGACCTCGGCCGCGCAGCCCGAGACCGGTCGCGGATAGCTCGCATCCAGGAACGTGCCGACAGGTCGGATCACGTGCAGCGGTTCGAAGGCGCCCGCACTGAGCGGTGCTTCGGGAAAGATGTGCCGCATGGCCAGGTAGACCGAGCTCAGGGTGGTCGCGAGCACGGAGTTCATCGGCCCGGCGCAGGGCGGACTCGATCCCGAGAAATCGAAGCTCAGTTCGTCGGCGCTGCGCGTGACCGAAAGCCGGATGGCGAGCGGCCGGTTCTCCACGCCGTCGCTGTCGACCCAGGCCACCGATGACCAGGTGCCTTCGGGGATCTCGCGTATGCAAGCCCGCATCTGGTCGGCGGCACGGTGCCGAAGTTCGACAATTGCGGCACTGACCATGTCGTCGCCGTATCGATCCAGCAGCAGGTTCAGGCGTTCCTCTCCCACGGTCAGCGCCGCGGTCTGGGCCTTGATGTCGCCGATGCGTTGGTCAGGGACCCGGATGTTCGAGTTGATGATGGAGAGGATCTCCCGGTCCAGTTCCCCTTCCTTGAACAGCTTGACGGGCGGAAGCCGCAGGCCCTCCTGCTCGACCTCGGTCGCAGTGGCGGAAAACCCGCCCGGCACCGACCCGCCGATGTCGGGCCAGTGACCGGTGTTGGACAACCAGCACCACAGGCGGCCCGAGCGATAGAACGGACGGGCAAACCGCACGTCCATCAGGTGGGTGCCGCCAAGATAGGGATCGTTGACGATGTAGACGTCGCCCGGCCGCGGCCCGGCGACCGAGCCGTCGCGGATCATGTCGATCAACACCCGGGTCGAGTACTGCATGGTGCCGACAAACACCGGCAATCCGCCGGCACCCTGCGCAATCAGGGCGCCGTCCTCCGCGGCATAGATCCCGTCGGAGCGGTCGTTCGCCTCTGCGATCACCGGAGAGAACGCCGCCCGCGAGAAACACAGGTCCATCTCGTCACAGACCTGCTGCAGGCCGGCCTGGATGACACTGAGATCGACCGGGTCGAGCTTCATGATCCCGCCTCCCCGATCCTGATGCGGATATTGCCGTCGGCCTCGCCGCGCGCCACATCTCCCGGTTCGACCAGGGTGGTGGCGTCCAGCTGCTCGATCACGGCCGGGCCCTTGATGGAGAACTCTGCCGGAAGCAGGTCGCGGCGGTAGACCGGCGTCGTGATCCAGCGCGATCCGGACGCGTCGAAGAACACAGGCCTGGAACCGGACAGGGCGTCCTCGAGCCGGGCTGCCCGCGCTCCAGGGTCGATGAGACGCGCAAGGTCGGGCTCGCTTCGCACTCCGATCACCGACGTCGCCACCGCGACCAGGCGGGCGCCGATTTCGGGCAGCTCGATGCGGAACCGCTCCCAGTAGACCTCTTCGAACCGCCGCCTCAACAGGGCGCGGTCCGGTGTGGAAGTGTCGAGCGGAACCCTCAGCAGGTGCGACTGGCCGATGAACTGCATCTCGACGCCGAACACCCGGTCCCGCCGGGAGATGGCGACCCGGCTGCGGTCGAGCAGCGCGTCGCCCCGTCGAACCTGGTCGGCAAACACCGCGTGCAGTTCCGCCTCGTCAACCTGGTCGAGCGGCCGGTTCAGGGTGTTGACGAAATCATGCCGAAGATCGGCCATGACGCAGCCGAGCGCGTTGGTCATGCCGGGCAGTGCCGGAACCATCACCTCCGGTACGGCCAGTTCCCGCGCCAGCGCACAGGCATGCAGGGGTCCGGCACCACCGAAGGCGAACAGGACGAAGTCCCGGGGATCCGCGCCGAGCGACACCGAAACCATGCGGATTGCACCGGCCATCCTGGTGTTGGCGAGCCGGATTACCGCGGCCGCCGCCGCGGTGGCGTCCAGCCCTCCCAGCGGCCGACCGATCTCGTCCTCGAACACCTTCGCCACCTGCCCGGGCACAGAACCGTCCCTCACCGATGTCAGCCGTTCCGCGTCAAGGCGCCCCAGCAACAGGTTGGCATCCGCGATCGTCGGGCGGGTACCGCCACGCCCGTAGCAGATCGGTCCCGGCACGGCACCCGCACTTTCCGGGCCGACTTCCAGCAGCCCCGCCGCATTCACCCGGGCGATCGACCCGCCACCCGCGCCGACCGTGCGCACGTCGACCATCGGCACGTGGATCGGCAGGCCGTACTCCACTTCGGTCTCGCTCGAGAACGCGGGTTCGGCGTCACGGATGAGAGCAACATCCGTCGAGGTCCCGCCCATGTCGTAGCTGATGAGGTGCCGCACCCCGGCCCGCGTCCCGGTCCGCGCCGCGGCGATCACGCCCGACGCCGGTCCCGACATCACGGTCTTTGCGGCCTCGCGCGGCACCAGCTCGAGAGGAACCATGCCGCCGTTGCCGTTCATCACCAGGAATTCGCCCGAGTAGCCGCGCTCGCCGAGTTCGCGGGTCAGGCGGGTGATGTAGCGCTGCAGCAGGGGCTGGACCGACGCGTTCACCGCGGCGGTCACGCCGCGCTCGAACTCGCGGCTTTCCGACAACAGGGCGTGCCCCGTGGTGACGTGGTCGCCGGGCCAGGTCTCGCGAAGGATCTCGGCCGCCCGCCGTTCGTGGGCCGGGTTGGCGTACGAGTGAATGAAGTGCACCACCACCGACTCGCACCCGGCCGCGCGCAGCCGGTCCGCGGCCTCCCGCACGCTGTCATCGTCGAGCGGGATCACCACCTCGCCTGCCGCGTCGATCCGTTCGATGACCTCGAGACGCAGGTCGCGGGGGATCACCGGGACGAACCGGCCCTTCATGCCGTAGGGAGCGGGTCGTGTCCGCCGGCCAAGCTCGAGCACGTCGCGAAAGCCCCGGGTGGTCACGAGGCCGGTACGACCGAAGGTCCGCTCGAGCACCGCGTTGGTCGTCGTCGTGGTCCCGTGGACGATTAGCGAGATCTCCTCAAGCACCGAGCCGCCGGCTTCCAGTGCCGCCAGCACACCGTAGGCCTGGTTGTCGGGTGTACTCGGTACCTTGGCGATGCGGACTTCGCCTGTCTCGTCATCCAGGCTGACCAGGTCCGTGAAGGTACCGCCGACATCGACACCGATGCGCAGGCCGTTTCCGGGTCCGGTCTTGCGGGTGTGCTCTGCCATGGACTGCTCAACCAATTGCACGGGTGAACGAAACGGACAGCGCGGGTTGAAATCGCTCCCCCTGGCCCGCACGCGCGAGCGGGACTGGTGTCCGCGCGCGACTGTAGCAATCAGGCAGGATGGCGTCACCGCCGTGTCGCGGCAGGGCTCTGACCCTCGCGTACCGGCTCCTTTCGTCAGGTTCTCCGCATCGCGACCGCCGGCGCCACTTCGCGCGCCGGCAGTCGAGCCCTGATGCCGGAGAACCGGTTCCCGGGTCGCGATCAGTCAGGCGGTTGACGACCTTTGGCGTGCGAAGTGAACCGCTGACATCCATCGGGAATGGATCCATTCGCTCCTCCGCAACGAACCGCAGAGTGATCGAGCTATCACCGAGCGCGCCCTCAAAGGGATGGGGCAGGCTACGCGGAATCACCTGGTTACCGGAAACAAGCGCTTGTCTCCACGCCCGGCCTTCCCGACCCCGACGGCCATCACGTCCTTGCCGCAGCGACAGTCGGATACCGTGAGGTGGTCACCGCCTGCAGCCTGCGGGACTTTCCCCGAAAACGCGGTCTCGCCCCACGGGATCGGCGTCCCGCATCCCGACACCTTGCCCTCCGATCACCGTGCCCGCATGCGAGGCCCTATCCGCGACGCGGTCTGCAAGATGCGAGCATGACCGCGGAAACATACGCGCCAAGCTCGGTCTCGAGCGCCGCCAAAAGCTGCGCGCGCACCTGCTCTCGATACCCTGAGCGGCTCCGCCGCCATGCCGTGGGCTCCCGAGATGAGGTGCCCGAACGGCCCCTCGTCCCACGGGCATCCCCGGGACGATGAGGCGATGACGAGATCCGAGCCCATCAGACGGATCGGACCCGGGAAGTGACTGTTCCCCGCCTCCAATATCGACATCACCATCAAGATGAAGCCTGAGTACATGGCCGCCCACCTCACCGGAGGCGGAGGTATCGAGAGTCGGAAGTTCGGCAGGTTCTCCCCGCACTTCCGTCGGGAGCGTATCGAGCGCAACCCCGGGACGGGCGTGGCGGTCGAGCTTGCCTGGAGGCACATGCCGCTCTTCAGGCCCGGGAAGGTGCTGCGCGAGCGCGTCGATCGGGGGGGATGCGTGCACACGATCCGGAATCGGCCGGATCAGGATCGCAGGCCCGTGAAGCGGACACGTCCTGATTCTACAGGTGTCCTCGTGGGCGAGAAGCGTGCGGCCCTCGACGTCGAGCGAGAGCCCCATCGCCCCTGGGGCAATACGGCGCCAAGCTGAAACCTGAGCCCGTCCTTGCATCGCTGCGGTCAAGACTTGCGCCGACTTCCAGCTTCGGCGTGAGCTACCGGCTGCCCTCCAGGGCGACACGCCAGGTTGTACCTTCGGCCCCTGAACCGCTCGCGCGGACGGGACACGGTGTCCAAGCGCGGCTGTGTCGATAAAGGAGGCCATCACTGCCGTGTCCCTGCAAGGCCCCGACCCTCACACGCGGGCTTCTCCCGAACGGCGGCTGCCGGCGCCACAGCGTGCGCCGGCAGTCCTGCCTCGATGCCAGGGATCTGGTTCCCTGTCTGCTGCCGGTCGGGGAAAGTCCGAACATCCGGCCTGAAACAGCGACGGATCCGCAGGGCCCGATCACTGAATGACGACAAAGAGCCTCGTATCGCCCCTCAGGATGCTGAGCGCGATCGCGGCGTTCGAAGCCCTGACAGCGTCCGCGAGCCCGGCAACTGTGCTGACCGGCACTCTGTTGACGGACAGGATGATATCACCGGACCGGAGCCCGTGCCGCGCCGCAGGGCTGCCGGGGTCCACACGCGCTGCGACCACCCCCTTGACGCTGCCATGGTGCGGGTGGTTGGGCCCCAGTTCCTGGAACTCCGCACCCTCCAGCTCATCCGCCAGGCGGCTCTCACCCATCGCTTCCGTCGGAACCTGGCCGATTCCGACGCTGACGTCCTCGCGCCTGCCGTCCCGCATGACTGCGATCCGTACCTGGGCTCCAATCCGCGTCATGCCGATGGTGTTGCGCAGATCGGCGGAACCGTCGATAGAGCGGCCGTCGACCGCGATGACCACATCGCCCGGCCGAAGGCCCGCCCGTTCCGCTGGCGAGCCGGATTCAACCCGGACAATCAACGCGCCGCGCGAGCTGTCGAGCCCGAGTGCTTCGGCAAGACCCGGAGTCACATCCTGGATTTCGACACCCAGGCGGCCCCGCCTGACCTCGCCGTGTTCGATCAACTGTTCCATGACCTCGCGCGCCATCGCGCTGGGAACTGCGAACCCGATCCCGACGTTGCCTCCCGCCGGCGATACGATGGCGGTGTTGATTCCGACCAACCTGCCACCGAGATCGATGAGCGCACCTCCGGAATTGCCCGGATTGATGGAGGCATCGGTCTGAATGAAGTCCTCGTACCGGCCGCGGTTGAGGCCCGTGCGGCCAAGTGCGCTTACAATGCCCGAGGTCACCGTCTGACCGATCCCGAAGGGGTTGCCGATCGCGAGAACGAAATCCCCGACCTTGAGCCTTTCGGAGTCACCGAACTCCAGAGCCTGCAGCCCATCCGCCTCCACCTTCAGCACCGCGATATCGGTGCCGGCATCGCTGCCCACGAGCTCCGCCTCGAAGCTCCGGCGATCGGCCAGAGTGATGTTGATGCGATCGGCTCCGACCACCACGTGATGGTTGGTGAGGACAAGTCCGCGGTCGGCGTCGATGATCACGCCCGATCCGACACTCTGGCGGGGCTGCCTCCTCGGTTGGCGGGGCACGTCGAAAAACCGTTCAAACAACGGATCCCGGAACAGGGGGTTCGTTGTGGTCCGGTTCTGAGCGGAAACCGAGATATTGACCACCGCCGGTGTTGCCCGCTCGAGAAGCGGGGCCAGCGTCGGCTTTCCATCCTCGTTCAGCGACAACGGCCACTGAGCGAACGCACCAGCGGAAGCCAGCGTCAACACCAGTACCACCGCGGAGCGTCCGAATAGGGTCACGATTTTCATGGCGTTTCCTCCCATCGGATACCTTTCGGCCTCCCAGATTGGTATCGCCGGCTTCGATTCAAGTCTCTCGGGACGGCCCCGGCGCGGGAGCGCCGGCCGCATGCCGGCCGTCCCGCGATTGACCTTGACGTCGGCTGTCACTTCAGGACCTGGCGCGTCGCCGCCGTGCACTGCATGGCTGCAACCAGTCGCGGGCTCGAACCGGAGTGTGACCAGGTCTTGAAACGCGTCCGGTCACTTCCAATATGGGGCACGATTGGCACTCTGCCCCCTGGAGTGCCAACACGGACATTCAACCACTGGAGCGCGCAGGGCAATGCCAACATCTCGTTTCCGATTGCCGGCGCGATTGGGAGGGATACGAATGAGCTTGCTTCAGGAAGTGATCCTCGACCGTCTCTGGTCCCGCTACGAGCGGGAATACGGCGCACCCCCGCCCATCGGGACGGCGAACCTCGACGACGCCATCACCTGGCTGCGGGCGGCGCTCGAGGCCCGGTCCGGGCGCGGGCTGGGCGGCGGGGCCTCGATGCAGCCAGAACCACGTGCAGCTTGACACTCATCCAGGTTCCGGGAGGAGCAATCGCCATGATGAGAACCGACCCGTTCCAGACGCTTCTTGCCCTGCAACGTACGTTCGATCGGGCGCGCACGAGCAACTGGCTTGGCGCGACGGGAAGCAGCGCCCGTGGCGCCTACCCGCCCGTCAACATCTTCCGCAAGGGCAGACATGACTTCCTGGCGGTGGTCGAATTGCCCGGTATTGACCGTTCCGAGCTCGATCTCGAAGTCAGGGAAAACGCAATCCGGCTGCGGGGGCGCAAGGGCGTCGACTATGGCCCGGACGTGAGCCTGCATCGCCGCGAGCGCCTGCAGGGCGATTTCGACCGCACCATCACGGTACCCATCGAGATCGATGCGTCTCAGGTCAAGGCGGAATACCGCGATGGCCTTCTCGCGATTTTCCTGCCCCAGGCGGAGGCCGCAAAACCACGCGCGGTCGCGATCGACTGAACCCTACGGCACGTGAGTTAACCAGGAGAAGAGACCATGTCGCCAGAGCTCTCAGTCCAGGAGAAACAGGAACTTGTGGACCGCGAGGAGCGGACTGTTCCAGCCAGGTATTACGTACCCGCAGCCGACATCTACGAGACCGAGACCGCACTTTCAGTGATCCTGGAGATGCCCGGGGTCAAGAAGGAGAACGTCACCGTCGACCTCGAACGGAACGTCCTGCGGGTCGAGGGCAGAATCGAGTTCGCGAACTACGAGGACGCGGATGCGGTCTATACGGAATACAATATCGGCCACTTCTCGCGGTCGTTCAGCATCGGAAACGCCGTGGATCCGAACAGGATCGAGGCCAGCGCAAGTGACGGAATTCTGACCCTGACGTTGCACAAGAAGACGGAGGTCCAGCCCCGACGCATTCAGATCAGTTGACCATTTCGGGTGCGGGGTCGGGTAAAACCGGCCCCCATACCCTGGACCGTCGTGCCCGGAATGCCACCGTCAAGGAAATCAGGAACCGCGGCAACGACCTCGACATCGGGAACCTCGTACGGCAGGCGAGGATCTCGCAGATCCCTGGGCACTGCCAGAAGAGCTGACGAGAACCGAGGCCGAATTGGCGTTGGTGCGTGAAGAATGGAAGGGGGTCCTGGCGGAAGCGCCGCTACGACAACGTCGGGATTCGGATCGTGTCCCGCGGAAACGGGAGGTTCCGCCATGCATGCCGTGATCTCTGATAACAAGGACAAGCTGGCCGAACTCTGCCGACGCTACGGGGTGGCGCGGCTTGAAGTGTTCGGCTCGGCAGGGCGGGGGACGGATTTCGATCCGGACTCCAGCGACGTGGACTTCCTGGTGGAGTTCGACCTCGGGAGCGCCCCGTGACTCTCGATCAGTATTTCGACTTCAGGGACGCCTTACGTGGTGCGCTCGACCGACCCGTCGATCTGGTCGAATCCGCAGCGGTCCGCAACCCGTATCTGCGCGCAGCCATCGACCGGTCGCGCGAACTTATCTATGCATCATGACCCTCGCCTACTGCTGGCCGAAATCGAACAGGCCGGCGCGGATATCGTGCGGTTCACCGATGGCGTGACTCGCGAAGACTACATGCGGAGCGGATTGATCCAGGCTGCTGTCGAACGCAAGTTCGGGATCATCGGCGAGGCACTGAATCGCCTGCAAGGCGACCATGACGAGATTGCCCGGCGCATACCTGGGCTGCGCCGCATCGTGGATTTCCGCAATCTTCCAAGCCACGGCCACGATCGGGTAGTCCCGGAACGCGTGTGGGCCTACGCCCAACATGAGCTCCCGGAACTCCGCCGGATCGTAGAGGCACTGCTCGGCGAATCAGGGCCTCCCGAAGCATGAACTCCGAACGCCTGCTTGCGCGCTGTAACTGCGTGGCGGACGGGCCGGACGCCATCACGCGCCTGCGCCTCCACCGCCGGCGCCGCCACCACTCTGCCGGCATGGATCGAGGACTGGAAGGCAGACCGCATCGTCTGCGCATACGACGCCGACGCACTACGCGATCGCGCCGCGTGCCGCTCCGCGGGCACGCCTTCCCGGCTCGACCACACCGCGTGCTGAGTGCCAGGACCCTGTCCCGGGTGCAGTCAACGGTCACCGGACTTGTATTGTCGAACCTGTCCGGAATTTGTGATATTCGCGGTTCGACCACGTTGAGCACGACTGTCGGACACGCGGTGTGGGTGAACTGAACCTGATTATCTCGATTGTCGGCGTCGGTGTTGCCCTCGCGGGTATCACCTTGGCCGGGCTGGCCGGTGTGAACCGTCGTTTCAACGATGTGAACCGCCGTTTCGACGATGTGAACCTTTGTTTCGACGATGTGAACCGTCGTTTCGACGATGTGAACAGGCAGTTTGAAGGCGTGAACCAGCGGATCGACGAACTGCGCAGTGATACGAACGCACGATTTGACGCCCTCGAGCTGCGAATGCTTCGGGTGGAGAACGGGCTCGCGGAGTTGCGCGGCTATCTCATGCGCCGCAATGATCTGTTTGGTGACCCGGAACCGGCCGCGGCCCCGGGCAACGACTGATCACCTTCCTGTCATCGAGGAACGGTCCGGAGATTGCGGATCCTGCGACATGTGCCGGTACGTCATCCTGGCTCGACCCGGACGACCACACCGCGTGCTGAGTTGCCACGACCCCGTCGCGGGTGCGTTTGGCAACCGCAGAATACAGCACCGTCAGACCTGCCCGGGATTTGTGATACGCGTCCTTCGACCACGTTGAGCGAGACTGCCGGGAACACGATGTGAGCGAACTGAGTCGCATACTCTTGATGGTCGATGTCGGCGTTGCCGTCGCGGCTGTCACCCTGGCGGGGTTCGATGATGTAAACAGGCGGTTCGACTCGGTGAATCGGCGTCTCGACAAACTGCGCAACGATACAGATGCAAGGTTTGACGCACTCGAGCACCGGCTGCTCGCCGGGAGATAACGAGTGATCGGGATCAAGGAGAGCGCTCGCGGAACCGCACGACCACGTCTCGTGCCCTGAAGAGCCGCAGCTCACCAGTCACGGGCTGGCGAACATGCCCATGGGGCGAGGCACACTCCTGGCAAAGGGGCCATCGCTCTTCCTGCAGGGCGGGGAACAGGCTCGCGGAGCCGCATGGCTCCTCCACCGCAACGAACGGACCCGGCGACCGGGTACATCAACCTAACGCCAGCGGGTGCCTGCGCGCAAACCCGGAATCAGCCGGTCCCGCCTGTCCGGGTATAGGCGTAGATCCGCGTTGAATCGGAGCCGGGCTCGTCCCGGTCGAGCCGGGCGTAGATGTCGGCTACCACCGCGCCGATGCGCTCCAATGTGCCCGATCCACGAGCATTCTGGAGGTAGAGCCGTACGTCTTTCGCCATCATTGCCGAGGCAGAATCGCCGTCGTTGCCGCCAGGGACGATCCGGTTCGGGAACTTGTCCATGGTGGCGGTGGTTGCCGAATCAGGTCCCGCGAAGGATCTCGGCCGCCGTTCGTGGCAGCCTGAGCGAAGCTGAAGAAAGAACGTTTCCGAATCCTGTCTGTCACCGACAGTAGCGCACTTCAGTTGATCCCAGGGCTACAACCCGCTTGAGTTCAACAGTTCCCACTACGACGACTCCTCGAAAGCCGAGCGCGGCACGCCAGACTGGCGGATGATCGACATCAGAGTCCCGGTGCGCAGTTCCCGATGATCCGGCACTGGAACCGTCACTGTCCCCTTGGCACAGGTCTTCTGCATCGCGATGTGACTGCCGCGTCTTCGAACTTCTGTGAAGCCGTGGGCAGCAAGAACCCGACAGGCTTCGCGTCCCGACAGGACACGCAGCTTAGCCAACCGCCACCTCGATCTGGGTCACATAGACCTCTCCGCGCAGGCGCCGGGCGACTTCTTCGCCCGGTGCAACTTCGAAGAACAGCGCGACCGCCTCCGCAAGGTTGTCGCGCGCCTCGACGACACTCGCGCCCTGGCTTGCTACATCGACCTCCGGGCAGAGTGCCACATAGCCCTCGCCCTCGCGTTCGACGATCGCGGTCAACCTTCTGATCATCGCGCCCTCCCGATAGTCCGGCCGTCCGGCCCACAGACAATGTTCGCGCGCGAGGAACAGTCCACGCTGTTTCGCACCGGATCTAGTGTCTGTATCGCACGCATCATGTCACGACTCGAACCCACGCGCGATCCTTCATGACATCGCTGGACCATAGACGTGGCGGACACGGCTAGTGACCATCTCGCGCTGACGCACCGGAAATCCTGGCCATCAAGGAGGGCCTTGTCTCGATACGGCGCGGCTACAACCTCGACATCAGGAACCTCCATACGGCAGGCGGGGACCTCGGCTATCCCGGGGCGCTGGCAGAAGAGCTGACAAGCGCCGAAACCGAAGTGGCGTCGGTGCGTGATGAGTTGAAGGGAGGTCTGGCGGAAGCGCTTCTACGATGACGTCGAGAATTCGGATCGTGTCCCACGGCAACAAGAGGTTCGCCCGTGCATCACGCGATCTCCGACAAGAAGAACGAACTGGCCGAACTCAGCCGGCGCTACGGGGTGGCGCGACAAGAAGTGTTCGGCTCCGCAGCACAACGGGCGGACTTCGAACCCCCGGTCCAGCGACGCGGACTTCCTGGTGGAGTTCGATCTCCGGAGCGCCCCCGCGACACTTGATCAGTGTTTCGACTTCAGGGCCACGTTGCGTGGTGCGCTCGGCTTCCCCATCGATCTGGTCAAGGCCGACGCGATCGGAAACCCTGTCTGCGCACGGCCATCGACATCCGTTTCCGGGTCATGACTGCGGAGCCGGGGCTCGTTCCAGCCAGTCGTGCACAGGTTGTTGTCCGCGACTGCCATTTTGTATAAAATTATTGCAAATCTGTAATTGCAAGAATACAGACGGTGCTGGAGGTCGTCATGTCCGCACAGCTTATCAGCACGCGGTTCAAGGCCTTGCGCGACGAGCGCGGGCTCTCCCAGGTCGATATGGCCCGGCTGTTGGGCTTCAACGAACGACAGACGGTCTCGGCCATCGAGACCGGCGCGCGCCGCGTAACGGCGGACGAGCTGGTACTCGCGCTGGATAGGTTCGGCGTGACTCTCGATTATTTCACCGATCCGTTTCGGCTCGTCGGCGAAGGTCGTTTCTCATGGCGACAGACCGGTGTCGGGGCCGAACAGCTCCGCGAGTACGAAGGGGCCGCCGGTCGCTGGATCGCGGCGTTTCGTACCCTGGCTCCGCAGGTCGGCCGAGAAACCCTATTGATGCGTCGGTCGCTGAACCTTGCCCGCTATTCGCGTTTCGAAGATGCCATGCTGGCCGGTGAGCGGTTTGTCGCCGAGTTTGACCTCGGCGATACGCCTGCGACAGGCCTCGCAGAAATCATGGAGCGGGAACTGGGCATCCTGGTTCTCATGGTCGACGCCTGCGAGGGGATTTCCGGGGCGGCTTGCCGCCTGCCCGAACTGGACACGGTCCTGATCGCGCGCCGGGAGGTCGAGGGCCGCCGGCACTTCGATCTCGCGCACGAACTGTTTCATATCCTGACCTGGGACGTGATGCCCCCTGAGCATTCAGAAGAGGCGCGGGAAACCGGCGGCAACCGGGTGGAGCAGCTTGCCAACAATTTCGCCGCGGCGGTGCTGATGCCCGCGGCGGCGCTGGAGCAGCGCGGTGGCTGGGGGTCTCTGGGCCAGGAAGAACTGATTGCCCGGCTGAACGTCGTGGCGGACGAGCTACGAGTGACGTCCTCGGCGTTGCGTTGGCGGCTCGTAGCGCTCGGCCACCTGAAACCATCCGTCGCGCGCTCCCTTCCGGAGGCGGCCTTGCGCAACAACGGCAGGGAAGTCGCGAGCAGCGTAACGCCCGCCCTGTATTCGAAGCCTTTCGTGCAGGTTCTCGCGCTTGCCATCAAGGAGGGCCTTGTCTCGACACGACGGGTGGCGGGGTTGCTGGATTTGGCAGTGGAAGACTTCGCGGACCTGTGCACGACGCATGAGGTCGAGCCACCTGTCGAGTTGTGAGCACCGATGGCCCGACACCGTGGTCCGGTCCTGGTGGACACGAACATCATCGTCGAATGCCACCGCACGCGTTCGTGGCGGGCGCTGTCAGGCGGCTATCCGGTGGAAACCGTCGAGGACTGTGTGACGGAAACTCAGACCGGTTTTCAACGACGGCGGCCGGAGCACCGGATAGACGTCGTGGAACTGCGCGGGTCGCTGAATGCGGTTCACTCCGTCGGGGATCGCCAGCGCGCCGAACCGGGCCTGCGGATACCCGACATCGCGCTGGACAGGGGCGAGGAGTCACTTTGGGCGCACGCGGTCCATCGGAGCGATGCCTGGCTGTTGTGCGGTCCGGACAAGACCAGCCTGCGGTTCGGGATTCGACTCGGTTTCCGCGAGCGACTGGTGTCCCTGGAAAGATTGCTCGACGGCGTGGGTCACTGATCAGGCCCGGCGTTGCGAGAGGCGTACACGGAAAACTGGCACAACAGGACAGTTGGCCAATTGATTCTGGCCGAAGAAAGCAGTTCACGAATCCCCGTCTGCCACGGCGATTGATCAGCTTGCAGTGAAGGGCAGCAACGGAATGCTCCCGGACGAACGCCAGAGGGGTGCGTTCCGGATTCAGCCCCGGCGCGGATAGTCCCGGACACGGAGGACTGCAGCTTCGGTCCACTCCTGCGCGAGCGCGGGCCAGCCGGCGCAGATGACGACGGCATCGTCAGCGCCGCGCGTGGGCAGTCCCGCACGACGGGTCCGGCGATCCACGACCGGCCCGGCCACTCCGTCGGCCGGAATTGACCGGACCCCGCGCCTGGCCGGTTTCGCGGCGGCCAGTTTCGCCCCTGGTCCCGGTGCTTGCACGGCGGCGCGGAGATCGCGGGCAGGATGGTCGGCACCGCGTGCGGTCGGCGTGACGCGCTGCGGATTTCTCCCGACCGGTACGGGTTCCCGCCTACCCGTCGCCCGGGCCGGTCCTGCCTGCCCGGGTGTAGGCGTAGATCCGCGTCGAATCGGAACCGGGTTCGTCCCGGTCGAGCCGGGCGTAGACATCGGCCACCACCGCGCCGATACGGTCCGCCGTGCCGGATCCGCGTACGTTCTCGAGGTAGAGCCGTGTGTCCTTCGCCATCATTGCCGAGGCAAAGCCGCCGTCGTAGCCACCGGGGACGATCCGGTTCGGGAACTTGTCCATGGTGGCGGTGTTCCGGCCGCTCGAGACGTTGACGACATCGAGCGTGGCCTGGAGGTCGAGACCGTTCGCCGTCGCGAAGGTCATGGCTTCGCTGGTCGCGGCCATCGCGGTCGCCGAGAGAAAGTTGTTGAGCAACTTGATCGTCTGTCCCTGGCCCGGCTCCGGTCCGACGTGAAACACGTTTGATCCGATCGTCTCGAGCAGCGGCCTCACCTCGTCCATGATCGCGGCCGGACAGCTCGCCATGACCGCGAGCGTCGCCGCCTGTGCCCCGGCGATGCCGCCGGAGACCGGGGCGTCGACATAGGCGACGCCATGGCCCGCCAGCAGCTGCGCGGCCTCGCGTGCATGCTCGATGCCGATGGTCGAGGTATCGACCACGGTCTTGACCCGCCGGTCCGGCGCACCCAGCAGGTCAGCTGCCACCTCGAGCGTGTCAGGGCCCGCCGGCACGCACAGGAACACCACCTCGGCGGCCTGCGCCACCGCACCGTTGTCTGCCACGATGCGGCTGCCTTCAGGCGCCCGGGCGGTCGAGTGCCGATCGGCGACCACGAGTTCGACGCCGCTTGCGCCCAGGTTCGCGGCCATCCGGCTTCCCATGTTTCCAAGACCGATCCAGCCGATCACTCCGGTCATCTCTTCCTCCACGCTGCCGGTACGCCAGGCCACTGTGGCCGGATCGTCGGGCACCCGCAAGCGGCAGGGACCGCCGGTCGGGTATCAGCGCCGCAGGCGGACCATGAACAGGAACGGGCAGATCGCGAATGCCACCATGGTGAAGGCGTAGAACGCGTTCAGGTAGCCGATCATCGTCGCCTGGCGGCCGATCTCGCCGCTGAGCGCCGCGAGCGTGCCGACGCCGTCGATTGACCAGAACGCGAACAGCGAGTCCTGGAACGGCAGTGCGGTGTTGAGCGGGGTCGCCGACTGCGAGAGCGACGAGTAGTTCATCTGGCCCGTGCGGATCATGATGGCGATGGTGATCGAAATGAACACGCTGCTTCCGAAGTTGCGGACCAGGTGGAAGACCGAGGATCCCTCCGCGGTCTCCTCCTCGTTCAGCTGGCTGAAGGTCACCACGGTCAGCGGCACCCAGATCATCCCCACACCCAGTCCCTGCAGCCAGGAGGTCCACAGCACGTCGAAGGTCGTGAGGTTGACGCTGAACTGCGCCATGTACCACCCGGAAATCCCCTGCAGCATGAAACCGGCGAACATGGTGTAGCGGGGATCGATGCGCGAGCCGCCCAGGAACATGAAGAAGAAGCCGAGCAGCGTGCCGGTGCCGCGAATGCCGAGAATGAGGCCGATGATCGAATCCGGATAGCCGCGAAGGGTCTGCAGCAGGGCCGGCAGCAGGGTGATCGGCGTGAAGTTGAGCAGACCGAAGACAAAGGCAATCATGAGCCCGAGCGCGTAGTTGCGCTTCATCAGCAGTCTCGGGTTGAGGAACGGCCTCTCGGCCGTCAGCGAGTGCGAGACGAACACCCACAGTCCGAGGACCGCCACCCAGGCGCAGGCGATGATCTGCCAGTTGTCGAACCAGTCGAGCCTCTCGCCACGGTCCAGCATGAACTGGAAGGCGGCGATCGCAAGCGACAGCGCAATGAAACCGGTCCAGTCGAGGTAGGCCCCGGGTCGCGACCGGCGCCGCTTGATGAACAGCGCCACGCCGAGCAGCGACACCATGCCGCACGGCACCATCATGAAGAAGACCCAGCGCCAGCTGTAGGTCTCGCTCAGGTAGCCGCCGATGGTCGGGGCGAGGATCGGCCCCATGACCACGCCCATGCCGAAGATGGCGTTGGCCGGTCCGATCTTCTCCTTCGGGTAGGAATCGACCACGATCGCCTGGCTCAGCGGGACCAGCGGTGCCCCGAAGGCGCCCTGCATGAACCGGTAGGCCACCAGTTGTTCGAGCGACGTCGCGGTTCCGCACAGGAACGACGCGATCGTGAATCCCGCCACTCCGAAGATCATGACGTTGCGCCGGCCGTATCGCGCCGTCAGCCACCCCGTCATCGGGGTCGCCACGGCGGTGGCGATGATGTTGAAGGTCACGATCAGCGCGATCTCGTCGGTGGTGGCCGACAACGCTCCCTTGATCTGCGGCAGCGCCACGTTGGCGATGGTCACCGTCATGGCATAAAGCATGGTCACCAGGGTAAGGGTGACCAGGATCACGGCGTTCTGGAACGTGGTGGTCCGCGGCAGGCCGGTGGAATCGTAGGTGGTCACCAGCTGGCTCCGTCTCGCGTTCCGGTCGGCCGTCCTGCCGCAGGACTCCGATCCGGGACTACATGCCGGAACATCGGCCTGCGGACAATGCCGGGCACCACTGGCGTTCGCCGCGGCTCATGTCGATAATGCGCCGCCCGGCCCGCGGGGCCGGGCCCGCCATCAAGCAGGGGAGTTCATGATGCGTGCAGCTGTCGTCACCGAACAGGGAGTCCGGGTGCAGGACGTGCCCCGTCCGGATCCGGGACCCGACCAGGTGCTGGTGCGGGTGAGGGCATGCGGGCTGAACCGCGCCGATCTCACGGTCGCCGCCGGGGCGGCGCACGGAAGCGTCGGCGGACCCGGAACCATCGTCGGCATGGAGTTCGCCGGCGATGTGGCCGCGGTGGGTACGGGGGTACAGGACTTCCGCGAGGGCGATCGGGTGATGTGCTCAGGCGCGGCAGGCTGGGCCGAGTACGCCCTTGCCGACCGGGGGCGGACCGCTCTCGTCCCGGGCGAGACCGTGAGCTATGCGCAGGCGGCGACGCTGCCGGTTGCGACCCAGACCATGCACAATGCCATCGTCACCAACGGCCGTCTCGCTGCCGGCGAGACCGTACTCATCCAGGGCGCGAGTTCCGGGGTCGGGCTGATGGGCCTGCAGATCGCCCGGCTGAAGGGAGCATCGCTGGTCATCGGCACCTCGACCAACCCGGAACGCCGGGAGGCACTGGCAAGGTTCGGCGCCGACCTCGCCCTCGACCCCCGCGACCCCGACTGGGTCGCACGGGTGCTGGAGGCCACGGACGGCGCCGGGGTGAACCTGATCGTCGACCAGATTTCCGGCTTCGTCGCCAACGACAACATGCGCGCGGCCGCCGTGCTCGGACGCATCGTCAATGTCGGCCGTCTGGGCGGAGCGACTAGTACCTTCGATTGCGACCTTCATGCGCTGCGCCGCATCCACTACATCGGTGTGACCTTCCGCACACGCTCGATCGAGGAGATCCGCGCCATCACCCGCGCCGTGCACGAGGACCTCGGGGAGGCGATCGCGGCGGGAACCCTGGCCCTGCCGATCGACAGCTCCTACCCGCTGGAAGCCGTGACCGACGCCCTTGATCACATGCGCGGAAACCACCATCTCGGCAAGATCGTGCTCACGCTCGACTGAGACCGCCCTGCCACCTGCACTCCGGGGACCAAGACGTCATGACCTCACGCCTGTTCTCGTCGCTGACGCTGCGAGGCGTCACCCTGCCGAACCGGATCGTCCTCTCGCCGCTGTGCATGTACTCGGCCGACCGGGGCACCGCGACCGACTGGCAGTTCGCCCATCTGAGCACCTTTGCCCGTGGTGGTGTCGGGCTGGTGTTCGCCGAGGCCACCGCAGTCGAGCCACGGGGCCGGATCACCCCGCGGTGCCTCGGGATCTGGACCGACGAACAGGCCGAGGCTCTGAAGCCCGTGACCGGCTTCATCAGTTCGATGGGCGCGGTCCCCGGGCTCCAGATCGCCCATGCCGGACGCAAGGCGTCCGCGAGCCCGCCCTGGGCCGGGGGACGGCCGCTGGCCATGGACGACACCAGCTGGGGTGACGACCCCTGGCGCATCGTCGGCCCGTCGGAAGTTCCGCTGGCGGACGGCTGGCCGACGCCGCACCCGCTTGGTACCGGCGAGATCGCCGGCATCGTCGACGCGTTCGCCGCATCTGCCGCGCGGGCCTCGCAGGCCGGGTTCAGGGTGCTCGAAATTCACGGCGCCCACGGGTACCTGATCCACAGTTTCCTTTCTCCGCTCAGCAACCGGCGCAACGACCGCTACGGCGGCGACCTGACCGGGCGCATGCGGTTCGCGCTCGAGGTCACGGAGGCCGTGCGCCGGGCCTGGCCGGACGAACTGCCGCTGTTCTTCCGCCTGTCGGCCGTCGACAACAACGGCTGGACAATCGAGGACAGCGTGGTGCTGGCGCGTGAACTCGGGCAACGAGGCGTCGACGTGGTCGACTGCTCCGCAGGCGGGATCACCGGCGCCCCGGCCTTCCGGGCCCGGGACGACGGCACTCCGGCCCGGTCGGGAGGCGAACGGCCGCTCGGCTTCCAGGTCCCCCATGCGGAACGGCTGCGGCGCGAAGCCGGCATCATGACCATGGCGGTGGGACGGATCGTTGACGCGCGCCAGGCCGAGGAAATCATCGCCACCGCCCGCGCCGACCTGGTCGCGATCGGCCGGGAGCTCATGTACAATCCGTTCTGGGCCCTGCATGCGGCGGAAGCCCTGGGATGCGGCGACGACCTGGGGGACTGGCCGGAACAGTATCGGTGGGCCATCGTGCGGCGCGCCGAGCTGAATGCGGGCGCCCGTGCCTGACCGGGGGAATGATCATGGGATTTTCAGTCTTTGCCGGCGCCGGACAGTGGCGCGCCGCAGCCGACGATTCACGTGCAAACGGGCTTTTCGGGCTGGACGCCTCGACCGGCAGCTGGACATCGCTGCGCTCCGGCCTGCCCGACGGCGTCGAGGTGCGGGCCCTGGTGATCGACCCCAGGAACCACGGTACCGTCTGGGCCGGAACCCAGCATGGCCCCTACCGGTCGGGCGATGGCGGCGAGACATGGGAGGCGCGACCGCTGCCCGACGGAACGGCGGCCGAACACCGTGTCGTCTGGTCGATCTGCCCCGATCCATCGGATGCCGACACCCTGTATGTCGGCACCCAGGCCAACACCGTGTTCCGCAGCCGCGATGCCGGACGGTCCTGGCAACAGCTCGCAATCGACCTGCCGCCCGGGGTCGTCCACATGAGCTTCCCGATGCGGGTGGTGCGAATCGCGGTCGACCCGGGCAATTCCGACCACCTGCAGGTCGCGTTCGAGGTCGGCGGCACGGTGCACAGCACGGATGGCGGCGCGACCTGGAAGAGCGGGAACCCCTCGCTGCTCGCGCTATCGCAGCAGCAGCACCTGAAGAGCCGCATCATCAGCGATACCGAGACCGAGGGCATGATGGACTCGCACGCGGTGGTGATCGGCGGATCGAAGACCGTATGGCTTGCGAACCGGATGGGACTGTTCAACAGCGCCGACAACGGCGCGACCTGGCAGGAGCTGGGGATCGGACGCTACTCGCCGCTGACCTACGCGCGTGATGTCGCGGTCTCCGCGCATGTGCCGGGCAGGCTCTACGCCGCTCTCTCCGGCGCGGCCAACAGCGACGCCGGCTCGCTCTGGCGCAGCGAGGATGACGGCGAAAGCTGGCACCGGTTCGATCACACCGTCGCGATCACCAGCACGCTGATGAGCATCGCCGAGAGCCGCTCCCGCGGCGAACGGGTCTACTGCGCGGCACGGCGCGGCCAGGTGCTCGGGACCGAGGACGGCGGTACGACCTGGACCGGTTTCCCGTTGCCTGACGGGATCGAGGGGGTCTACGCGCTCGCCGTTGCCTGACCGTCCGGAGACTGCACGTTGCCCGAAAACCTGCGGATCACGTTGTCGAGCATGGTCGAGACCTGATTGTCGCAGCCGTCTATCGGCAGGCTGCCGCAGAAGGTGATCGACCCGACCGAGAACACCGCCCCGCCACCCGGGGTCTCGAACCAGACGATATCGGCCCTGATGAGGTCCCGTTCCGGCTCGCCAGGCCAGGTGGTGTGATGGGTCAGGATTTCCTCCGGCACCAGCACGAACCCGTCGCCGTGGCCTTCGGACCGGGCCACCACGACGGCGTTCAACGGGGTGCCGAGGGCGGTGTCGGCCCGGTCGAGTTCGAAGCCGGCGGCACCGCCGCCGGCCAATCCGAAGTCTCCGATCAGGTCACCCTGGATGCCCTCGAAGATCCACGCGTTGGCCGGGTCACGGGACTCGGGCGTCCTTCGGTAATAGCTGCCCTCGTGGTCTCCCTGCGAACTGAACCCGACGCCGGCAAGCCTTTGCGGCGGACGCCCGTTGCGCCGCCACAGCCCGCCATAGGTGCCATCGAAGGCATTGTAGTATTCCCCGGGATCCGCGGCCCAGGCACGGATGCCACCCTCGCCCCTGCGGATCTCGACCGCACCCGGCCAGTCTGCGGAAACCGCAACCTTCCAGTAGAACCCGTTGCCACCGAGATAGAGCAGGCGGCCGCCCTGGTCGACGTAGTCCTGCAGGGCGTCGAGCGACCCCGGCGTGTGGTACTCGGGATGCGAGCAGGTCATGACCACCTGGTAGCCTGACAGCGCGTCGACACCCCAGTCGTGCAGTTCGTCATCCGTGATGACGTCGAAGTCGTACCCCTTGGTCTCGAGCCAGTACCAGAGGTGGGAATCGGCAGGGAAGTGCCGACACCCCGAGCCTGGCATGTCGCAGTAGGCGATCACTCCGGAACGCATCGACAGGATCGGCCGCAGCCGCGACGAATAGGCGATACCGCTGCCGTCGGTATGGTGATTGTAGGTCGAATGGCCGAACTGCGGGTGGTCGTCCGGAACCCAGGGACTCGCGCCCCACTCGCGGATCCGGGCCCGCATCGCCTCGTCGGTGTTGTAGCGGGCGAAGTTGGCATAGACCGTGTAGGTGTAGGTGGGGATCAGCACGCAGATCCGGTTCCGTGGCCGACCGCGCGGCGCGGTGACGAAGAACGGGATCATGTCATCGGCGCCGTCGGCCGTGCGCAGGCGCGCCGCGTAGACACCGCTTCTCATGTCCGAGGGGACCGTGAAGGTGAAGTCGGTCTCCCAGCCGCAATCGTGCAGGTCGTCGTCGTGGAAATGCACCGCGGCGTAGTGGGCCGGACGGCGGGTCCAGTCATGGGCACTGCCATCCCAGGCCGAGCCGGTCATCGCACGTGTCGGCAGGTTGACCAGGGTGCCGTCAAGCCCGTGCGGTCCGAGGTCGGGGACCCGCGGGCCGGAGATGTCCCGGGAGAAGTCCCACGCCGCGATGATGCCAGCCGGGGCATGGCCGTTGGCGATGGCCTCGACCTCGGCGGCCGCCAGTGCGCCCGCGGCAACGAACGGGCGTTCGATCTTGCCGTTGAAATGCCAATCGGTCCGCTGGTCGCCGGTCGCCGCGACCAGAAACGGAACCCGGCCGGCATGGCAGGCACGGGCACGGGTCCCCGCCTCGCCGGCGTCGGCGATGTCGACCCTCGGTACAACCGGGGCCTGGCCGACCCGGATCTCACCCTGCGCCGCATCGAAACTCGCCCACACCCGGTACCATCGCCGGGACGCAAGCGGCAGGCCTGTGGCGACACACGCCAGTTTCGTGCCGTCGCCGGCATGTACCTCGGCACCGCTCGGTCCCACCGCGAGCAGCAGGCCGCGACACCCGTCCCTGTCGAGCTGTCCCGCTACCGCCTGGACACCGGTGTGCGGCGTGGTCGGCCATATGGTGGCGGCAACGGTCCAGCTCTCGTGGACATCGAGGGCGCTGCCCGGCGAAGCCCGCATGCAGGATCCGCTGTTGATGGCCTGGAACCGGGAGGAATAGGTACCGGCGAAGGAGGCGTCGATGTCTTCCTCGATCAGTCCGGGTCCCATTGGGCTCGGATCTCCGCTGATCACCCGGACAAGCCTGGCGGTATAGGGCTGGTCCGACATGCTCGAGACCTTGAAGGCGATGGTCTCGCCCGGCGCGAGCGAGAAGCGGTCGGCGTAGCCGGTGATCGGAATGCGTTCCATGAATGGCCTCCCGGTGACAGTCAGCCGGATCGTAGCGCATTCAGCCCGCCGGAGAACATCCGGTCACGGCTGAACGGCGCCACTCCGGCAGTCAGACATTGAAACGGATGCGCAGGATGTCCCCGTCCCGGACCTGGTAGGTCGCGCCCTCCGACCGCATTCGGCCGGCGTCCCTCGCCTGCTGCTCTCCGCCGAGATCGAGAAAATCGCCGGTGGAAACCGTTTCGGCGCGGATGAAGCCGCGCGCGAAATCGCTGTGGATGACACCGCCTGCCCGCACCGCGGTCTCGCCGCGCGGCAGGGTCCAGGCGCGGGTCTCCTTGGGACCGGTGGTAAAGAAGGTGATCAGGTCGAGCAACCGGTAGCCCGCCCGGATCAGCCGGTCGAGCCCGGGTTCGGCCAGCCCGAGACCGTCAAGGAACTCCGCGCGCTCGCCGGGATCGGTCAGCTGTGCGATCTCGGCCTCGATCGCCGCCGAGATCACGACGCATTCCGCGTTCCGGCTCCGGGCCATGCCGGCCACCGACTCGCTCGCCGCGCAGCCGCCCGCCGCATCCTTCTCGGCAACGTTGCACACGTAGAGCACCGGTTTTGCCGTGAGCAGGTTGAGACCGCGCGCGAGAGCGGCATCCCGCGCGTTCCATTCGGTGACCAGGCGTGCCGGGCGTCCCTCGCCCAGGATCCCGGCCAGCCGGTCCACCACCGCGAAGAGTTCCCGTGCCTCCTTGTCGCCGCCACGCACCCGCCTGCCGAGCACTTCCGACCGCCGCTCGAGGCTCTCCAGGTCCGCCAGCATCAGTTCGGTCTCGACCGTCTCCGCGTCACGCAGCGGATCCGCGGTTCCCTCGACGTGCGCCACCTCGCTGTCCTCGAAACACCGCAGGACATGGACGATGGCATCGGCTTCCCGGATCGCGCCGAGAAACCGGTTGCCGAGTCCCTCTCCCCTGCTCGCGCCCCGCACCAGGCCGGCGATGTCGACGAAGTCGAGGAAGGTCGGGATGGCGGCGGCCGACCCCGCCAGCCGGGCGATTGCATCGAGTCGTGGATCGGGAACCGCCACCCGGCCGGCGTTGGGCTCGATGGTACAGAACGGGTAGTTGGCAGCCTCCGCCGCCGCGGTCCTGGTCAGCGCGTTGAACAGGGTGGACTTGCCGACATTGGGAAGGCCGACGATGCCGCAGACAAGACCCATGGTTCACTGTTCTCCCGGTACCGGGGGCGATGGCCGCGGCGGAGGGGGGAACACGGCGTGGGCCACCCGGCTCATGAAGGCGTTCTCCTCGCCGCGTACCAGAAGTGGCGCATTGCGCGCGACGGCATCAAGCAGGGTCGGCAACCAGCCATCGCGCTCGGCGCGGGAGAAGTCCTGCAGCACGTAGCGGCGCACCCTGTCCTTGTGGCCGGGATGCCCGACACCGAGACGGACCCGCCAGAAGTCCTTGCCGACGTGCCGCTCGATACTGCGGATACCGTTATGGCCGCCGGAACCACCGCCGATCTTCACCCTGCACTTTCCCGGCACCAGGTCGATCTCGTCGTAGAGCACGTAGACATGCGCGATGCGCAGGCCGTAGTAGCGCACCGCTTCGCCGACCGAACGGCCGGACTCGTTCATGTATGTCTGGGGCTTGAGCAACCTGACCCGGCGGCCATCGAGCACGCCGTCGCAGTAGAGCCCGCCGAACCGCCTGCGGAACGGGCCGAACCCGTGCCAGCGCGCCAGTTCGTCGATGGCCATGAAGCCTATGTTGTGACGGTGGCCGGCGTAGCTCGCGCCCGGGTTTCCGAGCCCGACAAGAAGCAACATGGCGCCTTCAGCAGAAGGGACAGCGACCAAGGGCTACTCGGTGACCTCCACTTCCTCCTCGTCCTCGTCCTCGTCTTCCGCCGCCTCGTGCTCGCTCGCAACCGCACTCGGGACCGCGATGGTTGCGATGGTGAAGTCGCGGTCGGTGATGGTCGGGATCACCCCGTCGGGCAAGGTCACGGCACTGATGTGCAGGCTGTCGCCGAGTTGGGCCTGTGCGAGGTCGAGCTGGATCGATGCGGGGATCGCATCTGCACGACAGGACACCTCGACCGCGTAGCGGACCACGTTGAGTACACCGCCGGCGCGAAGGCCCGGACAGTCTTCCTCGTTGAGGAACTCCACCGGAACCTCGACCGTGATGGCGCTTGAGCCGCCGACCCGCAGGAAGTCGACATGTTCGGGCACGTCAGTGACCGGGTGCAGCTGCACGTCGCGCGGCAGGACCCGGCTTGTCTCGCCATCGATCGAGAGATCGAAGACCGTGTTGAAGAAACCACCGGCATTCAGGCGACGCCGCAGCTCCCTGTCCTCGAGAGAGATCGCAACCGGAGACTGGTCATTGCCATAGACCACGGCGGGAACGCGTCCGGCGCGCCGGGTTGCGCGCGCAGCGCCCTTTCCGGTCCTTGAACGAACGCTGGCAGCCAGAACTGCTGTCTCTGCCATGGATCCCTCCCGGGAGATGCTGGGTGAAGGACGGGGGCTCGCCCCCGTGCGGCGCGGAACATAATGCAGCGGCGGCCCCTCGTCCACAGGCGAGTGACCGTGCCGCGGATCAGGGCTTCTCGCCGTTCTGGTAGTTGAACAGGCGCGAGACGGACCGGGACTGGGCGATACTGCGGATTGCCTCGCCGAGCAGCGGCGCAATGCTGATCTGGCGCATGTTGCCCGCGACCCGCATCGCCTCGGTGGTCCTGATGCTGTCGGTGGTCACCAGTTCGGTCAGCGGAGAGGCCGATACCCGGGCGACGGCACCGCCCGAGAGGACACCGTGACTGACATAGGCGGAGACCGACAGGCCACCGGCGGTAGCAAGCGCCTCCGCGGCATTGCACAGGGTCCCGCCGGAATCGACGATGTCGTCGACCAGGATACAGTGCCGGTCCGACACGTCGCCGATGATGTTCATCACCTCGGAGACACCGGCCCTTTCACGCCGCTTGTCGATGATGGCCAGATCGGCGTCGAGACTTCGCGCCAGCGCCCGGGCCCGGATCACGCCGCCGACATCGGGAGAGACGATGACGATCTGCCGGTCTCCGTAGCGCTTTCGGATGTCGAGGTTGAAAACGGGAGCCGCGAACAGGTTGTCGGTGGGAATGTCGAAGAACCCCTGGATCTGTCCGGCGTGCAGGTCCAGTGTCAGAACCCGGTCGGCACCGGCCACGGTGATCAGGTTCGCGACCAGCTTGGCGGAAATCGGCGTCCGCGGTCCCGATTTCCGGTCCTGGCGGGCGTAGCCGTAGTAGGGAACGACAGCGGTGATCCGCCTGGCCGACCCCCGTTTCAGGGCGTCCAGGGTCACCAGCAGTTCCATCAGGTTGTCGTTTGCCGGATAGGACGTCGACTGGATGACGAACACGTCCTCGCCGCGGACATTTTCCTGGATCTCGACAAACACCTCCATGTCGGAAAACCGCCTGACGTCCGCCTTGGTCAGCGGCAGGGTCAGGTAGGCGGAGATCGCCTCGGCGAGCGGACGGTTGCTGTTGCAGGAGAGGATCTTCATCGTCATGCTCTGGATTGAACGGACCCTCGAGGACAGGCACGCGCGCTGGTACCGAAACGCCGCGTGCGGGCGGTTCATATCAGTGCAACAAGATTCCGCGCAAGCACCAAGACACCGTGCTGTTCACCGTCAGGATCCGTCCGGGCGCCCGGGTGCCGCGGCACGCCAGGAACGTGCAAGTCCGGCCAGGGCATCCGTCGCGGCACGGGCAATCTCGCCCGCCACGTCGTCCCAGCGGTTTGCGACGGTTCCGGCGTCCAGCACGTCCTCCTGATCGATCCGTCCGATCGACGTCGCCGAGCGGTCCCGGACCATCCAGGCAATCGTGACCCTCGCCGTGACCCCCGCAAGCGGCGTCACCGTGACGCGCGGCCAGACGAGCAGGTCCGCATCCCCGGTCCCGGGCACCACGACGAGGCCGGTCCCGACGAGCGAGCGGCCCATCTCGCGCGCAAGCGCCGAGCCCCGCCCGTCGGGCTTTCCGGCGCGCGGGACGAAGGCGAGGCGCAGCGGCGGGGACCCGTCATCACGGATCCAGTTCACCACCTGGCGGGCGATCCGGTCGGCAACCGCCCGGAACACCGCCTCCGTCGGCTCGCTCCAGAACGCCGTCGGCGGCGTGTCACGGGTTTCGAACTCGCGCAGGACCGTACCGTCGTGGCGCACGAGCGACCACAGCATGACCAGTTCACCCGGCCGGTCGTGGTGCAGTTGCTGGTAGCCGACACCGCGAAGCTCGAGCGCGTTCCGGTTGGCCCAGCGGGCGCCGGCAACCACCCCGTGGCTGCGCAGCGCCGTTGACAGCGCGGTCGCAAGCGCCTGTCCAACCCACCCCTCCGGCCCCTCCACGGTGGTGACAAACACCCCCTCCCCCCCGGGAACCGTGAGCAAGGGGTTATCGAGCCGCGAAATGCCCTCGGTCCGGAACGGTTGCGGAACCGGACCGCAGGACGCCAGCACCAGGATGATGGCCGCGGCGAGCAGTCCGCCGCCTACAGCAGCACGCATGTGGCAAGGGTGCACAGCACAGCGCCGGCAAGCATCATGTAGAGGTAGGGCACGCCCGTTCCTTCGCAACCAGGTCGAGCGAGGCGGTCGACAGTCGCTCGTTTCCGGTCTCGGTCACGATCACGGACTCGCCGGGCGCCATGGCAAGGTTCCGCTCGCTGTCGGCAAGGATCATGTGCAGGAAGAACACCATGCCCGGCTCCGCCAGCACCGGATTGCCGGTGTAGAACATCGGGGCGTCCATCCAGCACGGGGCGTAGGTGGCGCCGAGACTGTAGCCGCAGGCGTTCATCCGCGCCGCCCGGTATCCCCTGCGGTCGAGAATCCGGGCATGGGCATCGAACACCATGCCGACCGGGTTGCCGGGCCGCAGTGCCTCGCGACAGGCAGCGAGCGCCTCGAGCGCGGCATCATGCATGTCGCGCTGACGGTCCGAGGCCGGTCCGATCACGATGGTGCGCATCAGGCAGGCATGGTACTGGCGCCAGGCCCCCGCGAATTCCAGCGTCAGCTGGTCCTGCTTCCCGAGCCGCCGGCGCCCGCTGAAGTACCGGCACAGCAGGGCGTCGGGCCCGGAGCCGACAATGAACGGGTTGGCCGGGTAGTCCCCGCCGGCCTCGAGCACGGCTCCCTGCATGGCGGCCAGCACGCGGGCTTCCTCGACCCCTGGCCCGGCGTGCAGGTTCGCGGCGTCAAGTGCGGCATCCGCCAGGACCGCCGCCCTGCGCACGCAGGCTATTTCGGCCGGGCTCTTGACGGTCCGGACCGTGGAGACCAGTTCGGATGCGTCAACAAGCGTGCACACTCCGTCCATGGCGTCCACCAGCCGGAACCCCATGGCGGCTGTCAGTCCCGGCGCGTCGTATTCGACACCCAGCGACCGTCCCGCGAGGCCGAGATCCCTGAGCATGTCACGCAGTTGCAGCACCGGGCTCGCCCCGTCCCTGTCGACCCAGATGCGGATGTCCCCGATCAGGCTGGTGTTCTGCGCCTGACGCAGGTCCGGGGCGCGGGTGAGAAGCGCGAGGCGCCCGTCGGCCCCGAGATACAGGCACTGGAAGAAGCAGAACCCGAAACTGTCGTACCCGGTCAGGTAGTACATGCTCTCCTGGTGGAACATCAGCAGACCGTCGAGGCCGCGGGTCTCCATGTCCCGGATCACCCGGGCGGTTCTGGCCGCGTATTCGTCGCGTTCGAAGTGCAGGGCCATGGCTCACTCCTCCAGGGCAATCACCGACAGCATGCGGCCGAAGTCGGGTTCCCCCCGCAACCGCGACCGGCGGTAGCTGAAACACCGGTCCTCGTCGGCGCAGGTATCCACACCGAGCGCGACCACCTCGGCCACACCCGCGCCGGCCACGCGGGAGCAGATGTATCCCGGCAGGTCGAACATGAAGTGGCCCTCGCGCCGCGCCGGGACGAACCAGGCCGCGTTCGCCGCCGAACGGTCGATGAACGGGCCCGGAAACTCCGGGCCGACCTCGTAGGAACCGGGGCCGATGGTCGGTCCGAGAGCCGCCACCACGCTCCCGAGACGCGCACCCAGTTCGACCATGGCGGCAATCGTGGCCTCCAGCACGCCCGACAGCGCCCCGCGCCACCCGGCGTGCGCCGCACCGATGACCCGGTTTTCCTGGTCGGCAAACAGGACCGGACCGCAGTCCGCCGTCAGGATTCCGAGCGCCAGGCCCGGTGTCGTCGTGACCAGTCCATCCGCCCTGGGCGGACCGGACCTGCCGGTTCCGGCCTCCACCACGATGGCCGAGTGATGCTGGTGGCACATGAACAGCGCGTCCGCCGGCAGGTCGATCGACGAGAGCGCACGCTCCCTGTTGGCAAGCACGCGGGACCGGTCGTCACGCGACCCCAGGCCGCAGTTGAGCGAACGGTAGACGCCCGTGCTGACACCGCCCTCGCGCGTGAAGAACGCGTGGCGGATCCGGTGCACGGAGAACTGGTCGACCTGGATCATCGCAAAGTGCCCGCTCCCGTCATGCCCGGAAACCGGGCGGTGTGTCCTGGTCGCGCGGCAGGATGGCCGCCGCCTTGAACAGCGTGCCCATTTGGCCGGGGTCGATCAAGCGAGCCATGTCCCTTTCGACCCGGATGCGCCGGTCCGCATCTCCCCCCCGCCCGAGCGCGGCGGCGCGCTCGCGAATGCCGAGTTCGACCAGGAAGCGGCCCTGGTCCACCGGGCCGTGCATGACGCTGCCGGCCGCGGCCACGCACTCGCGCAGGCGTGCGAAATCGACGTGGCTCGACAGGTCGGCATGACCCGGAGAGTCGAGGGGGTCGACCGGCCGGTGTCCGCACACCGCCTGCAGGGTGGCGCCGCGCGCGTTGCGCATCGCGCCGTAATCGACGAACAGCCCGGCTCCGCCGCACGCCGAGATTCGCGCCGCGACGTCAGACACCACGTGTTCCGCCGCCGGGCAGATCTCGGCGATCAACCCGTCCTCGCGGGACAGGCGCAACGGTTCCGGCAACACGCCGACGAGGGCTGACGGATACCGGCCGACCGCCCAACACAGCCCGTCACCGTCCGGCCTGGCCGACACCAGCACTTCGCGCCAGTCACCGTCGCGCACCACCAGCTGGTGGATCGGCAGCGCATCGAGAAACTCGTTGGCGATCACGAACCAGGGGCCGTCGGGCACGTCCGACAGGTCCCGGTGCCAGACCGGCTCGAGGTGAGCGAGCCGCTCGGCCTGGGCTCGGCGCAGGACCGGGCTGGTCTCCACCAGGTGCGGTGTCCGGACCAGGGCGCCGGCGCCGGCCGCCATCATCACCCTGGCGGCATCGGCCATCAGCGTTCCGCGCCCCGGGCCGAGTTCGACCAGGGCCGCATCTGGCGGCGCCCCCTGGGTGGTCCAGGCCGACACCATCCACAGGCCCAGCAGTTCGCCAAACATCTGCGAGATTTCGGGCGCGGTCACGAAGTCGCCGCCCGGTCCAAGCGGATCGCCGGCCGCGTAGTACCCCGACTGACGGTGGTGCAGGGCCTCGGTCATGAACTCCGCAACCGTCATCGGCCCGATCCGGCGCAGCCGCCGTTCAAGCCAGCCGGCGCCCTTCACCTGGCAGCACTCCTGCGCACCGACCAGCCGATCAGCAGGCACCCGGCGAGGATCATCGGAACCGACAGAAGCTGCCCCATGGTCATCTGTCCGAGCACGAAGCCGAGATGCCGGTCGGGTTCGCGCAGCAGTTCGACGAGGAACCGGGAGACACCGTACCCGGCGACGAACAGCCCGGTGACAAGTCCCGGCCGGTTGGTGCCCCAGCCCCGCGACATGGCAACCGCGCCGACAATGAACAGGACCAGTCCCTCCAGTCCCGCCTCGTAGAGCTGGCTTGGGTGTCGGGCGAGCGGCCCGCCGGCCGGAAACACCACCGCCCACGGCAGGTCGGAAGTCCGGCCGTACAGTTCACCGTTGATGAAGTTCGCGATTCGTCCGAAGAACAGGCCGATCGGAGCCGCCGCGGAGACGGTGTCTGCCACGGCGGAAACCGGGATTCCACGGCGCCATGCGAACAGGCAACCGGCGACGACAACGCCGAGGAACCCGCCGTGAAACGCCATCCCGCCCTTCCAGACCATGAGGATATCGAGCGGATTGGCAAGGAAATGCACCGGGTTGTAGAACAGCACGTAGCCGAGGCGACCGCCGACGATGACCCCGAGGGTCACCATCCACAGCAGGTCGTCCATTCTGTCCGGGCCAACGGGAACACGGCGGCTGCGTGCAAGGAACAGGCAGTACCGCCACCCGAGCAGCAGGCCGGCGAGATAGGCCAGCGCGTACCACCGGATCGCAATCGGTCCGACCTGGAACGCAACGGGATCGATCACCGGAAAGGCCAGCGCCGCAAGCATGCCGGAGTGATAATTGGTTGCCGCGGCCAACGCAATCGTGCGACCGGGCGGCGCCTGCCACGTGGTCGACAGGTGAAATCCCCGCCCACCTGTGCCAAGGTTCGAAGGATCCGGATCACGGATGGGGACGGGCTGGACCATGCAGACGGACAACAGGATTCTCCGGGATCTGGCACAGGTCGCGAACGGTGCCTTCTCGGTGGCGACAGCAGCGCGCTCCGAACTCGAACAGATCGTTCAGCACCGCCTCGAACGGTTCTTCAACCAGCGAGGCTGGGTGACCCGCGAGGAGTTCGACGCGGTCAGGGACATGGCGATCAGGGCCCGGTCCGCGCAGGAGGACCTGACCCGGCGAATCGAGGAACTCGAAGCGAAGTGCCGCGAGTGCGATGCGCGGATGCCGAACGCGCCCGACGCCGCGCAACCGGAGGGCGAAGACCCTGACGGCGGCGAGGCGTCCGGTGACAGGGACTGAACCCTCCACACCGGACCGGAGGGTTCGCGGCAGCCTGGAGCGGGCCTTGTTTGCGGACTGTTCCCGTCAACCGGTGGTGATTCCCGCCCATTGGCCGGAAAGATCTTCCACAGGGTCGATATCTGGTGTTTTGTGGAGCGACTGGCGCTAGTACACTTGGACGATACCGCCCGGGATCGCAGCACCGGGCAGTTCCAGTGCCGGGAGACAGCCCGATGCCGGTAGAAACCCTGACCACCGAACCGATGAACCTGCACCCGCTTGACGTGCTGGAGGAAGTGCTGTCCGCCCACAACCGCGAGTGCGAGCGGGTCAGCGAATCCGATCTTTTCCTCGAAATGAGCGGCCGCTGGTGCGATTATCGCCTGTTCTTCCACTGGCAGGAGGAGCTGGACGCGCTCCACTTCTCCTGCATCTTCGAAACCCGCATCACCGGAGACCGGTCCGCGGAGGTACACAGGCTGCTGGCGCTGATCAACGAGCGCATGTGGCTCGGACACTTCGACCTCGCGACACCCGAGGGGACGCTGTCATTCCGCTATACCATGCTCCAGCGGGGCGCCGGCCCGGTTTCCATCGAGCAGTACGAGGATCTTCTTGACGTGGCAATCAACGACTCGGACCGCTACTTCCCGGCATTCCAGTTCGTTCTCTGGGGCGGAAAGTCGGCGGAAGACGCACTGGACGCGGCAATGATCGAAGTCGCGGGAACGGCCTGACCCATGGCCGGGCCCCTTCTCCTTGTCGGCTGCGGCAAAATGGGCGGCGCGATGCTCGACGGCTGGCTCGAAAGCGGCGCGTCGCCGGCAGGCGTCATCGTGGTCGAACCGGATGCGGACGCGGTTGCCCGGTTTGCCGGACGACCCGGGGTTTCGATCCACGCCGACGCCGGTTCGGTACCGGGCGAGCCGGCTCCCTCGACCGTGGTGCTGGCGGTCAAGCCGCAGGTCATGGACGAAGCGATTCGCCCGCTGAGGCGGTTCGTCAGGCCGGGAACCGTGTTCCTGTCGATTGCGGCCGGACGGACGCTGGCATCCTTCGAACGTGAACTCGGCACCGGGGCGGCAGTGGTCCGGGCCATGCCGAACACACCGGCCGCGGTCGGTCGCGGCATCACGGTGCACGTGGCCAACAGCCGGGTCGAGGCGGACCAGGTCGAGGCCTGTGGCCGGCTGCTCCAGGCAGTCGGCGAGACGGTGGCGGTTTCAAGCGAGGAGTTGCTCGATCCGGTCACCGCTGTGTCCGGAAGCGGGCCCGCCTACGTGTTCCTGCTGATCGAGACACTCGCGCAGGCCGGCGAGAAGGCCGGGCTTCCGCCACGGCTTGCACACCAGCTCGCACGGGCGACCGTGGCGGGCGCCGGCGAACTCTCACGGCTCTCGAGCGAGGATGCGGCCCAGCTGCGCAGGAACGTGACCAGTCCGGGCGGAACCACCGCCGCGGCCCTGGACGTTCTCATGGCCGATGACGGCATGCAGCACCTGCTCGACCGGGCCGTCGAGGCGGCAACACGGCGCTCGCGCGAACTCTCGGGCTGACCCGGCGCCACGACAGCGTGGGCAGGTGCCGCGGCCGCATGGTATGATCCGGTTCCCGTCAGCGGATGGACAGGATCCGACAGTGGAGTCCGGGCGTCACGAAGCCGTATTCCAGGCGGCAATGCACCTCGCCGAACAGGGCAGGTGGCGGTCGTGCTCGCCTGCCGACATTGCGGCACTTGCCGGAATCGACTCGCTCGATCCGGAGCTTGGCGACCGCTTGTCCATCCTGCGCGCCTTTGCACACGCAATCGACAGGACCGTGTCCGAACGGGCGACCGGCGCGCTCGACGACGCCGACGTGCCGGTTCGCGAGAAGCTGCTTGAACTGCTCCTGCTGCGGTTCGAGGCACTTGCCCCGTACCGGTCCGGGGTCGCGGCCCTGCTTCGGGGCCTGCCGCTGAACCCGAACCAGGCGGCGCGCGGCCTCCCGTTTCTCGCCCGGTCGATGAGGCAGAGCCTCGAGCAGTGCGGCATCGATGCGTCCGGCCTTCGCGGGACGGTACGGATCGGTGCGCTCGGCCTGATCTTCCTTGACGCCGCCCGAGTCTGGGCCAGCGACACCAGTGACGACCTCGCGGCGACAACCCGGCGCCTTGATGAGCGCCTGCGCAGGGCCGAAAATCTCGAACTGCGCCTTGCCCGGCCCGACTGGTGCCGCCGTCGCGGCAGCGACTGATGTTGCACTGCAACATTTGTGTTGACATTCTTCATGGCTGATCCCATATAGCACCGTATTGCGCCGCAGCATGACGGTGCCGGACAGTGCCGGAGAGGTCCCATGGCCGAATACACGAACCCGTTCCTGAATTTCGATGTCCAGAAGCTGTTCGCCGATGCGCAGCTGCCCGGAACCAGCGCCGAGGCGATCCTCGCGTTCCAGAAGAAGAACTTCGAGGCCGTTGTCAGTGCCAACCAGGCCGTTGCGGAAGGTGTGCAGGCGGTTGCACGCCGTCAGGCTGAGATCGCGCAGGAATCCGTGCGCGAGCTGTCTAGCCGGTTCGGCGAGGTCGTTGGCGGCACCAGCGTCAAGGACCCGCTTGCGAGGCAGACCGAACTGCTGAAGGAAGCCGTGGACAAGACGGCCGACAACATGACGGAGCTGTCCGACCTGGTGCGCAAGTCACAGACCGAGGCTTTCGAGATCCTGCGCCGCCAGGTGGCGGACAATCTCGACGAACTCAAGCAGTTCACCAGTTCCCCCGCCAGCTGACCGACGGCCGGGGGAACCCATGGCGCTCTCGTTCGACGACTTCCTGAAGGTCGACATCCGGGTCGGCACCATCATCGAGGCCGAAGCGTTTCCCGAGGCCCGGCGTCCCGCCTACCGGCTCCGGGTGGATTTCGGCCCCGAGATCGGGGTTCGCAAGACCTCCGCCCAGGTCACCAGGCACTACACCCTGGACCAGTTGAAGGGCCGGCAGGTCGTGGCAGTCGTCAACTTCCCGCCCAAGCAGATCGGGAAGTTCATGAGCGAAGTGCTGGTCCTGGGAATTCCGGACGCCGATGGCGAGGTGGTGCTGCTCGGGGTTGACCAGGACGTCCCGAACGGGGGCCGGATGTACTGAACGGCCGGTCCGCCCGGTACGGAAAGATCAACGCTGCAGGTCGGGCGCGCCTTCCTCCCGGGCCCCTCCCGACCCGCGACGTGCAGTTCCCCGGTCCGCCATTCGGCGGGCCGGGGACGCTTTGCTACACCGGAAACCTGAGCGTGAAACGCGACCCGCCCCGGGGAGCGCGTTCCGTTGTCACGTCGCCTCCATGGCCGCGCGCAACGTCACGCGCGATGGCAAGACCGAGCCCGACCCCGCCGGTCCCGGGGTTGCGCGACTGGTCAAGACGGTAGAACGGCCGGAACACGGTCTCGTATTCCTGCGGCGGAATACCCGGACCGTCGTCATCCACCGTCACGGTCACCGAGGCCGGAGATATCTCCAGGGTCACGTACACGTGCTCGGCGTGGCGGATCGCATTATCGACCAGGTTGCCGATCGCGCGGCGCATGGCCTCCGGCCGTATCTCCAGCAGTACCGGGCCCGAGACGGTCTCGGTGAGCGAGATGTTCCCCCCGTTGCGGTTGCCGGAACCCACGACTTCGCGAAGAAGTTCGACCATGTCGACCACCCGGGTCCGCTCGGTACCTTCGCCGCGCGCGAAATCGAGGAACCCCTCGACCATCGACTCCATCTGGCGGACATCGCCCTTCAGGCCCTCGACCTCCGTGTTTTCGGGAAGCATCGCCAGGCTGAGCTTCATGCTGGTGAGCGGGCCGCGCAGGTCGTGCGAAACGCCGGCCAGCATTTCGGTGCGCTGGGTCAGCTGCCGGGTGATGCGTTCCCGCATCAGCTGGAAGGCCTCGGCTGCCTGGCGGACCTCGGTCGCACCCTGTGCCCGGAAGTCACCGACGCTGCGTCCCTTGCCGAAGGCGTGGGCGGCTGCGGCCAGCCGGCGGATCGGCCTGATCTGGTTGCGCATGAATATGATGGCGATGGCGAACAGCACCAGTGAACTGCCGCACATCCAGAGCAGGAAGATGTAGTGGGTCGAGGTGTAGAGCCGCTTCCTGCTGACCTCGACCTCGAGCACCCCGTCCTCGAGCCCGAGCCAGATGACAAGCCGCCTGTCGCGACGTTCGGGATCGATTCGGAACGGCATCCGGAGCCGTTCCGACAGCGCCGCGGCCAGCACCTGTTCCTCCTGGCTGCGAAACAGTGCCTGCCTCGGAGCCATCAGATCCGCTTCCGGCTTCCATGCGAGCTTCATGTCCAGCAACCGGTGCGCCCTGGCCGCGAGTTCGAGAAACTCCGCTTCACCCTGCATCGGTACGAGCGCATCGGTGACCCACGAGATGTCGCCTGCCAGCGATTGTGCCAGTCTGCGGGTTATCGAATCCCAGTGCCGGTCGAAAAACACGAACACCGAGATCACCAGCATCAGCACCAGCGGTGTCATGATGATTGCCATGCTGCGAGCGAACAGGGTCCTTGGCAGGGATCGCCTGAACGCCCGGGCTCCGGTCGCAGGGAAGCGGGCGAGCGAACGCCAGGCGTCGGTCACGGATCCGGCACCAGTACGTACCCCTTGCCGCGCACGGTCTGGAGGTACCGCGGATACTTGCTGTTTTCCTCGATCTTGCGGCGGAGCCGGGTGATCTGGGTGTCGACCGCCCGGGCAGACCCGTTGACCGCCTCGCGCCGCAACAGCTCCTCGCGGGTCAGCGTCATGCGCGCGCTTGCCGCGAAGGTCCGCAGCAGGATGGTCTCGGAATCGGTGAGCGGAACGATGCCGTCGGGCGAAAGCAGGTCGCCGGTCTCGACATTGAACCGGCGCGAGCCCAGACGGATCCAGCTGGCGTCCCCGGAGTCGCCGGTGCTCGAACGGCGAAGGATCGACCTGATCCGGAGCAGGAGTTCACGCGGCTCGAACGGCTTGCCGAGGTAGTCGTCGGCGCCTGCCTCCAGACCCTCGATCCGGTCTCCGGGCTCCGACCTGGCGGTCAGCAGCAGGATCGGCACCCGCATGTGGCGCCTCAGGTCACGCGTGAGTTCATACCCGGATTCGCCCGGCATCATGACGTCGAGTACGAGCAGGTCGAACCGCATGAGGGCGAGCCGGGCACGGGCCTCGGCGGCATCCGCCGCGCTCGAGACCCGAAACCCGTTGTCCCGAAGAAACCGGCCCAGCAGGTCGCGGATGCGGTCATCGTCGTCGACAACCAGCAGGTGCGGCTGCTCATTCATGTCCGGGCCTGCCGGGCGGGCGCGGCGGGGTATCGAACCGCCAGCGGTCCGATGCATCCATAATCCCCAGCATCACGCCGCGGAACCCGGCAGCGGCATCTCCGCCCGCCTCCCGAAAGGCCCTGTCAATACGGTCACGCTGGTTGCGGGTCAGTTCCCGTTCAAGCGCGATGCCTCTCTGCGTCAGGTGCAGCAGGCGCATCCTGCGGTCGTGTCTCGAATGCGTGCGAACGATGTAGCCGTCGCGCACCAGCTGCGCGAGGACCCTGGCCAGGCTCTGCTTGGTGATCTTCAGGATCGCCAGCAGGTCCTTGACCGCGATGCCGGGATTGCGGCCGACGAAGTACACCGCCCTGTGATGGGCACGGCCGAGTCCGATCCTCGCCAGCATGCTGTCCGGCTCGGCGGTGAAGTCGCGGTAGGCGAAGAACAGCAGTTCGATCGCCTGCCGCAGTTCCTCGTCGCTTGCACGGCGTGGCCCGGAGTTTATGTCAGACATGTTGACATAGTTTCTGGTTGCGATTAGGGGTTTCGGCTGCCGGAACAAGCGCGCATGATAGCTCAAACCGGCTGGTACGTCTGCCCGCCCGATCATGCGTGTGCACGCACTCGAGCTGAACTGGAAATGCAACCATGGCCCTCATTCCCTTCGATGACCGCGACGGTCACATCTGGTTCAACGGTGACTACATCAACTGGCGCGATGCCAGATTGCATGTCCTCAGTCACGGGCTTCACTACGCGAGCAGCGTCTTCGAGGGTGAACGGGTCTACGGCGGGTCCATTTTCAAGTCGCGGGCCCATACCGAACGGCTGCACAAGTCGGCGTCGCTGCTGGGTTTCGAGATCCCCTACTCCGTGGACGAAATCGAGGCCGCCAAGCACGACATGGTCGAGCGCACCGGCGTCGGGGAAGGCTACGTGCGACCGATCGCGTGGCGGGGCAGCGAGATGATGGGGGTCTCCGCCCAGGAGACCCGGATCAATGTCGCGATCGCGCTGTGGGACTGGCCATCGTACTTCGACGCCGAGGCCAAGACCAAGGGCATCAACCTCGCGATCGCGCGCTGGCGGCGCCCGTCGCCCGAATGCGCCCCCACCGACAGCAAGGCCGCCGGGCTGTACATGATCTGCACGCTTTCGAAACACGAGGCGGAGTCCCGGGGACTGCATGACGCGCTGATGCTTGACTACCGCGGCCTGGTCGCGGAAGCGACAGGCGCGAACGTGTTCTTCGTAATGGAGGACGGCAGGCTGCACACGCCGGTCCCTGACTGTTTTCTCGACGGCATCACCCGGCGGACGGTGATCGGGCTTGCGCGTCGGCGCGGCTACGAGATCGTCGAGAGGCAGATCAGGCCGGAAGAGATGGCCGGGGCGTCCGAGTGCTTCCTGACCGGAACCGCCGCGGAGGTCACTCCGGTCGGCAGCATCGGCGAGTACCGTTTCACTCCGGGCCGGATCACCGCTGAGCTCGACGCCGACTACAACGCCGTGGTCCGCGGCACGGACACCGCCGTCCGGGCGGCCGAGTAGCCCTCTCCCTTCAGGGTCCGGAACGCGCCGCGTCGGAGGCGCACCAGTCGATCAGCCGGTCGAGGAAGTGCACGCAGGCGGCCATCTGCGATACCTCGATGAACTCGTCGGGCTGGTGCGCTTGCTGGATCGAACCGGGTCCGAAGATCACGCCGGGGATCCCGGCCTGCTGGAACAGGCCGGCCTCCGTGCCGAAGGCGACCGTTCCCGACTCGTTCAGGCCTGTCAGGTGCCGGATCAGCTGTTCGGCCGCCGATGAGGTGTCGGGGACCAGCGGCGGGGTGGAATTGCGAAGTTCCATCGTCACCCCGGCATGCGGCGCCACCGCCTTGAGTTTGGGGTCGATCTCGGTGCCGATGTAGTCGCGCACCCGCGCCTCCAGCGCATCCTGGTCCTCGTTCGGCAACCCCCTGAATCCCCAGTGGATCGAGGTGTATTCCGGGATGATGTTGAAGGCCGTTCCGCCCTGGATCACGCCGAGGTCGAAGGTGGTGTAGGGCGGATCGAACGGGCAGTCGGGATCGGCGTTGCGCGCGAGTTCCCCCTGCAGGTCCTCGATGAAGCCGATGATCCTGGCCGCTGCCATGATCGAGTTCGCACCGCGGTGCGGTTCGCTCGAGTGACCCGGAACCCCGCGGACGACGGTCCGGTAGGAACGCCCGCCCTTGTTGCCGCCGATGATCCCCATCGATGTCGGCTCGCCCACGATTACCGCGCGGGGCAGCGGCAGGTTCTCCACGACGTCGCGGATCAGTCCGCGCACGCCCAGGCAACCGACCTCCTCGTCGTAGGAAAACGCGAAATGGAGCGGCACCACGAGTTCGCGCGCCAGCATGTCGGGTGCGCAGGCAAGCACCGCGGCGCAGAACCCCTTCATGTCCGACGTGCCGCGGCCGTAGAGCCTGCCGTTGTGCCGGCGCATCCTGAACGGGTCGCTGCTCCAGTCCTGGCCATCGACCGGCACCACGTCGGTGTGCCCGGACAGCACCACCCCGCCGCGGTCGTCCGGTCCGATGGTCGCCCACAGGTTTGCCTTGCGGCCGTCATCGTCGTGGGTGAGCCTCGACTCCACCCCGAGCCCCGCCAGGTACGCGCGCACGACGTCGATCAGCTCGAGATTGCTTTCCCGGGAGGTGGTGTCAAAGGCCACCAGACGGTCCAGCCATCCGATCGCGTCCGCCAGACGATCAGCCATCACTCGGTTCCTCCCGGGCTTCAGCGGGTCCAGAATGCTGCGGAGAACAGCACCAGGACGGTAAAGAGCTCAAGTCTTCCGAGCAACATGCCGATCGACAGCAACCACTTGGCGGCTTCCGGCAGGGTACTGAAGTTGCCGGACGGTCCGATGGTGTCGCCAAGACCGGGGCCGACGTTGCTGAGCGCCGTCGCGGCACCAGACATCGCGGTGACGAAGTCGAGACCGATCGCGCCGAGCGCCGCCGCCAGGATCACGAAGGAGCAGATGTAGAGGTAGAAGAACCCCATGACCGCGTGGGACACGCTTTCGGAAATCGGCTTGCGGTTGTAGTAGGCGATGAACACGCCGTGCGGCAACATCAGCTGGCGAACCTGGACCCGGGCGGTCGCGTAGAGGACCTGGAAGCGGAAGATCTTGATGCCACAGGTGGTGGACCCGGCACAGCCGCCGACGAACATGAGACACAGCAAAAGGATGAACGGGAACCCGCCCCAGCTGTCGAACTCCGCGGTACTGTACCCGGTTCCCGTCAGGACCGAGATCACGTTGAAGGTGCCGTAGCGCACCGCATCGAGCGGCCCCATTCCGAGACCCAGCCACAGCCACAGCACCACGGCGCCGACCGAGATCACGACCACGCCCAGGAACCACTGCACCTGGCTGTCCCGGAAGATCGGCATCACCTCCCCGCGCACGGCCGAGAGGTAGTAGACGAACGGCAGGGAGCCGATGATCATCCCGGCGACGATGATCCACTCGGCACGCGGGTTCTCGAAGAAGCCGATCGACCCGTCCCGGGTCGAGTACCCGCCGGTGGCAATGGTGGTCATGGCATGGGTAATGGCATCGAAGCCCGAGAACCCGACCAGCCACAGCGCCAGAGCGCAGATCGAGGTCAGGAGCAGGTAGATCGCGAAGATCGCACCGGCCAGCGATGCCGCCCTGGGCAACACCTTGTCCGGCGTGTCGAATGCCTCGGTGACGAAGAGCTGCATGCCGCCGACGCTCAGGATCGGCAGGATGGCGAGCGCCATCACGATGATGCCGACTCCCCCGAGCCACTGCAGCAGGGCCCGCCAGAGCAGGATCCCCGGGGAGACGGCGTCGAGGTCGGCAATGACGGTCGAGCCGGTGGTCGTGATGCCGGACATCGACTCGAAAAACGCGTCGGCGACCCCCATGCCGAGATCGGAAAAGGCGAATGGCATGGCGCCGACGATGGCCACCGCGAGCCAGCTGATCGTGGTGAGCAGGAACGCCTCGCGCAGCCCGAGGCGGGTGTGGGCTCCGGTCCGGGTCACCAGCATCAGGCCGGTGCCCACGAACAGCGACACTCCCGCCGAGCCCGCGAACACCTGCCAGTCCGCGTGGCCGTTCGCGAGATCGACCAGCGCGGGCACCGACATGGCCACCGCCAGCAGCGACATCAGCAGGCCGATGATGAACAGGACCGGTCCGACCGCGACCACGACAGCTCCATCCCGGGCGGTTCAACACTCCCGACGCGAAAGCCCCCGGTCAGGACCGGTGGCGCACTCGCCGCAGCCCCGCACCCTCACGCAGTCTGATCGGCAAGCTGCAGGAAGTCGCGGCGAAGGTCGGTATCGTCCTGGAAACACCCGGTCATGGTTCGCGTCACCATCTCCACACCGGGCTTGTACACCCCGCGCGTGGTCATGCACTGGTGCGATGCCCGTATCACCACCGCGACCCCCATGGGATGGAGGACCTCGTCGATGGTGGTCGCGATCTGCCGGGTCAGTTTTTCCTGGATCTGCAGCCTGCGGGCATAGATCTCGACGACCCGCGCAAGCTTGCTGACGCCGACAACCCGGTTGCGCGGGATGTAGGCAACATGCGCCACGCCGATGATCGGCAGTATGTGGTGCTCGCAGAAGGACTCGATGCGGACGTTCCGCAGCAGCACCATGTCCTGGTAGTCCCCGGTTTCCTCGAAGGTGCGGGCCAGCACGGCGGCCGGATCCTGCTCGTATCCGCCGAACAGTTCCCGGTACGCGCGGACCACCCGCGACGGCGTATCAACCAGACCTTCCCGGTCAGGGTCGTCGCCGATCCACTGGATCAGGGTGCGGACCGCCTGTTCCGCATCGTCCCGGCTCGGTTTCAGTCTGCGCAACGAACCGACCGGGTCCAGAACCTCGGGCCCGGCGGAACCATGGTCGTCTGGCGACATGCTGCGTTCCCCGTGGTCGTACGCTGCCCATCATTGCAGCGTGCCGTGCTGATGGCAAACGGACACCCGATCCGCGGATGTATCGCCCGAACGGATCGCCGCGCGCTTGATACCACGCAAGTTCCGGGTGGCAAAGTCACTGTCACCCCGTCGCCGCCGTCCGGTCCCAGGCACCGGACCTGGCGCAACGCCCTTCAGCCATCGGAACATGAACACATCCTGAGCACACCGCGGGGGGCCCCTGGTCCTGCAGGAACCCGACGTTCCCGGCCTCCCGCGGCACTGTCGGCGGGTCGATCATCCCGCTCCGCAGCCGACGCGATCGTCGAGCTGGCAGGAAAAGCGCGTTATGCGGGATCCAGCGACGTCGAACAGGCCCGACTGCGTCCGGCGGACCACGGCGTTCGCGCTGACCGACTCACCACGCAGGCTGGTCCCTGAAACCCCGCCTCCCTTCCTTGGGACAGGCCTTCAGAGCCGGACCCCTTGGGCGAAATTGGCCATGGCAGTCAAAGCCAGCGGAATTCGATGCGCTTCAGACTTCAGTCGCCGGAACCACCTGTCCGGCCGTGTCAGGGTTCTCACGAAGTCCCGCGTTCTGTCCGTGTTCGGCAGGATACCGCTTGATACCTTCGCCCCCGAGGACGTGGCCGCGTGGTGGTTCGACGGGGCCAGCAAGGACAGGCCCGGCGCCGCTTGCCGCACCTTCAAAGATCTGGCGCACGCTGATGTTCCGGGCCGAGGAGTGGAGATTCCGCCCGGGCGGCAGTAAGCCTTGTCTTGACATCCGGAAGAACCCCGGGAACCACGCCGCGCGGTTCCTCGACGCCGACGAGCTGGTGCGGCTCGGGCGCTCGCTTGACGCCCACGAGGCCGAATGGCCCGAGGCCATCGCCGCGATCCGGCTGCTGGCGTTTACCGGATGGGACTGAAGCAAGGTGTCGATTTCCGCTGGCGCGATATCGGGGCCGACACCATCAATCTGCGCGACTCAAAGACTCGTCCGGGCGCCGTACCCCTCGGCGGACTCCGCCTGCATGACCTATAGGGACCACAGCGGTATAGGCCCGCCTCACCGACACGCGTCTGCTCGCAACGGCCGAGCAGGTTGGCTCGATAATCGCCGGGGCTGTGGTATGAGCACATGCTCGCCGGCTGAACAGGCGGTGGCCGGATATTGTGCGACGGGGACTGGTTTTCCTGTGGGAGGCGGAGCGTCAGCTCGGCCTGGTCGGGGTGCTTGCGGAGTGCATCCGGGAGTGGCGCGACCCGGAGCAGGTGGTTCACATGCTGCCGGCGATGCCGGGTTTCCGCATGTTCACGATCGCGTGCGGGTACGAAGATGTGGACGATCGAGCGCGGAGGTTGCGGAATGGGCCGACTGGCACAGGCGGACGCCGTTCTCAAGGCGGCCGAGGAGTGGAAGCGGGAGTGCCTCCTGGGCGGAGGCTCCGTGTTCTCGGAAGAACGGTTGTGGACATTGGACAACTTCCGTGACTTGCATACCCACTTCGTGGACAACGCGCACTCCGTAGACGACAAGCTTCCCGAAAAATCCTCGTTCGAGGTGAAGCTGGAATATCTGTTGAAGCCCGCCCTTCCCGAGGCGAAGCGCCTGTGGTCCGAGATGACATGGGCATACTTTCTCATATCAAGCAATCTGAAACGGGGAACGAAGCTTGCATATGTCGAGACCGTGTGGGGGTGGTCCGGGACGCCGCTGCCGGCCGATAGTCCGGCGTTGGGCGAGGTTCTGGACCGCGGGGTCATACATCCCGGTACCGCCTACAGTACGGGAAAATGGCGCGAGTTCGTTTTCTTCATCAAGGTCATGATCAACTGGTTTTCCCGTTCGGCGGAGGACCGGAAGGTGCTTCTGAGCGACGCGTGGCGCTTCGCTGAATGGCTCGACGGCAGGGAGGAGTCTGACAGGCGTCAACTTCGACATGTTTTCCTGTTTCTTCTGTTCCCGGATTCGTTCGAGGCGATATCCACCGAGAGTCACAAGAGGAAAATTGTCGAGGCCTATCACCGCAAATGGGGCACATCCTCCGGGATCGACGGCGGCGCCAGCTGCGCGGTCGTTGACCGGGCCCTGCTGGGCGTTCGAGAAAGGCTGGAACAGGAACACCCAGGACAGGAAATCCACTTCTATCAGTCACCTTTCAGGGACGCGTGGCGGAATGATGAACCGGGCCCGGGTGATCGGCGGCGCGTTGGCGGTCTGACGCGCGAAACGCCACCCGCCAGAGACGAAAAGCGTTCCCTCAACACGATCCTCTACGGTCCGCCCGGAACCGGAAAGACCTGGGCCACCGCCCGCCGCTGCGTCGAGATCTGCGACGGGTCGGGGCAACGGACAGACGCGGATGCTCGCTTGCGCTACGACGCACTCGTGGAAGAGGAGCGCGTCGCGTTCGTCACGTTCCACGAGTCCTACGGATACGAAGAGTTCGTCGAGGGCCTACGCCCCGAAACGGACGGCGGTATGGGATTTCGTCTCGAGCCCGTGCCCGGCGCGCTCAAGCGCATCGCGACCCGCGCCCGCGCGAACACGGCGCCGCACGTCCTCGTCATCGACGAGATCAACCGGGCCAATGTCTCGAAGGTGCTCGGCGAGCTCGTCACGCTCCTGGAGGAGGACAAGCGCGCGGGCGCGGAGAACGCGGTTTCGGTCGTGCTGCCGTATTCCGGCGAGCGGTTCACACTGCCCGCCAATCTGCACGTGCTGGGAACGATGAACACAGCGGACCGTTCCATCGCGCTTCTCGATACGGCAGTGCGTCGACGGTTCGATTTCGAGGAGCTCGCACCGACGCCGGGCGCGCTCGAGGAAGCGGCCGGGCGGACGGGCGTCGACCTGCCGGCGGTGCTTGGCGCCGTGAACAGACGGCTGGAATGGCTGATAGACCGCGACCACCTGATCGGGCACGCATGGCTCATGGGCGCGGCGAGCAAGTCGGACGTCGACAACATCATGCGCCGCAAGATCGTTCCGCTCATCGCCGAGTACTTCCACGACGACTGGCGCAAGGTCCGTGCGGTGCTCGGCGGAGGCGAGGACTTCGTGCGCGGGGAGCCGCTCAGCCCGCCGCCGGGCGTCGAGGCCGACACGGGTGAGACGCGGTTCCGCTGGTCTGCGGTCGAGCCGCCTTACGCGGACTCGGCATACGCGCGTCTCGTTTCGGGCGCGCCGCCGCAAGGTGGAATGGCCGAGGACGGGTAGAGCCACCGTGACCCTCCTGAGGTGCCGCGAATGGGAGGAATTGCCAGTCGGCGGCGACGGCCCGACCGAGCCAGAAGCCGACCGGTTCCACTCGCTCGCCAAGCGCGCGGCGCGACGCTTGAAGCTGCGGGAGACCGACGTTCTCGTCCGCACCCGCCGGGGCTTGAAAGCCGGGCAGGTCGTCGGCGTTCTCGCGTTTCCCGGGCGGAGCCTCGAAATCCTGCCGAAGATCGACGGCTGCGACGGTGCCGTGCGCCGTGCGCTGGTCCACATGCTCGCTGTGGCCTACGACCTGCCCTTGGCCGAGGGCGGGTCCGCAACCATGGAAATGCAGCGGCGCGACCTGCTGGAACTGCTCCTCGGGCTATTCGCCGGCCAGCTGCTGGAGACCGTCCGTCGCGGCCTGCCCCGCCGCTACGTCACCCGCGAGGCGGATCTGCGCGCATTGCGCGGGCGGCTCGACGTTACACGGCAGTTTACCCGTCTCGCGGTCCGGCCGGACCGGCTCGCCTGCCGGTTCGGAGAACTGTCGGAGGATTCGCCACTCAATCGCGTCCTGAAGGCGGCGGTTGTGCGGCTTGCGCAACTCGCCCGTTCCGTAGCGAACGTCCGGGCGCTCGGCGAGCTTGCCGCGCGTTTCGAACGCACGGGCGACTCGCCGCGCCCGCTCGAGGAGCCGGTCCGGCTCGACCGGACCAACGCGGACTTTCACGCCCTGTACCGCCTTGCCCGACTCTTCCTCGCGGGGGACTGGCAGAGCACCGCGGCCGGTGGCGTGGAAGGCTTCGCGCTGCTGTTTCCCATGAACGACCTGTTCGAGGCGTTCGTCGGGCGAAGCCTGCAACGCGCCCTCGCACCGCGGCGCGTCATGCTCCAGAATCGGGGCCGACACGCGCTGGCCGACGGGAGCGGCCAGCCGCTGTTTGCTCTGCGCCCCGACGCCGTGATCGAGCCCCCGGACGAGCGCATCGTTCTTGACACAAAGTGGAAGGCGCTCCATCCGGCGCGGAAAGACCTCGGGATCGAGCCCGGCGACATCTATCAGATGCTGACATATGCGCAGGCCTACGGTGTCGCCCGCGTGGTTCTTCTCTATCCCTGGCACCGTGGAGTCGGCGAGCGCGGCATCGTCCGCCACTGGAGGAACGCAGGTTTCGGCCTCTCGGTGGACGTGGCGACGGTCGATGTCGGCCGTCCGCACGGCGTGGCGGAAAGCCTACACGGCATCGTCGGCTTCCAGCGGCCCGGGTGAGGATGCAAGGGCGGTCACGGCACTCACGGCATGCCGGCGGTCGGCTTGCAGACCTCGTTACATCCACCTTGAATCGCTATCGGTTCGCGGTCGGGAGTCCAGGACGGGACCCGCCGCGATGCGTGTTGACTGGAGTAACGCCCGCCGGAAAGCGACCATTGGAGGGTCGCCACGTCGATCCGGCCCGGGTTCACCCGATCGCCTTCGCGCAGGTCGAGAATGTGAACAAAGCGGTATTGACGGGATGAAGTCTCTTTCATTCCCCGTACAGGGTACTGGCGTGAGAAAACGCGCGCGCCCGGGTTCGATACCCTCGGGAGTTCACGGTCGCGGCGAAGGCGCCCGCAGAGCACGGGACCGCCCACGATCGTGGCCGACACGCACCCGGGCGCGGGGGTCCGTGAGCCGCTCACCGCGGCACCTCACCACTTGGCGATCAGCGCGGTCCCGGCATCGGGCCTTGCCGGAAAGCAGGACACGAGGCGTTCGGCGAGGCGATCCCGCCGTGCGCCGAAGGCGGTGTCGTTGAACAGGTTCCGGTGCTCGCCCGGATCGGCCTCGAGGTCAAACAGATCGCCCCAGTGCGGCTCGCCCCCGGGATAGAGCGTCAGGCGCCACCCGTCTGCAACGATGGAGTGGTTGTAGACGCGCGCGTCAATGCGCGGATGGAACTCGAGGAACCGCTCCCGGCGTCCCAGGCGTCCGCCGCGCAACACCGGCACCAGGCTCTCCCCGTCCCGACCGGCTTCCGCGGAATCAACGCCTGCAAGCTCAAGCAGCGTCGGGGCGATATCCAGGTGGGAACTCGGCGCCGCGGAGACTTCCCCGACCGGAATGCCCGGGCCCGCCATCACGAAGCTCACCCGGCACAGATCGCCGTAGGGTGGCGGTCCCTTGTGCAGGAGCCCGTGGTTTCCCAGGAACTCACCGTGATCGGAGGTGAAGACCACGACCGTCTCATCGGCAAGCCCCGTCGCGTCGAGCATCGCCAGCACCCGCCCGAACTGGTGGTCGATCTGCGCCTCCATCCCCCGCGTCAGGGCGATGGCGCGCGCCAGGCTCTCCGGCGAAACAGCGTCCGTCACCGTCATGCCACCCTGTTCGACCGACGCGGCATCGTTGTCGATCCAGTCGGCCGAAAGACGTGCACGGACATAGTCCGGCATCCGTTCGAGTTCTCCCGGCACGACGCGGGGCGCCGGTATGGACGCGGCATCCAGCAGATCGGCCCACGGCCGCGGCGGGCTGAAGGGATGATGCGGATCGGGAGTGGATACGAAGAGCATGAACGGCGGTTCGGCTCGTGCGAGGAACGCCAGCGCCCGGTCCGCGATCCAGGTGTTGTAGTGCAGCGCGTCGGGAACGCCCGAGGTCCAGGCTTCGTCGAGGTCCGCCAGGGGTCGATCGAGCGCCGCCTCGGGCTGGTAGAGCGCGACGGCTTCGGGATGATGCGAACGAAGCCACTGTGCGTAGTGACCCGCCTCGGTCGCAAGCAACGACTCGCCGATCATGAAGTCGACGGTGTCGAACCCGAAGTAGGGCCCGTTCCAGCCCGACCCGGATCCGGCCTGCCAGAACGGCACTGATTCGGGATATCCATGCGACTGATCGGCCATGATGGGTTGCAGATGCAGCTTGCCCACCGCGTGGGTCGAGTACCCGGCCTGCGAAAGCAGCCCGGGCAGTGTCGCAATCCCCGCAAGCATGGTGCGCCCGTTCGTCGTCATGCCGTGGTGGCGCGGATAGCGTCCCGTGATCATCGTGCCCCGGCTCGGAGAGCAGATCTGATTCGGCGTCAGGTGATTGCCGAAGCGCACGCCCCGAGCCGCAACGGCGTCGATGTTGGGCGTTCGTGCAAGGGCGTTGCCGTAGCAGCCCAGGCTGTCGGCGCGCTGCTGGTCGGTACAGAAGATCACGATACTGGGACGGTTCGCCAAGGTGCGTGGTCCTCCACCACGTCTGCGTCCGGCGTACCGGCGCCGGTCGCCGTCACTGTAGCGGGGAACCACGCGCCGGTGCCATACGGCCACGCCGGCGCCGGAAGACGGGGCTCAATCCGCCCGGTCGCAACCGGGCAGTGTTCGTCCGGCACCGCGCGGGCAACCAGCAAGACCGTGATATGGCGCGCAAGGCGGAGCAAACGGGCTGCGGTCGCCCGGGAGTTCGGGCTAGAATGCGGCCAGACAATCCGGGGCACGAGGAGAGACGCTCATGCGGATGAAGGGCAAGAACGGCATCGTGACGGCAGCGGCATCCGGAATGGGCCGGGCCGGGGCGCTCAGGTTTGCCGCGGAAGGTGCCGCGGTGAGCGTGGTCGATGTCGATCCCGACGGCGTGGCCGGAGTGGTGGGCGAGATCGAGGCCGCGGGCGGCACCGCACACGGGATCGTCGCCGACCTGCGTGACGACGCCGAGGCCCGTCGCATCGTTCGCGAGACCGCGAACCGCTTCAACGGGCTGGACTTCGTCTGGAACCATGTCGGGCATCCGGGACCAGCCTCGGTCGAGGACCTCGACATGTCGGACTGGGACGAAGCCGTCGATCTCAACCTGCGCACCGTGTTCGTGACCACCGAGACCGCCCTGCCGGAACTGCGGGCGCGCGGGGGCGGCAGTCTCCTGTTCACCGCCTCGAGTTCCGGCCTGCAGGGCTCGATGTTCTCTCCGGTCTACTCCATGGCGAAGTTCGGAGTTGTCGGCCTGGTCAAGGCAATGGCGAAACGCTACGCGCGGGAGAACATCCGCATCAACGCACTGTGTCCCGGCCCGGTGGACACCCCGATGCTGCGGGTCTTCGTCGCACGGCCGGACCAGCAGTCGACCCAGGGCATGGACCGGGAGGAACTGGTCCGTTCACGCGGCGGCATGGCGCCGATGGGTCGGCCCGGCCGTCCCGAGGAGATCGCGAACGCCGCACTTTTCCTGCTGTCGGATGAAGCCTCCTTCGTGACCGGCATCGCCATGCCGGTCGACGGCGGGATCACGGCCTGAACCATGCCGGACTCCTGCCAGGTCCGGGATCCGGTCGAGTCGGTTCGCAGCCTGGCGGGGCTGATCGAGTCGCACGCGGCCGAAGGCGAATCCCTGCGTCGCCTCGCGCCACCGGTCCAGGACGCGCTGCTCGGGGCCGGGCTGTTCCGAATGCTGCTGCCGCGGGAACATGGTGGCCTTGAAATCTCGCCCTCGACGTTTCTTGCCGCCATCGAGGCCGCCGCCCGCCTCGACGGCAGTGTGGCCTGGTGCCTGTGCCAGGGAAACGGGTGCGCCATGATCGGGGCCTACCTGGCCCCTGAGGTCGGTCAGCACATTTTCGGTCGTGATCCGCGAGCGGTCGTGGCGTGGGGACCGGGCAAGGCCGAGGCCAGGGTTGTCAGCGGCGGGTACCGCGTGACCGGTCGACTGGCCTTCGCCAGCGGCGGCCGCCACGCCACCTGGCTCGGCTGCCATGTGCCGGTGGTCGAGACCGACGGCTCGTACCGCCTGGACCGGGACGGCAAACCGGTGCAGGTCACCGCACTGTTCCCGCAATCATCCGCGCGCTGGATCGACACCTGGGACGTGATCGGCCTGTGCGCCACCGGGAGCGACGATTTCGAGATCCGGGACCTGTTCGTTCCCGACGCGCATGTGACCATACGCGACAGGGACGAGACCAGGGTTTCGGCCGGCCGTCTGTTCGTGATGCCGACCATGAGCATGTACGCGACCGGGTTTTCCGCAACCGCGATCGGCATCGCACGGGCGATGCTGGATGCGCTTTCTGATCTCGCGTACGCCAAGACGCCGCGACTGGCTTCCTCGAAGCTGTCGGACAACCCCGTCTTCCAGGCTGAACTTGCCCGTTGCGAGGCCCGGTTGCGGTCCGCCCGTGCCCTGCTGGCCTCCGAGGTCGAGGCCATATGGAAGGACGTCGTGCGCACGGGGCGATTGCCGATCACCGACCGGTACCGGATCCGGCTCGCCGCCACCCACGGGATCCACGAGGCCCGGACCGTTGCCGAGACGGTATGGGACCAGGCGGGCGCGACCGCCATCCGAACCGGCAGTCCGTTCGAACGGCGCTACCGGGACATCCGCACCGTCACCCAGCAGCTGCAGGGGCGCAGCTCGCATTTCCGGACCGTCGGCGCGTTCCTGCTCGGTCACCCGGCGGACCTCTCGGTGGTCTGACCTGTCGGTGGTCTGACCCGGCGGGTTGTCTCAGCCGGTCACGGTGACCGGGGCCCGGGCCGTGACGAACCCCTCGTACCCGCCCGCGACCACCGCATCGCACTTCGCCTTGTAGGCGTGCACTCCCGCCACGTAGGGCATGAACACCCTCGGCTTGCCCGGAACATTGGCTCCCATGTACCAGGAATTGGCCTTGGGATAGAGAGTGGCCTCGGCTACCTCGCGGGTGTGGGTCACCCACTCCTCCTGGGCCTGCTCCGTTGCCTCGATCCGCCCGAGCCCCTTCTCGCGCATGTGTTCGAGGCACCCGGCGATCCAGTCGACATGCATCTCGATCGAAAGGATCATCTGGCTCTTCACGCCCGGGCTCTGCGGGCCGGTGACCATGAACATGTTGGGAAGCCCGGCAACCATCAGGCCGAGATAGGTGCGCGGGCCGTGTTCCCACTGCTCGTCCAGGGTGATGCCGGAACTCGAGCTGATGTCGATCGAGCGCATCGCGCCTGTCATGGCATCGAACCCGGTGGCGAACACGATCGCGTCAAGCTGATACTCGGCCTTGCCGGTCCTCACGCCGGTTTCGGTAATCTCCTCAATCGGATGGGTGCGAATGTCGACCAGCGAGACATGCGGCAGGTTGTAGGTCTCGTAATACCCGGTATCGAGTATGAGCCGCTTGGTCCCGATCGGGTGATCGTCGGGGCACAGCAGTTCGGCGGTCTGCGGATCGTTGACGATCTGCCGGATCTTCCCGCGCACGAAATCCGACGCCGTCCCGTTGGCCGCGTCCGAGGTCAGAAGGTCGGTGTAGGAGAACAGGAAGCTGATCGACCCTCCTTCCCGCCACTTCGCCTCGTATTGCTGACTGCGTTCTTCTGCGCTCGCCTGCAGCGCCTCGAGCCGGGGGGTCGGATAGCCGGCAATCCCGAACGGCGTGTCGTAGGCCGCAATGCGCCGTTCGACGTACTCCGACTTGTGACGCGCCTCGGTTTCAGGGTTCATCGGACCGTTTCGGGCCGGAAGGCTGAAGTTGGCGGTGCGCTGGAACACAGTCAGTTCGCCCGCCTGACGAGCAATGATCGGGATCGACTGCACGCCGCTCGACCCGGTACCGATCACGCCGACACGCAGCCCGGTGAAGTCGACACCCTGCTTCGGCCACAGGCCGGTGTGGTAGGTCGCACCGGTAAAGCGGTCGATGCCCGGAATGTCGGGCAGCCGCGGCGTGGACAGGTTTCCCGCGGCCATGATGCACACCGGTGCGCGTACCCGTTCGCCGCTTTCCGCCTCGAGCGTCCACAGACCGGTTGCCTCATCGTAGCGGGCAGAAGTGATCCTGGTATTCAGCTGGACGTCTCGGAGCAGGTCGAACCGTTCGGCGACGTGTTCGATGTACTTCAGGATTTCCGGCTGGGTGCCGTAGCGTTCGGGCCACTGCCACTCCTGCTGCAGGTCCCGGTCGAAGGAGTAGGAGTACTCGAGGCTCTCGACATCGCAGCGGCAGCCCGGATAGCGGTTCCAGAACCAGGTCCCCCCCACACCGTCTCCGGCCTCGTAGGCCCGGACACGGTATCCCAGCCCTCGCAGCCGGTGGATGGCGTAGAGACCGGCAAGGCCGGCTCCGACGATGACGACATCGAAGTCACGTCCGTCAGTGAAAGAGTGCCGTTCCCGAACACTGTCAGGCATCCCCTGCGCTCCCTTTCAATGCTCGCCGCCGCCGGCGGCGGCAAACGCCGCCTTCTGCTCGGCACTCGCCTCGGCCTGGTAGCGCGTCTTCCACTCGGAATAGGGCATGCCGTAGACGATCTCCCGCGCATCCTCGTAGCCGATGTCGTGACCGTGTTCGTCAGCCGCCGCGCGGTACCACTTCGACAGGCAGTTGCGGCAGAATCCGGCCAGGTTCATCAGGTCGATATTCTGGACATCCTTGCGTTCATCCAGGTGCGCGACGAGCCTGCGGAACGCAGCCGCCTCGATCTCGGTACGCGTCTGTTCGTCGAACCTGTCGGCTGGCGTGCTCATGATCGAAATCCACTTCTGCTGTTGAACCTTCACGTTATCCTACAGCCCGGCGACACTCTCCTCGATCAACGCATCGACGACGGTGCGCAGCGCCTCGTCGTGTCCGGCGCCATCCGCCACCGCCCTCGCGTAGACCTGACGCTGCCGATGGGAACTGGTGCCACGTTCGAGGATGTCACGCGTGCGCAATACCTCGTCGGTCGACCCCAGTTCGTCGGCGTCCGGCATGACAAGCTCGATCATCTCCTCGAGCAGCCCGGGATAGGGAAGAAGCTCGCCACGACCCAGGTCGATCAGCCCTCCGTCAAGACCGTAGCGCTGGGCGCGCCAGCGGTTTTCCGCCACCAGCATCTCCGCGTAGTCCCGCCAGCGCTGGTTGTTGCGCCGCAGTCTGTAGAGCATGTGGACCAGGGCCTGGAACAGGGCGGCGATCGCGACCGCATCGTCGAACCGCGTGCAGACATCGCATATCCGCATCTCCATGGTGGGGAACCGCGCCGAAGGGCGGATATCCCACCAGATCATGGAGGAGTCCGCCATTGCGCCGACGCTGACCAGCACGTCGACATGTCGCTGGTACTCCGACCAGCTCGAGAACGCGTTCGGCAGGCCGGTGCGCGGCATGTTGTCGAAAACGGCGACCCGGTATGACGCAAGCCCGGTATCGAGGCCGGTCCAGAACGGGCTCGACGTGCTGAGCGCAAGCAGGTGCGGCACGAAGTACGCCGCCTGGTTCATCAGGTCGAGCCGCAGGTCGGGATCGACGATGCACACGTGCACATGCATGCCGCAGATCACCATCCGCCGGCTGACCCCCTGCATGTCGCGGGCAAGGCCCTGGTAGCGGTCCTTCTCGGTCTGTTTCTGCTCGACCCACTGGGCAAACGGGTGCGTGGATGCGGCCGTCAGCGCGAGGCCTTCGTCCGCGGCGCAGTCCGCCACTGTCCTGCGAAGGAAGCCGAGGTGTTCCCTCGCCTCCCCGATATTGGAACAGACCCTGGTCCCGACCTCGATCTGGGACTGCAGGAACTCGGTGGTGACCGAGGATCCGAGCAGGGACTCGCACCGCGCAAGGACAGACTTGGGCGCCTCGCGGATCAGGTCCCGGCTCGACCGGTCAACCAGGAGGTACTCCTCCTCGATACCGAGTGTGAAGTTGCGCGGGGTCGACATCGTCTCAGGCAGCCTGCTGTCCGGAACGTTCGCGTTCGAGCAGGGTGCACTCGAGCGCATCGCCGAAACGCTCGGCCCACAGACGCGCTCCGGCACCGTACTCGATCCTGTCCTGACGGAACTCCACGCCGACGGCAAGCAGATTGTGCGGCGTGGCATGGGTCTCCATCGAGTACCCGGAAGGATGGAGCCCGGAATAGGGCTTGTTGTCGCCGACGCTGATCCGGGTGTCGGCCGCGAGCATCTCGATCAGGGGTCGGGCCAGCCTGTCATCCTGCTTGTACAGGATCCCGATATCCCACGGGCGGAAGACACCTTCCATCACCGGTGTGAAACTGTGCAGCGCCACCAGGACCGGGATGCGCCCGTCCCGGACCATGTGCCGGATACGGTCCGCGATCGCACTGTGGTAGGGGTGGAACAGCTCGTCGATGCGCGCGGCACGGTCGTCTTCGGTCAGGTTCCGGTTGCCCGGAACCACGGTGCCGTCCGACGTTTCCGGGATCGATGACGGCACCCCGGGCCTGCGGTTGCAGTCGACCACGAGGCGGGAATAGCTGGCGGAGACCAGGGTGGCGTCGAACCGGTCGGCCAGGATCTCGCCAACCTCGGTGATCCCGATGTCATAGGCGACGTGCCGGCGCATCTCGCCCGGCGGCACACCCAGCCCGCCCAGGGCCTCGGGGACCTCGACGCCATTGTGGTCAGAGATGAACAGGATGGTCGACCCGCCGTCCGGGTTCCGCACCCTGAACGGCGGAACATCATTCGCACCAAGCAACGGCATGCCGCACCCTCTCCCCTCACCCGTCACGCGCTACTCTATTCCCGGACACCGCCGAGGCAAGCAGGTTTCCCGACAGCAGATCCCGCCTGAACCGGCATGACGTTCGAGCCCTGTAATCCGGCTGCCGGAATCCGGTGCACGCTTCAGCGATTCTATGGACCAGCCCGACCGGCAAATCGCGGATCCCGGGGAACGCCTCTCCAGCCACACGTTGACACCTTCCCGCACCATACCATCCTGATCGGACACACCCGCGCCTTCAAGGCCACCGGTTCACGGGCGCGGTTCTTCGGCACGTGCGGGCATGTGTAGCCATTCGGTTGCGCAGTTCGAGAGGACGTCAGCGCGGTTGCACTGATACCCTCATGCTCTCGGGGTCGGGATTGCCGATGACGGATCCGCAAATGGGCAAGCAGGTCTCGGGCATGACTGATCGTTTCCGCGTGAACTACGGTCTCGAAACGCTGCGCGGCGATCTCTCTGGTGGTGTCACTTCCATGGTGGTGGCGCTCCCCGTCGCTCTCGGCTTTGGCATCGCGTCGGGAATGGGAGCAGCCGCGGGGCTCTACGGCGCCATTGCGGTCGGTTTCTTTGCATCGGTGTTCGGCGGGACGCGCTCGCAGATTTCCGGCCCGACGGCGCCGATGACCGTCGCCATGTCGGTCGTGCTGACCAGCCACGCGTCGAGTCTCGCCGAAGCCCTGACGGTCGTCGTCCTGGCCGGCCTCCTGCAGGTTGTCCTGGGTGTATCGAGGATCGGCCGTTTCGTAGCCTACACGCCACACGTCGTGGTCTCCGGCTTCATGTCCGGTATCGGCGTCATCATCATCCTGATGCAGTCACTGCCACTGCTCGGCGCTTCCGGTGCAACAGGAGCAATGGCGCGGCATGGGCGCTGCCGGACGCCGTGGGCGGCATCGACACCAGCGCCTTCGCCATCGGCGCGGTCACGCTCGCGGTCGGTTTCCTCTGGCCCCGGCGGTTTTCGCGTTTCGCTCCGGGCCCGCTCGTGGCGCTGGCCGCCGGGACGGCTCTGGGAGTGCTGTGGTTCGCGGACGCTCCGGTCATCGGCGCGATCCCGGTAGGCCTGCCAGCCCTGCAACTCGGCCTGCCTCCCGCCGGGTTCCTGCTGGACGCGCTGCAACAGGCCATCATCCTCGCCCTGCTGGGTTCGGTCGACAGCCTGCTGACTTCCCTGGTGGCCGACTCGATGACCGGCAACCGTCACAATCCGGACAGGGAACTGATCGGCCAGGGCATCGGCAACGTGGCGGCCGGGCCGATCGGTGCATTGCCGGGCGCCGGGGCAACGATGGGCACGGTCATCAACATCCGTTCCGGCGGATCGACGCCTGTTTCGGGCGTGGTGCGCGCGCTCCTTCTGTTTGCGCTGGTTCTGGGGCTCGGACGGCTCGTCGAGCCGATCCCGCTCGCCGCGCTGGCCGGGGTGCTGGTCAAGGTCGGCTGGGATATCATCGACTGGCGCATGCTCGGCCGGGTTCACCGGCTGCGGCGCGAACACCTTGTCATGGTGCTGGGAACGCTTGGCCTCACCGTGTTCGTCGACCTGATCACGGCGGTTGCGATCGGACTGATCGCCGGTGGCATGGTGCATGCCCGGCGCCTGGAAAGGCTGGAGTTCGACAGCGTGGTGTCGGTGCCGTTGCTGGACGCGGCCTTTTTCGAGGAAGACGGGACTTCGCCGTACGCGGATCCGCATTCGGCACGCGTCGGCATGGTGGCGCTGAAGGGCACGTTGAGTGTCGCTTCGTCTCACAAGCTCGTCAGCGTGATCGGCCTCGACATCAGGGAGCACGAGGTCGTCATCTTCGACTTTTCCGACACCGTCTACATTGATGACAGTGCCGCCATGGTAATCGGGCAGCTCCTGGAGCTTGCCGCCCTGTCCGAGACGGAGTGCATCGTCACGGGCCTTGGCCATGACGTGGCCGCGACCCTGCACAGCCTCGACATCCTCGGCGAACTGCCGGCAGACCGGATCGTCGGAACCTTCGACGAGGCCCGCCGCGCCGCCAGGGAAGTGCTTGAGGCCGATGCCGCTGATCGAAACCGGTAGAGCCCGCCGCGAGAATTTCCGCGCAATCGTGGTCAGTGCAGCCGGAAACGCGGGCACGCACGGTATCCGACCATGACGCGTTCACAGGACGCGAGCGACAGGCCGGGCGGGGTACCGTGGCAGGTTCCCGGAAATGCCATGCGAATTATCGGCGGTCGTCCTGCCGACCGGCTCACGACGCCCCTGGCTGTTCGGGATGTGATCCGCCGTTCAGCCGGTCAGCGCCGGCGAGCCCGCACGCGCGGACGCAATCCTCGACTGCCTCCCGCACTGGTGGTGTCGGTCGCGGGGCCGTGACCGGGTCTCGTGGTTGGAGAAGCCGGCCGGCATGGTCCGGGTCATCGTCAGGCAGGCGCCGTGCCGCGGCGGTCCGGGCAACCTGAGCGGAGCACGGCCACCGGAGCACAGGAGGCGATTGCGGAGGTTACGGGGAGGTGGCAGGCTCGTCTGGTATCAGCCGCGGAGCGGCCTCCGCGCGTCCCGCCGAAGACAGGCCGGCCCGGGGGGAGAATCGAATGACCGATGGGCGACATGTGGCGGTGCTGGGCGGCGGTGTCGTCGGCATCACGACAGCCTGGTTCCTTGCCCGCAGCGGTTGCCGGGTTACCGTCATCGAGCGGAACCGGGGGCCCGGCCTCGGCACCTCCTTCGCCAATGGGGGACTCGTTACGCCGAGCATGTCCGATCCCTGGGCGTCCCCGGGAATACCGCTGCTGATGCTGAAATGGATCGGACGCGAGGACGCCCCGTTCCTTATTCGACCGCGTGCCCTGCCCGGGCTCTTCTCCTGGGGACTTCGGTTCCTTCGCGAGTGCAACAGCGATGCCTGGCGCCGGAACACGGCGAACATCCTTCGTCTTTGCACCCACAGTCACGACTGCCTCCGCGAACTCGTGCGCGAAACCGGCATCGACTACGAATCCAATCCCCGGGGGACGCTTCGGGTCATCCGCGACCGGCGCACGATGGAGTATTCCGGGCGGATCGCCGAGATGCTGGGGGAAATGGGCGTGCGGTGGCGGACCCTTGATCCCGCGGAGTGCATCGAGCTCGAGCCCGCCCTCCGGGGACAGGGGGACACCATTGTGGGCGGGCTCCACTACCCGGATGACGAGGGCGGGGATGCCTACCTGTTCACCGAACGCCTGGCAGGAGCCTGTGTCTCGCTCGGTGTCGATATCCACTACGGAGAAACGGTCCAGTCGATCGGGGTGGAGAACGGCAGGTTCTCCATGATCCGGTCGGACCGGGGGGAAGTGGCCGCCGATGCCTGCGTCGTCGCGCTTGGCAAGGACAGCGCGGCACTCCTGCGACCACACGGAATTCGTCTGCCAATCTACCCGGTCAAGGGATATTCCGTGACGTTTCCGGCAGGCGGCTGGAACGATGCGCCGGTCGTCCCCTTGGCGGACGACAGTCACAAGATGGGAGTGGTCCGGCTGGGCGACCGGATCCGCGTTGCCGGGACCGCCGAGTTCGGTGGGCACGACACCCGTCTCAATCCGAAACGTATCGCCCATCTGCAGGGCATCTTCTTTTCGCTGTTTCCCGACTATCCCCACAGGGAGGCCGGCAAGGCGTGGACGGGCCTTCGGCCCATGACGCCTGACGGCATCCCCTATCTCGGGCCAACGCCCGTGGACGGGCTCTACCTCAATTGCGGGCACGGACACCTTGGCTGGACGATGGCATGCGGATCCGCAAGCATCGTCACGGCCTCCGTCCAGGACCGGGACCCGGGACTGGATCTCACCGGCATGACGCTGGCAGGCCGATAAGGGGAAGCCTCCGGTCCCTGCAACCGGCCGGAATCCACGGACACGCGCAATTGCGGTCCCTTCCGGGCTAAGATAGCCTGTGGCTGATTGCCGAAATCCCAGCGGGCACTATGTGAGGAGGATCACATGAGCAAGAAACGGATTCTGGCGGGCGCCGCTGGTCTGGTTTTCACCCTCGCGGCTGCGACCGGCGCGTCTGCAGACGAGATGACCCTGAAGGTTGCCGGCGTGCTCCCCGTCGAGCATTACGGGCACAAGATGCTCGAGCAGATCAAGGCGGACATCGAGGGCGCAGACGTCGGACTGAAGGTCAAGTACTTCCCGGCCGGCCAGCTCGGATCGGGCGAGGAACTGCTTGAGGACACCATTCGCGGCAATGTGGACCTCGTGCATGCCTTCGTCTATGCGCACAAGGACCCTGTCCTCGAGATCAACTCCCTGCCATTCCTCGTCGGGTCCTGGGACGAACTCAAGCGCGTCTACGGAACCAAGGACTCCGCGTACTCCCAGATCATGGCAGAGACCCTCGACCGGCTCGGCCTCAAGTTCCTCGGCAATGTCGCCGAAGGGTTCATCGGGGTGGTTTCGACCAAGAAGCCCGAGAACCACGCTGCCGTCGGGGACAAGGGTATTCACATTCGTGTCTGGAGTTCGCAGGTCGCGAAGGACACGACGGAGGCCATCGGGTTCAGGACCACCACGATGAACTGGGCCGAGGTATTCGCTGCCGTGCAGTCCGGCGCGGTGGACGGCGCCATCTGCTGCACGCCGCAGGCGACCTACACCTTCTTCACCCAGAGCGACGTCGGCAAGTACTTCGTCCCCTACAACGCATTTGTCGAGGCTTCGACCTACTACGCGTCGAAGCGAACCTGGGAAAAGCTCGACGACAAGCAGCGCGCCGCGGTACAGGCGGCGGTGGACAGGGCTGCGGCGTCGTTTACGGACTGGGCCCAGGCCAATGACGAGGGCTACGTCAGCAAGATCAGGGAGGCGGGCTGGGAGGTCCTCGAGCTTACCGACGCCGAGCGGGGCGCGATTGCCGACCATATCAAGGCGTCAGTGTGGCCGGCTGTCGAGGAGCTTGTGGGCAAGGAAATCGTCGACCGGCTGCGTAACGACCGGTAACCTGTTCCCGGAGCTGGCGGGGAGCGCGCCGCGCGGCGCCTTCCCCGCCCTCCATGAAGGACAGGCGAGGCCAGCCTCCTTGCTTCACCAGGACGTGCGTATCGCCCCGGCAGCCGCTTCGGTGGACCCATGACCCAGATCATCGAGCACGTCCCGGCGGCGGTTCGAGGACCGGTGCGCCTGCTGCTCGCCGCAAAGGGCGCATTCGTCTGCGCGGCAAGCCTCATCATGGCGGCCACTTTCTTTTGCGTGGTCATCCTGAGATACGGGTTCGGGGCAGACCTCTTCGCCTACGAGGAATGGCTGCTGATCATCTGCTTCTGGCTCTACTTCATGGCGAGCGCCATCGGGACCTACGAGAACAGCCATGTCAGCGCCGACCTGCTGAGCTACCTCACGGACGATGAGCGGCTTCGCTGGATGCGTGCGGTCCTCGTCTGCACGATAGAACTTCTCGTCAGCCTGGCGGCGCTCTACTGGGCCGTTCTCGCCATTCGCGACGAGATCGCATCCTATCCCTACTGGCAGGCCACGATCGCGCTGAAGATCCCTTTCCTCGTCCCCCGTCTCGCGCTGATCTTCGGTTTCGGACTGATGTCGTTCTACAGCGCGCTCCGACTCTACGTGCTTTGCAAGCTGCGCCGCGTGCCCGAGACCGCCGCGGCCGATACGGGAGACGGCGACACCGTCAGCCTGTCCGTGCGGGACGACTGAGATGCTGATCCTCTCGTGCCTGGCACTCCTGTGCCTGCTGCTGGTGGTCGGCGTTTCAGTGCCGATGGCATTTGGCGCGGTCCTCATTCTCATCGCCATCTTCGGCGGACACGATATCTCGGGCTTCCTTCCGGCCGGGCACTGGAAGCTGAACACCGTGATCCTGCTCGCCATCCCGCTTTTCATTCTTGCGGGCAGCATCATGGAGCGGGGAAGGATCGCGGCGCCGCTTGTTGATCTGATCCAGTTGATGGTCGGGCGCCTGCGCGGTGGTCTGAGCGCGGCGGCCGTGGTCGCCTGCGCGGTCTTCGGCTCCATCTCGGGCAGCGCCGCGGCGACACTCACCTGCATCGGCTCGATCATGATGCCGCATCTGCGCAGGGCGAACTATCCCGAAGGCACCGCGGCCGCGCTGATCGTGAGCGCGTGTCCGCTGGGCCTCCTCATTCCGCCGAGCGCCTCGCAGATCCTCTATGCCTGGGTCACCCAGCAGTCGGTGCTCAAGTGCTTTCTCTCCACCGTGGTGCCGGGCCTCATCCTGGTGGTGCTCCTGTGCATCGTGAACTTCTTCCTCGTGCGCAATATCCCGGATCTCAGGCTCGCCGAGAGGCCGCAGCGCTTCGGGCGGGAGCTCGGCGTGAGATCGTGGCGCGCGTTCCCGGCCCTCCTCATGCCCGCGTTCATTCTCGGAGGCATCTATGGCGGGGTCATGACCCCGACCGAAGCGGCGGGGGTGGCCGTCATCTATGCCATTCCCATCGGTTTCTTCGTCTACAAGGGGCTCAACCGGCACAACTTCTGGCAGGGAATCCGCGAGGCGTCCGTCACCATCGGTGTCGTGATGGTGATGGTGTTCATGGTGGTCATCGTCAGCCGGTTCCTGATCTTCGAGGACATACCGGGCCTTGCGAAGTCACTCGTCTACGCCGTCTCGGACAACCCCATCGTCATCCTGCTGATGGTGAATCTCGTCATGATCCTCATCGGCATGGTGATGGACGACATCAGCGGGCTTCTGCTTTCCGCGCCCCTGCTGCTCCCCATCGTGACCAGTGTGGGGATGGATCCGATCCACTTCGCCGCCGTGCTCGGCGTCAATCTCGGCATGGCGAACATCACCCCGCCGACCGCGCCGCTCCTCTATCTCGGTTCCAGGGTGACCGGCGCGCCGGTCAACCGGATGATAAAGCCGGTCCTCATCATGATCTTCTTCGCCTGGCTGCCGACGCTGATGATCACGACATTCATGCCATCCGTCGCCCTGTGGTTGCCGGAGCTTCTGTTCAGCTAGGCAAGCGTCGACGCTGCTCGCCTGTCCAGTCCGGGAAGCGGTCCGAAAGCCGATACCCTTCTGCTTCCTGGTGCCGGCGGTCGAGCAGCTCGCTGCCGAAAGGCCTGGTCGACTCAATTTCCGCAATCGAGCACGCGTCTCCGAGCCCGCCCCCGGCGAGAATCACAACGCCTTTCTGCCCAGACGCAGTCCTGGACGGTTGGGCGGGGAGCGCATCGGCAAGGTGGGCTGTGGACAGGTGGCCGGGCGACGACGAACGATGGAGGCCGTGACCAATGAGCGCGATGTCGGTCAGTTCCGATCAGCGACCGCCGCACCCATTCAGGGATCCGTGCCGCCCCGGGACAGGCATCGCCGGCGGAGATGGTCCTCTCCTCCCGTTTGCCGTCGAGCGGTACAAACGGGCCATCTTCAAGCCTTCGACGCGGACATGGAGGCCAGACGCACGGGCGACTGGTGGATCATCAAGGCTTGCAGGAAGCGGAACGGGAATTCGCGGAACACCTGAGTCTGGATAACCATCGCCTGACCTGCGAAGGTTCCGGGGCCACGCGCAGGGACACCGATAAACAGGAGTACGGACATGCCAGCTGCCGTTCCGGGTTTTTCCGAAGGTCGCACGCCGTCCGTCGACCATTTCACCATGTCCATCCTGCTGCGTCGGTTTGAGGCAATCATCCGCGAGATGGTGAATGCGCTGTTCCGGTCAGGCCGGTCGGGCGTGCTGAACACGGCGATGGACTTCTCGTGCAGCATTACCGACGCACGGTTCCAGTCGGTCAGCGTGGCCGTCGGATTGCCGGTTCATGTGGGTGCAATCGAACTCATTCCACAGGCGGTCGCCGACAGGTTCGGCGATGCCGTTGCCCCCGGCGACTGCTTTGCCAACAACAGTGGCTATCACGGCAACACCCACTGCGCCGATTTCACCTTGTGCGTGCCGGTCTTCTTCCGGGGACGGCTGGCATTTTACACGATCGCGCGGGCGCATTTTGCGGATATGGGGTTCCCGACGCCGACCACCTACGGGCCGAACTCCGCCGATGTCTACCAGGAGGGTCTGATCCTTCCGTGCGTGCGTATCCAGACCGATTACAGGGACGATCCTGCGGTCATCGACATCTGCCGGGCGAACATCCGTTCGCCGGACCAGTTCTACGGTGACTACCTGGCCTGTCTTGCCGCGGTGCGTACCGGCGAGCGGCGCATCATCGAACTGTGCGAGAAGTACGGCGACGACGTCATCGAGGCTTTCGCCGACGAGTTCCAGGCCTATGCCGAGCGCATGGCCATCAACGCGATCGGCAAGCTCGAGAAGGGCAGCGTCACGCGCACGATGCACTACGACTCCGAACTGGAGGAATACCCTGACGGCATCCCGGTTACCGCGACCCTGACCGTCGACCCGGACGCAGCCATGGTCGAAATCGACCTGACCGACAACGTCGACAACGTGCCCCTGGGGATCAATCTCACCGAATCCACCACGCTCGCCTGCTCGCGCATAAGCGTACTCAATGCCCTGGGACCGGACATTCCGAGAAGCGCGGGCGCTTTCCGCCGGATCAACGTCAGGATGCGCGACGGTGCCGTCATCGGGCGACCCGTGCACCCGACCGCGACCTCTGCGGCAACGACCAACCTGTGCAGTGCCTTCGCGTCCCACGTCCACGCCCTGTTCGCGGAGTACCGGGAGGGGATGGGATCGGCCTATGCCGGAATCGGATTGCCGGGGTCGTGCCCGGTCGTGAGCGGGGTCGATCCCGCCCGCGGCGGCCGGGAATTCGTCAACCAGATCCTGATCGGACACTGGAGCGGACCAGCGGTGTCGGGCGCAGACGGCTGGGTCACCTACGGTACCGGCAGCTCGCAGGGCATGTTGTGGCAATCGAGCGTCGAGATCGTCGAGCAGCAGCAACCGTTGCTTGTCGAGAGGCTGGCCCTGCGTGTCGACTCCGGCGGGGCTGGCGAATGGCAGGGGGGCCCCGGCTCGGAGGTCGTGTTCCGGATCGATCAGTCGCCGGTTCGCTTCACGATCAACGCCGCCGGCAAACAGCATCCGCCGCCGGGCGTCGCCGGCGGCAAGCCGGCAGTCGGAACCGTTGTCCTGAAGGAGGACGGGAACCACAACACGGTCGACCTCGGTGTTTCGGTCGACGTCACACTGAATCCCGGAGAGAGACTCCTGTCGTACAGCAGCGGGGGTGGCGGTTACGGCGCGCCGGAGAAGCGCGATCCGGAGCGTATCAGACACGATCTCCGCGAGGGGTGGATCTCGGCGGCCTTTGCGCAGGAACACTATGGAGTTGCGCCCGATGAGCCGGACGATCTTGCCGGCGCGCGATCAGACCAATAGGAAATGGCATCCATGCACATCGCTGTTGATGTCGGTGGCACGTTCACCGACCTGGTCGTTCACCGTGAAGACGGCCAGCCCAGGGGCTACAAGTCGCTCACCACACCGGCGGACCTGACTGACGGCGTCCTGGAAGGCCTCCGCCTGGTCGCTGACGATCACGCATGCGGTCTGTCCGAGCTGCTGGCCCGGACAAAGCGGTTCTGCTTTGGCACCACGACCGCGACCAACGCTGTTCTCGAGGACAAGGCGGCGCGCACGGTGCTCATCACGACCCGCGGCTTTCGCGAAACGCTCCTGATCCGTGAAGGTGGCAGACCCGACAGCTACGACATGAAAGCCGTGTTCCCGAAGCCCTACATTCCTCGTTCCCTGACGTTCGAGGTGACCGAGCGGATCGCGTATGACGGCCGGATCATCGAACCGCTCGATGAAGGGAGTGTGAGCGAGGCCATCGAAGGGAGCAGGCAGGCCGGTGCGGAGGCGATCGCGGTATCACTCCTGTGGTCGATTGCCAATGCCGACCATGAACGACGGGTCGGGGAGATGATCGAACAGGCCCTGCCCGATATGCCGTTCAGCCTGAGCCACAGGGTCAATCCCTGTGTTCGCGAATACAGACGGACATCGGCGACGGCGCTGGATGCATCGCTCAAGCCGGTCGTCATCGAGAGCATTCGCCGTCTCGAGGGGCGCCTTGCCACGCACGGCTTCACGGGAACACTGTCCTACGTCACATCGAACGGAGGCCAGACGTCGACCCGCGAGATCTTGAACAAGCCGGTCTACCTTTGCTTCTCCGGGCCGTCGGCCGCCCCGGAGGCCGGTCGCCGCTTCTCCGACATCGAGTCGATCGGCGGCGGCAACGTCATCACCACGGACATGGGCGGTACCAGCTTCGACGTCAGCATCGTTACCGGCGGGCGTATCCCCATGCATCGCGAAGGAACGATTGCCGGGCATGTCTTCGGTGTTCCGTCGGTCGAGGTCCACACGATCGGTGCCGGCGGAGGCAGTATTGCCCGGGTCGACAGCGGCGGCCTCGTGCATGTCGGTCCCGAAAGCGCGGGGGCTTCGCCCGGACCCGCCTGCTATGGCAAGGGGGGTGTGAGGCCGACCGTCACGGATGCCAATCTGGTGTCCGGCAGCCTGGGTGAAACTCTCACGGCTGGCGGGGGTGTGACGCTGTCGCGTGATCTGGCCCGGGTCGCGATCAGGGAACATGTTGGCGATCCTCTCGGCATGTCGGAGAGCGAGGCCGCGGCCCTGATCCGGGTCGGCTGCGAACAGAACATGGTCGTCGCGATCGAGGACCTGACCGTCAAGCGAGGCGTCGATCCACGCGAGTACATCATGGTTGCCGGAGGATCGGCCGCCGGGCTGCATGCGGTGGCCATCGCGCGTGAACTTGGCATCGGGACGGTGCTGGTCCCGCCGATGACCGGCGTGCTGAGCGCCTTCGGCATCCTGACCGGCAACGTCAGCTTCAATTTTGGCGAGAGCCTGTTTACCACCAGCGCCCGGTTCGACTTCGAGCGTGTCAACATGCTGCTGGCGTCTCTGGAACGAGATGCGCACGCCTATCTCGAGCGCATGAACATCGATGAGAGGGACCAGCGCCTGCTCTACACCTGTGAAGCCCGCTATGCGGACCAGGTCTGGCAACTCACCCTGACCTTGCCGGACAGGCGTGTCGCCGACGCGGCTGCACTCGATACCCTGGTCGAGGCGTTTCACTGCCTGCACGAGACCCGGTACGCGGTCCGCAGCGAGACGGATCCCGTCGAGATCACGGAATGGAACGTGCAGGCAATCGGGCAGCTCCAGGATGTCGATTTCCCGGAACTGACGCCCGACGGCCGGGTCGCCACGCCGATCGGGAGGCGGCGCAGCTTCCTCCGCGAACTGGACACGCATGTCGATGTGCCTGTCCTGCAGGGTGAACGGTTGCCCCTGGAGCAGGAGTTCGAGGGGCCGGTGTTCATCGAGGACCCCTTGACCACCATCGTGGTCAACCCCGGCGCGCGCGTCCGCCTGTCACGGTTCGGCAGCTACATCATCGACCTGGATGCGTGACGCGACCACAAGTCGAAGACATGACCGTCTCCTGCAGCGCGGCTGCGCAGGCAGGGTTCCTCTCGGCAGGATCGCGAACGCCCGGGAGACGGACACAAGGGACGACAGTGTCGATCCACGGGCCATGTGCGCGGATCTCGAAACCACCGCAGAAGTCGACCATGCCGGGCAGTGGCTGCCGTTACATGGCCGACAGGTTCCGCGACAGGGCGTCTCTCCCGGTTGCCGGCGACGGGTTGGCCACCGCAACGACAGAAGGCCGTGAAGGGACTGCCGCGGGTCGGACTGTCGACAGATCCAACGGTTCCGGACCCGCCTTCCCGTCGAACCTCTGCTGACTGTCAGCACGGACCAGCACGACGGTCCGCAAAAGGACGGAACAGGGTTGCGCCGACCCGGGTCAGGCGCCCGTTGTCTCAATCACACTCCAGCTCTGCACGGGTCGCATCGAGGGCTCGTCGAAACCGGCCGACCGCTTCCCGTGCTTCCTCCTCGGTGATGATCAGGGGCGGTGTGAAGACGACACGATCATTGCCGAGTTTCAGGATCACGCCGTTCGAGCGACAGTGGCGGTTGAGCCGGGCGACCACCTCGCGCTCCGCCGGGAAGTTGGCGCGGGTCCCCTTGTCGGCAACGATCTCCATGCTGATCATCAACCCGGTTCCACGCAGGTCGTCGATCATCGGATGGTCGTTCAACGGCTCGAGCTCGCGCAGCATGAATGCACCGACATTCCGTGCGTGCCGCACCACATCATCCTCTTCCATGATGGAAATCGCTTCCAGGGCGACGGCCGCGGGCGCCGGCATGCCGCCGAAGGTCGAGCCGTGGGCGAACGAGCCCAGCCTGTCGCTCTGGTTCAGCATGCTGTCGTAGATCCTGTCGTTCACCAGGACGGCCGAAATCGGCAACATGCCCGCCGAGAGGGCCTTGGCGCAGGTGATGATGTCGGGCCGGAGGTCGAAGGTCTGCGAGCCCCACCAGTTGCCGGTGCGCCCGAAGCCACAGATCACCTCGTCGGCCACGAACAGGATGTCATACCGGCGCAGGACGGTCTGGACCTTCTCGAAGTAGCCGGCCGGCGGCATCACCCCTCCGCCCGCACCGATGATGGGCTCCGCGAAGAACGCGGCAACATTCTCGGGCCCTTCCTTCAGAATGAGCGCTTCCAGCGCGTCCGCCATGCGCGTGGCGAACTCGTCCTCGGTCTCGCCGTCCTCGTGGAACCGGTAGTAGTGCGGGAACTCCGTATGACGAAACGGTTCGTAGGGAAGTCCGAAATCGGTGTGGGAATTCGACTTGAACGACAGGCTCGCAGAGCCGGTCGTGCTGCCGTGATAGCCGGCCTTGCGGCCAATGATGATGCGTCGTTGCGGATTGCCGCAGGCATGGTGGTGGTACCAGCAAAGCTTGATGGCGGTCTCGTTTGCCTCGCTTCCGGAGCACTGGAACAACACCTTGGACATCGGCACCGGGGAGACTTGCAGCAACTTCTCGCTCAGCGCGATAGCGGGCTCGGTCGAGTTGTGTCCGTAGATGTGATAGAATCCGAGTTTCATCAGCTGATCATAGGCTGCGCGCGCCAGCCGTTCGTTTCGGAAACCGAGCGAGGCGCACCACAGGCCGGACATGCATTCGATGTAGTCCCTGCCGTCTTCATCGAAGACGCGAACGCCGGCGCCGCGATCCATGATGTTGGCGCCAACGGACCGGTGAGCCCGCAGGTCCGAATTGGGATGAATCAGGCTGGCGACGTCACGAGCCGACCAGGAGTTGCCAACGAGTTCCATTGAGAACCTCCGATGAACACAGCGCGGGTCCGAAGTGTCCGACACTCCGGAGCGGGTAGCAACCGTTCTGCCTGTCACGTTGATCCGTGATTTCCAGCATGTGGAACAGTCAGCCCTGTGAGATGCCTGCACTGCTGCCGGGCGTTCGTGGCGTTGCTCCGGGGGCGATGGGCACAGCCCGACTGTCTCCCGCACGTCGGGGCGGCCCCGCTGCGCAGCGACCGGACCCTCGAGGTCTGCTCCCTCCCCGGCGCGGACCTACCTGCGACCGAACAGGCGTTCGATCTCGGCGAGTTTCAGGTGCACGTAGGTGGGGCGTCCGTGGTTGCACTGGCCCGAATGTGGCGTGTTCTCCATGTCCCGCAACAGTGCGTTCATCTCCTCGACCGCAAGTCGGCGGCCGGCCCGGACCGACCCGTGACACGCCATGGTCCCGCAGATATGGGCGAGCCGCTCCTCCAGTGCGAGCGCCGTGCCGGTCTCCTCGAGTTCGGCCGCGACATCACGCACCAGTGACCCGATATCCGGCTGGCCAAGCAGCTTGGGGATCTCGCGAATGACGACCGCCCCCGGTCCGAACCCTTCCAGCACCAGGCCGAGCCCGGCGAGTTCGTCGCGCCGCTCCACGAGCCGCGTGACCGCACCCTCCCCCAGTTCGACGATTTCCGGCAGCAGCAGGAGCTGACGCTCGACACCGGACCCGGCAAGCTCGGCCTTCATGCGTTCGTACACCAGCCGTTCATGTGCCGCGTGCTGATCGACGATCACGATCCCGTCGGTGGTCTGGGAGATCACGTAGGTCTCGTGCAGCTGGGCGCGTGCAGCTCCGAGCGGATACTCCGGGTCAGGGTCCGGCTCGTCGACGTGTACGGGTGCGGCCGGCGGTACGCTCATCTCGAGGCGGTCCGGGACCGCGCCGGTTGCGTTCCCCCGACCTGGCCGGGACTGCCAGGATCCGCGTGAGAGTGAACGCGACATCATGCCCAGCGCATCGTCCGCCACGGTCGAGGAGGCGCGGTGACCGGCGTCCTGCAGCGCCTTCCTCAGCGAGCCGACGATCAGTCCGCGCACCAGCGACGCCTCGCGGAACCGGACCTCGGTCTTCGCCGGGTGCACGTTCACGTCCACCCTGTCACTGGGCAGTTCGATGAAGAGCGCCAGCATCGGGTAGCGGTCCCGCGACATGAAATCGGAGTAGGCACCACGCACCGCTCCGCCGAGCAGGGCATCGCGGACCGGGCGGCCGTTGACGAACATGTACTGGCGCGAGGCGTTCCTGTGACTGATGGTGGGAAGCCCGGCGCGCCCGGTTATCCGAACACCGTCGCGTTCGTCGTTCACCACGACCGAATTTGCCGCAAACTCCGCGCCCATGACCGCTGCGAGACGGGTCTTGCGCATCGTCTCCGGATCACCGGTCCCGGCTTCGAGCCTGAGCGCCGTCCTTTCGCCGTGGACGAGGGAGAACGCAACGCCCGGGTGAGCCATGGCCAGGCGCTCGACGACCTCGCGCGCGTGCCCGAACTCCGCCCTTTCGCTCTTCAGGAACTTCAGGCGCGCCGGCGTGGCGTGGAACAGGTCGCGGATTTCGACCCTGGTCCCGCGGACGAGCGCACCCGGACAGGGTTCGCCGACCCGGCCGCCCTCGACCTCGATGCTCCACGCAAGGTCGGCGCCGCGGGCACGCGAGGTGACGGTCGTCCGGCTCACCGCCCCGATCGAGGCCAGCGCCTCGCCGCGGAAGCCGAGCGAGCCTATCCGCAGCAGGTCCCCGTCAGGCAGTTTCGAGGTCGCGTGCCTCTCGACGGCAAGCGAGAGGTCGCCGGCTCCCATGCCGCACCCGTCGTCGGCAACCACGATCAGCGTTCGGCCGCCGTCACGCAACACGATGTCGATCCGGGTCGCGCCGGCATCAAGCGAGTTCTCGACCAGTTCCTTCACCACGCTGGCCGGCCGTTCAATCACCTCGCCGGCAGCGATGCGGTTGACCAGTCCGTCCGGAAGCCGGCGAATCCGCGGACCTCCCGGGGGCATTCCGCCCTGTCCGTCCATCCGATCCCCTACATCTTGTCTGGTCATATTCCCCGACCCCCAAGATACAGCGGACGTCCCGGCCTGTCGACACTCTCAACCGGGCGGGGTCTCTTCAGACGCGCGGCGGGTCGCCTGGAGGCCGGACGGCTTGCCCACAACGACGAAGGCAAGCTCGCTCTCCCTGAACAGCCGGGCTGCCACCCGTTGCAGGTCCTGCATCGAGACGGCGTCGATCATGGCGGGCTGGCGGTCGAGGTAGTCGATCCCGAGCCCCGCGACCTGGATGCCCAGGAGGGTCCTGGCGATGCCCGGGGAACTGGTCAGCCTCAGTGCCCGGGATCCCTTGATGTACTCCTTGGCATCATGCACCTCCTGTTCGGTCGGACCGTTGGTCGCGAAGTCACGCCAGACGGCCCTGATGTGCGCAATGGTCTCGGCAACCCCGGAATTCCCGGTGGAGACGCGTCCCGTCACGAGGGCGGCATGATCGAACAGGACGGGTCCGACCGAGACGGAGTAGGTAAGGCCGCGTGTCTCGCGCAGTTCCTTTCGCAGCCGCGACCCGTGTCCGCCGGCAAGGACCTCGAACAGGATCACCGCGGCGTACCAGTCCGGGTCATCCCTGCCGATACCGTCATGGCCGAAGACAATGACCGACTGGGCAAGATCGCGCTCGACCACTGTCACCGCACCGGGCCGCGCGTGCGCGACCTCGGGCACGGACACCTGTACCGGTGAACCCGCAAGACCGCCCAGGATGTCGTCGAGCACCGACCCCAGTCCGTCGGGCGTGATGTCACCGACCGCGGCAACCGTCACACCGTCCCGTGCGAGCAGGTCCGGCGCCAGTGCCAGGAGGTCGTCCCGGGTGATGCTCCGGAGCGACGCGATGGTACCGCGCAACGGCCGGCCGTAGGGGTGGCCGGGGAAAGCGGATGTCCACCAGTTGCGCCAGGCGATGACGCCCGGTCGTTCCCGACGCGCCCTGATCCCGGCGATGACCTGGTTGCGTACCCGCTCGAGCGGGCCCGGATCGAACCTGGGCCGGGCAAGTGCCAGACCCGCCAGCCTGAAGGCCAGGTCGCTGGTTTCTGTCAGGGTCATGAGCGACATCGTCAGGGATTCACGCCGGGCGGTGAAGCCGAGAGAGATCGACTGCTCTTCCAGGCTGGCGCGAAACGCGTCCGAAGCGAGGTCCCCCGCACCCTCGTCGAACAGCCCGGCCGCGAGGTGAACCAGGCCTTCCCGGCCGGCCGGATCGGCGACACTGCCTCTCGGGAAGCGGACCATGATCGTGATGATGGGGCGCCGGTGATCTTCCACCAGCCATGCCCGGATCCCGCCCGGGCTGGTCACCGGGGTGATGTCAAGCGCCATGCCGGCCGCCGGCCATGCCAGCAACACCAGGAACGCGAGGCACTTCCAGCGGGTAAGGCCGCACCGCTTCATGGCCGTGAGGGGCGCAGTTCGCCCGTTACCGATCGCTCGAGCCGGAATACCGAGGCCGCGACCCGGCGAATGTCGTCCACTGTCACCGCCGCCACCCTCTCCGGCCACGACCTGATCTCCTCAAGGCTCCTTCCGGTGACCAGCGCGGCGCCAATGATTCGGGCCGAACCTGCAACGGTGTCGCTTGCCAGGATCTCGGACCTGCGCAGGCGCCGGACCGCGGTGTCGCGCTCCCTTGCCGTCACGCCCTCGGCGAGCACCCGGCTGATCTCGGCGTCGACGGCCGCCTCGAGCACGTCGAGCCCGACCCCTGGCGACGGACTGGCGTAGAACCCGAAGGTCGTCGGTCCCAGTGCGTCGGAGCGGTACCAGCAGCCCGCCGAGACAGCCAGTTCCTGTTCGACAACGAGGGAGCTGTACAACCGGCCGGTGGTACCGCCGCCGAGGACGACAGAGAGGACTTCGAGCGCGTGGGCGTCATCAAGCCCGGTCGAGTACCCCGGAGCGATGTAGCGTCGCTGCCACGATGGCTGGCCGACCTGGGGACTGCGCATGGCCAGCCGTCTCGGCGCGACCTGCTCCGGTTCCCCGACCCGGGCGCGCGGCGCGATGTCACGACGCGGGATGGCGCCGTAGTACCGACGGGCCAGCCTGCGCGCACGAGCCTCGGTAACGTCGCCAGCGAGAACCAGCACCGCATTGTCGGGCCCGTACCAGCGTCGATGGAACTCCTTGACGTCGTCGAGATCGAGCGCACGGATCTCGTGTTCCCATCCGATCACCGGCAGGCGGTAGGGATAGGCAAGCCAGGTAGCCGCATTGACCTGTTCGCGGAAGCGGGCGGCGTCGCTGTTCGCGACCCGCACGAACCTCTCCTCGAGCACTACCTTGCGCTCGATTTCGAGGTCGCCGGCCAGCACCTCGAGCCTCGCCATGCGTCGGGCCTCGAGTTCCATGATCACCCCGAGCCGGTCGGAGACCACCGTCTGGTGGTACGCCGTGTAGTCGTGGCTGGTAAACGCGTTCTCCTCACCGCCGATCCGCTTGATCAGCGTGGACGCATCAACCTGCTCCCCGGTACCCGCGCCGCGAAACATCAGGTGTTCGACCAGGTGCGCGAGCCCCGACTTGCCGGGTTCCTCGTCGGCGCTGCCGACCCGGTACCACAGCATCTGCGTGACCACCGGGGCGCGATGGTCGCTGATGACCACCACCTCGAGGCCGTTGTCGAGCCGGAAGCCGGCAATCTCGAACAGGTCGGCGTTGCTGCGGGACCCGGCGAGCAGCACGACGGCGACGGACACCACCAGCACGGCAGTCCACCGGGCCGCCTGCATGACCACGGAGCCGCCGCGCGCGAGGGCCCTGCCATTGCGCGGCCAGCCGTCTTGCCGGGATCGACAGGTGGACATGCTTCAGGTTTCCTGCACAGCTGCGCGTGCCTTCCCGTTACACCATTCGAGGGGTGTTGCGTAGCCGCGTCTCGTTCCCGGCGCGCGGGAGATGGCCCGGCGGGACACGCGGAAGAACCCGTCCCAAGCACTACCGCAGCCACGAGTCATCGTGGCCGGCGCAACCTCGAGCGCCATGAGCGCAGGTTCCACTTCCGGCAACCGGGAAGGGAGATGTTCGGAAGACTCGGATCGCGCTTCCACCCTGTGCCACACAATCCGCGAGCACCCGCTTCCCGGCCTGTACGTCACGGACACAAGCTGCGCCATCGAGCACGCAAACCGCGAATTCAAACTCCTGCGCGAATACCGCTCCCTCCTGTTCATGGATGTCGTTGCCGGCAAGATCGGTGTCGGTGGCCCTGCACGACGCCTGCCAGACGATGCGGATGTGCGCGTTCGGGAAGCATGGACCGGATCCGGTGGTAAATTGACTGCGGAACGCGGCTTGTCCACGTTTGAGGAGAAGGGCCATGGATGGAACGGACTGGAGTTCATGTCCTGAAGTCGAGCGTACGCCGGGCAAGGTCAGTGGCGCATGGGTGTTCGCCGGCACGCGAATCCCGCTTTACGCGCTCTACGAGAACCTCGCCTGTGGCGCCACCGTCAGCGACTTCGTTGAGTGGTTCCCCGGTGTAGACGAGCAACAGGTCCGCGCCGTGCTCGAACACGAGGCCAAGGCCCTTAGATCGTCGTTGACGCGTTGAAACTGTTGTTCGACCAGGGTACTCCCGCGCCGCTGGGCAATTGCCTTCCGGAGCACTCCCTGGAGCGCCGACGCGCCCTGGTTGATGACTGGGCCGACTACATCGCGGCGTCTGCAGAATGATCTCTTCCAGGACTCGATCCCCCGCGCCCGCAGTACCACCGGGATCTTCAACCTGCCTTGAGTCGCTTACCGAAACAGCTCCGACTCAATCTCCCTCATGTATTTGTTGGTGTAATGAATGTCAGGATCCTGTCTTTTGGGGCGTACGCGGATTTCAAATTTGGGGTCATCCACACATTCTGCATCGAATAGCACAAACCCCAAGCCAAATACCTGACAAAGGGAGTCCAGCCTCGACAGATCGTCCTTGGTCGCCTTTGTTGGAACCACTAAGTACGACCTGTGGCTGAATAGGCAATAAGCGCAAGCCTGTCCGAAAGCCGTGATGAGTTCGTTCGTGTTCGTTTTGATCTCCGCTGAAACGATCTCGATCGGGGGCTTCACGATGTCGCTCGGCCTCGAGTCCCGCTTTCCTATCACATCCGGGGTTCCCCATTTGTCCTTGAAACGCTTGCCACCCAGCGGAATCGCCTTCGTCACGTCTTCAAGGTCATTCTTCAGCCAGTCCGCGAACGGAGAGTAGAACTCTTCCTCTTGAATTACTGCCGGCGGCGGCGGAGCCATTGCACTGCCGTCCGCGTCCGCGCCCGTAATCCGATACACGCCACGACTCGGCTTTTCCACCTCGGCGATGTGGGTGTTAAGGTCATAGATCGATCCGGCGATCGTGTTCATTTTGAACGAGCTATCGGCCTCATGGATCTGGCGCTGTAGGTCCGAATACCGGATGCCCTCTGGGTGATCCCTAATAATCCGGACCGCCTCTTTGCGGATGCGCGCGGTAATCGACTTTGCCATGACAGTCTCCGAACATTCAGCGTCGTGGATCGTATCAGGCGGTACCGCCCCCGCCCACTGAATCTTGCGCCGCGGCTGGCACTACCTACCTATTCTGATCGGTGACAAAGGTCGCGCGCCGAGTCAGAACGCACGCAATGTGCCTATCACGCCGCGAAGCCTCTCGACCAGTGCATCCTGGTGCCAAACTGCAGCTTCGTGCCTGACTACCCATGCCTTGACGCCCTTGTTTGACGCGTCCTCGACGAACGTGTCCGCGGCGAAGTGTTCGGTCCAGGACTTGAACTCGGCCCGCAACTCCTTCGGCAGGTCTTCTTCATTCAGCACGGCCGCGCCAAACGAGAAGTCCCGCGTAATCATGCACACCCCTGCCCGGCTCCGGGTAAAGCCACGCCACACTGACCGGCTGCGGCCCCAGCGAGCACTTCACGCGCACGCTCCGCCTGAAAAAGTCGCCGTAGGAGATCTCGCCGCCGGACTTCATCCGGGCCGTGCAGATACACCCTTCTGAGTTGGACCGCGCGAAACATGAACGGACGAGGCTTCCTCGCCCGCTATGGCCGGGCGTCCGTGGCGCCGGATACCCTCTTCCGTTTGCGCGACTTCGGGCCGCTTACCCTGGCGGGAAGCGAGCCCGCGAATGTCCATGCCCGGTCGAGCCATGCCGTGAGCCGGTCTTCCGAAGCAATGCCCGCCGGTGCGACCAGCGCCCACCCTCTCATCACGCGGCCATTCATGTCGGCGGGGCCGGTGTGCGGCTCAGCCAGTGTCGCGTCATGCTCCTTCCTGTTGAGCCGAACAATCAGCGAGCCTTTCCAGGTTCCAACACACATGTTGCCACGGACCATGAAGCAGACGGAGCCGAACATCCTGCGTTCGGAGTATCCCTCCCGCCGGCAGAGGATCAGGCGTATCCGGTCGACAAGAGCTTCGTCACACGTCACTGGATTTCCCCCTCAGGCGGTCTTCGCTTTCGGACACGGAACCGGGAGCGTCCGCAACGTGGTCCAGTGGTGAAAGGTCGAGGTCCGGCACCCGCTGTTCCGTCGGTCCGCGTTCGCGGCATCGCGCGCCGCAACCGTGACACGGGACGAACGCGCGGTGGGAACGTTCCGGCTTTCATGCGCCCGCATGTTGCCGCTCCCGCTCGCCGGGCGGATGTACTGCTCGCCCCATGAAGTCGCGCAGCGCCGACACGACCCGGTCGGGCGCTTCCTCCGCCAGAAAGTGTCCGCAGTCCTCGAACTCGTGCAGTTCGAAATTCCGCAGGGCGGACTTCCACCTCTCGAGTTCCCTGCTTCGGAACGCGATATCCTTCAGGCCCCAGAGCAGCAGCGCCGGCTTGTCGGCGAAGGCGGCGCGATCATCCCAGATCGAGCGCAGCCAGTCGCTCGCGCCGACGATGTGGCCCGGGAACGCAGCCATTGCAGCGCGCGCATCGGGAGTCGGCAGCGCATTGCGGTAATGCGCCATGATCTCGGGTGTCAGGACGCGCCTGTCACCGACGGCCATCGGCATCACCATGCGCACGAACATGTTGTGGCGCCGCAGCAGGTACTGCCCGACCCGGCTCGACATGAAGAAGCTGAACGAACTGAAGTGGAAGTCGTCGTGGACAGGCCAGCACCAGGTGTTGGCGATCACGAGCCGCCTGACCCGTTCCGGATGTCTGCGCGCAAAGTCGAGGCCGACAGGCCCGCCCCAGTCGTTCATGAACAGGGTGATGTCGCGAAGACCGAGGTGATCGAGCAGTTCGGCGAACCTGCTTGCATGACTTTCCGGATGATGGTCGCTGTCGCGCATACTGCGCGACGACAGTCCGAAGCCGACATGATCCGGCGCGACGCAGCGAAACTCCGGACGAAGCTGCCGGATCGCGTGCCGGAATTCGAAGGACCAGGCCGGGTTGCCATGGACGAACACGATGGGCTCGCCCTCACCCTCGTCGACGAAGTGCATCCGGTGCCCCGCCTCCGTGGTGAAGAACCGGCTCTCGAAGGGATACATGTCGTCGGACACCCAGTCAGGACGGATGCTCGCCGCATTCCGGTTCATCCTGTCCACAACGCCTCCAGCTTCGCGAGACACCCGTTCCAGCCCCGCACGTGCTCGTCGCGGGCCTCGTCCTGCACAAACCGAGAGTGCGTCAGCGTCAGGCACGTCCTGCCGACGTCATCCGGTTCGAACCAGACGGCGAGGAGTGTTTCGATATCGGTGCCCTCCCAGCACCAGGAAAGAACCAGCCGACGACAGGGCACGACCTCCCTGAACCGGCCGCGGACGAGCCATTTCCGGCCGTCAACGCCCCGCATGTCGACGAGAAACACCCCGTCGACGACCGCCTCGGCGACGGCGCGAACGACGGTGGCATCGCCGGGCGCCAGCCAGCGACGCAGAATCGCCGGATCCGTCCACGCGGCGTATACGGCCTCGACCGGCGCATCGATCACGCGCCGCAGTGTCAGGTATATGCGCCGTTCCCCGTCTGCCGAAGGCGGTTCGGGATCGCTCATTTCAGTTCGTCCGGGCTGTCCGGGGCGGTGCCGACAAGTGCCTCAAGTGCATCCAGCCGGTCCGTCCAGAAGCTCTCGTGCCACTCGAGCCAGGCGCGGGCATCGGCGAGTGCGCCCGGATTGATCCTGCATATCCGCTCCCGCCCGCGGGCTTCGCGCGTGACAAGCCCCGCCCGTTCGAGCACGCCAAGGTGTTTCGACACCGCGGCGAACGAGATGTCAAAGGGACGGGAGAGATGGCTGACGTTCGCCTCCCCCCCGGACAGGCTGTCGAGGATGGCGCGCCGCGTGGGATCGCCGAGCGCGTGGAAGATCAGGTTCAGGTCATGCCCAGCCATGCCATTGAACATACCCGCTTCGAACAATTATTCAACCGTTTAGTTGATCGTAATGACCGACCTGGCCTGATAACGACCGGCGGCAACCTGCGCGAGGGGAATGAACCCGGACGTGGACGCGGTCTCACGTCTCGCTTGTTGGCCCGGGTATCCATCGGTGCGGCAGTCGGCTCGAAGGCGAGCGGGAAGTCCGGCCGGCTCATTCTCGCCAAATCGCCGCGCCCGGCCGCCACGCCGGGCGATCCGTGTTCATACCGGCGGCACGCGCCCGCTCGCCTGGACGCATATCCCCAGGTCCGCTCACAACGTCATCCCGATGGTTTCGGGATCCCCGGCGCCAGCAGGGCCGGTTACACGCTACGCCTGCAAATGCCTGGTCAATTCCTGCCCGATCCGCCCCGTGTCCGACCACACTACCGGTGACAAATGGCGGACCCGTTCCCGTCGTCGGCCTCCTGCGCCCAACAGGCGGCAATGCCCGGCGCCAGGCCGGACTGTACACGGCGTGGAAACTTCATGGGTTCGCGCGGAGACCGCGCGCTGTTGTCACGGTGCTACCGTCGCGGCCTGACTTCGCGCCAACGTGCTTCGCCTTGCCAGTCCGGGGTTCGACTGCACCCGGTCCGGCCTCAGAACAGCCGGTTCAGCAGTCCTTCCTTCTTGCGCTCGATCGTCGGGGTCTCGCCCTCCGTCACCGGCCGACCCGCCGCCGCGTTGCGCTGCAGCCGCTCCCGCTCCTTCACCGGATCGATCACGGAGGCCTCCGGGGTACGATCATTCCAGAACAGCAGCCGATCGACGAAGGTCTCGTCCTCGTAGACGAAGACGCCACCCTCACGGTTGAGCCGCTCGCGGATTTCGGGATCGGCGGTGTCCAGCGCCAGCAGGCCGCGCAGTGCTCCCGCCTCGCTGCCGGTGTCCCCGGGCGCCTGTCGTCCGGTGATCAGCGACCGGGCCTCGTCCCGGCGCGACGGTTCCTGCGGCCGCTCGGCTCCCGGCGCGGGCGGGCGAACCTGGAAGTCCGGCGGCACGCTCAACGGTGCGCGCGAGCGGACTGCAAACTCGTCAGGCGGGTTCTTGGAGTATCCGAGCGACTTCCTCATCTGGTCGCAGCCCGAAAGACCGAGTCCCAGCGCAACCAGGCATGGAAGGACAACGCGAAGGCAACGACGGTGGACCATCTCGACAGCCTTTCCCGATTGCATCACCGTTCTCACGCATACCGGCCCGGTGGTGTGCGTACGCCATCCAGCAGCAACAGGCCGACCCCGATTGTAATTCCTGCATCGGCAATGTTGAAGGCCGGCCAGTGCAGCCCGGCGACATGAAGATCGACAAAGTCGATGACGGCACCGAAGCGAAGCCGGTCCACGATATTGCCCACCGCGCCACCGATGACCGGGGCGAGGGCAATCACCAAGGCGCGCTGGCGGGACCGCAACAGCCAGACCAGAAGGCCGAGGCTGACCAGTGCCGAAAACCCGGTCAGCACCAGCGGCATCGCCGGCCAGTCGCCGGCAAGGAAGCCGAAGGCAACACCGGTATTCCAGACCGGCACGAGGTTGAGGAACGGGGTGACCTCGATCACCCGCGGCGGCGAAAACCACCCGGCCAGTGCCCACGCCTTGGTGGCCTGGTCAGCGGCGATAACCAGCAGGATCAGCAGAACGGCGACAATTCGTGTCCCGCGCAAGGCCACGCCGCGATCCGTCAGGCCTGCACACCGGCGCTCGTCGCACGGTGCATCGCGTCTGCGCACCTGCCGCACACCGGATCGGACCCCGCCCCAACCTCCGGCAGGACCTTCCAGCACCTCTCGCATTTCCCGCCCGCGGCCAGGCCGGGGACGACCGCGACATCATCGACGTCGGCAAGCCGGAACGCCCCGTCCGGGGCCGGGCCGGTGACCAGATCGGCAGCCGAGGTGATGAACAGCTCGGCCGGATCGAGTCCCTCGAACAGGGCCAGCACATCGTCGGTGACATGGACGACGGGATGGGCCTGCAGCGATGCGCCGATGCGCCGTTCCGCGCGCTCGAGTTCGAGCGCTCCCGTTACCACCCGGCGCACCTCGCGCACCCGGGACCACTTGCGCGCCAGTTCTGCATCGAACCAGTTGGCGGGAATCTCGGGGAAGGTGCGCAGATGCACGGAGTTTTCCGGATCGCGCACCCGGTGCTGCCATGCCTCCTCGGCCGTGAAGCACAGGATCGGTGCGAGCCAGGCCGTCAGGCAGTCGAATACCCGGTCGAGCACGGTGCGGGCTGCCCGGCGCCGGACCGAATCCGCCGCGTCGCAATAGAGCGCGTCCTTGCGGATGTCGAAGTAGTACGCGGACAGGTCCGACGCGCAGAACCGGTGCAGTTGCGTAAACATGGCATGGAAGTCGAAGCGGTCGACGCAGTCGCGGACCACCCGGTCGAGTTCGGCCAGCCGGTGCAGCACCCAGCGATCGAGTTCCGGCATCTCGGCCGGCGCGAGGATTTCATGCTGCGAGAACCCGTGCAGGTTGCCGACCAGGAAGCGCAGGGTATTCCGCAGCCGGCGGTACAGGTCGACCTGGCGCTTCACGATCTCCGGGCCGATCCGCAGGTCTTCCGAGTAGTCTGACCCGACCACCCACAACCGCAGGATGTCGGCCCCGGACTCCTCGACCACGTCCGCCGGCGCGGTGACATTGCCCAGCGACTTCGACATCTTGCGCCCGTTCTCGTCCAGCACGAACCCGTGGGTCAGGACCGCGTCGAACGGCGCACGCCCCCGGGTACCGCAGGATTGCAGCAACGAGGTGTGGAACCAGCCGCGATGCTGGTCCGATCCCTCGAGGTAGAGCGAGGCCGGCCACTGGAGTTCAGGCCGGGCCTCGAGCACGAAGCTGTGGGTCGAACCGCTGTCGAACCATACCTCGACAATGTCGCGGACCTGCTCGTAGCGGCCGGCATCGTGGTCGGGCCCGAGAAAGCGCTGCGGGTCGGACGAATACCAGGCATCCGAGCCCTCTTCCTCGAAGATCTGCGCCGTGCGGTCGATCACCACCTGGTCGCGCAGCGGCTCACCGGTGCTCTTGTCAACGAACACCGGGATCGGCACCCCCCAGGCCCGCTGGCGCGACACGCACCAGTCGGGGCGCTGCTCGATCATCGACCGCAGCCGGTTGCGTCCACCCGCCGGCACGAACCGGGTGCTGTCGATCGCAACCAGCGCCTTGCCGCGCAGATCGTTGGTTTCCATCGAGATGAACCACTGCGGTGTGGCCCGGAAGATGAGCGGTGCGCCGGACCGCCAGGAGTGCGGATAGCTGTGGACGAGGTGACCGGTGGCCAGCAGGCCGCCGGCATCGCGGATCAGGTCGGCGATCCGCCCGTTGTCACGGAACACGTCCATCCCCGCGACCAGCGGCATGTAATCGAGGAACCGGCCCTCGTCATCGACTGTGGCCGTGACCGCGAGGCCATGGGCGCGCCCGAGCTCGAAGTCGTCCGCACCGGCGCCCGGCGATATGTGCACGAGTCCGGTCCCCTGTTCGAGTGTGACGAACTGGGCCGCCAGCAGCGGCACGTCGAAATCGTAGCCCTGGCCGCGTAACGGGTGGGCCGCCACCGTGCCCGCCAGCGCCGAGCCCGGCAGGCGCGCGATTTCGCGGGTGTCCGTGATCCCCGCCTCGGCGCAGACGCCGGCGAGGAGCTCTGCCGCAACCACGATCCGCTCGCCGACCACCGCGAGGCTGCCCTCGCCGACGGCCGTCACCTCGTGTACGGCGTAGACGAACTCGGTGCCGTAGGCGATGGCCCTGTTGCCGGGCAGGGTCCACGGCGTGGTGGTCCAGATGAGCGCGCTGGCACCGTCGAGTTCGGGCCGAGACGCACTGATCACCGGAAACCGGACATGCACCGTGGTCGAACGGTGGTCATGGTATTCCACCTCGGCATCGGCGAGCGCGGTCTTCTCCGCGACCGACCACAGCACCGGCCTGGCTCCCGCGTAGAGTCCGCCGTTCATCAGGAACTTGCCGATCTCGCGCGCAATCTGCGCCTCGGCGGCATTGCTCATGGTCGTGTACGGGTTCTCCCAGTCACCGCAGACGCCGAGCCGCTTGAACTCTCGGGTCTGGACCTCGATCCACTGCCTGGCGAACTCCCGGCACTGCCTGCGGAACTCGTTGACGGGGACCGAATCCTTGTCGAGCCCCTTCTCGAGATACCCCTCCTCGATCTTCCATTCGATCGGCAGGCCGTGACAGTCCCAGCCGGGCACGTAGATCGCGTCCTTGCCGGACATCTGCTGCGAACGGTTGATCACGTCCTTCAGGATCTTGTTGAGCGCATGGCCCATGTGAAGGTGACCGTTCGCATAGGGCGGTCCATCATGCAGGATGAACTTCTCGCGCTCCAGGCCCTGCTCGCGCAGGCGGCGCTCCAGGCCGATCTGCTCCCACTGGGCAAGCAGTTCGGGTTCACGCCGGGGCAGTCCCGCCCGCATCGGAAAGTCGGTCTTGGGCAGGAACAGTGTCGACTTGTAATCCGTGGTCATATCGTTCAGTTCGCTCCCGCAAGGAGCGGTCCATTGTGTTCCGAAAGACGGCTTCGCGCCGCGTCCGCATCCGCGGCAATGCGGGCCTTCAGTTCATCAAGGCCGCTAAATCTCATTTCGGGCCGAATGAAGTCAATCAGGTGCACCTCGAGTTCCCGGCCGTAAAGGTCGCGATCGATGTCGAACAGGTGCACCTCGAACAACGCTCCGCGGTCATTGACCGTCGGCCGCCGACCGAAGTTGGCCACGCCCGGAACCGCGGTCCCGTCCAGGCCGACCCGAACCGCGTAGACGCCGTGCGCCGGCTGCTGGAGGTCGACGATGCGCAGGTTGCAGGTCGGAAACCCGATCGTCCGGCCGCGCCGGTCACCTTCCTCGACCGGGGCACGAAAACTCCACGGCCGTCCCAGCAGTTCCGCCGCGCCCGCCGGGTCCCCCTCCGCCAGGCACTGCCTGACGCGGGTCGACGAGTAGACCGCACCGTCGCCTTCCGAAACCGCCGGAACGCAGGTCACCCCGATCCCGGCGTCCCGCCCGAGATGCTCGAGCACCTCCGGAGTTCCGCGACGGCGATGCCCGAACACGAAGTCATAGCCGCACACGACATGACACACCCCGAGACCGTCCCTGACCACGTCGGTCACGAACGCCTCGGCTGAAAGCTGGGAGAACGCGTGGTCAAACGGCAGTTCGAACAGCAGTTCTACGCCGAGACGGCGGAACATCGCGGTGCGGGTCGCGCTGCTGGTCAGCCGGAACGGCACCGCCTCGGGCTGGAACAGCATGCGCGGGTGCGGCTCGAAGGTGAGGACCGCGAAGGTCAGTCCGCGGCCGCGCGCGATCCCCGCCGCCTCGGTGAGAACCTTCTGGTGTCCGAGATGCACCCCGTCGAAATTGCCGACGGCGGCCACCGCGCCCCGGTCCTCCGGGGTAACCAGCTCGAGGGTACGGAGTATGCGCATGACCTCAGGAATGTCGGGCGGCCCGGGAAACGCCAGTCGACCAGGTGCGCGTACTCCGGGACAGTCACGTGACGCGCGGGAGGAACACGCAGGCTTATACAGCGCCGCCCCCGGCGCGACAACGCGTTCTCCGGTGCGGGTCAGTCGAGAATGAAGTGCGGCACGAAACAGGCGTCGTCGGTGGTCACCAATCCGTCGTCCTCGCGAATTCCCATGCCGGCAGCCTCGCTGGCAACCAGCCAGACCCCGCACATCGGCCGGCGGCCGGCATGCGAGGGCAGCGGCGCCAGCGCCTGGACCACGTAGCCCTCCGCGCCGTACTCGCCGCCGGTCTCCGCAACGACCCGGCCATCCTCGACGAAGCGCAGGTTGGCGCCCTCGCGCGAGAGCAGGGGCTTGCGGACATGATGCCCGGCCAGACCCGCAGCTCCCGGGTCATCCTGGAAGAAGGTCGGCAACAGGTTCGGATGGCCTTCGAACATCTCCCAGAGCAGCGCCATCAGACCCTTGTTGGACAGGACTGCCTTCCAGCCCGGTTCGATGAACCTGGTTCCAGAGCCGGGGATCCGGTCTCCGAATTCCTCGGCCATCAGCCATTCCCACGGGTAGAGCTTGAACAGCCACGCCACCGGCCTGTCATCGGTATCGGTGAACTGCCCGCTTCCGGCAAGCCCGATGTCCTCGACGAACATCCGGCAGGTCGAAAGACCGGCCTGGCGTGCGCAGTCCTCGACGTATTCGACGGTGCCGAGATCCTCGTCGGAGTCACGCGCGCAGGCAAGGTGCAGCAGACCCTCGATACCGATGCGCCCGAGCGCGTCGACGAGGCGCTCGTGCAGGGAATTGAACTGGTCCGCGCCATCGGGAAGGATGCCCTGTTCCATCGCCTGCTCGAGCCAGACCCACTGGAAGATCGAACTCTCGTACAGCGCGGTCGGCGTATCGGCATTGTATTCGAGCAGCTTCGCCGGACCGGCGCCGTCGTAGCAGAAGTCCATGCGACCGTAGAGATTGCGCTCGCCATCGGCCCAGCTGTCGGCCACGTAGCTCCAGAAGCGCGGCGGGATCGCGAGGCGCTCGAGCACGCTCTCGTCCGCGACCGCGCGCTCCACCACGCTGAAGCACATCTGCTCGAGTTCCTCCGCAGGGGTCTCGAGGTCGTCCTCGACCTGGCGCAGCGTGAAGCGGTAGGCGTGGGTCTCGTCCCAGTAGCGTTCACCGTCCGGGGTATGAAAGGTGAACCCGTGTTCGGCGGCGACCTGCTGCCAGTTGCGGCGCGCCGGCAGCGACAGCCGCTCCATCAGGCTCCCACCCGGTATCCCGCCGCACGGGCGCGGGCGCCGAAGCCGCCGCGCTGCTGGGTGTAGAGCTTGGAGGACGGTTTGGCGACGGAGCGTTCGGGTACAAGGGTGCGGCCGACCGTCCTGCCCACCGGACGATTGTCCGCGGTCCGGAATGTCTTCGCATCGTCACGCGAGCGATAGAGCGGCTGGGTGTGGGCCCGGCCACCCATCATCTGCCCCATCATGAAGCCGGCCATCAGCGGCATGAACACGCTGTTGCCGGTGGTGGTGCGATAGGGAGAGGTCTCGCAGGCGCCCTGGCCGAAATCCTCCTCGCAGTCAGCCTGCGAGGTGTACTTCGGGGCGACCTGCGCGTGCTGGGCCTTGGCGGCGTCGAATTCACTGTAACACTGTTCGGCGACCAGTCCCTGCTCGGCCACGCATTGTTCGACCGTCTCGAACAGGGCCGCCTCGGTCTTGCGTTCCTCGCACGCCGCGAGCGTCAGCGCCGAGGTTCCCATCACCACCAACGCAATCCTGCGCGATCGCTTCATCACCCGTTCTCCCGTGCGCTCCCCTTCCTGCATAGTCGGGCACCACGCCGTTGTGCGCAACACCAAGCGATGCGCGCGGAACTGCGAACTGCACACACCGCCGCGTCAATCGTCTACACTCCCGGTTCCGGACACCGCATCGCAGGGAGACCATTCATGACACTCGACGCCGCAGCCGTGGATACCGCCGCGGGTGAACTGTTCAGGGCACGCCGGGACCACGCACGCCTCGACTGGCTGCCGGAGACCTACCGGCCGGCGGACCGGGAAGACGGCTACGCGGTACAGTCATCCCTGGTGGGCAGGCTGCTTGCCAGCTCGGGCGGTCGCCGGGTCGGGTACAAGATCGGAGCAACCAATCCGGCGGCCCGGGAGATGCTGGAAACCGACCAGGCGTTCGCCGGCTTCCTGCTGTCAACCCTGTGCCATCCCGACCCGCATGTCATCAGCGCGGCCGACTGGCACGTCATCATCATCGAACCCGAGATCGCGGTACGGCTCGGCCGGGACCTGCCGGCCACCGGCTCGCCGCATACCCCGACCTCCGTCGCCAGCGCTGTCGAGGCGGTCGCACCGGCGATCGAGGTGGTGACCTCACCGTTCCCGGTCTGGAACCAGGCGGGGATCGGCTGCATCATCGCGGACAACGGTGCGAACGGGTGCTGGGTGCATGGGCCGTTCCAGGCCGAACATGCGTCCATTGACCTCGCCGCGATCGACATCACGCTCTCGATCAACGGGGTGGTGGAGAAGACAGGGGCCGGGAGCAACGTCGACGGCGGGCCGCTGGTGGTGCTGGCGTGGCTCGCGAACGAGCTGAACTCCCGGGGCGACGCGCTCCAGGCCGGCGACCTTGTGACGACAGGCTCGACAACCCAGCCCGTACCCGGCGCGGCCGGCCAGGAATTCGTTGCCGACTTCGGGGTCCTCGGGAGCTGCCACCTCACCATCACCTGAACCGGCGCAGGACCCGCGGAAATGACACACACCTGTGGATGGAGGCCTCTCATGGGTGCCGCGCGCAGCGTGGTCATGGCCACGGTCGTCCTCACGGGCCTGCTTGCGACCGGTACGGCACGGTCGGAAGAGGACCTGTACGGTGCGATGGTCTGGACCACCCGCAGCTGGGGCGCTGCCATCGACCGGAGCGCGGACGAGGCCCTGTCCGGCGCGCTGGCCGCCTGTACACAGGCGGTCGAGGAACTCGACCCGGGATCCCGGAAACCGTTCGCCCACTACTATGCGCCGGAAAGCGACGAACGGAAGCGAAGGGAGGACAGGAACGACTGCTCCGGCAGCATCGGGACGGTCGGAGGCGTTGCCGCCGAACACCATGACGATGTCAGGCGCCACAACTCGCTGCAGCACCTGCTGCGGCGCGATGACCTGCAGCCGGACGATGTCCTGATCGGCCCGTTCCACGTTGCCGCTAAACCGAAGTTCCAGCCTTGATCAAACGCAACTGGTTGATATGACTGCCATTCGACAGATTTCAGTTGCGGGTTACTGGGTACACTACGGCCGAACCCCTAGGAGTTCGAATACCTTGGCCTGAAGCGGGGTGGGCCGT